>NZ_DEMB01000011.1:251158-279743 GCF_002354675.1 Oceanicaulis sp. UBA2681 | reverse complement strand
GCTTGCCGATCTGGTGGAGCTTTGCCCGGCTCACGACCAGGACGGGGTGACGGCGAAGACCGCCGCTCTGCTGGCGCGCCGTATATTGATGAGGTGATCGGACGCAGTTTGCTTGTCCGCCAAAGCTTGCCAGGACTGCGGGCGAAGGTCTCAATAGCCGCAGACAAGTCACAAGAGCTTGCCCATGAATGTTCGGCGCAATTTGCGAGTGCGCGATATCCGCGGCCTGATCGAGTCCCGTCTGTGGGCGCAGATTCTGGTCGCCATGGTTGTGGGTGTTGGCGTTGGCTTGCTGTTGTCGCCACAGACCGAGGGCCCTTTCTCACTTGAGGCTGGTACAGCCGAAGATGTGGCGGAATGGCTGCGACTGCCCGGTCAGATCTTCCTGAACGTGATCCAGATGGTGGTGATCCCGCTGATCATCAGCTCGATCATTCTGGGTCTGACATCGGCGGGGGACCCGGCTTTTCTGCGCAAGGTCGGGTTTCGAATCGCGCCGTATTTTGTCGGGACGACCACCTTGGCGGTGCTCCTGGGCGCCGCAGTGGCGAGCCTGATCAAGCCGGGCAGGTTCATCGACGGAGCAAATTTTACTGACGCCGCTATGGCCGAAGCCGCCGGGTCCGTGGACGCGCTGATGACGGAACCCGCCGAAGTGCTGTCCGCGCCCGCCCAGATCGCCAATCTGGTGCCCGCCAACATTGATAACGCCATGCTGACCGGCAACATGCTGCAGATCGTGGTCTACGCCTTGTTCATTGGCGTGGCGATGTCGATCATCGGCCCGGACAGGTCCGAACCGCTCAGCCGACTGCTGCAGACGGTCCAGGAAGTAGCGATGAAGATCATCGGCTGGGCCATGCGGCTGGCGCCCATCGCCGTGCTGGGCCTGATCTCTGATTTCGTCATCCGGGCCGGCTTCGACGCCTTGATCGGCTTGTCGGCTTATATCGTCTCGGTGCTGATCGGCCTCGCCGCCCTGCTCACCTGCTATCTTGTGATCGTGCTCGTGCTGGGACGCCGCAATCCGTTTGCGTTCGCCGGCAAGATCGTCGATGCGCAGCTCCTGGCCTTCTCGACGTCCAGCTCGGCGGCGACCATGCCGCTGTCACTGCGGGTCGCTGAAGACCGGTTGAAGGTGGCGCCGCCCATTGCGCGCTTCGTCATTCCGCTGGGCGCGACCGTGAATATGGACGGCACGGCGCTGTATCAGGTGGTCGCGGCCCTGTTTATCGCCCAGCTGTTCGGCGTGGATCTGAGCGCCGCCCAGTTCGCGCTTCTGGTGATCACCGTGGTGGGGGCCAGCATCGGCAGCCCGTCCACGCCGGGGGTCGGCATCATCATCCTCGCCACGATTCTGCAAGGTATGGGCATTCCGGCGGCGGGCGTGGCGATCTTGCTGGGCGTGGACCGGATCCTCGACATGTGCCGGACGGCGGTGAACGTCACGGGCGATCTCACCGCCTGTGTGGTGATGGATCGCTGGCTTGAGGATGTGAAGGCGGATCCGCTGACGACGCCTGAACTCACGGACCCGCCAGCGTCATAAGGCGAGCTTCAACCCTTCATGACTGTCTGTGAAGCCCAGCGTCTCGTAAAATCTCAAAGCGTCGGTGCGCGCCTTGTCAGACGTCAGCTGCACCAGACCGCACTGTCTCAGGCGGCATTGCTCGATCGCCCACTCAATCATCGTGCGGCCCAGCCCGTCACCGCGCCGGCGCCGGGCGATGCGAACACTTTCAATCTGACCGCGCCACATCCCCAGGCGCGACAGGCCGGGGATGAAGCTGATCTGCAAGCATCCTGCAACGCCCGCGTCGTCTTCCAGTATGGCGAGGAGCTGGTTGGGGTCGGACTGGATGGCGTCAAACGCGGACAGATAGGCCGGATCAAGGGGCGTGCTGACACGCTCACGGCTCTGCCCGAGGTCGTCGTCGGCGAGCAGGGCGATGATCGCCTCGAGATCGTCGCGACCGGCACGCCGAAAGGTGAGGGCGTTAGACGTCATGATGCTGTTTCCTTGGAGCAAAGATAGTTTCGGGTCAGCGCTTTCATGTGATGCAGATATTGGGCTTGCGGCCAGCCGCAGCTCAGGGTCAACGCTTCCCAATTGCGCACGGACAAGATGGCCCAAAGCAGGTCCGCCGCCTTTTGGGCGTCCAGTTCAGGGCGCAAATCGCCATCGGCTGCGAGGGCGTGGATCGCCGCGTCGCATCCTTGGCGCATGGCGGTCATGCGATCGGTCCAGGCCAGGTCCGCCGCCTCATCACTGGGGGCCATCGCCATCAGGGCGCGCGCCACGGGATAGATGATCGGAATATAACCGCCCCACGCCTCGATATAGGCGTCCAGCCTTTCAAGGCCGGACGTTGCGGCGCGGCTGGGCGCAAGCCTGCCCGTCACATCCTCGACCTCGTCAATATGACGCGTCAGGGCGATCAGAAGCTCCGCACGCGTCTTGAAGTGCAGATACACCGCCTGCCGGCTCAGCCCGGCGGCTTTGGCGATATCGCTCATCCGGGTCGAAGCGCCTGTGTCGCTGACCAACAGCGTGTGGCACGCGTTCAGGATCCTGGTGCGGGTGTCGGCTGTGGCGGCCATTGCGGGGTCTCCGAGCGCAAAAAGTCGGACGCACCATCGATTACGCTTGACACCGTGTCAAGAGGCGCCTACTTGACGCCATGTAAACTTTACATCGCGTCAAGTGACGCAAGGAGCATGACATGGCTATTTTCAACGCAGTCCGCCGTGCGTTCACGCGCACCTCCCCTATTCTGATCACGGGCGCGACCGGAAAGACCGGCGGTCGCGTGGCGCAAGTGCTGGCCGAGCAGGGCCATCCGATCCGTCTGGGCTCGCGGCGGGCGGACATTCCCTTTGACTGGAACCAGCCGGACACTTGGCCGGCGGCGCTGGACGGCGTGAAAGCCGTCTACATCGCGTACGCGCCGGATCTGGCGGTCCCGGGCGCAGTCTCGACGATCACCCGCTTTGTGGACGCCGCCGCAAAGCAGGGCGTGCAACGCCTGGTCTTGTTGTCAGGCCGCGGCGAAGCCGAAGCGCAGGCCTGTGAGCGGATCGTGCTCAATAGCGGGCTGGAAGCGAGTGTGGTGCGCGCCAGCTGGTTCAATCAGAACTTCTCCGAAGGCGCCTTCGTGGACATGGTGCGCGCCGGTCAGATCACGCTGCCGGCAGGCGATACGCCTGAGCCGTTCGTGGACGTCGATGACATCGCCGAAGTGGCGGTTGCGGCGCTGACCCAGCCCGGTCATGACGGCGAGATCTATGAAGTCACCGGCCCGCGTTTGATGACGTTCAAGGATGTGGCCGCAGCGCTGTCAGAGGCTGCTGGCCGGACCATAGACTTCGTGGCCATCCCGCACGCCGCCTTTCTGGAGGGCGCAAAAGCCGAAGGTGCGCCCGCAGACGTGGTGTGGTTGATGGATTACCTGTTCACCACGGTTTTTGACGGCCGCAACGCCCATGTCTGCGACGGCGTTCAGCGTGCGCTGGGACGCCCCGCCACGGATTTCGAGACGTACGCCCGAAAGACCGCCGCTCGCGGCGTCTGGCTGGCGGCGGAACCTGTGTAGAGCGATGCTGGAGGTTGAGATGACGGTATATGTCTTTGCGCTTGCGGGACTGGTTCTGGCGACAGGCCTGACGGCGGGCGTTTTCCTGGCGTTTTCAGATTTCATCATGCGCGGCCTGTCTCAGGCCGCGCCCGGCGCCGGCGCGGCTGGCATGATCGGTCTGAACCGGACGGTGTTGCGATCGGTCTTTCTGACCAGCTTTTTCCTCATCATCCCGTTTGCGGCCGGGCTGGTCTGGTGGGCGCCGGAAGAGGCGCCGGAAACCGCCCGCTGGCTCATCGGTCTGGGCGCCAGCGTTTACGCCGTGCTGGTCTTCGGCGTAACGCTTGTGGCGAGTGTGCCGCTTAACAAGGCGCTTGAAGCCAGCGGCGGTGCGGAGGATGTCTGGGAGCGTTATCGGCGCGTCTGGACCGCCTGGAACCATATCCGCACTCTGGGGACGACATTGAGCTTTGCAGTCTTCCTGACGGCTTTGACGATGCTGACTTGAGTCCGGCATCAGGAGTGGGCGATCATTGATGATCACCTATGAGTCGCATCGAGCAGGGGCCAGGCCATGGACCGATTATCAACGCTGGAAGTCTTCCGGCGGGTGGCTGAGTGTAACGGCTTCAGCGCGGCGGCGCGGGATCTGGGCGTGTCCAACGCCGCGGTAAGCAAGGCGGTCAAGGATCTCGAAGCCCGGCTTGGCGTCCAGTTGATCGTGCGCACCACCCGCTCTCTGAGCCTGACCGATGCGGGCGCGGCCTATTATCATCAGACGTGCGCGGTGCTGGACGCGTTGGCGGAAGCTGACGAGCAGGTGCGCGCCGAAGCTGCGAGCCCGCGCGGGCGGTTGAAGGTGTCAGCGCCCATGTCGATGGGGCTGATGACCCTGTCTGAAGCCTTGCCAGATTTCTGTCGTCAGTACCCGGACATTCTGCTCGATCTGCATATGAGCGATGAGTATGTGGACCTGGTCAGTGGAGGCTTCGATCTGGCGATCAGGGGAGGCTTGTTGCAGGATTCCAGCCTGAAAGTGCGCAAATTGCTGGATCTGGACAGGATTGTCTGTACCGCGCCGAGCTATCTGGAAGCTCGGGGGCGTCCTGCATCACCTCAGGATCTGAGTGCGCATGACGCTCTGGTTTTTGCCGGGTCAGGAACTCCGGAGACCTGGCCGCTGTTCAGCGCCGACGGCATACAAGCTGTCCCGGTCAAGCCGAGACTGCGGATCAACAACTCGATCGCGCTCAAGGCCGCTGCAAAGCAAGGGCTGGGCCTCGCACTTCTGCCAAATGTTTATGTGCGTGAGGACATGGCGTCCGGCGCCCTGGTCGACGCCATGCCGGGATGGCGCGGTGAAGCGCAGGCGCTATACGCTGTCTATCCCGAACAGCGCGAGGTCTCACGCAAGGTGAGGGTCTTCCTCGACTTTCTGGTCGAGCATTTCAGGACGATGCAGAGCTAGGATTTATATTTCACGTTTCGTGAAATATAAATCAATAAAAGTCTGAATTATTTTCAATTTGCCGTGCAGTAAGGTTCGACCCGTCATCACACGGGAGAGCGCCATGCGCACGCAAATCGCAATCGCCTATCATACCGGCTACGGACATACCCGCGTTCTTGCCGAGGCCGTCGCGCAAGGAGTCGAGCGCCAGTCCGGCGCGCGGGCCGAGTTGATCGACGTCACCGACATGAACTCTGAATCTTGGGCGATCCTCGCCGTTTCCGACGCGATCATTTTTGGCTCGCCGACCTATATGGGCGCGGTCTCGGGGCCGTTCAAAACCTTCATGGACCAGACCTCCGCCATCTGGCTGGCGCGGAGCTGGGCGGACAAGCTGGCGGCGGGCTTCACCGTTTCCAGCTCGCAGGCCGGCGACAAGTTCGCCACGCTCAGCCAGCTCGCCACGCTTGCGGCCCAGCACGGCATGCTGTGGGTGAGCCTCAACCAGTTGCCCGGCAATAATAGCTCGACCGCCAGCGTGGACGATCTCAATCGTATCGGGGCGTCTCTGGGCGCCATGGCCCAGGCCAATAATGACCAGGGACCGGACCTCGCCCCGCCCGCCGCCGACCGTGAAAGCGCGGCCCGGCTCGGCGCCCGCGTCGCAGAGCTGGCGCAGCGTATGGCCGTAGGTCGCGCGAAGATCGCAGAGCCTGCCTGAGGCCTTTGCTTTCAATCATTCAGTTTACGGAGAATGCTATGACACGCCTGTCATCGGCGCTGATCGGCGCCGCTTTATCCGCAGTCCTGGGCGCGGTCGCAACGGCGCAATCTGACCGTCCTGAAGTCGGCGTGAGCCCATGGGGGGCGGACGATGAAATCGGACGGCTCAACCTGATGACGCCGGTCAGCCAGGCCGCCATTCTGGGCCGGATCTCGGGCGGCGCGCCCTATGATCTGTCGGTGGAGTATTTCATCGGCATGCCCAGCTGGCAGGCCGCGGGTGATCCTCATTATCGGATCTGGATGACCCACACCCCGCACGGTACGGGCGTGGATGACCCTCTGGGGCTGGGCCACGCCATGAACGACCATGTCAGCTACACGGGCGCGGCGGTCTCGATGTACACCCATACCGGCACGCACATCGACGCCCTGGTCCATTTCGGGCTCAATGGCGAAGTGTGGAACGGCTTCACGGCAGAAGAACATCTGGGCGATCGCGGTTGGCGCGTGGGCGGGGCTGAGGCGTTGCCGCCCATCGTTGCGCGCGGCGTCTTGATTGACCTGCCGGCGTTTCTTGGGGTTGATCAGCTTGCTGACGGTCACCGGATCAGCCGGGGCGAGCTGGTCGGCGCGCTCGCTTCTCAACAGGTGTCTCTGGCTGAAGGTGATGTGGTGCTGATCCGCACCGGCCGCATGCAGGTGTATGACGACGCCCAGGCTTACATGCAGAACCCGCCCGGTCTGGGCATGGAGGCCGCCCGCTTCCTGATTGAGGAGGGCGGGGCGATGATCGTTGGCGCTGACAATCTCAGCTTTGAGGCCTTCCCCAGTGAAGATCCGGCCAATTACGTGCCGGTGCACACCTATCTTTTGGCGGAACAAGGGGCCCCGATCATCGAGCTTGTGTTTCTGGAGGCCCTGGCGCGCGACCAGGTCTATGAGTTCGCCTTTATTGGCGGCGGTTTGCGCTTGCGCGGGGCTGACGCCGCGCCGATGCGTCCGCTCGCCTTTCCTCTGCGCTAGGGAAGGGGATCATCATGCCGCGTATGTTTGACCTGATCCTGACCGGGCTCGCGCCCATGGTCTGGGGGACGACCTATATCGTCACCACCGAGATGCTGCCTGCGGGGTATCCCCTGACCCTGGCCGTCTTGCGCGCTTTGCCCGCAGGCCTGTTGTTGCTGGTCGCCTTGCGTCGGCTGCCGGTCGGGCGGCAATGGGGCGAGGCGGCGGTGCTCGGAGCGGTCAATTTCGCCATTTTCTGGGCCTGCCTGTTCGTCGCCGCCTATCGTCTGCCCGGCGGCGTGGCGGCGACAATGGGCTCGCTACAGGCGCTGATCGTCATCGGACTGGCGCGGGTGGTGCTGGACCAGCCGGTGCGGCGTCTGGCGGTGATGGGCGGTATCACGGGCGTGCTGGGCGTGGCGTGTCTGGTCCTGGGGCCAGCCGCAGGTCTTGATCCTCTCGGCGTCGCCGCGGGGCTGGGCGGCGCGGTGTCGATGGCGACGGGCACGGTGTTGAGCCGGAAATGGCGGCGCGACACTCCGCTTCTGACCTTCACCGCCTGGCAACTGGCCGCTGGAGGCATGCTGCTTCTGCCGTTCGCTTTGTTACTAGAACCGGCTTTGCCGCCCCTTGATCGCGAAGCGATTGCGGGATTGCTCTGGCTTGGCCTCATCGGAGCGGCGCTGACCTATGGGCTATGGTTTCACGGCGTTCAGCGTCTTGATCCCGCAGCAGTGTCCACGCTCGGTTTTCTTAGCCCTCTGACGGCGGTGCTGATCGGCTGGCTGCTTTTGGGACAAAGCCTCAGCCCGGTTCAAATGGCGGGCGTGGTTCTGGTGCTGGGCGGGGTCTGGGCCGGAGGGCGAGCTGAGCCTGCGCCTTTGCGCGAGACTGACTGACTAGGTCCGACGCGCTCGGCGGAGCTTTCAGCAAGATTGTCCGAATCTGCACTTTCGTCTCGCGCGCCTGCGTTCCAGACTGAAGGGGTGTCAGGCGGGAGAGCGAAATGCGGATTGTCTTCGGGGTGCTGGTTGGTCTGGGCGTTATCGCCGGGCTGATCTGGGCGGTCGCGTTTCGATGGCCTTCCGAGCTTTCCGGGCAGAGAGCGGCGCCCGCCATCCTGATCGAGAATGCGCGTCTGGTCCCCATGGTCGCGGGCGAGCCTGACGCGCTTGAGGCTCAGGATATTCTCGTGATCGACGGCGTCATCGCCGCGCGCGTCCCTCATGGCGCGCTGGTCGGCGATCCGCGCCTTGAGGGTGCTGAGCGCATTGACGCAGCGGGCCGCACGGTGCTGCCCGGGCTGATCGACGCCCATGTGCATGTCTGGGATGTGCCCGAGCTGGCAGGGTATCTCGCCCATGGCGTCACCAGCGTGCGCAATGTCGCCGGCCTACCGGTGCATTTGCGCTGGGCGGACAGGATCGAGGACGGCGCGCTTTTGGGGCCGACGCTTCTGACCACCGGGCCGATTTTGAACTCGCCGGGTCCGAACGCCCAGCAGAACCATGTTCTGGTGATGACGGGTGAGGAGGCGCGCGCCGCGGTCCGCCGTCAGCATCAGCAGGGCTACCGGCATCTGAAAGTGTATTCAAACCTGACCGAAGACGCCTATCGCGGCGTACTTGAAGAAGCGCGCGCTCTGGGGCTGACGGTGTCGGGCCATACGCCTGAAGGCGTGCGCGAGCCGGGGATTCCGCTGGAGCGCGATTTTCTGATCCCCTTCACGAGCGTGCTCGATGACGGCTTTCTGACCATCGAGCATACCGAATCCATCGTCTGGCACGGCCTGCGCGACCGCCTGAACGCGGACCGCATGCAGCAGCTGGCGCGCGAAATGGCCCAGGCCGGCGTTGTGGTGACACCCACCCTGATCGCCCATGACAATCTGGTGCGGGTGGCGGAGAGCGGCGGCGCCTATCTGGAGCGTCCTGGGGTGGAGACCCTCAATCCGCTCTATGTGCGCATCGATGCCGATGTTTACGCGTATTGGGCGCGTCAGGACCCGGCCGTCCGGGAAGAGGCGCGTCGCCAGTTTTATCGCCAGGCCACCGGCATGATGCATGAGGCGGGCGTGACGCTGATCGCCGGCACGGATGCGGGCATTTTCACCAATCTTCCAGGCCGGTCGATGACGCGCGAGCTGGAATTGCTGGTGATGTCAGGCTTGAGCCCGCATGCGGCGTTGCAGACCGCCACCGCGAATGGCGCGCAGGTTCTGGGGCTGACCGATCGCGGCCGGATCGCGCCGGGATTGCGCGCGGATCTGGTGCTGGTCAGCGGCGATCCGCTCAGCGATGTGACCGTGGTCGAGTTTCCTGACGCGGTGATGGTGAACGGGGTCTGGCTTGATCGCGCCGAGCTTGATGATCTGGAGCGTGCAGCGGGCAAGGGCTCGCTCTTGCGCAGCGTCACAAACGTCCTGCCGATCTTGCTGGGACGGCAATAGGAGCAGTTTGGCGGAATCTGCGTGTTTGCAGGCTTTTCGGATTCCGCGTGCTGGGCGCACTATCAGCCTATGACATATCCTGTTTCTTCTCCGCTCGCCGAGCCGCCGCTCATTCATGTGGTGATGGTGGCGTATCCTGACGCCCATGTGCTGGACATCACCGGCCCCATGGAGGTGCTCTCCGGGGTCAAGCTGTTCAGGGATGGCGGCGTGGGCGGGTATGAGCTGACCCTGGTCGCCGCTGAGACGACCCCGATCCGCACCACATCCGGCCTGTCTCTGGTGCCCGACATGACGTTTGAGCAGGCGCGCGGCAGCGGTTTGCCCATCGATGTTCTGATGATCGCGGGCGGTCATGGAACCCAGGCCGCGCTCAAGGACCGCCGGCTGATGGAGTTTGCGGCCTGGGCGGATCAGCAGGCCAAACGCGTGATTTCGATCTGCACCGGGGCTTTCATCCTGGCGGAGCTGGGGCTTCTGGACGGCAAGCGCGCCGCAACCCATTGGTGGTGGTGCCCCGTGATGGCGAAACGCTATCCGGCGGTCGAGCTGGACGCCGATGCGATCTATGTGCGCGACGGCAAATACTGGACCTCGGCGGGAGTGACCGCAGGCATGGATCTGGCGCTGGCGCTGGTTGAGGCCGACTGGGGGCATGACATGGCGCTCAAAGTGGCGCGCTATAATGTCATGTACATGATGCGTCCGGGCGGGCAGGCCCAGTTTAGCGCCCAGCTGGTCGCGCAGCAGGTGGATGACGGCCCGATCAACCGCACGCTTGAGCACATCCTCTCAAATCTCACCGATGAGCTGAGCGTGGCCGACCTTGCCTCATTGGCCTGCATGTCCGAGCGCAGTTTCGCGCGCAAGTTCAAGCGTGAGACGGGAGAGACCCCTGCCGCTTATGTGGAGCAGGCCCGGCTTCAGGATGCGCGGGTGCGGCTCGAGCAGTCAGACGACACGATTGACCTCATCGCGCTCAAATCAGGCTTTGGCGCTGCCGAGCGCATGCGCCGGGCGTTTCACAAGCATCTGGGGGTGACCGTGCGGTCCTACCGCGAGCGCTTTCGCCCGAACCGGACGGAGGCGGATGCGTGAAATGAGGTTACAGCTCATGGCCATGCGCGACGCGGATCTCCGCCCAGCTATTGGACCAGTCACGCAGGGCGTACAAAACAGGCCCCAACTCTTCAAGGAGCGCGGTGGGCTTGTAGCCTTCGTCCGTGCTTTCCAGCAAAAGCGTGTCTTTCAAAAGCGCTAGGCGCTGGTTGAGCACGGTGGGCGAAATCTCGTCGCACTGGGCCCGCAGCTCGCGAAAGGTCAGCGGGCCGTTGCGCAGCTCCCAGATGATGCGCAGCACCCATTTCTGACCCAACACATCAAACAGAGCCAGCACGGGGCGCGAGGTTTCGGTCAGTTTCGCCACAATCTGTCCTCGAAATGGTCACTTGCGCTACGGAAAGCGTAGCGGTAGTTTTTGCTACATAATATGTAGCGCAGCCCGCCTCGATTGGAAGGGCGGCGTCTACTAGGGGGCCTCGCTCCCGCTGGTTGGTCAACCCTTTCGCCCCACGCCGGAAAACCGGGAGGGCGGAGACTGCAGGAGACGCCGAGATGGCGCACATGGCAGTTCGGGCGTTCATCGCGCCCTTCAACCCGATGTCGTCAGCGCCGCCCGGCGTTGCGCATGCTGTCTTTGGTCCGCTGAGAAACGGCCCGGGCAGCCCACAGACGCTGCGCGGAGTGCGAGCGATCTAAGACCCTGGGCCCGATAGGGGGCCCTTCCTCAGGAGAGAAACATGAAACGTAGTTTGACTGCGCGCACGGCTTTGTGCGCGTTGCGGGACGGGTGCGCCGTTTTGGCGGCAGGCGCCGCAGTGTTGGCGTTAGGAGCCTGCGCGGGCGGCGGCGCGGATTACGCACCGGTCGTGGATGGCCCCCGCTCGGTGGCTTACCAGGCGGACCTTCTAGCCTGTCAGGCATTGGCGCGTGAGCGCGCCTTGATGAACGCCGAAACGCGAACCGACATGGCCATTGGCGCTGGGATCGGCGCGCTTGCCGGACTTGCTGATGATGATGTCACCGATACGGAGGGCGCCCTGGCGGGGGCTCTTGTGGGGGCAACGGTCGGCGGGATCAGCGGTGCGCTCGAAACGCGCGACGAACGCCGTCAGATGGTTGTGGATTGCTTGCGTCTACGAGGGCATCGCGCCATCGGCTGATCACGGACGCAGCTCTGGAAGGCGAGTTTGCCGCCTCGTCTTCCAGAGCGTTCTGAATCGATTGGGTAGACTGCCCCGGATCGGGGGAAAGCGGACGGCGCATCTTGCTCAAAAAGCGGGCCGCTGATACGCAATCCCCATGGCTCATTCCGCAATTATTTCCCCTTCGATTCTCTCGGCTGATTTCGCCCGCCTGGGGGAGGAAGTCAAAACCGTTGACGCCGCCGGCGCCGACTGGATTCATATTGATGTAATGGATGGGCATTTCGTACCGAATTTGACCATCGGGCCGGCTGTGGTGAAAGCCTTGCGGCCCTGGTCCAAAAAGCCGTTCGACGTCCATCTGATGATCTCGCCTGTGGACGCGTACATCGCCGATTTCGTCGACGCTGGCGCCGACATGATCACGGCGCACCCTGAAGCGGGACCGCATTTTCACCGAACGGTTCAGTCGATCAAAAGCCATGGCGTCAAGGCCGGCGCGGCGCTGAACCCCGGCACATCGCTAGATTGCATCGACTATGCGCTGGATGAGCTCGATCTGGTCTTGATCATGAGCGTCAATCCTGGCTTTGGCGGGCAGAGCTTTCTCAGCTCCCAGCTGCGCAAGATCGAAACCCTGCGCAAGACGATCGACCGTCGTGGACTGGATGTGATGATAGAAGTCGATGGCGGGGTGAACCCGCAAACCGCCCAGCAATGCCTGGCCGCCGGAGCCGATGCGCTGGTCGCCGGATCGGCGGTGTTCAAGGGCGGCCCGGAGGCTTACGCCAAGAATATCGCCGCTTTGCGGGGCGCATGAGGCTTTGATGAAACGCCAGCCCAAGACCCGCGAGATCGCCGCCGCCCTGGCGCTGCGCGGACGTCGGGAAATGTCGGACCTTCTGAATGCGGCTCCGCCGTATCGCATGCTGACGCAGAACCAGCGTGCGCCGGAGGCTCTGACCAAGCCCCCCAAGGCCATCGTCAAAGGGGACAAGGCCTATGGCGCGGCCTTGCTGGGCGGCCGCTTCGCCCTGGCGGGCGAGATCGTGGAGATTCCCGAAGAAGACTCGGTCTGGGATCGCACGGCGCCCTCCAAACGCTTCGCGGAAAGCCTGCATCGCTTTGACTGGCTGGCCGACCTGCTCGCGGTGGAAGATCCTGAAGCGCCGTTGATGGCGCGCCGGCTGGCGGATGACTGGCTGACGCGTTTTGGCAAGTGGAACTGGTTCAGCTGGGAGCCGCACATCCTGGAAGGCCGTTTGTGGGCCTGGATGATGGCGAGCGAAACGCTCTTTTCCGCAGGCGACGAGAATACGCCGAAACGGCTGAAATCCGCGGTGCGCCAGACGCTGCGGCTGTCACGTTGCCTGTCCTTGATGCCGCAGGACAAGGCGCGGCTCTTTGCGGCGATCACCTTGCGACTGGCCATGCTGACGCTGGATCTGCCTGCCGGGTTGCAGGCGCGGTCCCAGGCCGCGCTGGATGCGGAGCTGACAGCGCAACTCTTGCCCGATGGCGGCCACGCCAGCCGTAATCCGCGAGTGGCGGCAGATGTTCTGATCGCCCTTGTCGTGCTGGATCAGGCGGCGGACGCCCGCGGCGTCACCTTGTCGGCCGAGGTCAGTCGCGCCATGGACCGGGCGGCGGCCTTTATCCGTTTCTGCCGTTTGCCGAGCGGCGGGCTGTGCGTGTTTCATGGCGGCGATGAAGGCGATTCCCGCGCCATCGAAACGGCGCTCAAGCATGTGGGCGGCGGCGAGGGGCGCGGCTTCAATGTCGCCCCGCACAGCGGATACAATCGGGTGCAAGCGGGCGGCGCTGTGCTGATCATGGATTCGGCGGGGCCGCCGAAAGGTCCGCATTCCGCCGATGTGCACGCCAGTGCGCTAGCGTTTGAATTCGCCGCGCCAGGCGGCCGGTTGGTGGTCAATTGCGGCTGGTCCGAGGATCAGCCCCGCACCTGGCGAGAGGCGGTGCGCGCGACGGCGGCGCATTCGGTTCTGACGCTTGAAGAAACCTCCTCGACACGGCTTCTGGCGCAGGGCTGGCAGCGGTCTCTGCTGGGCCCGCGCGTGGCATCAGGGCCCGAACCTGTGAAGGCCCGGCGCAATGAGGAAGATCTGGGCGTCTGGCTGGAAGCCAGCCATGAAGGCTATCGGCGAGATTTCGGACTGTCGCTGCGCCGCCGCCTTTTTCTGGCGTCCGACGGCGGCGACCTGCGAGGAGAGGACAGCCTGTTCAGACCCGTGGAGGACGGGGCGCCGGACAATCCGGAACTGCGCTACCGGTTCTCCATCCGCTTTCATCTGCACCCCAGTGTTCGCGCATCACTTTCAAGGGATTCCTTGAGCGCACTTCTGGTTGCGGGTAATGGTGATGGATGGCGCTTCCGAACCGATGGCGGTCCGGTGCGTCTGGAACGGTCCGTCTACCTGGCGGCCGGGGGGAAGCCTGAACGTTCGACCCAGCTCGTCGTCTCGGGCGAAGCCGAGCCTTATGGCGCCGGCGAACGCCCTCCTAACCGGGTCAGATGGGCGTTCCAGCGTTTGGGTCGCGTGGGGGCGGCGGGTTAAACATGACGGGCGGATCACAGATCGAATTCGCTGTCGCAGGGGGGAGCCGGCGATATGAGCGATAAACCTGAAGGGGCGGCGGAAGCGCCGTCCGCGATGCGGGGCGTTGCGCTGACGACCAGTCTGGTGCTGCTTTACGATACGCTGGCCGCTGCAGGCGCGATGTTCGCCAGCCTCGTGATCCGATACCATTTCTCTCAGTATAACGAGCCGCCGGGTACGCTTGAATATCTGGCGCCGGCCGTGTTCGCCCCGATCAGCGCCGCCGTGTTCCTGGGGCTAGGCGTGCACCGGGGCTTGTGGCGCCACATGTCCATGCCGGACCTGTTGCCGATCGTTCAGGCGGTTCTGCTGTCTCATCTGATCTTCTTGCCGGTGTTTTTCGTGATGAACCGGCTGGAGGATTTTCCGCGCTCCACCTTCGCGCTGTCCGCGCCTTTGCTCGTCTTCTTGCTGGTGGCGCCGCGCGTGGCGGCGGCGGCGTGGCGTTCGGGCGATTTGCGCTCTTTGGTCCAGCGCGGCGATGAAAGCGCGCCCATGGCGGTGCTTGTCGGCGCCCGGGAGCATCTGGCGGATGTTCTCAAAGCGCATTTGCGCCGCGCATCAGGCCCAAGCTTCAGGTTTCGCGCGCTTGTGGAGACAGAAGGCCAGGCGGGCGGTCGGGCGTTGTACGGCATCCCCATCGAGGGCGGACCGGACAAGCTGACGCGCGCGGTGTTGCGGGTGAAGCGGCTGGCGGGCGATGGCGCGGTGCGCATCGTGCTGGCCGACCCCATGCCTGATGCGACCTTGGTCAATGAAGTGGCGCGCGTTGCCGGACGGACGGGCGTCCAGCTCAGCCGCGCCCGGGGCGGCAATGGCGCGCGGGCGTTCACCTCTGTTGAGGCGTCAGACCTTCTGGCGCGTCCGCCGCGCGCGCTGTCGCGAGACGGGGCCCGGCGCCTGATCGCAGGCAAGCGCGTGCTGGTGACCGGCGCGGGCGGTACGATCGGGTCCGAGCTGGTGCGCCAGGCGGCGGCTTTGCGCCCGGAACGTCTGATCCTGCTCGATTCCGCCGAACCCAATCTCTACGAAATCGACATGGTCTTGCAGACCATGGCGGATGCGCCCAGCTGGCGCTCGGTTCTGGGCGATATCAAGGACCGCAAAGGGCTAGACGTGCTGATGGAAGAGGAGCGCCCCGAAGTCGTGCTCCACGCCGCTGCGCTCAAGCATGTGCCCTTGATGGAGGGCAATGTCTCTGAGACCGTCCGCACCAATCTGATGGGCACCCGCAATGTGGTGGAGGCTGCAGCCGCTGCAGACGTTGAGGCCGTGGTCTCGATCTCGACCGACAAGGCGGTGGATCCCAGCTCGATCATGGGCGCCAGCAAGCGCGCGGTGGAGCTGTATCTGGCCGCCGCCGCCGACAAGGTCGAGCCCATGAAGCTGGCCTCAGTGCGGTTTGGCAATGTTCTGGGCTCGGCGGGCTCGGTGGTGCCCTTGTTCGAGCGCCAGATCGCCGAAGGCGGCCCTGTCACTGTCACCGACAGCGATACGACGCGGTATTTCATGACCGTGGAGGAAGCGGCTGGCCTGGTTCTGGAAGCCGGGGCCCAGGCGGGCGCGGTGGGCCTTTCGGGCGGGGATATTTTCTTGCTCGATATGGGCGAGCCAGTCCTGATCTCACGATTGGCGCGGCAATTGATCCGTTTGCGTGGGCTGGAGCCTGAGCGCGATGTGAAGATCGTTTTCACCGGTTTGCGTCCGGGCGAAAAGCTGCATGAATCGCTGACCCATGCGTTTGAGAACGTGTCTCCAGCCGGCCCGCCGGGCGTGATGCGCATCGAGACGCCGGACCTGGACCTGACGCGGGTTGAGTCCGCGCTGGAACAATTGATCGCCGCGGCGCAACGCCGCGATGACGATCAGGTGCGAAACCGGTTAAATCTGGTGATCGAAGCCGGCTGGCCGGAGGGGGTCACGGCGATCAGTCAGACGCTTCCCGCCGCGCGTGACGCGTGATAATGGGGCCGTCTTCGTTCCTGGCGTAGATTGACGAGCGCCGAATGGGAGGACGTTTCCATGGATGCTTCTGGCCTCGCCCCGCTCAAGCGGGCTCTGATTTCTGTTTCCGACAAGACCGGTCTCGCCGAGCGCGCCGCCAAGCTGGCTGACGCCGGGGTCGAGCTGTTGTCCACGGGCGGCACCTTGCAGGCCCTGCGCGATGCGGGCCTTGAGGCGCGCGACGTCTCCAGCGTCACCGAATATCCTGAGATGATGGATGGCCGGGTGAAAACCCTGCACCCGCGCATTCATGGCGGCCTTCTGGCGCGCCGGGACAACGAGGATGACCTGGCGGCGATGGCCGAACATGGCATTCCCCAGATCGATCTGCTGGTGGTCAATCTTTACCCGTTTGAAGAAACCGCGCGCTCCGGCGCCGATATCGACGCCTGCATCCAGAAAATCGATGTAGGCGGCCCGGCGATGATC
This sequence comes from Oceanicaulis sp. UBA2681, assembly GCF_002354675.1. Taxonomy (NCBI): domain Bacteria; kingdom Pseudomonadati; phylum Pseudomonadota; class Alphaproteobacteria; order Maricaulales; family Maricaulaceae; genus Oceanicaulis; species Oceanicaulis sp. UBA2681. Next base: position 263,283 of record NZ_DEMB01000011.1, on the reverse strand, counting down.
CGCGCAGCGGCCAAGAACCACAATCATGTGGCGGTCTGCACCGATATGCGAGACCTCGACAAGGTGCTCGAGGTTATGGCCGAACATCACGGCCAGACGACGCTGGCCATGCGCCGGCATCTGGCGGGCAAGGCGTTCGCCCGCACCGCCGCCTATGACAGCGCGATCGCCGCGCGGTTCGAGCCGGAAGTGGAAAAACCCGCTCATAGCTGGTTCACCATTGGCGGCCCCCGGCTTGAGAAACTGCGCTATGGCGAAAACCCGCACCAGGATGCGGCCCTCTATCAAGCGCCCGAGCAGCGTCCGGGCGTTGTGTCCGCGCGTCAGATTCAGGGCAAGGCGCTGTCTTATAACAACATTGCCGACGCCGACGCGGCGTTTGAACTGGTCAGCGAGTTTGATCCCGAAGAGCGCGCCGCAGCCGTGATCATCAAGCACGCCAACCCGTGCGGCGCAGCAGCGGCGGATGATCTGGCGACCGCTTATGAGCGCGCGTTCGCAGGCGATCCGATTTCAGCGTTTGGCGGCATCGCCGCCTTCAACCGCACGCTCGACGCCAAGACGGCGGATGCCATCACCAAGATCTTCACCGAAGTCGTGATCGCGCCCGACGCCGATGAAGCGGCGCTGGATATCCTGTCGTCCAAAAAGAATGTGCGCGTGCTGCTGACGGGCGCGCTGGCTGATCCGACCCAGGCGGGCTGGACCACCAAGGCGGTGGCCGGCGGCCTGTTGGTGCAGGAACGCGATACCGGTCATGTGCTGGCCGAAGACCTCAAAGTGGTCACCAAGCGCGCGCCTACCGATGAAGAACTCGCCGACCTGCTGTTCGCCTGGCGCGTGGTCAAACACGTGAAGTCCAACGCCATCGTCTTTGCAAAGGGCGGGACGACCGCGGGCGTCGGCATGGGTCAGACGTCTCGCGTGGAAGCAGTGCGCCTCGCCGCCCGCAAAGCCGAGGACGCCGCCAAGGAAAATGGCTGGGACGAGCCGCGTACAACCCATTCGGCCTGTGCGTCAGACGCCTTCTTCCCCTTCCCCGACGGTTTGCTGGAAGCGGCCAAGGCCGGCGCGCGCTGCATCATCCAGCCCGGCGGTTCGGTGCGTGACGAAGAGGTGATCGCCGCCGCCGATGAAGCCGGCCTGGCGATGGTCTTCACCGGGATGCGTCACTTCCGTCACTAGGCGCGATTGACGCTGTGATCTTGGCGTTCGCTCCTGATGGTCTTAGGTCTTGTATCGTGATCATCAGGGGCGAGCCTTCATGGACAAGCTGATCTGGGTTCTGGCGTTGGCGGGCGTGGGCGTGCTGGCGTTCGCACTGTACATCGCCTGGTCTTTGTACCGGCGTTTGCGCGGCCAGCATCTGGCGCGCAAGCCTTTCGCTGATCATGTCGCTTTTCTAGAGCCGTATGTGCGGGTGTCCTATCCGCCAGGCGATGGCCCGTTCCCGGCCGTCGTGTTGTTTCATGGCTGCGGCGGCGTGCGTCAGGTGACGGAAAATTACGCGGCGCTGGCGGTGAAATCCGGCGTCGCTGCGGTGATCGTGGACAGCCTGCGGGCCCGAAACATCTCATATGAAGAGGCGCTGGCTCAGGTCTGCACCGGTCACCGGCTGTGGGGGCGCGAACGGGCGGCGGATGTCTATGCTGCGCTGGAGCTTGTCCGCCAGGACCGCAGGATCGACCCTGCCCGTCTAGCGCTGGCGGGGTGGAGCCATGGCGGTTGGACGCTTCTGGACGCGCTGACGCTGGCGCAGATGAAGCGACCGCCAGACGGGTTGGCGGATGCGCCTGAACATCCGTTTGCGGGCGTGACAGGCGTCTTCCTCGTTTATCCTTATGTCAGCGGGCCGTCTTTGGCGGTGCGCAATGACTGGCTGTCCTCCATTCCGGTTGAAGCGGTTCTGGTGGAACGTGATTCCATGGCCAGCGAAGCGGACGCCTCGGTCGTGTTCATGCGCGCCAGGCAACATGACGCGCCGGTCAGCTGGTCGGTTCTGGGCGGCGTGACCCACGCCTTTGACGAGCCTGACCATCATCCGGACTCAACGCTGCGGTACGACGCCCAGGCGACGCAGGAGACAGAAGGCCGGTTCGTGGATTTCATGCGTCGGCGGCTGAAACTTGGGCTCAACCGTTCAAAAACCGCGTCCTGAAATCCACAATTCGTGCATTTATAACGGTCATGTAACCCTTCAGTGCTGAAGGAACGCTTTGATTTTGCGCTCATCCCGTTAAGGTCTGCGGCGACTTTGTGTTCGGGGAGCGACACCAATGGAACAGTTTTACTCGCTAGTTGACCAGGTCAGCGCGGCGATTTGGGGCGGGCCGATGATCCTGCTCCTGCTTGGCACCGGCCTTTATTTCATGATCCGTTTGCGGCTGCGGCCGCTGCGCCGGCTTTTCCCGGCTTTCGGCGAGTTGTGGGCCGGGCGCAAGGGCGGCGGCGGCGCGGGTGACATCACCCCGTGGCAGGCTTTGTCCACGGCTTTGTCGGGTCAGGTAGGTACGGGCAACCTCGCCGGCGTGGCGACAGCGATCTCTCTGGGCGGCCCGGGCGCCGTGTTCTGGATGTGGATCACGGCGCTTGTCGGCATGGCGGCGGCGTACGCTGAATCCAGCCTGGCGGTGCGCTATCGTGAAACCCACCCAGACGGCCGGGTCCATGGCGGACCGATGTATTACATCAAGAACGGCCTGGGTAAGCCCTGGGGCTTTCTGGCGGTTTTGTTTGCGGTCGGCACGCTGTTCTCCGCCGTCGCGACCGGCAACATGATCCAGTCCAACTCGATCACCCAGGCGATGACGGAAGCGTCTGCGCCATTCTCCAGTTCGATTCCCTGCCAGATCTCTGTGGGTCGCAGCGCGGTCGAAGTGAACGGTGATTTCGGCAACGCTTATGCACCGGCCTGTACGGTTCAGGCGGCGCTTGAATCAGGAGAGTTGGTGACGGTCGAGCGTCTTGGCCAGAGCTTCGAGCTGCCGGCAGAAGCCTTCACGGTGATGATCGCCAACTGGGTGCCGGGCCTGATCCTGGCCATTCTGGTGTTCATCGTGATCATCGGCGGCATCAAGTCCATCGGCTCCTTCGCCGGCAAGGTCGTGCCGTTCATGGCTGTGGTCTATCTGATCAGCGCCCTGTTCATTCTGGCGCTCAATGCTCCGGCCCTTCCGGGCGCGATCGGCATGATCTTCACGGACGCCTTTACCGGCACAGCCGCCACGGGCGGCTTTGTAGGCTCCTCGATCATGATCGCCTTGCGCTTTGGCGTGGAGCGGGGCCTGTTCTCCAATGAGGCAGGTCAGGGCTCCACGGCGATCGCGCACGCAGCCTCGCAAACGGATTCTCCGGTGCGGCAGGGTGAAATCGCCATGTTGGGGACGTTCATCGACACAATCGTGATCTGCACCATGACGGCGCTGGTGATCCTGGTGGTTCAGGGCGCCTATCCGAACGGCGCCGAGACGGTGGGCTTCGCCTGGCAATCGCAACTGGAAGCGTCGGAAGTGACGACCGCGGTGTTCCGTGAAAGTCATATCCCGTTCGGCGGCATCCTGATCGCGGTCTGTCTGACGCTGTTCGCCTTCACCACCATTCTGGGCTGGTCCTACTATGCCGAGCAGGCGCTGACCTATCTGGTCGGCGACTGGGCGACCAAGCCGTTCCGCCTGATGTGGGTGGTGATGGTGTTCTTCGGCGCGCTGCAGCAGGTGGACTTCATCTGGAAGTTCGGCGGGATCGCCAACGCCGCGATGGCGGCGCCAAACCTGATCGCCATACTGCTCTTGTCAGGGGTGGTGATCGCCTACACCAAGAAGGCCGATGAAGAAGGGCAGGGGTCAAACCCGTCCATGACCGGACCTGACAGCAAACCGAGCGAATAATACTCAGCTTGATTTGATGGACTTGAACCCCCGGCGCTTGGCGCCGGGGGTTTTTCTTGAGCCATATTCGAAAAACGGATTAAGCGACGGTCGTGTGTTTCTTTGCGCGCAGCTTCCGGACGCCCCAGAGCAGTGCGAAGCTGAGACCGATCCCGATCAGGTCCGCAACAAGATCAGCGAAGGACGCGGTACGCCCCAAGCCGCTGAGCCCCTGCGCCAACTCAATGGCGGCGCCGAAAGCTGCGAGACCAAGCGCCAGCCGCCACAATGGCCAGAGCGGCCAGCTGGCCCGCGCCAGCAGGGTCAGCATCACGAACGCGCCCATATGCTTGATCTTGTCCGCGCCGAACAGGGTGGGGCTTTCAAAGTGTGCGGGCAAAAGCGCCAGCCCGAAAATGGCGACGCTGGTGATCAGCAAGGCCAGTCTCGCCTGCAAAACACTGAGTTCCATGGCTTGCAGCCTGGAGACGAGGTTCTTACCGTCGCCGTCGTTTTGCACAGGTCCAGAGGCGCTCATGTCCAAACTTCTCAACGATCTCGACCAATTGGCCATTGTGCGCCATGACTGGACGCGCGCCGAGGTCGCCGCCATCCATGATGCGCCGTTTAATGATCTGATCTTCGCCGCGCAAAGCCTGCACCGCCAGGGACATCGCCCCAATACGGTCCAGAAGTCACGCCTGCTTTCGATCAAGACCGGCGGGTGTGCGGAGGATTGCGGCTATTGCAATCAGTCCGCCCATTTCGACACCGGTCTTAAGGCGTCCAAGTTGATGGATCCCGAAGAGGTCGAGAAAAAGGCGCAAGAGGCCAAAGATCAAGGCGCCACCCGGTTTTGCATGGGCGCGGCCTGGCGCGAGCTGAAAGAGCGCGACGAGCCGAAAATCCACGACATGATCCGCCGCGTCAAAGCGATGGGGCTTGAGACCTGCATGACGCTGGGGATGCTGGGCGACGGACAGGCCGAGCGCCTGGCGGCCGCGGGGCTTGATTATTACAATCACAATCTCGACACCTCGCCGGAATACTACAAGCAGATCATCACCACCCGTACCTGGGATGACCGGATCGACACCCTGTCCAAGGTGCGCGCGGCGGGCATGAAGACCTGCTGCGGCGGCATTATCGGCATGGGTGAAAGCAAGGACGACCGCATCGGGCTACTGGCCGAGCTCGCCAGCCTGCCGGTCCACCCTGAAAGCGTGCCGGTCAATCATTTGGTGGATGTGGACGGCACGCCGCTATCGGGTTCTCAGCCGCTCGACGGGCTAGATTTCGTCCGCGCGATCGCCACAGCCCGGATCATCATGCCCAAGAGCGTGGTGCGCCTGTCAGCAGGCCGCGAGACCATGTCGCGTGAACTGCAGGCGCTGTGCTTCCTGGCGGGCGCGGGTTCGATTTTCGTCGGCGATGAACTTTTGACCACGCCGAACCCGGATGAGAACACGGATGCGTCCCTGTTGTCTGATCTCGGGCTGCAAGGCGATCAGGCCGAGCCTTCACCGGCGGGCGCCTGACGCCCGCCCGGCTTATTCCGCGCTCAGCGAATGGCTGCCCGGCAGGTCAAGCTCGGGGGCGGATTGAGAATTGGTGATCCGGGGCAGGTGGCAGGTCACGCGCGTGCCTTCGCCCGGCTCGCTTTCCAGCTCCACCCAGCCGCCATGCAGCCGGATGATGTCGTTGACGAGGGCCAGGCCCAGGCCGGCGCCGCCGCCATCACCGCGTTCAAAGCGTTCGAAGATCTTCGCCTGACGGTCGGGCGCGATGCCGACGCCGTCATCGGCCACCCAGATGGAGACATCTTCGCCGGTGACGTCTGCGCCCACTTCCACCGCGCCGCCAGGGCTGACATGGTCCATGGCGTTGGTGAGCAGGTTGTAGAAGACCTGTTTGAGGCGTTTGGCGTCCGCGCGGACCAGAGAGGCGTCCTGATCCGCGTTCAGGGACAGCTTGATGCCAGAATGCTCGGCGCGTGAGGCGATGAGTTCAGACGATTCCTCGGCCAGGGCGTGCAGGTTCACATCGCCCAGCTCCAGCTCCAGCTGGCCAGCATCAATGGCGGCGATATCCAGAATATCGTCGATCAGCTTGCCTAACTGGCCAGAGGCGGTCTGGATCGCGCCCATATGCTCTTTCTGACGATCTGACAGATCCCCCGCGAAGCCGCCCGCCAGCAGATCCGCATAGCCGTGGATCGTGGTCAGAGGCGTGCGCAGCTGATAGCTCACATGCTCGACAAATTCGGTCTTGATGCGCTCTGAGGCCTCCAGCGCTTCGGCGCGGTCACGCAAGGCGGATTCAATGCGGCGGCTGTCAGTAATATCGTCCCAGGCGATCACGGTCGCGCCATCGGGCAGCGGCCGGGTCAGCCAGGTCAGGACAGAGTTGTCGGCGCGGCGAATTTCACCCGTCATCGCCTTGCGCGATTCCGGGCTGGGATCGGTGATGCGCGCTTTCAGCTGGCCCCAGGCTTCGCTGTTGTCATAAAGCGGCTGGCAGGCGCTGACCACATCGTCAAAATGCACGCCGTCCAGCGTATCGGGATCGAGCTTCCACAGCGTTTCAAAGGCCGCGTTGCGCAGTTTCAGACGCCCGTCCGACCCGAACACTGCGACCGCTTCATGCAGCTTGTCCAGCGTCGCGCGTTGCACCTTGATCTGGGTGTTGTAGCGCGCTTGCAGTGACAGCTGGTCGGTCATGTCTTCGAAAATCACCAGCAGGCCGCCCATGGGGTGACGCTGGCGCGCGACGCGCAAGGTGCGCCCGTCCGGCAAGGCCCAGAGCTCGTCCGGTTCGACTTCCGAGCCCGGAGCCGCTTCATAACGCGCCAGCTCGGCGGTGCGCCATTGGCTGTAATCGGCCTGTTCGGGCAGGCGGCGTTTCTCGCGCAAGCGGTCCAGCAGGACGCCATGGGCCGGACGGTCATTGAGGAAGGCCTCTTCCACATTGAACATCTGGGTGAAGGCCTGATTGTAAAAGACCAGCTTCTTGGCGCGGTCAAAGATCGCGACCGCCTCGGTCATATGGTTCAGCGTCAGGTCATGCGCTTCCCGGAACCGGTTCAGCGCAGCTTTGGCTTCTTCGCCGTCGGTCACGTCCACCGCGAAGCCCGCCACGCCGCCCTGAACGGGATAGCTGGTCACCGACATCACCCGGCGCTGGCCGGCCAGCACCACGCCGCGGGCGCCGGTGCGGGTTTCGGCGGCGCTGAGCACGTCGCGCGCCTGATCGGCCAGGCTGGGCTCCAGCAGCACCTGCCGGTCGATCACTTCAGCCACGTCCTTGGCCTCGACCGCTTTGACATAGGCGGCGTTCACCCAGGTCAGCCGGCCTTTGGCGTCCAGGCGCCAGGCCGGAACCGGATTGCGGCCCATCATGTCCATGAAGCCGATCGGATCGTCGTGACCGATCCCGTCAGGGCTGTGCGCGGCGCCTTCAGCCTGGCGCAGGGCGGTGTCGGTCAGCCAGATCACGAGCTGACGGCCGGCGGGGCGGCCATCCACCTGGACCTGACGACCGGACGGGCCGGACAGGGTCAGGGAAAACGCGGCGCCGTCCGCCATCAAGGCGCGCGCGCGGTCACGAAAACTCGTCGTCTCGCCTGTCGCGGTGCGCGCGGTGAAATCAGAAATGCTGTCCAGGATGTCGGTCGCGATCTGACCGCTGGGGCCGCCAGTCTGGCTCAGCTCGGCGAATTGCAGCAGCGAAGCGAGGGCGGCGGGAGACCCATAGAGCTTGGGAGCGGACCAGTGCTCGGCGTCAGATTGCGGGGCCCCGTTCCAGACCACCACCACGCCCGGATGCGCCGCGAACAGGCTGTCATTGCGTTCGGCGCGGTCTTCTGCGGCGAGGATGCGGTCGCGCCAGAGCTTGCGGGCCTTTCGGGCGCCGGCGGTCAGCCTGTAAGCCCAGACCGAGGACGCCAGAGCAAAAGCGACCGAGCCGCCTGTGACGATGAGAGTGGCCAGTTGTACCGGTTCGGCTGCGGTCATGACGCGCCATATCCCCAATTGCCTGGTGCGCTATCCCGCTGAACACGCGCACACGTGCGAATCACATCTTACCGGAAGGTGAAATGTGATGCGATGGGGAAGGCTGAACGGATTTAGGGTGTTGTCTGGTAGCTTGTGGAGAAGTTGATTTCCTGACGGCAATTCAGTGCGTAACCGGGCGTGCTGCCAGTGGGCCAGGCGAATTGGTAGCCCGACAGGGATTCAGCGGCGTTGAAGATGGCCTCGCGTTTGGCGGAGTTGGTCGTATCGGCGGGATTGCCCGCGAACCGTACATTCACCGCCCGGCCTTCAGGCGTAACGTCAAAGGTCAGGGGCACGGTATAACTGAAGCCTCTGGACTGGTTGGCGTAGGCGATCGCCATCAGGCTTGGGGGGTAGACCAGCTCGGCGCGGCTCTGCCGTCGGAGGTTCGCGGTCTCACAGGGCTGGCTCGGTCCGGAAACCGCTTGCACATACGACGTGCCGCCAAAATCCACCCGGTCCGGTGTCGTGCATGCACCCAGCCCCAGCAGGCATGCGGTCACGATAAGCTGTATTTTCATGATCAATCCCCCCAAATCTCTTAGGGCGGGATATTGCAAAGAAAAAACCCGTTTGGGGAGTCTTTATCGAATGCGTACTTCACCTTGGGTGAATTCAAACAACACCACGCAGCCATAAAGATTTGCGCCCTCGCTCAAGGGGGCGAAGCGCCAGTCTTCCACTGCGCGGCGGGCTTCGCGGTCAAAACTGCCGCCGGGCACGCCGCGCGCGACGGACACGTTTTCGGTCTCGCCGGCTTGAATGACGTCAAACTGGACAATGGACCAGCCTTGCAGCCCGCGCGACCAGCCGCGCGCCGGATAGGCGGGCAGGCTGGCGTCGATGGCGCGCAAGGGTTCGCCCGCGCACTGATCCGAACTCGCCGCGCGCTCCACATTGGGCGGGATCGGCATGTCGGAGGTGGCGATAAAGGGCTGGGATCGCGGATCTGCCAGCGGGTTCAGATCCGGGCTCGAACCGCACGCGGCGAGCGAGAGCGACAGGACGAGAAGGGTCGGGATGATTATCAGGCGCATGGCGCGCACAGTGTGCGCAGATGCGCGCTAGGGCAAGGCGGGCACATGAAAAACCCCGCCGGATCATTCCGGCGGGGCTTCTCGTCTTTAGGAGTAACTAGCGCCTAGTAGCGATAGTGCTCGGCCTTGAACGGGCCTTTCTGCTCGACGCCGATATACTCGGCCTGCTCGGTGGACAGCTCGCTGAGATTGGCGCCCAGCTTTTCAAGGTGCAGGGCGGCGACTTTCTCGTCGAGATGCTTGGGCAGGATGTAGACCTGGTTCTCGTACTGATCGCCGCGGGTCCACAGCTCGATCTGGGCCAGCACCTGGTTGGTGAAGCTGGCGGACATCACGAAGCTGGGGTGGCCGTTGGCGTTGCCCAGATTCACCAGGCGGCCTTCGGACAGCAGGATGATCTTGTTGCCGTCGGGGAATTCGACCAGATCGACCTGCGGTTTGACGTTGGTCCACTGGAAGTTCTTCAGCGCCTCGACCTGAATCTCGTTGTCGAAGTGGCCGATATTACACACGATCGCCATGTGCTTCATGGTGCGCATGTGGTCGACGGTGACGACGTCCTTGTTGCCGGTGGCGGTGACGACGATGTCGATATCGTTGATCACGTCTTCGAGGCGAACCACGGCGAAGCCGTCCATGGACGCTTGCAGGGCGCAGATCGGGTCGATCTCGGTGACCGACACGCGGGCGCCGGCGTTGCGCAGGGATTCAGCGGACCCTTTGCCCACATCGCCATAACCGCAGACGACGGCGGTCTTGCCGGCCATCATCAAATCGGTGCCGCGGCGGATAGCGTCCACCAGGCTTTCACGGCAGCCGTAACGGTTGTCGAATTTCGACTTGGTCACAGAGTCGTTGACGTTGATCGCCGGGAAGGCCAGCTCGCCCTTCTTGGCGAGTTGATACAGGCGCATCACGCCGGTGGTGGTCTCTTCAGACACGCCCTTGATAGCGGCCTTGGCCTTGGCGAACCAGCCCGGCGACAGCTTGATGCGGTTGCGGATGGTCTGGAACAGGAAGGATTCCTCTTCCGATTTCGGCTCGCCCAGGAAGTTCGGGTCGGCTTCGGCTTTTTCGCCCAGCTGCAGGTACATGGTGGCGTCGCCGCCATCGTCCAGGATCATGTTGGCGGTTTCGCCGTTCGGCCAATGGAAGATGGCGTCGGCATATTCCCAGTATTCTTCCAGCGTTTCGCCTTTATAGGCGAAAACCGGAATGCCGCGCTCGGCGATGGCGGCGGCGGCGTGGTCCTGGGTGGAGAAGATGTTGCACGAGGCCCAGCGCACGTCCGCGCCCAGCTCAACGAGCGTTTCGATCAGCACCGCGGTCTGGATGGTCATGTGCAGAGAACCGGCGATGCGCGCGCCCGCCAGAGGCTTCTTGCCTTTGTATTCTTCGCGCAGGGCCATCAGGCCGGGCATTTCAATCTCGGCCATCTCGATCTCCAGCCGGCCCCAGCGAGCCAGCGAGAGGTCTTTGACATAGCGATCGTCGCCGGTGTTGGCGGCATTGAGCAGGGTCATGGGAAGGCGCCTTGTTTTTGACTTCGAACAGGTCAGAGCCTGATGGTTCCATTTGGGACAGCGCACCTCTTAACACGCGTCCCAAAACGGGCAAACCATCTGGCGTATTGAACATGAATCGGCAGGAAAAACCCCCGACTTCTTAAAAAGGTCCTAAATCTGTATAAACTTTATGGTAAGATTTTTGCTCAGGACCCGTGATATGGGTTCATGCGGCATGGCCGCAGGAGACGCCGAGGGGCGGCGGACCTGTGCGACGGACTGAGGGGACTGTTGAAATGGCGAATTTGCCGACCGCTTATGCGAGCCAGCATTTTGGACGTAAGACGCTGGATTTCTACGCCGCCGCCGGTGAGGTGAGCGGGTCCGATCCGCGCGCCCGCGCCGATGAGCACAGCCTGACCGATTATGACGGCGCCAAACATACTGTGCGCGTCATGGATCGTGATTTCGCGCTTGAGGCCGGAGATCAGGCGTCTGTTCTGCGCATGCAGACCGGGCCGTCCCGGCGTTCACGGCCGGTCGCCGTGGTCAATCATACCCGTCAGGGCTGGTCGCGCACCCATCCCGGCGCCAGCGCCATGCTGTCTCGCGCCGGCGTCGCCCGCAACGTCAACTGGTTCCTGACGGTTCTGCTGTTCGCGCTCGCCGCCATGGTGATGGTCTGGCCGTATCTGCGCACCTTCCTCGTGGAAGTGGACCCCAGCCTGTTTGGCGTCGCGCCCTCTTTCAATATCTTTGCGCTGGCGCTTGGCGCTCTGCCTGATCTGGGCAATTGGAGCTTTTCGCAAACAGTCAGCCCGGTCAGCGCGCTTATTGCGCAGTCTGTCCCGTCCATGGCGGAGCAGGCCGATCAGATTGTCTTTTACGCTTTGTCTGGTCTGGGGGCGCTGGTGGTGTTCGCAACGCGCTCCTGGCGGTTGCTCTGGGCGCCGCTGTTTGTGGGATTGGTCGCCGCGGCGGCTCTGGGGCTGGGCGGGCTCGAGGCCGCAGCGGGATACGCCGTCATCGCTTATGGCGTTTCCGCCGTCATCTTCATGATTGGCGGGGTGATCAACCGTATTCGCGACGCTGCGCGGCTTGAGCGGCGCATTGCGCTTCTGGCCGATCATCTTCAGCGTCATGCGCCGGAAGAGACCATCGCACGCACGGAAGAGCCCGAAGTCGAGCCCGAAGTGGCGGAAGAAGTCACCGAAGAGGCCGCAGAGGACACGGCTGCGATGAGTGCGGTCGCGGCCCCGGTCAGCGCGGCGCTGAGTGAAACCGGTGAAGAGACCCGGATGGAGACCGCTGATGAGCCGGCTCAAGGCTCGTCTGAAGATGATGCGGGCGCCGTAGACGTGGAGCCTGAGATTCAGGCTGAAGCGGCTCAGACTGATGAAGCGCCGACCTTGGAAGAGGGCGCGGAGTCCTCCACTGACGATCAAGAGGACGTCGTCAATGCGACGCAGACGGCTTCAGAGACCGTGGATGAAGACCTTGAGGTCACGCACGAGCCTCAGTCTGAGGCTGAGCCGCAAGACGAGGTCGTAAGCTCGGATATGAAAGAGGCCGAGCCGGCGCTTTCAGAGGGCGACGCGATTGATGAGGGTTCTGTGGCCGAAGCGCCGGCTGCAGATGAGACGGATGTTGGCGCGGAAGAAG
>NZ_DEMB01000011.1:245836-251080 GCF_002354675.1 Oceanicaulis sp. UBA2681 | reverse complement strand
GAAACCAGCGCTGAAGCGGATGCTCTGACTTCAGAAGTCGCAGAAGAGGCTGAGCCTGCCTTGTCTCTTCCAGAGACTGAGCTTGATGCCGGGGCGTCTGAGGACAAGCTGGAAGGTGAGGTCGAACTCGCCGGTTTGGATGCGGAAGAAGCAGAACGGATGAAGAATGATCCGCGTTACGCCGCGCGCGCCATCGTGCTGCCCTCGCCGCCGCCCATGCCGTCGGCGGAAGAGAGCACAGACACTGCAATGGCTTCGGCGCAACCCACCACACGTGAAACGCGCGAGCTGCGGCCTAGCGCACCCTTGACCAATCGGGTCCTGTCACTGTTTTCCAACCCGGTCGTGCCGCCGGCGCCGCCCGCGCCGCCAGCGCCGAGCCGGTCCCAAGAGGATGAAGACGCCTGATCCGGGCAAGCCTGCGACACATCATGAAAAACGCCGCCGGGAGAGCCCGGCGGCGTTTTTCATGCGCGCCGGGTCGACCTAGTCGTTTTCGTCAAATCCGCATTCGACCAGAGCGCTGAGCGCATCGACCGCCTCTGCGGCGTCATCCCCGTCCGCCTTGATGGTGATCTGCACTCCGGGACCGGCGGCGAGCATCAGCAATTCCATAATGGAATCCGCGCTGACCTGCTCATGGTCGCGAGAGACGCTGATATCGGCGTCATAGCGCGCGGCTTCAGCGACGAATTTGGCGGAGGCGCGGGCGTGCAGGCCGCGCTGATTGCAGATCGTGACCGTGCGCTCAGTGGTCACGCCGCGCCATCCAGGATCTGGGAAGCGACGGCGATATAGCGTTTGCCTGCTTCACTGGCGCTTTCCGCCAGCGCGTTCATGTCGAGCCGGGAGCGGGCCTCGGCCAGCTTGATCAGCATGGGCAGATTGGCGCCGGCGATGACCTCCACTCGCCCTTTTTCAAGCAGCGAGATGGACAGGTTTGACGGCGTGCCGCCGAACATGTCGGTGAGGATGATCACGCCCTCGCCCTGATCCGCCTTCTCCACCGCTTCGCGAATATCATCGCGACGGCGCTCCATATCATCATCGGGACCGATGGAAATGGCGCTGCAGGCTTCAAGCGGGCCGACCACATGCTCAGTGGCGGCGACAAGTTCGTCAGCGAGACGGCCGTGAGTGACGACGACAATGCCGATCATGGTGTGAGACTGGTCCTCAGACGGAAAGTTATCCCGCCCATGTAAACCCGGTTTTGCGTCGGGCGAAAGCCCTGTGCGACGTGCCTGCAACAGTCTGCTGCACGAGGATGACAGGCGCCGTTTTCGCGCCACACATACTTATCGGATATAGGCAGGCAGTGTCACCGTGAAGCAGGCGCCAAGGACGACGCCCTGATCATCGAGCCGGTTTGAAGCTTCGATCTGTCCGCCATGAGCGGTCACGATCTGGCGCGCAATGGCGAGGCCAAGCCCGGAATGCGCGCCAAAAGCCGCGCCCTTGGGGCGCTGGGTGTAGAAACGATCAAAAATGGCTTCGCGATTGTCTTCGGGAATGCCCGGCCCGTTGTCCTCGACCCGAACCTGATGGGTTTGCCCCGGACCGCGTTCGATAGTGATTTTCACCACGCTGTCTGCGGGGGAGAAGGTGATGGCGTTCTCGATCAGGTTGATGAAGACCCGGCTGAGCGGATGCTCATGGCCGCGCACCCAGTGCCGGTCAGCGGTGTGACTGACGGTGACGCGCGGCGCCTTGGCGTCAGGGTCGTTCTGAAGGCTGGCGAGATCATTGAGCAAGACAGCGAGATCGATCGTCTCCAGATCTTCCCGCGCCAGCTCGGCGTCCAGACGCGAGGCGTTTGAAATGTCGGTGATCAGCCGGTCCAGCCGCTTCACATCATGCTGGATCACGTCGATCAGACGGGCGCGTTTGGCGTCATCCTTCGCGAGCGGCAGGATTTCAGAGGCGGAGCGGATCGAGGTCAGCGGGTTCTTGATCTCGTGCGACACGTCCGCCGCGAAGGCTTCAATGGCGTCCAGTCGGTCATAAAGCGCGTTGGTCATCTGGGTGAAGGCCCGTCCCATATCGCCGATTTCATCGCGGCGGCCTTTCATGTCGGGCAGGGGCACGCGTCGTCCGCCGGCCAGGCGCACTTCGCGCGCCGCCTCGGCCAGCCGCCGCACAGGCCAGGCGATCTGAACGGTCAGCACAAGCGCCATGACCAGCGAAACCGACGCGGCCACAAGCACATAAGGCAGGATGGCGGCGCGTTCCTGTGCAATCAGGGCGTCCAGATCATACGATTCATAAGTGACGGTGCCGACGACCGCCTGAATGAGTTGAATGGGAATGGTCACGGACACCACGCGCCCGCCGTCAGGGTCGCGGCGCACGCCGGACTGGGCCTCACCGGTCTGAAAGGCTTCGCGCACCTCATCGGCCAAAGTCCGGTCTAGCGCCGTTCGGTCTTCAGAAGACAGGAACATCTGGCCGATTTGCTCCATCAAGGAGCGGGAGGCGTTCTGCAGTGCCGTCAGGGGGGTGTCCGGCCGCCCGTCCAGCGGCGGCAGTTCGATCTGGTCCACATCGCCCGCGATCAGGTCGGAATCGGCAATGCGCACCGGTCCCGGGGCGTGCAGCAAGGCGCGCGTCTCGTCCGGCACATAGAGCCCCGACAAGCGCCTGAGCACTTCGCGCGCGGCGTCACGATCCATTTCAGGGCCGGGCGCATCACCGTAGACCGCAGTCTCGGTGATGATGTTGGCGATAATTTCAGCCTGGGCGGAGAGCGAATCCACCTTGGCGTCCACCAGCCCGCGCCGGTTCTCGGTGATGGCGAACATGCCGCCGATCACAACGCTCAACGCCACCAGATTGGTCAGGATGATGGTGGCGCCCAGACGTGACAACAACAGCGGTTTGAGTTGGGCGGACAGGCGCAGGACGGCGCGACGCGCGACCTTAAGCCTCCTTATAACGGTAGCCGACGCCATACAGGGTCTCAATGCTGTCGAATGTGTCGTCCACGTCGCGGAACTTCTTGCGGATGCGCTTGATGTGGCTGTCGATGGTGCGATCATCCACATAGACCTGATCGTCATAGGCCGCGTCCATCAGGCTGTCGCGGCTTTTTACAAAGCCGGGACGGTTGGCCAGCGCATGCAGGATCAGAAATTCAGTGACGGTCAGACGCACTGGCTTTCCGGCCCAGCTGCAAGCGTGCCGGTTGGGGTCGAGCAGCAATTGGCCGCGTTCGATGACTTTGTGCTCGCCGGTCTCTCCGCCTTCCGCGCCTGCAGGATCGGCCTGGGCGCGGCGCAGCACGGCCTTGATCCGGCGCGCCAGCAGCTGATGGGAGAAGGGCTTGGCGATGTAATCATCCGCGCCCAGATCAAGCCCCAGCGCCTCATCGAACTCACCATCCTTTGAGGTGAGGAAGATGACCGGCAGGTTGGAGGACTGGCGCACGCGGCGCAGCAGCTCCAGGCCATCCATGCGCGGCATCTTGATGTCGAAGATCGCCAGATCGGGCGGCGTTTCGCTCAGATGCGGCAACGCCTCGGCGCCGTCGGTGAAGGTGCGCACGTCATAGCCCTCATTTTCCAGAAACATGGAAACGGAGGTCAGAATGTTCTCGTCGTCGTCCACAAGGGCGATGGTCGCCATCGTTCGTATCCTGTCTTCTCTCGGTCAAACCGATGTCTGTAGCGCTTCATACTATTTGTTGCGCGAGATCAAGCAAAGACATGGTTACCTAGGGTTAAGGCCGGTAGTGCATTACTATCCGAAACTGCTGGGGAATGAGGCGGAAATGGCGCACGAAGACGTCCATTACGAGGTCTTTCTGAAGAAAAACGTGAAGGCTTCCTGGACCTTGGTCGAGGCGCTGAAGGATCGTAATGCGGCTATGGGGCTGGCCAAGAAGCTGCAGACCAATCACTCCAGCGGGTCGATCCGCGTGGTGCGTGAAGTCTGGGATGCGGAATCGGGGGGCTTTCGGGGCGGATCGATCTTTGAAGTCGGGCCGGAAAAATATGCGGGCGATGAAAAGCCGGCCGAAGCCAGCATTCCGTGCCTGACGCCGGACGATCTGTCCGGGCCTGCAGCCCGCGATACGCTGCGCCGGGCGCTGTCAGACTGGCTTGAACGCTCCCAGGTTTGCCCGATGGAGCTGTTGCACAGACCGGACCTGATCGAACAACTGGACGGTTCCGACACCGATTTGCAGCACGCGATCCAGAAAGTCGCGATCGCGCGGGCGCAAAACAGCGACGCCTCGGTGCATGCCTATGTGCGTCTGATCACCGAACTGGTCCAGCGCGGCATTGAACAGTCTCGCAAGGAAGCAAAGGCGGGCGGCAAACCGCCCCGCGGCAAAACCTTTGCAGAGACCGCCAGCCTAGTGGCCGGCAAGTCCGCACCGGAAAAACTGATGCGCCGCGCCATCGCGGATCAGCTCTCTGAATCCTACGACATGGGCGAAAAGGTCCGTCATCTGCTCGACATGCATGATGACCTGCCGGAAGACGCGCAGGCGCGCGCTCTGGCGGCGACGCATACGGACGCCTTCATGGCTGAAATCCTGTCCTTTGATTCCGCCCTGCGCCGGGTTCTGGGCGACACGGTGGATCTGGGTGACGAAGTCCTGCGGCTGACCGGGATCTATGAAGGCGCCCCAGACAGTCCGGATCTGAGCCGGGCGCCGGAAACCGCGCGTCGGCTCGCCAGCCAGATCAAGCAGGCATCCTTGCCGGCTGCGCATAACGAGCTGGCCCAGCAAATTCTGGAAAAACTGCGCGCGCCCAAGCGGTTCCGCCCTCGGTCCGTGATGGCTGAGATCGAGTTGGCCCGTAAACTCGCCCAGCGGCTGATCGTTTCGGCGGGACAGAATCTCAACCTCAATCCCGATGCGCTCGTAGAGGCGTTCACGCACCGCTCGGCCCGTCTCCTTCAGCCGGACGCCATCGAGGAAGCTCTGTCTGGCGCCCATACGCCGGTGGACCAGATCGAGCGCCTGTTCGCGATGGAAGACCATCTGGTGGGTGAAGAGAACAAGAAGAAGCTCGCCAGCTATATTCGCGGCAAGGTGCAAGCGAACACCACGGTCAATTTCTTCCTGCGCGGTGCGGGCCAGCCGCTGGAACGCCTGTCGCAGGTCACCAGCCTGCAGGCGCGCGCCATGAAGGGCGGCTTTCCCAAAGCGGACAAGCGCGAACTGGTTGAGGCGTTTGATACGCTGGGACTGGCGATTTTGGACGCCACCAAGGTCATGGACCGTGTGGCGGG
>NZ_DEMB01000011.1:226909-245686 GCF_002354675.1 Oceanicaulis sp. UBA2681 | reverse complement strand
GTGCGCATGATGGAAAGCGATGAGGGCCGTGTCGCGGCGGCGTCTCCGGGGGGCGAGCAGAAAATGCTGGCGGTTCAGCAATTGCTGGCGCAGCTGGCGCCGCCGGAAACCCAGAGCGCGCCTGAAGAGGGCACAGCCGCCTAGCGCGGCAGGCCCGCAGCTTTCAGCCGGTCTTGATAGGCGCTCAGCAAAGTGTCGCTGTTCTCGCCCAGCTCGCGCAGATACTCCCAGGAGAAAATGCCGCTGTCATGGCCGTCGTCAAAGCTTAGCCGGACGGCGTAGCGGCCCACTGTGTCGGCAGCAGTGACCCGGACATTTGACTTGCCGGCCACCAGCTTCTTCTGGTTGGGGCTATGTCCCTGCACTTCAGCCGACGGGCTTTCAACGCGCAGCAGCTCAAACGGGATGGCGAAGCGCGCCCCGTCGTCATAGGCGATGTCCAGCACGCCGTCTGACGCCTTGAAGCTGAGACGGGTCGGCCAGGGGCGATCACTCATGGATCAGTCGTCCAGATTGCGAGCTTCTTCAGGCAACATGATCGGCACGCCTTCGCGGATCGGATAGGCGAGCCGGGCCTGTTTGGAGACCAGCTCATTGGCCTCGCGATCATACTCGAGAGGGCCGCGGCTGACCGGGCAGACCAGGATCTCCAGCAATTTGGGATCCAGAACGGCGGGTTCAGATTTCACATCACTCATGACACAACGTCTTACGCGGGCCTCTGGCGGGCGTCTAGCCTGCCGAGCCGCTAGAGGCCTGGCTGAGGCTGTCCTCCATCAGACTATCCAGCAGCTCGGCGCGCTGGGGGATGGAGCTTGCTTCCAGAAGACGTTGCTTGGCGGCAGGATCGAAGGGCGCGGCCATGGCGGTCTTGTTGATCACCAGAGACAGCGGCGCCTGTTCCAGCGCCGGCCAGTCGGTTTCAATCCCGACCAGGTCGAAATAGGCGTGCAACCGCTCCAGAAGGCCCGCCACTTCGATCATCGGCGTCAGATGGGCTTCGACCAGATCCTGTGTGAAGGGGCGGTAATCGGCGCGCGCGACGCGATACGGTTTGCGCACATCCAGCTCTTCTTCGATGGCGAAACGCATCACGCCTTCCAGCACCATCAGATAGCGGCCGTCGGACGTTTCCTGATGGCTGACAATGCGTCCGGCGCCGCCGATCCGCTCCAGCGTGGGTTTGTCGGACTGACCGCCGGGCGTGGGCTGGATGACGCCGATGAACCCGTCGCCGGCCAGCGCGTCATCCACCATGTTCAGATAACGCGGCTCGAAGACGTTCAGCGGCAGATGCTCCCCCGGCGGCAGGATACAGCCGCGAATGGGGAAGAGTTTGATCTCGCTCGGCGGGTTGATGATCTGGGACATGGCCGGTCGCTTTTCCTGCTGTCGTATTTCCCCAGATAGCCCGATCAGGGCCGCAGTCTAGCGCTGCGGCCCTGATGTTCAGGTCAGGAAAACAGGATGGAGGAGAGGCGGCGGCGGCCGTTCTTGGCCAGCTCGGAGCCTGCGCCGGCGGATTCAAACACCCGCAACAGCAATTGCCGCGCGGCGGCGTCATTGAAGTCGCGATCTATCGCAATGGATTGAAGAAGCGCGTCTGCGGCGCCATCCATATCACCTGCGCCCAGGCGCGCGCGACCCAGCGCATGCCAGGTTTCGGCGTTGGGCGTGCTCTGAACCGCTGATTCCGCTTCGCTGACCTCCGGCGCGTCCTGGGCTTCGCCGGCCAGTTCCATGGAGGCGCGAACGGCGGCGATGGCCGGCGCGGATTTCAAGGTCTCAGGCACATTGTCCAGAATCGCTTTGGCCTGAACCGGATCGCCGCCCGCCAGATGCACACGGGCCAGGCCGGCGATGGCGTCGGCGTTCTCCTGGTCCATCTGAAGGGCGGTGGCGAAGTCTTGTGCGGCGCCGCCCAGATCGCCCTGGCTCAGGGCCTCCTGCGCGCGCTCGACAAGGGCCGCCACCTCTTCTTCGGAGACTTCGCCTGTCATGCGGTTGATGAAGTCATTGACCTGACTTTCAGGCAGGGCGCCCATGAAGCCGTCCACCGGCTGACCATCCTTGAAGGCGATGACGGCGGGGATCGACTGGATGCGCAATTGGCCCGCGATGCCGGGGTTCTCGTCAATATTGACCTTGACGAGCTTGACCTTGCCGCCCGCCTTGGTGACGGCGCGTTCGATCGTGGGTCCCAGCTGGCGGCACGGTCCGCACCAGGGCGCCCAGAAATCCACCAGAACCGGCACGTCCTTGGACGGTTCGATCACATCGTTCATGAAGGTCTGGTCGGTGCCATCCTTGACCAGATCGGCGCCGGCCGGCGCCTGATGGCTGTTTGTTCCAAAATTTTCCATCTGTAGGTCTCCAGCAGGGAGCGAATGACGCTTTACCCCTAGGTGGCCGCTCCAGCGCCGGGATGCAAGCGCGGGCGATCACCCGTCCAGCTTCACAATTTCAGGAGTTCGGCCCAGCGAGGTGAGAAACCGCAACAGATCATTTGAGCGAATGGCCGTGGTGGCGTCGTTTTTCAGCGGATGGAAGTTGACGATCTCGTGCGCCATCAACGCCTGGTCGAGAATGAAGCGGACTTTGCGATCAGGGTCATTGACCAAGGCGAAGGCGGTCACAGATCCTGGCGTCACGGCAAGAGCGTCTTCTAGTAGCTCGGCCTTGCCGAAGGATAAGCGCCCGCAATCCAGTATCTTGTGCAGGTGCTTGAGCGCGATCTGGGTGGACTGCAGCGCCGAGATCAGGATTAACGCGCCTTTCTTGTCCTTGAGGAACAAATTCTTTGTGTGCCCGCCTGGCATGTCGGCCTTGAGGGCTTCGCCTTCGTCGACGGTGAAGACCGGCTCATGGTCGCGCGTGTCATGGGGGATGCAGAGCGCGTCCAGATACTCAAACAAGGCCTGTCGCGAGGCGGGGCGGGCGGGAAGCGGGGGCGTCTGGGTCATGGCGTCAGCTCAGCAGGATGCAAGAAATCAGGCAAGCTGCTCATGTACTGCAAAAGCTGTACAGGACGGGCTTGCAAAACGACCTTCGATAAGCGATATACCCGGCCTCGGCGCAAGCCGGACCCTGTACGCAGGTAGTGAGCGGGCGTAGCTCAGGGGTAGAGCATCACCTTGCCAAGGTGAGGGTCGTGCGTTCGAATCGCATCGCCCGCTCCATTTTCTTCAGACGACATGAGAAGACTTGCACCTGCAGCCGGGCGTCATGCCCGGGCAAGTCCCCAGTCGCCGGCCCTTGGGCCGGCGAAACGCGTTTGAGGCGGATGCAGATCTGGCGACCGGCGCCATCATACAATGGCGCCGCGTTTCTGGACCTGCCTGTCCCTACAGGATGGACTGTCGGGGCGGATCAAATCGTCAGCCTTCCCCCAAGGCGTCAAATGGCCCCCAATCCCTCTGGACCGCCTACGGCTTGATCCGCTCCGCCCCATCCCTGGTCGCAGTATTGCTGATCCGGAAACACACATTTCACGCAAGCGTGAGCCCATGTGTGTGGCAATGACCGCGGCCGCAGCCCATATGTGAATTCGCCAAGGACGGATCGGGGTCCCCCACCGGTCTCCTCCCCAACCGGAAGGCTTCGAAGCGCAACTGCGTTTTCCGGCCTCCTCGCGCTGTCCTTGGCCAATCGGCTTCACGCCGAAAAAAAGAAAAGAAAGAAGGTTCAACCATGGCCCGCGCCGTTTCACTGGTGATCGCAACTGGAATTTTTCTGACTGTCAGCCTCGTCGCCGCTTGCGCTTCGGGCAATGGTCTCTACATCAGCTCATGATGAACGAGATTCGCTGAAACCTGTCAGCGAAGCTTTACAGGCCTCAGAGTGCGTCCCCCCAGCCTGCCCGATGAGGCCTGCAGGCGCCGCTGGACATGCCTGTCCCCGTCCGGCGGCGCCGCTTCCATCAAAAAACCCCGCGGCCAGAGGCTGCGGGGTTTTTCATGTCGGTAAAGCGCGCGCTTCCTACCAAGGCAGGTCTTCGCCGCTAATATGAAAGAAGCGGCCGCTCATCGCCGGGTTGGCGCGAGCGATCAGGTCAAGCTGCGCGCTGACAGCTTCGCTGGGGGTCAAAAGGCCGTTCGGCCCGCCCATATCGGTGCGCACCCAGCCCGGATGCAGGGTCAGCACGACGACACCCTTGTCCTTGAGATCGATGCTCAGCGATTTGCCAACCGCGTTCAGCGCCGCCTTGGAGGCGCGATAGGCGTACCGGCCGCCGCTGTCATTGTCGGCGATGGAGCCCATGCGGCTCGATTGCAGGGCGATCACCTTGAGCTGGCTTTGCGCCACCTGATCGGCGAACGCTTCCGCCAGCGCCAGCGGCGCCAGGGTGTTCACGCGGAAGGTGTCCAGAAAGCCGTCATTGGCCGCTTCACCGAAGGCTTGTTCCTTCGGTCCCATGACGCCGGCGTTGGCGAACAGGATGTCGATCGGCCCCGTCACTTTTTCCTTGAGCGCATTGGCGGCGTTCAGATCGCTCGCGTCATAGGCCAGGATGTTCAGTCGGCCGTCGCCGGGGTCGAGCGCCTTGAGCGCATCGGCGCTCTCGGGGTCGCGCACCGCGGCGCTGATGGTCCATTCGCGCTTAAGAAGTTGGCTGACATGCTCAAGGCCCAGGCCGCGATTGGCGCCGGTGATGAGAGCGTGAGGCATGGTCGTCTCCGATACGGAAATCTGTTGTTTTGTTGGCCTGGAATCAAGCACAGGCATGATTGCAGGTCTAGCCGCTCAGTACCGCTTGAACCCAGCGCAGCGGGGAGTAGGCTGCGAAACATATGTTCATGCTTTTTCGATGAACATGGTCCACCGTCCACCCTTATTCCGTTTCAGGAGCCCTCCATTATGAACGCCGTGGTCAGCGTCAGGCACGCTTATGACAGAGAGGCCTTTTTAAAGGTCGCACGCAGCCGGTTTGAAGCGGCGTTTGGGGAAAACGGGCCGGATTCAGACAGTTTCCTGGATCAGCTTTGGGGGGATGCGCTTGCTGACGACCTTGCCGGAGTGAGCGAGCAGGACGCCATTTCGCTGGCTGAAGAGTTCTGGCGATACGGCGCGGATCGCGCTGCGGACAAGATCCTGATCCGCGTGCGCACGGCCCATGGCGCCGACGGGCGCAGCCTGGATCGAGACATTCTCGAAGTGATTGGCCAGGATCGGCCTTTCCTGGTGGATTCGGTGATGGGCGAAATCGCCAGCCAGGGCTTGGACGTCATGGCCATGTTCCACCCCGTGGTTCAGGTGCGCCGCGGCGAGGATGGCGAGCGGGTGCAATCAGGCGGTCGTTGCCTGAACGAATCCATGATCCAGGTGCATCTCGACCTGCTCAGCGACGATGTGCGCGAACGCCTTGAAGCGGGCGTGCGCGCCACGCTCGACGATGTTCGCGATGCGGTCGAGGACTGGAACGACATGCGCGCGGAGATGGACGACGCGATCGACCACCTCACCAACGCCAACACCTCCGCCTCCAAGGAAGAACAGGAAGAAGCCGTCGCCTTCCTGCGCTGGTTGCGTGACAACCATTTCGCCTTTCTGGGCAGCCGCACCTATCAGTTTGATTTCGACAAGAGCGACGATGCGACCCACAAGCCCGAGGTGAAGTCGGAATCCGGCCGCGGCGTGCTGCGCGATCCCGAGCGCAAGGTGCTGCGCAAGAGCGCCGAACCGATGATGCTGTCTCCGGCGATTGAAGCGTATTTGCGCGCGCCATCGCCTGTGATCGTGGCCAAGGCCAACATGAAAAGCCGCGTCCATCGCCGGGTCTACATGGATTATATCGGCGTCAAACGGTATGACGCGGATGGCAATGTGGTGGGCGAAACCCGCTTTGTGGGCCTGTTCACCGCCGAGGCCTATGACCAGATGGCGCGTGAAGTGCCGCTGATCCGCCGCAAGGTGCGCCGCGTGCTCGACAAGGCCGCAAAAGCGCCCGGCTCCCACTCGGCGAAAAAGCTTCAGAACATCGTGGAGAACTATCCTCGCGACGAGCTGTTCCAGACTGAAGAGCAAGACCTTCTGGACATCTCGCTGGGCATTTTGCACTTGCATGATCGCCCGCGCACGAAGCTCTTCATGCGCCGCGACCAGTTTGACCGCTTCGTGTCCTGCCTGCTGTTCGTGCCGCGTGACCGTTATAATTCGAAAGTCCGCGAGCTGGCGGGCGAGAAAATTCGTGCGGCGTTCAACGGGCGTCTGTCGGCGTTCTACCCGCAATTTGGCGACGCGCCTCTGGCGCGGGTGCACTTCATCATCGGGCTCGATCCGTTCAACCATCCCGAGCCTGACCCCTCCGAGCTGGACCGCGAGATCGTCGCGCTGGCGCGGACCTGGGAAGACGAGTTGCACCAGGTGGCGCGTGCGTCGGGCGAGGCGGATCTGCGCCGGGCGGTGACACGGTATCTGGACGGCTATTCCGCCGGCTATCGCGAGCGTTACAGCCCCGAAGAGGCGCTGGCCGATATTGGCCGGATGGAGCACGTGACTGCGCGCGGGCAGACTGCTGCGCGCGCCTATCGCGTTGAGGGCGAAGCCGATGACCGGCTGCGGGTGAAACTCTATCGCTGTGGGGAGCCGGTGGCGCTGTCGGGCGTCATGCCGGTGCTTGAAAATCTGGGCCTGCACGTGCTGGCGGAAGCGGGCTATTCAGTTCGGCGTCATTCTGAATCCGGCGAAGACATCGTCTGGGTGCATGAATTTGAAGCCTCGCTGGGCGATGAGAACGCTGACAAGATCGAAACGGATGCGGGGGCGTTTGAAGACGCGCTGCTGGCCGTGCTCGGCGGACAGACCGAGGATGACGGCTTCAACAAGCTGGTGCTGGGCATCGGGGTGAGCTGGCGTGAAGCGGCGTTCCTGCGCACAGTGGCGCGCTATCGCCAGCAGACTGGCCTTGATCCGTCTCAGGCCATTCAGGAAGAAGCGCTGGCGGAAAACTCCGAGATCGCGCGCGGTCTGATGGAGCTGGTGAACACCAAGTTCAACCCTGACCTCGATTTTGGGGGTGAGAGCCGGGAAAACCACGCCAAGGATGTCAGCAAAGCCATCCGCATTCTTCTGGAGCGGGTGGAGAGTCTCGATCATGACCGGGCGCTGCGTCGGATGCTGCGCCTGATCGAAGCTGTCTTGCGCACCAATTTCTTCCAGACTGACGAAAACGGCCAGGCCAAGCCCTGGATATCGATGAAGATTTCCAGCCGGGATGTGCGCGAACTGCCCGACCCCAAGCCTTATCGCGAGATTTTCGTCTGGAGCCCGCGCGTTGAAGGCGTGCATATCCGCTTCGGCCCGGTTGCGCGCGGCGGCTTGCGCTGGTCAGATCGCCGCGAGGACTTCCGCACCGAGGTGCTGGGTCTGGTGAAGGCCCAGCAGGTCAAGAACGCGGTCATTGTCCCGGTGGGCTCCAAGGGCGGCTTCTATCCCAAGCAATTGCCCGACCGCAGCGACCGCGATGCCTGGCTGGCGGAAGGTCAGGAAGCGTACAAGACCTTCCTGCGCGGCTTGCTCGATATCACCGACAACCTTGTCGATGACGCCGTGAAGCGGCCCGATAATGTGGTGTGTTGGGATGATGAGGACCCGTATCTGGTCGTCGCCGCCGACAAGGGCACGGCCACCTTCTCCGACATGGCCAATGGCGTGGCGCAGGACGAGTATGATTTCTGGCTCGGCGACGCCTTCGCCTCGGGCGGCTCGGCGGGCTATGACCATAAGAAGATGGGCATCACTGCACGGGGCGGATGGGTCAGCGTTCAGCGCCATTTCCGTGAAATGGGCAAGGACATCCAGAACGAACCCTTCACGGTCATCGGCGTGGGCGACATGTCGGGGGACGTGTTCGGCAACGGTATGCTGCTGTCCAGGCAGATCAGGCTGGTGGCCGCGTTCGATCACCGCGATATCTTCATCGACCCCAATCCGAACGATCTTGAAAAGACCTGGCAGGAGCGCAAGCGCCTGTTCGAGCTGGGCCGGTCAAGCTGGCAGGACTATGACAAGTCCCTGATCTCCAAGGGGGGCGGAATCTTTCCGCGCTCGGCCAAGTCGATCAAGCTCAGCGATGAGATCCGCGAACTGACCGGGCTGACCGGCAATACCGCCTCGGCCACAAATCTGATCCGCGCCTTGCTCAAGGCGAATGTGGAGTTGATGTGGTTTGGCGGGATCGGCACCTACATCAAGGCGTCAAGCGAGCAGAACTATCAGGTCGGCGACAAGGCCAATGACGCTCTGCGCATAGACGCCAACGAACTCAACACCAAAGTGATCGGCGAGGGCGCCAATCTGGGCGTCACACAGGCGGCGCGGATTGAATACGCCCGCAATGGCGGTCGTGTGAACGCCGACTTTGTTGACAATTCAGCGGGCGTCGACAGCTCGGACCACGAGGTCAACATCAAGATTTTGCTCAATCCGATGATGCGTGAGGGCTCAATGAAGCTCAAAGATCGAAACACATTGCTTGAGTCGATGACCGATACGGTCGCCGACCATGTGCTGGAGCATAATTACGATCAGACCCTGGCGATCACCATCGCCAAGGAACATGCGGTCGAGGATCTCGACGCCCATGAACGTTTGATGGAGCGACTGGAGCAGGCTGGACGTCTGGACCGGAAGGTTGAAGGCTTGCCGGCCCCTGACCAGATCCGCGAGCTCAAGGATCAGGGCCAGGGCCTGACGCGACCGGAAATCGCTGTTCTGATCAGCTACGCCAAGATCGCGCTGTTTGATGCGCTGGTGGAATCGGACGTGCCCGATGACGCGCATTTCAATCGCTCCCTGGTGACCTACTTCCCTGACAAGCTGGAGAAATTCTCCGACGCCATGCAGGGCCACAGGCTCAAGCGCGAGATCATCGCCACGCGTCTGGCTAACGATATGGTCAATCTGGGCGGCCCGACCTTTGTGAACCGCGCCATCGAAAGCACCAGCGCGGACATCGCCGCGATCGCCCGCGCCTTTGAGGCGGGCCGGTGCATTTTCCGCTTCAAGGATTATAGCGACCGGATCAATGCGCTCGACAACAAGGCCCCGGCCGAAGTCCAGATCGCGCTTCATGACGAGGTGATCCGCCTGTTACGCCGCCAGACGTACTGGCTGTCGCGGCGGACTTTGGGGCAGGAGGCGTTGCCGATTGCGGATGTGATCGCAGCCTATCAACCTGGCGTGGACGCGCTGAAACCCCTGGTGACCGAGATCGCCAGCCCGTTTGACTGCGAGGCTCTGGACGCCCGATTCCAGACCTATGTGGAGGCTGGCGCGCCTGAAGACATCGCCCGTGACGTGGCGCGGTTGCGTCCGCTGACCTCGTCGTCGGACGTGATTGATCTGGGTAAAACGGTGGACTGGCCGCTGGCTGCAGCGGGACGGCTTTATCACGCTGTCGGCGCCCGTTTCATGTTTGATCAGCTCAGGGCGGCGGGCAATCAGCTTTCCTCCAATCTGCACTGGGACCGGTTGGCCATGCGTCGCCTGATCGAGGATCTGTATGGCAGCCAGCAGGCGATCTGCGAGGGCATGATGGCTTACGCCAAGGCGGAACGGCCGGATCTGGTCAAGGATCTGAGCAAGCCGGATGCGGACTGGGCTGAGAACGTTGTCGGCGCCTGGACGGAGTCTCAGAAGCTGATGGTGGCGCGCGCCGACCGGGCGCTGGAGGAAATCTCCGCCACCGGCGGCTGGACCCTGTCGAAAGTCGCGATCTGCTCGACGCAATTGCGTGAGCTCGCGGCGACCGTCGACAAGGGCTAGCCGGACTGTTGAGAGATTAGAGCCAACCGTTTTCGCGGGCGATCTGAAACGCCTCGATGCGGTTGGCCGCTCCCAGCTTCTGGGTCGCGTCCGCAAGATAATTGCGCACGGTGCCGGGCGACAGGCTGAGAGTGCGGGCGATTTCCTTGTTGGATTTGCCCTCCTCCACCAGCTTCAGAATGTCACGTTCACGTGCGGTCAGCATGACCGGCGCGCTCCAGGCGCTTTCCGCCAGCTCCGCGGCGACTGCGCGTTGTCCCTGCGCCACCCGGCGCACGGCGTCCGCCAATTCCTCGCTGGGCGCGTCTTTCAGCACATAGCCCAGAACGCCCGCTTGCAGCGCGCGTTGCAGATAGCCGGGGCGGGCGAAAGTGGTCACGATCAGCACACGGGTGCTGCTGCCCGCCTGACGCAGGGCTTCTGACGCTTCAATCCCGGTCAGGCCGGGCATTTCAATGTCGGTGACCAGAACATCGGGTTTGAGGTCCTGCACAAGGCGCACGGCCTCTTCGCCGTCCTGAGCCTGCGCTAGCAGCTCGATATCGGGTTCGAGCGACAGCAGGGCCGCCAGCGCGCCGCGCAGCAGCGACTGGTCTTCAGCGATGACAATGGAAATCATGGGGTTTGCTCCAGGCTCTCCTGGCCGGGTTTGGCGGGGGGCAGACTGAGAATGACGCGAACGCCGGACTCCCGGCTTTCGATCTCCATCTCCCCTCCGAGGGATTCAATACGCCGGCGCATGCCATCCAGACCGGTTCCGGCATGAAGCTCGCCGCCGCAGCCGTCATCCTCGATGATCAGCGCGCCTTCGGGCGCAAAATGAATGCGGGCGCTCCGGGCGCCGGAATGGCGAATGATGTTGGTGATCGCCTCACGCAAGGCCAGACCCAGTGAGGAATGCGCCGCCTGGTCGAGTTCTGGCGGCTCTCCCTCGACGCTTAACCTGATCTCGGCGGCGGCGAGCGCGGATCGGGCGCGCGCCAGTTCTTGATGCACGGTCGTGACATGCATGCCCGCGACCGCAGCGCGCACATCCTTGAGGGTGATGCGGGCGGCGTCGCGGATCTCGATAATCTCGGTTTTCGCCCGGCTTGCATCGGCATCAAGAAGACGCGCGGCCAATTCCGATTTGACGGCGATCGTCGTCAGCGTGTGACCCAACAGATCGTGCAGATCCTGTGCAATCCGCTCGCGTTCACGCAGCGCCGCCAGTTCGGCCTCCATGCGCAGATTGCTCTCGCGGGTGGAGACCCGCGCAGCGGATTCATACCCGGCCAGGGTCGCCATGCCTGCCATCACGGCGATGAATTGCGACAGCACCATCTCGAAAAGCGTCACATCCAGCAGCCAGGAGGCGCACAGATAGAAGGCGCTCGTTCCCGCCATGACCAGAAGGGCGGTTTTCTGCGGCCTTAATCCGGCCAGGAGGGTGACGGCGAAAATATGAAAGTTGCCGCTCATCCCCACCACAGGGATCAGCGCCAGCGACAGGAAGGAGGCGTAGCCTGCGGCCAGCAGAATGCGGTGGGGTTTGACGCCATTGCGATACGGGTCGCCGGCATTGGCGTAAAGATACAGGGGGATGAAGCTGCCCACGGCCGCAAAGCCGATCAACGCATCGCGCAGGCCCGGCAGCTGAAAAAACCAGGGCGTGAAGTAAAACGCCAGATAGATCAGATAGAAGGTCGGGCTTTCAGACAAGCCACGCACACGGCCTGTCCATTTGGGCCTGGCGCCCTGAGACGCGGCGCTAGCGGACAGTCTATCGGATTTGCGGGTCGGTTCTGACGCCATGATATACGCGTGTCCTATCGGCGAGCGGCGGAGCCGGATCGAGGGTTCACCCTGCCCTGCTCCGCCGCTCAGAGCCAGCCTCTAGCGTTGGCGCGCCCAGGCGAGAAGCGCCAGGCCCGCCGCGAGAGCGGTGATGACTAGTGTTGCGAGGACGTGGCCCAGCATCGCTTTTTCGCCAGCGGCTCCGCTGATGGACAGCGCGATTTCAGCGAGATGAAAGCTCGGCAAGAATTGGGCGATTTGCGCCATGATGCGTGGAAAAACGCTGACCGGCATCCAGAGCCCGCCCAGAACAGCCATGCCCAGATAGAGGATGTTGGCGACGGCGACCGCGGCGTTGGCGCCGAAGACGAACCCCAAAGCCAATCCGATCAGGACAAACGGAATGGCGGACAGCACGTGAACCAGCAACAGGCTGAGCCAGACGAGGGGAGGCAGATCCACATCGGCGGCGAAAGCCGCTACGGCGTAGATCGCAGCCAGCGACACGCTTGCGATCAGAATGGTCGCCGTGGTTTTCGCCACCAGCAGCGCGCCCGCTGGCGCCGGCACGGCGCGTTTCAGGGTCAGCCAGCCGCGCTCGCGCTCTTGCGCCACGCCTGCGCCAAATCCGAACAAGGCCGGCCCCATCACCGCAAATACGCCGAAGGTCGACAGCAGATATGGGGCATTGTCCCGGCTGCCCGGGATGATCACGCCGAACAGGGTGAAGAACATCACGGGCAGGATGAGGGTCGGGATCGCAAACTCGGGCATACGCGACAGTTTGAGGATTTCAGCCTTGATTTCAGCCATATATGCGTTCGCCATCAGATCAGGCTCCCTCTGAGTCAGATTGGCCCGTCAGCGCTTCAAAGGCGTCTTCCAGGGTGGGTTGCGCGACGCTGAGATCGCTCAGCGCCGGATCCGCATTCAACAGCGCTTTGAGAAAGGCGACCGACTCGCTGACCTGAAGGCGGACCTTGCGGCCAGCCCGGTTCATCGCGATCAGTCCAGGTAATGCATTGAGCGCCTCATCAGACAGGCTGGTGACGCAGCTGATCACAGCACCGCCCATGCGAGTGCGCAGACCGTCCGCCGTGTCATCGGCGATGATGCGTCCGTTCTGCAAAACGACCACCCGGTCGGCCAAGGCGTCCGCTTCTTCCAGATAATGGGTGGTCAGCACCACCAGGGTTCCGTTCGCGGCCACGTCGCGCACGACGGCCCACAGGGCGCGGCGCGCTTCGGTGTCGAGGCCTGTGGTGGGTTCGTCCAGGAATAACAGGTCAGGCTTGCCGACGAGAGAGAGCGCAAACTGGATGCGCCGTTTCTGGCCGCCTGAAAGCTGGCCGTAGCGCCGCTTGATGAAGTCCGTCAGCGCGCACTGTTTGATCAGGGCGTCCAGATCAGCAGCATCAGGATAATAGCTGGCGAACAGCTCCAGCAACTCACGCCCCGTCAAGGTGTGCGCCAGATCCGTGTCCTGCATCATCACGCCGATACGGGTCTTGGTGGCGCGGCTGCCCGGCTTGGCGCCGAAAACCTGCAAAGCGCCGGAGCTGGGAGGGACAAGGCCAAGCGCGGTTTGCACGAACGTGGTCTTCCCGGCGCCGTTCGGTCCCAATAGCGCCAGAACGCCAGCGTCGGATACGCTGATGTTCATGCCGTCAAGCGCGGTCTTGCGGCCAAAACGCCGGGTCAGGGCGTGCGCTTTCAAAACAGGCGCATCGATATCAGGGGAAGCGGTCATCAGTCCTCACAGCCTGGGTCAGTTGAACCCGTACCGTGCCAGGACTGGAAAGAAGTCTGCAGTGACGCCCGTCACAAGAGCAGGGTGACACATGTCACCCTCTTCAAGCGCTTAGCCGAACAGATGGATGGCGCCGCCGACGACAGCGCCCCAGAAGGCGCCGCAGGTGAACACCAGAAAGGCGAGGGTGCGTCTTGGGCTCCAGCGGTTTTCAACCACCGGTTCGGCGAACGCGGTTTCCAGACGTTCCTGCAGGGCGTGCGCCGGAGAGGGGATGGCGTAGCCTGCAGCCGGATCGGCTGTCGGAAACGGAGGGACAACGCCTGTAACCGCGCTCTCCGACGGCTGGGCCGGGGCGGGTATTGCGTGTGCTTCAGTCTTGCGGTGTGCCTGCATGACGTCCCTCCATGATTATCGAAGGTAGCCGAAAAAGCTGAACAAAGCCCCAACCAGCGTTGTAAACAAAGTGTTAACAGGTCCTAAATCATCGACGAAAAAGCAAGCAAGACTAGGTCTGACAGCCTTTATAAGATCGCCACCAGGCCACGTAACGCTGCAACCCTTCGGTGAGCATCACCTTGGGTTTATAGCCGATCTTGGCGTTTAGCCGGCTGATGTCGGCATAGGTGGCCGTCACATCGCCCGGCTGCATGGGGCGCATGATTTTCTTCGCTTCCATCCCCAGAGCGTCTTCCAGAGAGGCGATCATATCCATCAGGCCTACGGGCTGGCTGTCGCCAATATTGTAAATCTCGTGAGCGCCCCGGTCGGGCGGCGCATCCAGCATGCCGATCACACCGTCAATGATATCATCAATATAGGTGAAGTCGCGGGCCATCTGGCCCTGGCCATAAACCTCGATCGGTTCGCCGCGGGCGATCATCTCGGCGAATTTGTAATAGGCCATGTCCGGCCGGCCCCACGGACCATAGACGGTGAAAAACCGCAATCCTGTTTGCGGAAAGCCGTAGAGATGGGCGTAGCTCTGGCTGATCAGCTCGCACGAGCGTTTGGTGGCGGCGTATAGGGAAACCGGTGAGACGGTAGGATCGCTTTCCTTGAAGCCTTCGCCCGTAAGGGGGCGGTCGCCATAGACCGAGCTGGATGAGGCGTACACCAGATGCTCGACCGCGTTATGACGTGCCGCCTCCAGCACAGACAGGTGCCCGGCAAGGTTTGAGCGCTCATAGGCGAAGGGATTTTCGATGGAGTAGCGGACTCCAGCCTGAGCGGCCAGATGCACGATCCGTTTCGCGCCGGAGCGCGCCACAAGCGCATTGAGCGCTTCATGGTCGGCGATATCGGCGCGCACCAGTTCAAAACCCGTGTGCGCGCACAGCCGCGCGGCGCGCGCCTCTTTCAGGTCCGGGTCGTAATAGGCGTTAAATCCGTCAATGCCGATAACGGTTTCACCACGCGCCAGCAAACGCTCCGCTGTATGCATGCCGATGAAACCGGCGGCGCCGGTGACGATCACAGGCGAGGTCATGCCTGCAGTCTCCCTCCCCGTCGCGGGACGCCTAGGGCGCGCGAACGGCGTTATGTACTTCATCGTCTGCGGCGCAATGAAGATCGGACGGCCAAGGCTGTCAGGTCACGCAGAGATGATCAGCCGCCAGAAAAGACGACTGATTCCTGCCGCGACCATGCCCCAAGCCGCCCCAAGCGTCCATATCCCGGTCGCTGTGAGGGCATAAGGCGCCTAGACGCCCTCGCCGGCGAAGGCTTTTTCGACCACGAAATCGCCCGGTTTGGCGTTCGACCCTTCCTCAAAGCCGCGGGCTTCGAGCATGGCTTTCAGCTCGCCCAGCATCGCCATGGAGCCGCAGATCATCACCCGGTCGGTTTCGGGGTTAAGGGCGGGACGGTCGATCATCTCAAAGAGCGCGCCGGTCTCGATCAAGGAGGTTATGCGGCCCTGTCGTGGCCCGTCCTCGCGGGTGACGCTGTCAAAATAGACAAGGCGGCCTGCTGCGGCCTCCCCCACTAAAGGATCGGTCTGCAGCGCTTCCACAAGACCGCGCGAATAAGTCAGCTCCGGGCTGGTGCGGCAGGTATGGGTGAAAACCACCTCGTCAAACTGCTCATAGACGCCCGGCTCGCGGATCAGGCTTGCGAACGGCGCAGCCCCGGTGCCGGTCGACAGCATGTACAGGCGCTTGCCAGGCTTGAGCGCATCGGTGACCAGCGTGCCGGTGGGCTTGCGACCGACCAGCACCCGGTCGCCGGGCCGGATATGGCGCAAGCGCGAGGTCAGGGCGCCGTTCTCCACCTTGATGGAGTAAAACTCCAAAGTGTCGTCCCAGCTCGGGCTCGCCACGGAATAGGCGCGCAGAACAGGTTTCTTTTCGCCTTCCAGACCAATCATCAGAAACTCGCCCGGCCGAAACCTCAGGGTCGAAGGCCGCGCCGTGCGAAAGCGGAACAGGTCATCGGTGAAATGCTCCACCTCAGTGACCTTGCAAGCGAAGAATGCGCCTTGGTCGATCACGTCCGCGTCTTGGGTGACATCAAGCATATCGGTCTCCTTCAGGCGCTCAGGCCCGCAGCAGCGTCCGGTTCCGTCCAGGGCGGAACTGGCAGCCCGCGGGCGCGCAGGAATTCAGGATTGAAGAGTTTGCCGGCGTAGCGGGCGCCGGAATCACACAAGAGGGTGACAATGGTCTTGCCCGGTCCAAGGTCTTTCGCGAGGGAGATCGCGCCCGCGATATTCACCCCGGCGGACCCGCCCAGCGACAAGCCCTCGGTCTGAATGAGATCAAACAGGATCGGCAGGAAGTCAGCATCCTCGATACGATAGGCGTGATCGACCTCAAGGCCTTCAAGCTGACCCGTGATCCGGCCCACGCCGATGCCTTCGGTGATCGAGCCGCCCTCTGATTTGAGTTCGCCCTGGGTGAACCACGAATAGAGCGCGCCGCCTGCGGGATCGGCGAGACCGATCTTGACGGCGGGTTTGGCGGCTCGCAGGGCGGAGGCGATCCCGGCCAGTGATCCGCCAGTCCCGGCGGCGCAAATGAAACCGTCGACCTGGCCGTCTGTCTGTTCAAGGATTTCGCGGCCGGTGGTGGCGGCATGGAAGGCCTTGTTGGCGGGATTATCAAACTGGTTCGCCCAGACAGCGTTGGGCATGCTGTCAGCGATCCGGCGCGAGGCGTGGACGAAATGGTGTTCGCTGGAATAGGGCGCAGGATCGACTTCGATAATCTGCGCGCCAGCTGCGATGAGGGCTTCGCGCTTGCCGGCGCTTTGCCCGCGCGGCATCACGATCAGCGCCTTGTATCCGAGCGCGCCCGCGACCAGCGCCAAGCCGATGCCGGTATTGCCTGCCGTGCCCTCGACGATGACGCCGCCGGGCGTGAGCGATCCGTCCGCCTCCGCCGCGCGGATCAGCCCAAGCGCCGTGCGATCCTTCACCGAGCCTCCGGGATTGAGAAACTCGGCCTTGCCGAAAATTTCACAGCCCGTGGCGTCTGACGCAGCCTTCAGGCGGATCAGAGGCGTGTCGCCGATCAGCTCCACAATCGGTGCGGTCATGTCATGCCCTCTTTGATCTGCCGCCTCAGATCAGGCGGACGGCGCCGGCGCGTTTGGCGCGCGCGGCGCGAACCGGATCAAAGATGCCGCACTCTTCGCGGTCCTGACCAGCCCAGCGGCCATCTCGAGAGCCGGGCGCGTCAGAGGGCGCGGTGCAGGGCCAGCACCCGATCGACGCGTAGCCGTCTTCCGTCAACGGGTGCCGGGGCAGGTCCAGCGCCTTGTAGCGCGCCGAGACCTCTTCTGGGTTCAGGAAGGAGAAAGGGTTGATCTTTACCCGCTCACCATCAAATTCCACGGCCGGAATGTCGCCGCGCTGACCGCCATGATAGCGCTTTCGGCCCGTAATCAGGGCGTCATACGGGTCGAGCGCGCGGCCCAGCGGGCGGACCTTGCGCAGATCACAGCAGGCCTGCCCGTCCCGGTCATACAGCGTCTCGTCAGGGTCCTGGGCGCGGACCTCGTCTTTCTCAGGGCTCAACACCTGAAGGTTGGACAGGCCCAGATGGTCGACCAGATGGTCGCGATACCGCAGCGTCTGGGGAAAATGCAGGCCGGTGTCCAGAAACAGGATCGGCGTGTCAGAGGCGATCTTGGCCACCAGCGCCAGCCCCAGCGCGGCCTCTGCGCCGAAGGAGGACAGCATGGCCATGCGTCCGCCATAGACCTCCGCGGTGCGAGTAAGAATAGTCTCGGGCGAGGCGCCGTCGAGCTCCGCCGCCAGCGCTTCGGCGGTCGCCTTGCGCGCCGCCAGCGCCCGAATGTGCAGGGCGGTCGGGCGCGCCGTCACAGCGCCGGGATCAGGCTGGTAGATATAGGGCGCGCCGCCCGTAATACGGTTGCGGGCGGAGCCTTCGGGACGTTCGATATCCACCGCGTCAAACCCCATCCGCAACAAATCGTCGACCTGATCAGGCAGCACAGGGCCGACTGCGCGCAGTTCGCCCTCAAACCCTGAGCGGCGCAGCAGCGCGGCGAGCGAAAAGCCGCGCCCATCCTTGAAGCTCGGGAAGCGGATCACGACGCGGTGCACGCCGTGAATTGCGGTTTGGGCCTCTGAGAACGCCGTGTCGCCCGCCAGCTCGACAGAGTGCGGTTCGACCCGGGCGAGAGCATCACGCGCCATAGACGGCCTCCTTGAAGGGTTCTGTTCCCAGACGGTTGAGGGTCTGGATGAAGGTTTCCTGGGGTAGAGCGTGCTCGGCATAGACGCGCACGCAGGCGATGACGGCGGTGACGGCGTCATCCGCCGATAGTCCCGGACCAAGGATCTTGCCGATAGCGGCGGCGCCGTCCCCGACGCCCCCCAGGGTGAGCTGGTAAACCTCCACCCCCGCCTTATCGACGCCCAGAAGGCCGATATTGGCCACGTGGTGATGGCCGCAGGCATTGATGCAGCCTGAAATCTTGATCGTCAGGTCGCCGGTGGCGTCATCCAGTCCCGCCTGGTGCAGCCCGGTCGAAATGGCTTGCGCGATGGGGATGGAGCGGGCGTTGGCGAGATTGCAGTAATCAAGTCCCGGGCAGGCGACGATGTCGCTGGCGCGTCCGGCGTTCGGCGTGGCGAGTCCGGCCTCATCCAGCAGCGCGAACAGCGTGCCCAGCGCCGCCTTGTCCACATGGGGCAGAACCAGATTCTGCTCCTTGCTGACCCGGATTTCGCTCAGGGCGAACCGGTCGGCGATGTCGGCGATCAGGTCCATCTGATCCGCGCTGGCGTCACCGGGCGTTTCACCGGGCGCTTTGAGCGGGATCACCACGACGGCGCGGTTTTTCACCTTGTGCGGCTTCACATTCACCGCGCGCCAGCGGGCGAAAGCGGAGCCGGTCGGGATATTCGTCAGCGCTTCACCCGGCGCCGGCGGCGCGAAATAACCGCTGACGCGCTCGATCTCTTCAACGGGCAAAGTCAGGGCGCGGCCGCGGCTCGCGGCGTACTCGGCTTCGAC
>NZ_DEMB01000011.1:198041-226737 GCF_002354675.1 Oceanicaulis sp. UBA2681 | reverse complement strand
GCCTTGTAGAGATTGTCCCGGCGGCCCTCGAGATTATAGACGCGCAGGATCGAGGTCAGATAGGCGAGCAATTCGCGTTGGGGCAGGAAATCACGGATGATCTTCGCCACGATCGGCGTGCGACCCTGACCGCCGCCCACATGCACCTCGAACCCGATCTCGCCGGCGTCGTTCTGCACCAGGCGCAAGCCGATATCGTGCACGCCGATGGCGGCGCGGTCCTCAGGGGAGCCCGTGACCGCGATCTTGAACTTGCGCGGCAGCCAGGTGAATTCGGGGTGCGTGGTGGACCATTGCCGGATCAGCTCGCACCAGGGGCGCGGATCGGCGATCTCGTCCGCCGCAGCGCCCGCGAACGGGTCGGTCGTGGTGTTGCGGATGGTGTTGCCCGAAGTCTGGATGGCGTGCATCTGCACGCCCGCCAGATGATCAAGCACGTCTGGAATATCCACCAGCGCCGGCCAGTTGTACTGGATGTTCTGGCGTGTGGTGAAATGGCCGTAACCGCGATCATACGTACGCGCCACATAGGCGAGCGAACGCAATTGCTCTGACGACAGAACGCCATAGGGGATGGCGACCCGCAGCATATAGGCGTGCAGCTGCAGATAGACGCCGTTCATCAGCCGCAGCGGTTTGAACTCGTCCTCGCTCAGGGCGCCAGACAAGCGCGCATGCACCTGTTCGCGAAACTCCGCCGTGCGCGCATCGAGCACCGCCCGGTCGATCTCGTCATACTTATACATGCGTGGCGCCCCGCTTGGTCGAACCGGCGCTGGGACCGGAGAGGCGGATGGTCTCGCGTACATGCTTGCGGCCCGCCGGGCTGAACGCTTCGACGTCCGCACCGATCTCGATGGCGTAAGGGCCGACCACGAGCAGGATGTCGCGCAGGGCGACGTTAAGCGCTGTTTCGGTCTGGTCGTCATTCAGGCGGATGGCCTCATCGGCGTTTTCAGTCCAGCTGTGATCGGCGGCCAGATAGACGACGCGACCGTCGGTGAGGCGGTTTGCTGTGATGGTTTTCATGCAGCGTGCTCCAGAGCTTGAAGGCTGAGGCTTGCGAGATGACCTGGCGCGCGCGCCACCACCTCGCCGATCACGAGGACTGCAGGACCGCTGAGCTTTTCAGACGAAATCGTGTGCGCCAGCGCGTCGAGCGTGGTGAAGACCCGCCGCTCGGTGCTCAGGCTGGCGTTCTCTATGATCCCCACAGGCGTCGCGGGTGAGCGTCCGGCTTCAACCAGACGACGCGACAGGGTCGCGGCCACGGCCACGCCCATATAGACCACAAGGGTGTGGGTTGAGGCGGCGAGCGCGGCGTAATCAAGGTCAGGCCCGCCCAGCTTCGGACGTCCCGTCACAAAGGTCACCGCCTGGGCGGCGTCACGATGGGTCAGCGGGATCTGGGCCTGGGCGCCCGCGGCCAGCGCCGCGGAGATGCCGGGCGTCACATGGGCTTCAATGCCTGCGGCGCGTACGGCTTCGACTTCCTCGCCGCCGCGCCCGAAGATGAAGCTGTCTCCGCCTTTCAGCCGCACCACACGGCGGCCGAGCTTGGCCTGCTCGATCAGGATTTCGCAAATCCGCTCCTGCGGCACCGGGTGGTCGCCCTGGCGCTTGCCCACATCAATGCGATGCGCGTCGCGGCGGGCGCGGTCGATGATTTCAGGCGAGACGAGCCGATCATGCACGATCACGTCGGCGTCCCTGATCAGACGCGCGGCTTTGACCGTGAGAAGTTCAGGATCGCCGGGGCCGGCGCCGACCAGATGCACCACGCCTTTGGGGGTGGGCGCATCGTCTTTCAGGGCGTCCAGAAGCGCGGCGCGCACGCCGTCTTCATCCCCCGCATCGGCGAGCTGGGCGGCGGGGCCTCGCAGGGCGCGCTCCCAGTATTTACGGCGGGCGTCGACACTGGGAAACGCATCCATGACACGACTGCGCAGCCCTTTGGCGGTTTGCGCGAGCAAACCTACGCCCGGAGCGATCACGCTTTCCAGCGCACTGCGAAGATCACGCACAAGGACAGGGCCGGCGCCGCCAGAGGACAGGGCGATGGTGATCGCGCCACGATCAATCAGGGCGGGGGTGTAGAAATCGCACAGCGGCAGATTGTCGACCACATTGACCAGCGCCCCGGCCTTGCGGGCTTTGTTGGCGAGTTTCACCGCGCGCTTCTCATCCTCGATCCCGATGAAGACGAGACGCGCGCCCTTGAACACATCATGGGGTCGAGCCCGTGTGTCGATGCGGGTGTTGGGGTTCAGGTCAGTGGGCAGGACCGGAGAAACGCCGAGCGTGCACCAGATCAGCTCGCAGGGCGCCGTGCGAAACAGGCGCAGCTTGTTCAGCGCGGGTTCGCCGGCGCCCAGCACCACCACACGGGCGCCGGAGAGAGGGATGGCGGGCAGGAACTGGTCCATAGACGGAGGCCTCTTATAAATCGGCCTCGACCTTCGCCGTCACGAGAACTTTTTACAAATCAGTATTTTTGCGTCATATAGAAAGAAATTCTTTTCAGTGGTGATGTGTGGCCGGTCTCGCTCCTCTCAACGCTCTGCGCGCTTTTGAAGCCGCCGCCCGCCAGGGCGGGTTTGTCGGCGCGGCGGAGGAACTCAATGTCACGCCCGCCGCCGTGGGCCAGCAGGTGCGCCAGCTGGAAGCGTTGATTGGCGCGCCCTTGTTTGAGCGCGAAGGCCGCAAGCTCATCCTGACCGAGCGCGGGGCGGCGGCGCTGGAGCCGTTACGGCGTGGGTTCGAGCTGATGGGCGAGGCGAGCGCCGCCTTGCGGGTGGCTCAGGCGGCGCCGACCCTCACGCTGGCGGCGGATCACGACATCATGACCGCCTGGCTCGGCCGGGATTTGTCAGGCGTCGACGTCGCGATCCGCCTGGTCCTGGTCGGGGAGGAGGCTGACCTGACTCTGAAGCGTTCCAGTCTTGCGACCGTGCCTGCAGGGGCGGAGCGGGTGATGGATGAGGTCCTGACC
Source organism: Oceanicaulis sp. UBA2681 (assembly GCF_002354675.1). Taxonomy (NCBI): domain Bacteria; kingdom Pseudomonadati; phylum Pseudomonadota; class Alphaproteobacteria; order Maricaulales; family Maricaulaceae; genus Oceanicaulis; species Oceanicaulis sp. UBA2681. The sequence goes on along the minus strand of NZ_DEMB01000011.1, from coordinate 223,745 downwards.
CCTTTGGCGCGGCCGGGTCTTGTGCCGTCCGAGGCTGGGCTAGACGTGCTTGAGAGGTTGCCGCTGATTGAGGATAGCCGCAGCGGGTTGAGCTGGGCGGACTGGCTCAGCGCGCGGGGCGGATATGGGCTTGAGGCGCAAGCGCGCTTGAAAGTCAGCGAGTCTCTCGCCGCTCTGGCTTTGGCGGAGCAGGGCGCCGGGATCGTTCTGGGGCGCAAGCCGCTCGCTTATGACGCCATACGCGCCGGGCGGCTGGCGCCGGTGTTCGCCAATGGCGACCAGCCTAGCGATCAGGCGTATTTCCTTCACTATGCCGCCGGGCGATCACCGTCCGCTGTCGCCACGCGCATCGCCCAGCACCTCAAGGCGTGCGCCGCGGCGCGTCAGGATCTTGCAGGCGAGCTGTGATCAGCGTGCCAGAGCGGAGAGCGGGTGGACGGGTCCCATCTCCGACTCGATGTCGGGTGCAGGGTGAACGTCAGGCCACAGCCAATGGGCCAGAGCTTCCAGACTGTCGACAATGCCCGGGCTGGAGCGGCTGAACAGGCGATTGCCGTCAAACACAGTGAGCTGGCAGTTCTGAGCCTCCAGCTGGCGCAGAGCGGCGATAGCGTCTTGATCGCCGGCAATGTCCTCTAGGGTGCGCGCGGCGGGAAAACCGCAGGGCGCGATCACCAGCCGCTCAGGTTTGAGGGCGAGAATATCCGTCCAGCTGGATGTCCGGCTGGGACGACCGGCGGTGTTGCCGACATCCTCGCCGCCCGCGAGCGTGATCAGCTCATGCATCCAGTGGCCGCCTATGAAAGGCGGGTTGGTCCAGTCCAGAAGCACGGTCCGCGGTCGCGGGCCGGGCAGCGCCTGCGTACGCTTGGCGACGGAGTCGATCCTGGCCTGAAGGCTGGCGCGGAGCGCTGCAGCGCGGTCGCTGATCCTGGCGGCGTCTCCGATCAGGCTGATGGTCTCAAGGATGTCGCCGAGCGAAAAAGGCTCCAGATTGATGAGCGTGGGCTGCGGGTCGAGACCGCCCAGGACGGCGCTGACCTCGGCGCCGGAAACCGCGCAGACATCGCACAAGGCCTGACTGATCACCAGATCAGGTTTGAGCGCGGCCAGCGCTTGCGCATCCAGGGCATAGATTGCGTCCTGACCTGCGAGCTTTGCGCGCACGGCGTCGTCGATCTCACGCGCGGTCTGCGCCTCAAACAATGCGCTTGTCAGGGCCGGCAGGGTTCGGACTTGCGGCGGCCAGTCACAGCAATGGGAGACTGCGACCAGATCATCGGTCAGGCCCAGGGCGGCGACAATCTCTGTCGAGCTGGCGAGCAGGGAGGCGATGCGCATGCGACCGGGTCTAGCGGTCAGGCGTCGGACGCGAGACGAAAGGCGCGACGCCAGTCATCAGATGGTAGATCATGCTGGCGGGAACATGCGTGACTGCCGGCTCGAAATCCTGGTCAAGCCTGTCCACCCAGCCATGGGCGGGGCCCTTGTTGAGGAAGCGGTCATGAATTTCGTCGATCATCGCCTTCACAGGCGCCTGAGGCGAACCCAGCGTGATATAGGTGCGGAGCCGTTCAAGCTGTGGCCAGAGCCGATATCCGGCATCTCCATTGCCCAGAACGTTCAGCGCCATGCCGTCACGGATGCCATGGCTTTCTGTGAAAGCGTGAATGCGGCGCAGCCAGCTGCCGCAATCGCGGCCCACCAGCCGGTCCGTTTCGCTCAGAAGATAAATCCACTCATAGCAATGGCCAGGTTCGATCCGGTCGTCGCGAATGCGCGTCCAGTCCGGACCAAACCGTTCCAGAACGGCGCCGGTTTCAGGCGCGAACATGAAGCGCTCAAACAAGGTGGCGAGGGTCTGGATGCGCTCGGCTGAGGCCGTGTCTCCCATGACCTCGTAATAGCGCAGGCTGGCTTCCAGAAGATGCATGTGCGGATTGGACAGCTTGCCGCCGCCGCCGGTCTCGTGATCCACCCAGCCGCCGTAAATGTCGTCAGCGAACAGCTCGTCGATCAGGGCGAAAGCCTCTTCCGCCAGCGCCTGCCCGCGCGGATCGCCCAGGCCTGCGAGTTCCGCGCCCGCCAGCGCCACAAAGGCATGGTCGTAAAAGTCGCGGCGGGGATCATTGATAGCGCCCTGGCCGTCAAACCCGTGCGCCCAGCCGCCCTGAGGAGCCCGCGCCGGACCGTCCAGGAAACGGATCGCGGCTTCGATCACCGCATCCGCGGCGCCGTCCGGGTTCCAGCCCAGATGCTTGGCGCGCGCGAAGCTGAACAATTGCCGGGGCGCGACCCGGCCGCGTCGGGGCAGGCCGGGCGCGGCCTCGCCCTGCAGGTCCAGCCCCTCGATGAAGCCGCCCGTTTCAGGGTCGACGGCCCGCATCGCCCAGCCCGGCATCACCGTGTTCCACAGCCAATCACCCAGGCTTTGGCGCTGGTCCGCGCGCAGCAGCGTCTGTCCCAGACTCTGGATGCCGGATACGGCGGGTTTGATCCCGGCGGCCCCGTCCAGGCTCGACACCAGCACAGCGTCGCGTGTGGCGATCACGGCGATGGCGTCCAGCCCGTGCACGGCCACTTTCGGCCCGGATGACTGGATGAACACGCGCTCCGCCCCGGGGGCGACCACGGCGCCGCGCAGAACGACCGGATCATGGGCCGCCTCGGCGTGCAGGGCGTGCACGGCGCGGAAATCACCCACATCGCTCCAGCCCATGGAGGCGGGCAGCACGGAAATATTGTCCGCCGCTTCCATCACCGCATAGTCGATGGATTCAGATCGGCATTGGGAGAACAAGGTCCGGTCCAGCTGACCCTCTTCGGTGAGCGCGGCCTGCACGCTCTCCAGGATGTCGGGCGCATGAGCGGCCAGCGCGTCACGCATCACCCGCGCAGTGAACATGAAAATGCCGGCGTTCCAGTAAAATCGCCCGGTTTCGATATAGGTGCGGGCGGTCTCCACATCGGGCTTTTCAACAAAGCGCGCCACGGGCTTTGCGGCGCTGTCGGCGGGAAGCGCCTCGATATAGCCATAGCCGGTGGCGGGAAAGTCAGGCTTGATCCCGAACGTGACGATCTGCCCTTCGCAAGCGGCGGGCTGGGCGTTGCGGATGGTGCGGTGGAACGCGTCCACATCCTTGATGTGGTGGTCCGCTGGCAGGATCAGCAGGATTTCGTCAGGATCGGCCAGCAAGGTCGCCGCGGCGATGGCGGGCGCTGAATTGCGACCCATCGGTTCCAGTACGAGGCGAACGCTGGGCAGCTCTTGCTGCAGCGCATCACGATGGCGGCTGGAGCCGATCGCCATGGCCGGTCCGAACAGGCCGTCATCGCTGACGCGCGCCAGGGTTTCGGCCACCATGGATTGCGGACCGGTCAGAGGCAGGAATTGCTTGGGGGTTCGGGGCGTGGACAGGGGCCAAAGGCGGGTCCCGCCGCCGCCGCATAATATGACGGGCGTGACTTTGGTCATGTTCGCTCTCCCCCGGATGGTCAATCCCGCGCCTGAACGCCTGTCAGCTATCGCAGGTGCTCACACGCCTTGCAATCATTTGTTTGCAGGGCTCGCCAGTCGGGCGCGTCGCTGCGGTTTCAGGCATGGTCAGGCTTGCGGACCTGATGGTCTCGCCTCCGCTTCGCCCCCACTGAGCGCCGCCCAGGCGTCATGCTGGGACAAGAAAACCTCACCGCTCAGGGCTTTGAGAAAATGCGTGTCCTTGAGCTTGTCCATCACCGGGCCCTTGACCTCTGACAGGTGCAGCCGGACGCCCATCTCCGACAATTGGGTGTTGAGCGTTTCCAGTGTCTCCAGCGCCGAATAATCCACCTCGTTCACCGCCGAACACATCAGCACCACATCACGGATCGTCTGGGCGTCCCGGCTCAGCCGGTTGAGGATCATGTCCTCAAGGAAGTTGGCGTTGGCGAAGTACAGGCTTTCATCAATCCTCAGCGTCAAGAGAGAGGGCGTGGTCTCCACGGCGTGGCGGTGGATGTTGCGAAAGTGCTGGGTGCCCGGTACGCGCCCCACTTCGGCGATATGGGGTTTGAAGGTCTTCGTGATGTGCAACAGGACCGACAGAACCACGCCGGACGCGACGCCCACCTCTACGCCCAGCGACAAGGTCAGCAAAATGGTGGCGAATACGGCGATGAAGTCAGAGGTGGAGTAGCGCCATGTGGACTTCAGGATCGAGAAATTCACCAGGCTGAGCACCGCGACGATGATCGTGGCCGCCAGGGTCGCCTTGGGCAGAAAATAGATCAGCGGGGTCAGAGAGATCGCGGCGAGCGCCAGGCCGATCGCTGTGAACGCGCCGGCGGCTGGGGTTTGCGCCCCGGCGTCGAAATTGACCACGGATCGGGCGAACCCGCCGGTGACCGGATATCCGCCGGTGAACGCCGCGCCGAGATTGGCCGCGCCCAGTCCGATCAGCTCCTGGTCGGGGTCAATGCGCTGGCGCTTTTTGGCGGCGAGCGTCTTGGCCACCGAGACCGATTCCACAAAGCCGATGATCGAGATCAGGACCGCGGGAATGAACAGGGCGCGCATCAGCTCCAGCGACAAATCCGGCGCGGTCAGGGGCGGCAGGCTCTGGGGCACGTCGCCCACCAGCGCGACGCCGCGGGCTTCAAGATCAAACCCCCAGGCGAGGGCGGTGGTCGCCGCCACCGCCACGACGGGCCCGGCCTTGGTGATGAAATCTGACAGACGCACATTCACGCCGAGCCTGACCAGCACGGGCTTTAACCCCGAGCGCACCCCGAACAGGACTGCGATCACGCTGAAACCAATCGCAGCCGTCAGTCCATGCACATCGCCGGCATGGGCGACGAGCGAGAGGATCATCTCGATCAGGGTATGGCCTTCAGCCGATACGCCCAGCACATGTTTGAGCTGGCTTGCGGCGATCAGAACGCCGGAGGCGGTGATAAAGCCGGCGATGACCGGATGGCTGAGAAAGTTCGCAAGGAAACCCAGCCTCAATAGTCCCAGCACGACCAGAAAGCCGCCTGACAGGAAGGCCAGAGTCAGCGCCGCTGCGGCGTAGCCGGCGGTTCCGGCTTCAGCCACCTGGCCGATGGTGGAGGTGGTCAGCAAAGACACCACGGCGACAGGTCCGACCGCCAGCGCCCGGCTGGTGCCGAACAGGGCGTACAGTAGGATGGGGGCGATGGACGCGTAAATCCCCGCTTCAGGCGGCAGTCCGGCCAGCAAGGCGTAAGCGAGCGATTGCGGGATCAGCATCAAGGTGACGATCACCGCAGCTGTCAGATCATGCCCAAGCGCCGCTTTGTCATACGTGCGACCCCAGTCGAAGATCGGGAAATAGCGTTTGAAACTGGCCATGGGTCAGCCTTGCCTCTCAAATGGGTTCGCCGGGTCGTCCAAGGCGTGGCCTGTGCCAGTCACATAACGTCCCACCCGAAGACTATGTCAGCCTGCCAGTGCCTGAAACATCAAAGCCGCACCTAAGCACCTGTCAACGCTCATGCGTCTTCTTAGGCCTCAGCGTCAGGGTTGTCCCTCTTGTAACGGGCATCTTCGCGAGAGCGACTAGTAAGGCGCGGCGCACTGAACGGATCTAGCCGGTCAATTCAGAGCGGGACTTTATCCGACCCGGGTTCAATCGCGCTTACGCTTGCTGTCCCTTCAATCAGGAGAACATCATGACGGATTCTTCCAGCAGAGCCGCCGGACTCGACAGCCCACCCGCCTACGCCTTCACGATCACGCCTGACGACGCTGCCGATCTGGTCCGTCCTACCCGCGGACTCATGATCGCTGGCGCCGGGGATGTGGCGGTGGTGATGGTCGGCGGCGACACTGTGACTTTGCCCGGGTTGTTGCCGGGCGTGCAGTATGCCGTCCGCGCGCGGCGCGTACTAGCGACGGCGACCACGGCCTCAGGCCTTGTGGGGCTGGCATGAGACTGGCGCTGTCCGCTGACGCGTTGAGGCGTGACCCACGTCCGCGCTGGGTGCTCGCCGGCGCAGCGCTCGATCTCGACTTTGAAGCTGGGCGCTATTGGGCCGGGAGTTCATTGAACGGCCCCGAGGATCTGCCAGGCTGGACGGCAGGTGCGCCGCTGATCAACGGTGACGGTCTGGTTTGCAACGGTGCAACGGCGTGGCGGGCGGCCCTGCCCGCTTGGGTCAGGAGCCCAGACGAGGGATTGACGATCCGGGCCGATGTGACCGAAACGCCGGGCGCACAGGGCGTGGGTTATCTGGTGATCTTGCATGGCGGATCACTGGCGGACCGCATCGCCATGCTGACTACGCGCGCAGCAGTGTCAACGCGCGTGACACGCGACGGTAGTGAGACATTCACGACCGCTTCAGCGGTCAACACGTACGCTCGCTACAGCGCGATCCTTGGCGTCAAAACGGGGGAAGGGAGTTTGGCCGTTACAGGCGGCAGCGCAGCCGCCGGCACCCCGGTTGCTCCGCCTTATTTGGGCTTGTTTGAGATTGGCAGCTTTAACGCTAGTCTGCCTTTGAATGGGGTCATCCACAGACTCACCCTATGGCACGGGCGGTTAAGTGACTCACTAGTGGGTTCACTATTGTGAACGTAGGCCGAAAGCGGTGATGAAGCATGGTTGAGACAGTGCTTCGCCATTGTACTTGCTCAACATTTTGTTGTGAATCGTCGCGGAGTGAGGGGCTGTTACGTACTTGCTAGGCAAATTGACATCTGCTGCAAAAGGTAAGCAGGCTCAGTGCGTCAATTCTATTGTCTTCAGAGTAGTGCGGTATCGTCGGTCAAATTCGAACCGTGACGGTTCGCAAGGCGAACAGCCGCCCGCAGCGTCAGTGAGGAGCGAAAGCGCGAAGGCGCTTGAGCACTAAGAGAGACTGGCGCGCCTTGAAGGTAATTCTTCGAACGCGCTATTTGAAACACTACAGGATTGGGAGCACCAACTCAAACACTCTGAGATAGACTTCCAGGCTATCCCTCAGAAGCCGAAGGGGCCGCAGCTATGAGCGGCCTAGAGAAAGCAGCGAAGATGGGCGTTAGCGCCCGTTTCAAGGCCGCTGCGGCGCAGCAAGACAAATCCAAGCCCGCACCGCCATTCTCCCTGCGTTTGACCGTTGGAGAGCGCGCTAAGCTGGAACACATGGCCAATGGCATGTCGCTCGGCGCGTATATCAGAAAGCACCTGTTCGGCGATGATGCAGCGCCGCGTAAGTCGCGCCAACGCAGGCCAACTGTTGATCGCATAGCCCTAGCGAGAGCGCTAAGCATTTTGGGCAATTCACGTCTCGCCTCCAACCTCAATCAAATCGCAAAAGGCATCAACAACGGCACGTTGCCTATGGGGCCTGATCTCGAAGCTGAGCTTGTAAGCGCTTGCGCTGATATCCAGACGATGCGCGACGAACTCATGAGGGCACTTCGGACGGGCACTGAGGGGCCGTCATGATCCTCAATGGCAATCAACGCGGCGGCGCGAAAGACTTGGCTGTACACCTCATGAAAGAGGAGAATGATCACATCGAGCTTTATGAGCTCCGCGGTTTTGTGGCCGATGACCTGATGGGCGCTTTTGGCGAAGCGCAAGCGATCAGCAAGGGCACGCGCTGCAAACAGTTTTTGTTCTCGCTGAGCCTGAATCCACCCGAAAAAGAATTGGTAGCTGTTTCAGAGTTTGAGGCCGCGATCGATAAAGTCGAGAAAAAGCTTGGGCTGGAAGGTCAGCCTCGTGCCATCGTCTTTCACGAGAAGAATGGTCGTCGTCATGCTCATGCTGTGTGGAGCCGGATCGATACCATCAACATGAAAGCGATCCAGCTTTCTCACTCTCATCGGAAGCTGAGAGACGTATCCCGCGAAATCTACAGGGAGCATGGATGGGTGTTGCCCTCCGGCCTGATTGATCGCGACGCTCGTGACCCGAAGAACTTCTCGCTCGCCGAATGGCAACAGGCAAGGCGCGTTGGAAAGGACCCGCGAGCAATCAAATCTGCGCTGCAAGATGCCTGGGCAATTTCCGATTCCAAGTCGGCATTGATGCAAGCGCTCGAAGAAAGGGGTTTCACCCTCGCTAAGGGCGACCGACGCGGCTTTGTTGTCCTTGATCGGGACTGCGAGATTTATTCACTTCCCAAGTGGCTTGGCATCAAAACGAAGGTCGTTCGCGAAAAGGTCGGGCCTTCTGCCACTTTAATAAGCGTCGAGGCGGCTAAGGCCGAGATCGCATTGGCCATGACACCGGCGATGCAACGCCTGGAAGCTGAACGGCGCGCCAAAGCGAGATTGGAGCGTGAGGCTCTAAACAAGCAACGGAAAGAGCTTGTCCGCGTGCAACGTGCGGAGAGAAGGGCGCTACAAGAACGTCATCGCAAGCGCAGGACTGCCGAAGCCCAAAGACGGCAGGATCGCTATCTTTCTGGGATCGCTGGTGTGTGGGACATGCTTCGTGGGGAAAAGCGTCGGATCAAAAAGCAAAATGAACTTGAGGCTTGGCAGTGCGTGATGCGTGACCGCTCTGAACGAGACGCGCTTATCTTCGAGCATTTGGAGCAGCGCCGCGAATTGAACCGTGAACAGAAACAACAGCATCGACGCCAGGCCGACTTGAAACTTTCTCTCACTAGTGAGCAACGCAGATACGAACAAATGCATTCCAACCTATTGAAGATGCGCCGAGATCGTACCCTACGCGAGCGCGAAAGAGGTTAGGAGCCTGAGGTATATCGATCTTCTGCAACTAATCCCATATTGCTCGCGCCCGCCCCAATCGACGGATCACAACTTGATCACTGCCATCTTCAAAACGTGCATTTAAGACGCTTGGATGCGGGTTAGTAAGCTTTTTTTCCAACCTGAGAACTCGGCTGAAATCTGGCGTTAGCACCCACACAGAACTGTCACCTTCGTTGACCTCGACACGATATGGCCGATCAGGGATTGGCGCGATTTGACGTGTTGTCGGATCAACATTTCTGCGCCATTCACGGGAAGTCCAACGCTGACTGGTGCGATTCAGCATGTCTGCCCTGAATGCTGTCCAGATGTCATTTGTGACGGGTGTTGGCCACTCCCCGGCATCTGTAAGTGCGGCAATTTCGTTGGTTTCAAGCCAAGCAACAAGGCCGTCGTTGTCAACGAACACCGGCTCCTGATCGTTTATCGCGGTGAGCGCTGCCGCCCTTGAAGGAAGTCCGGCGCGAACGAGCATCGCCATTGTGTATCGCGGAAGACCAGTTTCGAGACAGGCTGCTGCGGTCCCGGCAATGATCTCCGGCTGCCAGCCAAGGGCTACGCGTCGAGTGCGGAGGGCTTCCAGCGCCCACACAAGACGATAAGTGAATACGTCCTCAATGAAGCGCATGTTATCCGGACCGATCTCACGCACCGGCGTTCCCGATATCCACGAAGCGAGAGTGTCGCGCCAGTCGTTCGGCATCGGGTCATCCGGCACGAAGGGTCGGATCGCGAGCAAGCGTTCCGCCAGTGCCGTAAGCGATGCAACTAGGATTTCGGCGTCACCCGGTAGAGCTGCCGCGTCGGCCTGATCGAGCAGCACAGCAAGACCGTCTGCCATCGCATCAAGCGTCAATCCGGATTCAAGTCCAACCCCCATAGCAAAATGCCCGCGCCTCTGCTCCACAGTTGTTTGAGACCAAATGAGTCCCGAGCGCGACCTGAATAACTTAAGCTGACGTTCTCGTAAGTCGTCACCACGGCGAGCAAGCTGACGTGCCCAGAGCGATCCGTTGAGCGCCTGGTCAATTAGCTGTGGTAGATCTGCTTCGTCAGCGTCAAGGGCTTCGACGAGGCCAAGAATTGCGTGATCGAGCTTTTCGACGAGAAGCTCGAAAGGTTCGTCGTCTTCTTCATCCACATTGACGTCCCACGCATCACGATTATTGGCGAGATACTCGAACGCGTCATCGCGATTTAGCGTGCCGTTGCGGGCTAACCTATTGAGAATCTCACTAGCGATCTGAATAAGGCCGCTTTCGAGCGTTCGTGCTTTTGAAGCATTCACTAGTTCACGCCACGCCTGTCTGCGCCAACGCAGAGGCTCAAACATGACGTGAATAACAAGCCCCTCAAGATCAACGAATGCCCGACCGGCCCGACCTGCCACGTTTGCAAATTCTTCTCCCGTGAGCGGAGTTCCGGCACGATACAAAGTCGGAACAAGCAGGACTGCTGCGTTTAGGTTTAGACCTTGGGCTAGCGTCGGTGATGCGACGGTAACAGTCAAAACACCTTCGTTGAGTAGTCGTTCGACTTCGCGGAGGAATGGATTCGGAAGTCGCGCATGGTGAATAGCGACACCGATCTCGAGGCACCTAACGGCTGGATGTTCTGCACCAAGCCACTCGGCCCCGACTGATTTCGCTCGCTCAATCGCGTCTTCGTCCTCAAGTAGCGGAGCGATAAAACCACGCCGTGCGAGATCGACTATGCGTTTCGCATAGCTCTCCACGTGATCACGCTGCGTGCAGAACACCAACGTGCGCTTTCCTTCCCCTGCGAACTGCCATGCCGCAGCAATGGTGAGTTCCGGATTATCCTTTGGGAAAGGCGTTCTGCGTGGAGCAATGGCAGGCTGCTCGGTGACGAAGTTGTGGATGAACGGTCCGTCATCGTCGAGATCGAAAGTCAGGCGCGCTCCCTGTCCACCCCACGCAAGGATGCCAAAGCGTTGGCGGGTAGGACGCCAACCTGACTTTACCGGTTCCCCGTCCGCATCACTGCGGACCCACGCCGTCAGATCGTCGAGTTGCTCGCCATCCGGCAGAATTGCGGACAGGCAGACAATACGCCGCTGATCAGCGTCCTGTCGTCGAAGAAGTCTTTGAACGAGGATTTCATAGCGGAGTTCGCGTTCACTTGGTCCAATCAGATGTCCTTCATCGAGCACGATCAAACCGATATCATCGAGCAACTGCGGATCACTCCTCAGTGCGAAGTCCAGCTTCTCCGGTGTTGCAATCACAATGTCGCGCGAACGCAACGCGTCCTGATCTCCCGGCATCGCTCCGCTCGCTCCGTAAAGCGACGAAACAGAAAAACCGAGAGGACTGAAAGTCTTCCTAAACGACCGTTCTGTTTGCGCTGAAAGTGCCCGTAGCGGCGTGACGAGCAACACACGCTTTTCCGAACTGAGCGACATTAGAGTGCAGATTTCTGCAACGCGGGTTTTTCCAGCGCTGGTCGGAAGAGCAACAACAAGATCGTCGGTCAAATCGGTGGCTCGCCGCGCAGCACCGATTTGTGAGGGCCAAAGCTCCACTTCTGCGGTCTTGCGGGCATAAAGAGAGGCGAGGAACATCTCGCGTAGATCGGCATAGCCGCCCGCCCCATTAGGCCCTTCCTCAGGCAAGACACGGTGAAGGCTGTTGGACCACAAATCGTCAATCAGGTTGATTGCGACCCGTATGATCCACCACATGGGCACCGCGCCAAGTTTTCGCGCGACACGCAGACCGCGGTTCAGGATCGACACGGCTTCAACCCGCATCACATCATCGCCCGTCAGTAGTGCGAACTCGAAGAAAGCGAACGCGCGGAAAACAGACGTTGTGAGGATGGTCGAGAACGCGTCATCGAAATCGCCCTCGTCATCCTCCAATTCGGCTTGAACAGCATCGTCACTATGTTCCGGATTGCGTAGCCACGCCTCAGCCTCCTGGCGCAACGTTCCGAGGTCACTCAGCAGCAAACTAACAATAGCGCGCTCAGCCGGAGCGAGGTTTGCATCTTCCTCGGCTTGGCTCATGAGCGAGTATGCCATCGCGGCATATCCAGCCAGATGATAGGAAGCTGCGCCCATCACACGCCAAAACCCGCGCTGAGGCATCTCGGGCAAACCATTTCTTACAAGTGCTTCAAAGGCATTTCCGGCTTTTAGAAAGCCGTCGCGATAGATGTCCGCGTCACCTTCTTGGCCTTCGCGCAACGCGAGCGAAGCTCGCAACAGCGAGAAGCCATATTCGGAAAGATCGGTATCGAGGGTGACTGCAAAAGGCGGCGCGCCTTCGGGTAGTTGTCCTTGTCGCCTGATGATTGCGCGGGCTTCACCTCGGGCAAGCAGTCGCCCGCGAATATTCGGCTGCCCAAAAGCACCTATGAATTCGTGAAGTTCGTCAATGGTCTCCAAGGTTCTCCGCCTCTTCGTATATCCAGGCGATGAATTCCTGATGATCAATAATTCTCAGGTTCACCGACACATGACCGTGACCATTTGGTGCGTCATCAAGATCGATTTCGAGTTCGGCGCGACGGTCGTTGCCAGTCAGTGTGAATAGACCATGTGTTACGTCCTTGGCGCGGATTGCCCCTCGTCCCAATTCGTTCCGAATTAACCGGCCAAGCGCTTGGTCGGCTTCGGAGCCCTGAAGCAACCGATCGGCAATAAACAGAAGTGATATCGGGGTAGGTCGCCCATCATCGTACCCAAGTCTGGTTCGGGCTTCGGTGATGACACCACCGCCCATGTTAACTCCACTCTTCGACTCACCTTTCAAATACCTTAGGCGTCCGTCCGCTTGCTCAATGCCGAGGAAGTCGTCCCCACGCAGCGGCATTTCTCGACTATCCTTGTATCGCAGTCGACGAAACGGAATGCGAAAGCTGGTCTGGTGCTCAATGAATTCGGTAGCCAGAATTTCGCCGACTTCACCCGAACGCTTCTTGGCATCTCGGGGCAATCGCTCACGCAGGATGCTGGCAGCTCCCGGAAAGCCAAGGTCTTCTATGTCGTTAGCAATGTTTTTGGGGTCGTCATAATGACTGCGGACACGGTCGATCAGGTCGGACTGAACAGCAGCGCGGCCACCTTCTTTCTCGACAAGCATATACAGGCGTTTCCGTTCACCATGATCTGCCTCCTCAATGTCCAGCCAGTCTTCAATCATGCGTGCTCCATAATTTGTGATCGTTTTGGCCAGCGCTGCTCGAAAAATTGGAATAGGCGATCTGTTTTGCCGTGGAGATCATCCTCGCTATACACATCGACAGGCAATCCCGTACGATCATCGTATAGGAAATCGTAAATAGTCTGCTTGAAGCGGTCGCGAGTAGCCGTCTTCGTGAAGATATCCTGTATATCGCGCATCTGCGTTTCGAGTTCACGCAGCAATGAAACGGCGACGCCTTTGATCTTCTTAATATCGGCCTTGGAGAGGTCAGGCTTCAGCAGAAGGTCGAACACGGCGAGTTGTTGCTCGTTCTCCAGGCCTTCTTTGACATAGCGATGTTCTTCTTCGCTCATCTCGGCTGTGAGGCGCATCAACGCCTCAAACGTCGCCTCGATGGTGTTCTTGTCTTTTTCCTTGTTGTACTCGCGCACGATCTCATCGAAGCGTTCCTGAAAATCGGTCCGCAGCGGGTTTTCAGCGAGCATCTTCTGAAGCCGTTTTTCGATCACGGACTTTACGTCCTGAACGTCTGATCGTTTCGTTTCGCTTTTCGCGAATTCTTTGCGGAGCAGCTCAAAATTGATTTTCGAGATATCAAAAATCTTGTCGTCCGAGTCCTTGTCTTCCTTCACATCGACAGCATCGCTCACGATCGCGTTCAGCTTCTGGATGATGGCTGAGGTGTCCGCCTGGTCGCGATCCTCTTGGAGTGTTTTGTAAAGGAAGTTGATCGCTTCGCTGTCTGAGCGATAGGTTTTAACGCCTTCAAATGTCAGACAGGCTTTGAACTTTCTGAAGACAGACCGCGCAGAAATCTCGAAACGCTTGCGGGTTTCATCATCAACGTTGACCGCTTCCTTGGCGTCCAGGATGGCCTTGTTGCGCGCGAAGCCTGTTTCATTGATCAAGCGGCTTAGGTCGAAGTCGCGTTCTGAGAGTTGCTCACGAACGAGCGTGATGGCTTCACCGAGTTCGCCAAGTAGCTCTTCTTCGGGATGTAGTGGATCGGTTTCGGGGGCTCCCTCGCCATCCATCTCGCCGTCACCTTTGTGACCGGCGAAAGTGGAAAGCGCTTTCCGAAGGTTCTTCAGAATGCCGCAGTAATCGACGATGAGGCCGTTATTCTTGCCTTCTTTCACGCGGTTCGCACGAGCGATTGCCTGCATCAGCGTGTGCGCCTGTAACGGCTTGTCGAGATAAAGCGTGGATAGCGATGGCACATCGAATCCGGTCAGCCACATCGCGCAAACGATCACCACGCGGAACGGATGATCCTCCCGCTTGAAGGCGCTATCCACATCAAGTCGCTTGCCATCTTCAAGCAAGAAACCTTCTTTCATAAGCTTCCGATGAGGTCGAATGTCCAGGTCCCATTTGCGGAACTTATCGACTTCGCCTTGTTCGTCGCTTACGACGACGGCGATCTCGGTCTCTTTCATCCAGGCGATCTGGCGTTCTCGCAGAGCCTGATCCTGATCATCACGCGCATTCGACAGCTCTGCCTCAAGAAACTTGATCCGTTCGCTCCAGGCTTCCTCGATGTAGTCATGCATCCGAACGGCTGTGATTTTGTCGATGCTGACAAACATCGCCTTTCCGGTTTCCCAGTTCGTCGAATAATGAGCGGCGAAATCCTCCGCGATATGCCGTAAACGCTTTTCCGCCGTTACCACATGGTATTCGCGCTTCAGCTCATTTTCGAGCTTGGCGGCAACGTTGGCATCAGAAGTTTCAGCCTCTGCAATCGCTTCTGCGAGCTTCTCATTAAGTCCTTCTGCCGTCAGACCTAGCTTGTCGCCGCGCGCATCATAATAGAGCGGCAGAGTCGCATTATCTTCGATGGCGCGCTGAAAGTCATAAGTGGAGATATATCCACCGAACACCTTCTTGGTGATCTCATCACTGCTAAACAGCGGCGTTCCCGTGAATCCGATATAGCTCGCATTCGGCAAGGCATCGCGCATGTTCATCGCGAGCGTGCCGTATTGGGTGCGGTGCGCCTCGTCCGTCATCACGATGATATTGTCGCGCGTGGAGTATTCTTCGCCTTCGCCAATCTCCTTGTTGAACTTTTGAACAAGTGAGAACACGAATGCTTTTTGCTGGCTTAGAAGCGCCTTCAACTCCTCGCCGCTATCGGCGCGGCATGGGTCTTTCTCATTATTAGCGAGGCCGACGCCCGCGAAGGTTTTGTAAATTTGGTTGTCGAGATCGGTGCGGTCGGTCAGCACAAGGAAGGTAAAATCACCGCCAAGCTTGCGGCGTACCTTCTGCGCGAAAAGCGCCATTGAATAGGACTTGCCCGAGCCCTGGGTGTGCCAGAACACACCGAGTTTCCCGTCGCGCTTCTTGCGGTCTATGACCGACTGGAGCGCACGATTTACACCGAGATATTGATGGTTCCGCGCGACGATCTTTATCAACTTGCCCGAGCTATCGTCGAACAAAATGAAGTTTTCAAACAGGTCGAGGAAGTTCGCGCGCTCACAAACACCTTTGATGAGCGTTTCCATCTGGACGACGCCTTTGTCGCCCTCAGCCAGGCGCTTCCAATCACTGAAATGGTCATACTTTGCGGAGAGCGAGCCGATCTTCGCCTCAACGCCATTGGCCAGCACCACGAAGGCGTTGAAGTGGAAAAGCTGCGGGATGGTATCGAGATAATCTTTGAAATTGTCGTCATAGGCGCGGCGTAGAGATTTGTCGGGCCGCTTCAGCTCGACGAACATCAATGGCAGGCCGTTCACGTAGCCGATGATATCGGGGCGGCGGCGATGGCCGTTTGGCCCGCTGATCCACATTTCCCGCACACAGAGGAAATGATTGTTGCTCGGATCGTCATAGTCGAAGACCTTCAGGCGGCTTTTCTTGATCTCACCGTCTTTGTGATAGCTCGCCAGCACGCCATCACGGATCAGCTCGTACTTCTCCTGATTGGTCTGAACAGCAGACTGGAAACCAAGCGTGTCGGTGATCTGATGAAGCGCATAGGTGTATGCTTCATCAGGCAAGCCAGGGTTCAACCGAACCAAAGCTTCCCCAAGGTATCGGGTGAGAATGACTTCACGATCAGATTGGCGACCAAGCATGCCTTCGGGGCCGAAAGTCTCGGCGTTGAAGGCCAGAACACTCTCATCCCACTTCAGATCATTAACTAGATAATCTGAGAGCGTTTCCTGCGCCAGTCGATCTTCGGTGAAGCCGTTCATGCCGTCACCTCCAATCGACCATTCATTAGGCGGGGAAGTAGGAGGTCGCGTGCTTTCGACAGTTCTGTCGATTGACGTTCAAGGAGGCCAATTTGTGCCTGTATGGGCTCAACGTGACTGTGAAAAGTTTCAAGCAGGGCTTCTGTTGGTATGAGCAATTCCCGACTATGCGCGAAATCTCTATTCAATCCGGGAACTGCCACATCCGTATTGATAAATGTTACGTGCTGAAGCGCGTAGTATGTGAAGAAGTCACAGTTTTCAGGCGCGACGTAGTACACCGTGTCGATTGGCCAAAAATCTCTTCGTGCCCAAAAAATACTCCCTACGTTTCCCTTTCTGCCGACGACGATGGCAGGACCCGAAACAAATTTTTTATTGTGACTCCCAACAATGCCGCTCGAGCCGAAGACGTCGCATTCACCGGGAACCCTAGAATCAGCCTTCAAGGCTTTTCCGTAAACCAGTGGGCAGTGTTCCCCGATGGTTTTTGGCAACCACCCCTCAGGAACGCCATCGACGATTTTCACGTGCTCGTGGCCAGGGAAGCGGAAATGGACGAACCACTCGCGATAAAGAAGCCGTGCCGTCTCCTCTAGCAACGCAATTCGCCGACGATTGTTTTCGATTAGGTCATCATACGCAGATAGGACCGATACGATGCGCCTCTGTGAAGCTAGGTCCGGATATTGAAACTCTTGATCCTTGAGGAATTTGAAGTGCCGCGCATAGAAATAGTTCGATAAATCGATGTTTTTGATAGCATAATAGTAAAATACAGGATCAATATCTTCTGTATTCGGGTAGAGAAGCTGCGTGCCATCGGCTCCACAAACAAATGGCTCTGTAGCCAATTTCACACGACGAGTGTGATCCCCAAACACCACTAGCGGCAATGGCGACTTCTGAACAATCTCCTCATTATCACTGTATCCCGCAATTTGTCCTTCCCCCTGATCAATGACAGGAAATGGACCGTTTTCTAAATACTGCGATTTTTGAAGCTTACCCGCCCGCTTAATCTTTGCGAGAGATTCTTTCACTGAAATTGATTGCCAACTCATACGATCAGATCTCCAAGGTTCTTTTTGATCGTTTCCGCTAACTGAACGGCTTCAGAATTGAGGCCGTCAATCTCAATATGAATGTCCCTAAGCGCTTCCTCGAAGTCGAAGTCTTCATCCTCCTCTTCCGGGGCAACACCCACATAGCGGCCTGGGGTGAGGCTCCAATCATTCGTCTTTAGCTCCTCATGGCTGACGAGTTTCACCAGGCCCTCCACATTGCAAAGCTCGGCATCGGGGAAGCGCGTTTGCAGCCATTCGGCCTGGGTGTGGAAATAGCGCGCCTCTTTAAGATGCTCAGCGACCGCCTTTCGCGCTTCGTCCAGCTCGATCAGGCGTTTCTTCCCTTCGGCTGGCTTGATCCCGTTCGCGACATCGGAGTCATGCACGCGGGTCGCGAGTTTGGAGAGGTGATCCCATTCTTTGATCAGAGACTTGGCTTGATCCGCCACCGGTGCCAGCGCGTCTGCAGATGCTTTGAGCCCATCGTTGTCGCGCGCTGCGCCATTCCAGCCACTATCGAAAGCTGATTTTGCCGCCGATTGGAATGCTTCGATATCGCTAGCGACAGTTTCGGCGAGCTTGGTGAGTTCATCATCTTTGTGCGCATCGACGACGGCTTTCAGTGCCGTGTTGAACTCACTGAAATCGCAAGCCCGCATTTCCGAGAAGGCTGTGTCGAGATAGCTCTCGACCAGCTCCAAGTACCTATGGGTTTGCCCCCGATATAGCCAAACGATGGATGTGATGTTCTGCTGTTGCTCTGGTGTGAAGTCATAAATCTTGCGCGTGACTTTGCGGTAGATGTTGCGCGCATCGATCATCAGGACCTTGTCTTTGAGATGCTCCGGCTTGCCCTTGTCGAAGAACCACAGCTCGCACGGCACAGAGCGCGTGTAGAAAAAGTTGCCACGAATGGTGACCATGACATCGACATCGCCCGTCTTGATCATCGCTTCACGGACTTTGGCTTCACCGCCTCCGGCAGACGAGGCCTGAGAGGACATCACGATGCCTGCACGGCCCGTGTCTGACAGGTATGAATGGAAGAACGACATCCAGACATAGTTGCCGTTCGAAACCTTCCCCGCCTTGTTCACGCTTGGTAGGCCGAACGATAGGCGTGGGTCGTTCTTGATTTTCTCGGCGTCAATCTCATCCACGTTGAAGGGCGGATTAGCCATCACGAAGTCAGCCTGGCCGAGCAATTCGTGCGGGTCCTCATAATAGGAGATCGCCTTGCTGATATCACCTTCCAGCCCGTGAACCGCGAGGTTCATTTTAGCAAGGCGGATCGTCGTCGGGTTTTTCTCCATCCCATAGAACGTGACGCGGTCACTTGGGTTGGCTTTCATCTTTTCGATGAAGTGTGCGGACTGAACGAACATACCGCCGGAGCCGCAAGCCGGGTCAATGATCTTGCCGTGATCAGGCTCGATGATGTTCACGATGGTTTGGACGATGGAAACCGGCGTGAAGAATTCACCGCCATCATGCGCTTTTTGGTCGGCGAACTGGGTTAGGAAATATTCGTAGATGCGCCCGAATACATCACCGTCGGCATTTTGAAGCGCTGGGTCGTTGAACGTGCGCAAGAGCTGGCCCAGGTCGTCATCACCCAATTCCTGATATTCCGATTTAGGAAGCGCGCCATCAAGCGATTCATAATCCGCTTCGATGCTCTCCATCGCAGCGATGATTGCCCCAGCACGATCGCCGCCGTCAGGTATGGATACAAGATGATCGAATTGAGCTTCAGGCTTCAAGAAGATCGACCCGCGCTGCGAGAAGTCCTCTTTAGTTGGCTCGCGTGTTTTCCCGCCACGCGATGGGAGCGTGGAAACGATTTCTTCTTTAACGCGCAAAAAGCGGCTGTAGGCATGGCGCAGGAAGATCAGCCCCATGACTGGCAGGAAATACTCGTTGCTCGCAAAGTTTGAATTCGCACGCAGGTGGTCAGCTACTGACCACAAGCGTTTCTCAATTTCTCCTACGTGCTCCATTACGCCCCCGTCTCGAAGAATTCGTCATCGACTCGCTTCAGGTGTAGGACTTCTTCGTCCCGGCATCCGATGTTGTAGCGAATCATAAGTTTAGACAGCTGTATGCCATCGATCAGAACAATCCGCATGCCCAAGTCTTTTGCTGTTTGAGTGGCGCTTGGACTAAATGCCGATGTTGTAAAGAATAGGCCCTTTTGAGCTTTCTTTAGATTCAGTGCTCCAAAGAAATCACGGATATCTCCCGCGCCCACGTTATTGCCTTCCGCGTATCGCTTGGCCTGGACATATATTTGATCAACCCCAAGAGGGTCCTGATCGACGACACCGTCAACGCCGTTATCTCCTGACTGCCCAAGAGCACGAGCCGCGTCTTCCGACGTGCCGCCGTATCCCATGGCTAGGAGCAGATCGACTATCAAAAGCTCAAAGAATTCCGGCGGTGATGATCGAACGCGCTCAAGCAATTCTGCGGCTAGTGCTGAATTTATCTTACGATGGGCATCCCGAAGAATCTCGTCCGGGGTAGAATCCGAGTTTTCGATGACAGAAACATCTTGATCGTCACCGTCTGATGTCGATCCCTTGCGACTCTGAAAGGCCTGAAAAGATTCGTAACGTCTGAGAAAGTTGTTATCGATGCGGGTTATATCTGTTGAGAGCAACCGGCTGCCTTCTTCGGTTAATTCGAAAACACCGCGGCTGGGATATCGAACAAGGCCTGCTTGCTTGAGGTAAGACTTTGCCCAGTTCACCCGATTGTCGAACGTTCTTTGCTTTCCGCTAGGTAAGAGGTTTGCACGCTCTTCGGCGCTCAAATCATACTTTTTGGCCAGACGTTCGATTGCATCTTTGGTGTGGAGCGGTCCGCCCTCAGCGCATTGCAGCACCGGTAGCATCAATGTCTGGTAGTCAGGTATCATTCAATTATTCTCACAATCCGAGTGCTCGTTGTTATTTCAATCTATAATTGACAATTTCTGACATTTTTTCAATGCATTAATCAGAAGAGACACTGTGTGTTCGAGACGTTATTGGCATTGTGGCGCTCAGAGCTGGGGCCGAGTAGGCATTTTGATGCCCGTGTATGGTGATCGAACGGCCATTCGTTCGTGCATGGTTGGCGGTGCAGGAGTGGAGATGCAACTCTCCAAGTGCCTGCGAGTAGTTCAGCGGCGATACGCTGGCGGCATCCAAACGGCGCACGGTTGGTCTCGATGAAGTCGTCTCCATGACATGGCCATGGGGGTATCGGGGGAGCTTGGAGGCTCCCTTGATCTGCGATCGAACGGCAGGCTGTTCGGACATGGGGAGGTGTTGGAGGGGAGAGGTCATTCTCCGCCTCTAACGAGGGATCAATCGGCGATACGATTGGATGGTGCTGGGTAGGTTCAATACCTGGTCAGCGCCAAGGCTTGGGGTATCCAACAGGGGGCGCAGCAGCCCCTTTGGCAAGGTCGGCGTTGTAGTACAACGCACACCTTGCGCGTCAAAAAACGCGTCCAAATCGGGTGAAAACCGCGAAACACTCGGCTTTACTGCACTTTTGACGATTTCCGTGCTACGTCGATTCCCATCGAGACGTGGAGTGCGATGTGTCTGATAGCTGGGATGAGAAACACGCCCGGAACAAAGGAGCGGCGAAAAATGCCTTCGAAGAGAAGGCTTCGGACGCTCCAAAAGAGGAGCTGTCGAGCGACCTTTTGAAAGCGCTCGAAGGGCTCAATGATCGGCGATCGGGCGTCGCTGATCGCCGGAACTCTGATATTCACCGCATTGCACAAGAACTGGATGACGAGGCTCAGCAGGAAGAGGAAGCCGAACTTCCCGAACTGGAAAAGCCGCGTCCCAGACCACCCTCGTTGAGCCTGGGCGGCGAAACTATCCGGCCAGCTCCAAAGTATGCCGCGCCCGAACGCGATGACGCTGCACGCGATCGTATGCGGGCTCTTTTGCAACGCGGCAAAGAGCAAGATCGAGAACGCGACCGTTAGTGAAAAAATCTGCGGGCTTTGGCGGCTAATTTCGCAAAACGGGCGATTGGCTTAACTTTCGATAATAAACGGCACTCACACACGTTGACAGTTTTTCAACGTAAGAGGAGTGCCCAAACGATGGACCCAATAGTTTCGTGGTTCCGCTCTCTATGGGACGGCATACACGGTTTTATCGACCCAGAACGAGCGAAACAGCTTCGCGCAAAAAGAGCGACGGAAGCCTACCTTCGGAGCAAGCCAGGATCAAAACCATCTCTTGAACCGAAGGCTAAGGCAGATGCCAAACCATTTCTCAAATGGCTCGTGTGGGGCGCGCTCGCTGTCTTCGGTGTAGCCGTCACCGTGGCCGTCGTGAGCTTTGGTCTCAGCGGCGAAGAAAGCGGCGGCAATCAAGTCCAATATGATGCCTATGGCATGCCAATCGGCGGCGGTGATCTTGGCGCTGCCATGAACCCAATGCGCGGCCTCACGTTAAGCAGCCTCATGGGCGGATTTGTGCTCGGGGTTGGATTGGTCGCGATCCTCGCCTTTTGGCGTTGGGTTGTTCACAAACATGGATGGGTCGCGCTCGTGGTTCTGTGCGCGTTGCTCGTCCTCATCGGAGACACAAGTGACTCTGCATCGACAACATCCATGGCCTCGATGCTGGCCTTCATCACTGGCTTTAGCGCGGGCATTGCCCTGGCGGCAAAGTTTCTGCTCGTCATCAGACCGCCGACGGAAATACCCGACATCTTTGGCTCGTCACGATGGGCGACCTTCAATGACATCACAGAGGCCGACCTGATTGGCTCAATGGATAAGGGAGACGGTCTCTTCCTCGGCAAAGAGCAAGAGAAAGGCATCCCACTCGTCTATCGAGGCGACATGCACGCTTTGACGGTCGCGCCAACGCGAACGGGTAAAGGCGCTGCCGCCATCATTCCGAACCTTCTCCGGTCAAAAGGCTCCATTCTCGTCATTGATCCCAAAGGCGAGAATGCGCGGCGCACGGCAGAAAAGCGCGCTGCGATGGGTCACAATATCAAGATTGTAGACCCGTGGGGTATCGCTCAAGAAGCTGACAAGTTTGGTCCTGGGACCGATGCGGGCTTCCATGCCCAATTCAATCCTTTGGATGCTCTTCGCGCAGATGATCCAGACCTTGGATCGGACGCGATGCAACTCGCGGACGCGCTCGTTGTCTCAACCGACAAGGAGCCATTTTGGAGCGACGAGGCCAAAGCGCTGATTGCTGGTTTCATACTCTATGTCGTTGTTGCTCCCGAAGAAGAGGGCAACCGAACGCTTGGCCGAGTCCGGGATATCCTGTCGCTGCCTCCGGCTGCGGATACGGAAGATGAGAATCTTCCTGGCACAATGGATGAGATTTTGATGCGGATGGCGGTCTCACCTCACCCACTGGTAAGTGCTGCCGCTTTCCGCATTGCCCAAAAGGCGGAGAAAGAGCGCTCAGGCGTGATCTCCTCGGCGCAATCGAACACGCATTTTCTTGATAGTCCGAAAATCCGTGACAGCCTGACCAAGTCTGATTTCCGCTTCTCTGATCTCAAAACTGCCGATGCGCCAACGACGATTTATCTGGTGCTGCCGCTCGATCGTCTCTCGACGTTCAATCGCTGGCTTCGGTTGATGATCTCAAGCGCCATGATCGATCTGACCCGCACCCCTGCGAAGTCGGACGCTGAGCCGGTGCGCGTGATTCTGGATGAGTTTGCAGCCCTCGAAAGGCTGAAGATTATTGAGACAGCCTTCGGGACGATGGCGGGCCTTGGCGTACAGCTTTGGGCGGTTACACAAGACCTGTCTCAGCTCATGCGCCTCTACGGCGATAAGGGCTGGCAGACATTCGTCAGCAATGCGGGCGTGTTTCAGTATTTTGGAAGCCGCGACTATGAGACGGCGAAATACGCCGAACACTTGACCGGCATGACGACGATGAAAAAGCGGTCCATCAGCTTCGGAACGTCCTCATCGGCAACCACATCTTACCCAAGCAGCTCGTCCACTACGGGCCACTCGAAAACTATCTCGTATGACGATGTGCAGCGTCCGCTGGCATATGCAGATGAGATGATGACGCTTCACCGCGATTTGCAGATTCTCTTCGTGGAGAACAACTATCCAATCATCGCTCGAAAACATTGGTGGTTTCGTCAAGCGAAGGCCAGCAAGCCTTTGAATCCCTGGGACGCATAACGTCGCAACCTTTACGGATACGCGGCGCTGAACCGAACCGATCGACACCCATTGCCTGAAAATTGTGTGGCGGGACAGGCGAGGTGCTCGAACGGTTCGGTCGCCGCAATTACAAACGTAAAGGAGCGACGCGATGTCTCTTCAAATCATTTCAAAGGCGGAAGCTGCCCGCATGCCGATAACGCAGCTTCGAGCGCTGCATCAATTGCTCGCCGAAGAGCTGGCAAATAGCGAATGCGGTTCAGAGCTTGCTCAAGCGATTGCGCACAATCTGCATGTCGTCATGAACGAGCTTAGTGCTCGAAATCGGCTGAGCCGTTTGCCACGGCTTTAGCCTCTCTTTCGAATTGGGTCGCCCAGCTTATAGCTGGACGATCCATTGACGATTGCCGAGTTCCAGTTCGGTGACTTCACCGCCCAGGCGCATGTCGCGGGCAAAGGCCTCGACATCGAAATAGTAGCGAAGGCTTTCTGGTAGCTGGTCAAGAAGCCCGGTGCTCTCGACGTAATCCTCGGCGTATTCGAGAAGCGTGCCTTCGAAGAGCATCACTTCGTCCAGGCGATCGATGATCTCTTCCGGCGCGATACATTCGTATCCAGCGAGGTATATGGCGCGGGCGGCCTCATCTTCGTCGAGGTCTTCAAATTGATCGAACCACAGCGGCAGATTTGCTTGGTTCACGCCGATCGCTTTGAACAGCTCGTAATTGTCGCCATCAATGAACTGAATCTCATATTCTTCGACGGGATCGCCGTACTCGTTGCGATGTCGCGATGCTCGCTCGCGGCACTCATCGAGCGTTTCGAAATAGAAGCCCGTCGCTGAAATGTCGTAGGGCGTAGCATGATAAATGTTGGGCATATTGTCCTCCTTTGCTTTGAACGCAGGAGGCTCGGGCGACTGGAATAAAGGCACGCTGCAACTGCCTTCACGGTCACTGGTGCGGAAGGTCGGTTGCAGTGGGCCTGCCAGTCGCCACGGATGCGGTTATCTCAAAGCGGAGGACGGTTTTGCCCAGGCTCTTATGCCTCGGCTGACAGGAGGTTTTCAGGCTTTTCGTAGCGTTTGCTTACATGCCTCGAACATCATCGTCATATGATTGCGCCGGGTCGATCCCAATCGCTTCATGGCTTCATCGTCTTTGAGGGCACGGTCGAGTTCAACGTCGCGGAAACGGTCATAGACCAATGCCGTAAGAAACACCGATTTGAAGCTTCCTGTAGGAAGGCCGCGTTGTTCCGTTCTGAGATGCCGGAGTGTGCGGAGCAGCATGGGGCGCGGCTGGACGAGCGGCAGAAACTCGCACGCTGAACAAAGGCGTCTGTTGCCAAGAAGGGCTGTTCCTGGACCATCGACCCCTTCGAACGCTTCCCTGATTTCAGACGGACAGTCAAATACGCAAGTGTGAAGGCGCTGCCAAAGCGGATCGTCATCGTCAGGCCAGCCAGACGGAAGGCCGATTTGATGAAATAGCGTGTCAGACCGGGCAATCATATCACGCAGCTTGCGCATGGTTTCAGCGGCTGATCGCTCGGAAATACCAGCATTCTCACTGGCAATCGGCACAGAAAAGTTTGAGCAAACCGCCCAAAGGAGTGCTTCGACCTGTTCATTGCTCAGTTTTGAGCGGGTGATGTAACGGTTTGCCATGGAAAATATTATTTAATCTCAGAGCGTTAACCGACTCTTCTTCCTCTGATCGGGACAGGTAATTGTCGCATCGCAATAAGCACCGCATTTTGAGTTCGAACATTGCGAAACGGTGCTTTTATGCCGGATAAGTTATGCACAAAAAGGGCCGAAAGCCCTGAAAATGCTGGACTTTTTAATCCGTATACGGCATAATAAAAATAGAGCCCCCTTCGCGTGCGTGAGACACAAGAAAGGAGTTCAGGATGCCAGACGATCAAAAGAACATCCTGCAATCGTCAACCGTTGACGGTTTTAATCAGGAGGCTCGCAAGGTTCGTTTCGATCCTGAAGCGTACGCTCACCACATTGCACAACTCGACCTCACCGAGACGCAGAAGCTAACGCTCATGCGAACTGTTTGGGACCTGATGGTTCTGTTCGTAGACGCTGGCTTCGGTATCGATGGGCCGACTCTGGCAATGGCTGATAAAGAAAACCAAGAGGCTGAACGCGAGGACAAACCTCGCAAGCAGCTCGAAACGCCGGAGAGCACACCATGATGAATCTAACGAACAAGAAAAGCGAAACCGGCGGAATCGCAGTGATCTACTGCCGTGTGTCGAACGTCAAACAGACGACGCGCGGCGATGGCCTTGGAAGCCAAGAAACACGCTGCCGGGAATATGCTGGCTACAAGGGCTATCGCGTAGAGCA
>NZ_DEMB01000011.1:163371-197958 GCF_002354675.1 Oceanicaulis sp. UBA2681 | reverse complement strand
GAGATGCTGGACTGGCTCAAAGAACACCATGCAGAAAATCCGGTTGTCATCATCGACGATGTGTCGCGTCTCGCACGGGGGCTGGACGCGCATATTCGATTGAGAACGGCAATCGGTGGCGCGGGAGGCCGGTTGGAAAGCCCTTCGATCGAATTTGGGGAGGACTCAGATTCGGTGCTGGTGGAAAACCTTCTGGCCTCGGTGTCGCAACACCAAAGACAAAAGAACGCAGAGCAAACCACGAACCGTATGCGCGCTCGGGCCATGAACGGTTACTGGGTGTTTGCAGCGCCTAAAGGCTATCGCTTTGAACGCTCCAACGAAGGCAAGGTTTTGGTTCGCGATGAGCCTCTCGCCTCGATCGTGCAAGAAGCTCTTGAAGGCTTTGCGTCTGGCCGCTTCGGTACACAAGCGGAAGTGAAGCGCTATCTCGAAGCCCAGCCCCTTTTCCCTAAAGATTTGCCGGGCGGATTTATGCGTAATCAGCGTGTGAACGACCTACTCACTCAGCCGCTTTATGCCGGTCTGATCTCAATTCCAAAGTGGGGGATTGCGATGCGTGAAGGCCGTCACGAAGCATTGGTCTCTGTCTCGACCTTCGAGAGGATTCAAAAACGACTAGCGAATCCTGATCGTCAAATTATCCGTAAAGATATGCGGGAAGACTTTCCGCTTCGCGGGGCCGCGTTGTGCGGTGATTGCGATCACCCTCTGACGGCGGCGTGGTCCACGAGCAAGACCGGAACAAAGCATCCGTATTATCTCTGCTATAATCGTGATTGCGGGAGCCACAGAAAGTCTATCAGACGCGATGCGATCGAAGGGGAGGTCGAAGCGGCGCTCGCAAGCGTTACGCCTGCTAAGAGCCTTTTTGAGCTTGCGAGAGCGATGCTGAAAGACCTCTGGGATGGTCGTGTCGATCAAGAACAATCGCGGGCGAAAGAAGCTCAAGCGCGTATCAAGGAACTCGACAAGAAGATCGATCAACTCCTCGACCGGATCGTAGATTCAAACTCTTCACGCGTGATCGCGGCATATGAGGCGAAGATCGAAGGATTCGAAAAAGATAAGCTATTGCTTCGGGAACAGACCAATCGTGTAGGCCAAAAACCGCACACCTTCGAGGAGATGTTCGAACTCGCCTGCCAATTCCTCGCAAACCCCTATGAAATATGGACAAATGGCACTTTAGCGGTGCGCAAATTGGTGCTGAAAATGGTGTTTCCAGCAGGCATTACGTATGATCGGGAAAATGGACTTCGAACCCCAGATTTAGCCTTACCGTTCAAGGTGTTAGGCGGTCTCGATGGGGGTGATTGTAAAATGGCGCACCCATCAGGATTCGAACCTGAGACCTCTGCCTTCGGAGGGCAGCGCTCTATCCAGCTGAGCTATGGGTGCGGACCGCCGTGTGTGTAGCTTGCTATTCGCTCGAGTTCAATCTCGACAGCGCAGCGCGCAAGGCTCTTGGTTGAGCCCGTCAAGTGAATCCGATTTCCATATATTAATCAAATGTTGACTCTGGCAAAATCTCATGCACGCAATACGGGTATTGTCCTCTTTAACCCGTTCCGGGTCAGCAATCAGGGGTGATGAACATGTCTTTCACGCCTCGTATCCTGCTCGTAGAGGATGATCCGCAGGATGCGTTTCTCGTCCAGCGGCATCTGTCAGATCTGCCCTATGGGGGAGAGCTTCTGGCCGTCTCCGGCATTCAAGAAGCGCAAGCGCGCCTGGTGGAGACGGCGGACATCGCCTGTGTGATGGTGGACCTCAAGCTGGCGGACGGGTCGGGCGCGACCCTGATCGAGTGGATGCTCGATCAGGCGACGCTGAAGGACATACCGGTCATCGTATTCAGCGGGGACCGATCCCAGCATCCAGAGCTGGATACGTTTTCAAATGTGGCCTGCCTGATCCAGAAACCGTCTTCCGCCAGCGGATATGAGGCCCTGGCGCAGGCCTTGCGCCCTATCGTCTCCAGCGCACTGGCGCGGTCGGTTTACGCCGCGCAATAAGGCGCTATTTCAGCGGTCCCGTCACATAAAGCCGAATTTTCAGACCGCCATGATCAATAGGCGCGCTGGTCTGTTCAAAAGCGAGCCCGGTAGCCTTCGCCATCTTGTCATCGGTGGTGATCAGCGCCGCCCGCCAACCGCTGAAGCGCTCGCGCATCACCTCTCCGAAAGTCTTGTAGACGCTGAACACGGCGGACTTGTCGCCGATCCGCGCGCCATAGGGTGGATTGGTCACCACCCAGCCCGGCGCGCCCTCCGGGCGGGCGAGATCCTTGAGCGCGCTTTGCGCAAATTGCGTACGGTCTGAAACGTCGGCGCGCTCGGCGTTCTCCATGCTCATCCGGATCGCGCCCGGATCGCGGTCAAATCCCAGGCAAGCGATATCCGAGCGGGCATGGGGCGGCCGATTGCGCAGGGCCATGAAGGCGTCGCGATCAAAATTGGCCAAGCGCTCGAATGCAAAACTGCGGGCGCGCCCGGGCGCCAGTCCGGCCGCCAGCTGGGCCGCTTCGATCACGAACGTGCCCGACCCGCACATGGGATCAAGCAGCGGCGCGCGACCGTCATATCCCATCTCGCGCAACACCAGAGCGGCGAGGGTTTCGCGCAAGGGGGCCTTGGCCACCGCCTCCTTATAGCCGCGCTTGTGCAGCGGCTCCCCGGACGTGTCGAGGCTGAGCGTAACCTCATCATGATCAATCCGGACGCGCACGGTGATGTCCGCGTCATCGGTGATGTCGGCCAGCGCCGTGCGGGCGATGGCGTCGCTGACGCGTTCCGCGGCGGCGCCGTCATGATAGATGCGCGACTTGCGGCAGGTCGCCTCCACCTTCACCGGCGTACCGGGATGAAAGAGTGTCTGCCACGGTGTCTGCCGGGCGTGTTGCCCAAGCTGGTTCAGGTGCTGGGTCTTGAACTGGTCCACGACCGCCAGAACCCGCGTTGCGCCACGCGTTTGCAGATTGGCGCGCCAGACATCGCTCCACCCGCCCTTGATGGTGACGCCGCCCTGTCCGGGGCGGCATTTGGCGAAGCCGTTTTCCGCCAACTCGCTGGCGAGGGCGGACTCAAGGCCGGGCGGGCAGGTGAGGAAGATGTCAAAGCGTTCTTGTGTCATGATGGGGCCTTCATAGGCCATGTGGGGATGCGATGCGATGGGATTGCGCCGTGTTCATCCACCATTGTGTTGCATGAGACTATAGCCAAGGCGGGTGGGCTTGCCCTACATGCACGGCCCAGCAAGCATGAGGACCTGATGAGCCGGCTAATCGTCTTCGATGTGGATTCCACACTGTTGAAAGTCGAAAGCCTCGACTTTGCGGTCGAGCATGCTTTGTCCCAGGCGCCGGATGGGGCTGAGCGGACCGCGCGCCTGAAGGCGCTGACCGATCAGGGCATGTCGGGAAAGCTCGATTTCCGGCGCTCGCTGGAGGAGCGTCTGGCCATCGCCGGGCTGACCCGAGATGCAGTCGAGACCGCGCGTGACATCCTGCGCAGTCAGCTGACCGATGGCATGGCTGACCTGATCGAGCGGTTGCGGTCTCGCGGCAATGACGTGGCGGCGGTCTCGGGCGGGTTTCAGGACCTTGTAGAGCCGGCTTTAATCGATCTGGGTTTTGACAAGGGCGAAATGCGAGCCAATCGCTTTGTCTTTGACGGCGAGGCGGTCACCGGCTTTGACCGTCAGAATCCATTGTCCCGCTCAGGAGGCAAAGCGCCGGTCGTGGCGTCTCTCAAGACCCTGACCGGCAAGCCGCTGGCGATCATGATCGGCGACGGCATGACCGATTACGAAGCGTTCGAAAAGGGCGCGGCGGACAGCTTTATCGGGTTTGGCGGCGTGACGGCGCGCGCGCCGGTGCGGGCCAAGGCGCCGGCCTTCGCCGACAGCGTCGACGCTTTGCGAAAGATGATCCTGGGCTGAGGCCGGGCTGTCGCGATTTGTCTTGCCAAAGCGGTGCGCCGGGTTCAAAAGCGCGCACCCTTTGGCCGGAGACGCTTTCGTGGACATGGATGTCTGCCCGCAGCCGTTCTTTTCTGACAATCTGACCGCATCCCTGATCGCGGATCTGGAAGCGCGTGGCTGGGCCCATGCGCCCGGCGCGCTTGATCCGGAACTGGTCGCGGCCTTGCGAACTGAAGCCGAAGAATTGGAACAGGCCGGCGAAACCCATATGGGCCGGGTCGGGCGGGCGCAGAACGAGACCCGCGCGCTGTCCATTCGCAAGACCCGCATCGCCTGGCTCGATGGCGCCAGCCCGGCCCAGCAGCGCTTCATGGCCGGGGCGGACGCCCTGCGTGTCGCGATGAACCGCCGCCTGTTTCTGGGCCTGTTCGAGTTCGAGGCGCATTTCGCAGTCTATCCGCCCGGCGGCTTCTACGCCCGTCACATGGACGCCTTCACCTTACCGAGCGCCAGCGCGGGCAAGCTGTCCGGGCGGCGCGCCGAGCGCAGTCGCGTCGTTTCTTTGGTGGCGTATCTCAACTCCGACTGGTCGGACGCTGATGGTGGTCAGCTCGCTTTGTGGGAGAGCGCGCCGCTGGACGCATACGGACGACCGGATATGAGCCAGCTGGATGACGTTCCGCCCGTGGCGGAGCTTCAGCCTGAAGGCGGCGGTCTGGTGCTGATGCTGTCAGAAGCCATCCCGCACGAGGTGCGCCTGTCCCACGCGACCCGCTACGCCATTCCGGGCTGGTTCCGCGTGAACGCCAGCGTGGGCGGCGCCCTCGATCCGCTGCGCTAGTGCGCCTGGCCCCAGGTGCTGGCGGCCTTGGCTTCGACCTCGAGCGGCACGGATAGGGATTGCGCGGGCGCGGCGGCGCCCATCATCACCTCGGTGACCAGCTTGATCACCTGATCCGCTTCGCTCTCTGGCGCTTCAAACACCAGTTCATCATGCACTTGCAGCAGCATGCGGGTTTTCAGGCCCGCATTGGCCAGCGCATCGGGCATGCGCACCATGGCGCGGCGGATGATATCGGCGGCGGCGCCCTGAATGGGCGCGTTGATCGCCTGACGTTCCGTAAACTGACGGACGGACGGGTTCTTGTCCCTGATGCCGGGCAGATGGATGCGGCGGCCAAAGATGGTGGAGACGCAGCCCTTGGCTTTCGCCTCTTCCTTCATGGCGTCCATATAGGCCTTGATGCCGGGGAATTTCTTGAAATAGCTATCGATATAGGCTTTCGCCTCATCGCGCCCGATGCCGAGATTGTTGGCGAGGCCAAAGGCGGAAATGCCGTAGATGATCCCGAAATTGATCGCCTTGGCGTTGCGGCGCGTGGTCGGGTCCATGTCTTCGAGCGGCACGCCGAACATTTCCGACGCCGTCAGGGCGTGAATGTCCTGGCCCTCGCGGAAGGCCTGCTTCAGCGCTTCCACATCGGCGATATGGGCGAGAAGCCGCAATTCGATCTGGGAATAGTCCGCCGCGACGATCACATGGCCGGGCTCGGCGGTGAAGGCTTCACGGATCTTGCGACCTTCTTCGGTCCGTATAGGGATGTTCTGAAGGTTCGGCTCCGAGCTCGACAGACGTCCCGTGGTGGTCGCGGCCAGCGAGAAGCCGGTGTGAACCCGGCCTGTATTGGGATTGATCGCCTCTTTGAGGGCGTCTGAATAAGTGGATTTGAGCTTTGAAAATTGCCGCCAGGTCAGAAGCGCCTTGGGCAGGTCATGGCCTTGCTCTGCCAGCTCATCGAGCACGGCGGCGTCCGTCGACCAGGCGCCGGATTTGGTTTTCTTGCCGCCGGGCAGGCCCATTTCTCCAAACAGGATTTCGCCGATCTGCTTGGGGCTGCCCAGATTGAATTTGTGGCCCGCCAGACCGTGTGCCGTCTCTTCGGCCTCGGCCATTTTCTGTGCGAAGTCCGATGACAGGCGAGACAACTGGGCCACGTCCACTTTCACGCCCGCCAGTTCCATATCGGTCAGAACCTGCGGCAATGGACGTTCAAGCGTTTCATAGACGGTGGACAGGCCCTTGCCCGCGAGCCCGGCCTTGAGCAGCTCCCACAGGCGCAGCGTCACGTCTGCATCCTCGGCGGCATATTCGGTGGCGGTCTTGAGATCAATTTCAGAGAAGCGTTTCTGGGATTTGCCAGACCCGCACACCTCTTTGAACGAGATGCATTTATGGCCGAGATAGCGCTCTGACAGCTCGTCCATGCCGTGATTATGAAGGCCCGCCGCCTGCACATAACTGATCAGCATGGTGTCGTCATAGGGCGCCACACGCACGCCATAGCGCTGGAATACCGCCAGATCATATTTGAAATTCTGACCAACCTTCAGGATGGCGTCGTTCTCCAGGATCGCCTTGAGCCGCCCAAGCGCCTCGCCCTCATCGATCTGCTCGGGCTTGCCGCCGCCATCCGCCAGATCGCCGCCTTCATGGCCGAGCGGGATGTAGCACGCTTCACCCGGGGCGGTGGCGAGCGACACGCCCACCAGGCGCGACGCGACAGCGGAGAGCGCGTCGGTCTCCACATCGACAGCGATGACGCGGGCGGCCTTGGATTTATCGATCCAGCGCTCCAGCGCCTCGACGGTCTGGACGGTTTCGTATTTGGAACGATCGATGGGCGCAGTGGCGTCGCCGGTTTCATCAGCGACCGGGCCGCCCAGCCCTTCCTCGACCCGGCGGGTCAGGGTGCGGAACTCCATGGATTTCAGAAAGTCGACGAGCTTCTCCGCATCCGGGTCTGCGGCCCCGAACACGTCCAACTCTTCCGTAATCGGAACGTTAGGCTCCAAGGTGACGAGTTTCAGCGAAATGCGGGCGTCATCGGCATGCTCGATCAGTTTTTCGCGGCGCTTGGGCTGTTTGATCTCTTCGGCGCGCGCGAGCAGCGATTCCAGATCGCCATACTCATTGATCAGCTGAGCGGCGGTCTTGATGCCGATGCCGGGAACGCCGGGCACATTGTCGACGCTGTCCCCCGCCAGCGATTGCACGTCGATGACGCGGTTCGGCGCGACGCCGAACTTCTCGACCACCTCGTCATGGCCGATGCGCTTGGACTTCATCGGATCGAGCATGGTCACCTGGTCATTGACCAGTTGCATCAGATCCTTGTCAGAGCTGGCCACGGTGACGCGCGCGCCCTTCTCGGCGGCGAGCCGGGCATAGGTCGCGATCAGATCGTCGGCCTCAAACCCTTCCATCTCGATGCAGGGCAGCTCGAACGCCTGGGTGGCTTCGCGGATCAGCTTGAACTGCGGCACCAGGTCTTCGGGCGGCTCCGGCCGGTTCGCCTTGTACTGGTCGTAAAGCTCGTTGCGGAAGGTCTTTGATGAATGGTCGAATATCACTGCGAGGTGCGTCGGTTGGTCCTCGCCCTTCAGATCTTCCAGCAGCTTCCACAGCATGTTGCAGAAGCCCTGAACCGCGCCTACGGGCGTGCCGTCTGACCGGGTCAGCGGCGGCAGGGCGTGATAGGCGCGGAAGATATAACCCGACCCGTCCACCAGATAGACATGGCTGGATGAATCAACAGGACGAGTAACGGCCATGACTAGCGCTCCGGCGGCAATTGGGCGAGGGAGCGCCACCCTATGCGGCGTCGCGAGAGGGGGCAATCAGAAGCCCCACCCCTAACCCGGAAACGCCACCCCACTAATCAGGCTGCTCACCAGCGCAATCAGTGGCGCGGCGACCAGGTTGATGCGGAAGCCGGCCTTGATCATCTGGGTCATGCTGGCGGCGCCCGAGGCGTAGACGATGGCGTTGGGCGCTGTGGCGACCGGCAGCATGAAGGCGCAGCTGGCCGACAGGGCCACCGGCACGATCAGATGTTCCGGCGGCACGCCGGCGGAGACGGCGACCGCGCCCAGCACCGGCAGGAAGCCCGATACGGTGGCGACGTTGGAGGTCAGCTCGGTCAGGAACACCACGATGAAGGCGAGGATCAGCACGGTCAGCGGCAGGGGCAGGGTGGAGACCCAGTTCAGATGCCCGCCGATCCAGCCGGCGAGTCCGGTCGCCTGAATGGCCGCGGCCAGCGACAACCCGCCGCCGAACAGCAAGATCACTTCCCAGGGAATGCGCTTGGCGGTCTCCCAATCCATCAGCGCCTGACCTTGGCCGACCTTGCCGCCCGCCGGGATCAGGAACATGGCGAGGGCGCCCGCCATGGCGATCTGCGCATTGCCGAGGCTGAGGACGATGGGCAGCTCAAGCTGGGCGCTGATCCAGGCCAGAAGCGGGTTCCAGCCAAAGGTGAGGTCGGGCTGGCCGATCAGGAAGCCGGGCAGGGTCCGGCCCATCCACAACAGCGCGACCGTGCCGAACGCCAACGCCACGCGAAACTCGGGCGTGGTCATGGACCCGAGTTCGGCCTTGTGCGCCAAGATGATCTCGCGGCCCGCCTCGTTGGGGGCGTGGCCATCCACCTTGAACACCCATTTGGTCAGGATCAGCCACATGGTGGGGATGATCAGCGCGGCGGCGGGTAAGCCGATCATCATCCATTGGGGAAAGCTGATCACCGCGCCGTATTCGCGCTGCATGAAGCCCATGGCGATCAGATTTGTCGGCGTGCCCACCGGCGTGGCGATGCCGCCCACAGACGCCGAATAGGCGACGGCCAGCGCCAGGGCCGGCGCAAACTGACTTGCGTCCACGCCTTCGTCTTTCAGCGCATCGGCGACTTTCAACGCGATGGGGATCATCATCAGAGTGGTCGCGGTGTTGGAGATCCACATGGAGAGCACCGCGGTCGCGGTCATGAAGCCCAGCATCATCAAGGCTGGGCGCGAGCCGAAGGCGGCCACGATATTGAGCGCGATCCGGGTGTGCA
This sequence comes from Oceanicaulis sp. UBA2681, assembly GCF_002354675.1. Classification (NCBI taxonomy): domain Bacteria; kingdom Pseudomonadati; phylum Pseudomonadota; class Alphaproteobacteria; order Maricaulales; family Maricaulaceae; genus Oceanicaulis; species Oceanicaulis sp. UBA2681. The sequence goes on along the minus strand of NZ_DEMB01000011.1, from coordinate 189,136 downwards.
GATTCCACCGCTCGATCGCGAGCGCCACGATGAAGCCGCCCAGAAGCAGCATGACGATGGGATCGGCATAGGGCGCGGAGGCGGCCCGCATGCTGAGGATGCCGACCACAGGGAACACGGCGAGCGGGACGAGCGCGGTGGCGGCGATGGGAATGGCTTCGGTCGCCCACCAGCACGCCATCATCAAGGCGAGGGAGGCCAGCAGCCAGGCGGAGCGGTCCAGGGTTTCCGGCACGGGCAGGAATTGCAGCCCGACCGCGAGCACCAATCCCGTGATCAATCCGATGCGCTGACGCATCGCCGACGCATTCGGCTGGCTCATCATGCTCCCCCGTCTGTTGTTTCAAACAGGTATAGGGACAGCGTTTCCGGGATCAATCGAAACCGGAATAATTCAATGACATTTGCCGGTGAGGCTTACGCCTTGGGGTCGGATTTCGAGCCGCGCAGCACGAAGCGGCGGTCGCAATAGCCGCATTCGACGAAGTCGTCTTCACCCATATCATACCAGACGCGGGGATGGCCCAGCGCGCCGCCGCCGCCATCGCACATGACGCGTTTCTGGTCGACCACGATCACTTCGGGGGCGGGCAGGGAGGAGGCGTTGGCGGTGTCGGTCATGATGTGCTCTGCCGGTCTGAGAGGGGTCCGGTGAAAGAAGATGGACAGCGACGCGGCGTGGACGAGGCCCGCGCACGCCGCTAGGGTCCGCTCCGTCTTAAGGCGCGCGGCGTGCAGGCGTCAATTGCGCACGCGCGGCCCGCCCTCTTCGCTTGCAGATCATGAGCCCGTCCATGTCCGAGAGCCAACCCGAATTCGCCCTTGAAGCCTATGGCCTGAAAAAGACCTATCCCGGCGGCAAGGGGTCGCCCGCCAAGGAGGCGCTCAAGGGTGTGGACCTGCAGATTCCGCGTGGCTCGATCTTCGGGCTGCTGGGGCCGAACGGGGCGGGGAAATCCACCTTCATCAATATCTTCGCAGGCCTTGTGACCAAATCCGCCGGCACGGCGAAGATCTGGGGCGTGGATATCGACAAGGATCCGCGCCGCGCCCGCGCCGCCATCGGCGTGGTGCCGCAAGAGCTGAATATGGACGTGTTCTTCACGCCGTCCGAGACGCTGGAATTGATGGCGGGCTTTTACGGCGTGCCCAAAGCCGAGCGCCGCACGCAGGAGATTCTCACCGCGCTGGGGCTGGACGACAAGCGCGACGCCTATGTGCGCCAGCTGTCAGGCGGGATGAAGCGCCGTCTGCTGGTGGGCAAGGCGCTGGTGCACAATCCGCCGGTTCTGGTGCTCGACGAACCCACCGCCGGGGTGGATATCGAGCTGCGCCGCCAGCTCTGGGAATATGTGCTCGAGCTGAACAAGCAGGGCGTCACCATCGTTCTGACCACGCACTATCTCGAAGAGGCGCAGGAGTTGTGCGACCAGATCGCCATCGTCAATCACGGTGAAGTGGTGGCCTGCGAGCCCAAGGCGGACCTGCTCAAGCGTCTGGATTCCAAAACCCTGGTGATCGAACCGGTGGAGCCGCTGGCTGCAATTCCGGCCGGGTTCGAGGCGCAGGACGCGATTATCCGCCCTGACGGCTCGCTCGCCATCACTTACAAGTTCGGCGAAGCGTCTGTGGCCGACATGATCGAGACCTATCGCGCCTCGGGCGCGCGGATCGCCGATTTGCGCACTGAAGAGCCGGACCTTGAAGACGTCTTCCTGGCGCTGACCTATCAGGCGGATGAGGCGAAAACCGCCTGAGCGTCATAAAAACCGGAAGCCTTGCGGCGTTAACCGCGTTATCGTGAACCCATGAAGCGGTTTTTCACACGACTCCTGGCGCTGGTCCTGTCTGGCGCGATCTTGATCGTTCTGCTGGCGGTGCTCTTGCAGATCGAACCGGTCGGTCTGGGCGGCTGGATCGTCTTTGCGGTTCTCGCTGCGGGGGCCGTGCTCGTTCCTGTGGTGCTTTACCGGTTCCTGATGCGCCAGTCACGACCGGGGCAAGACGTACAGGACGCTGCGGGTGCGGGTGTCGCGGTCGGCATGGGGCTCGAGCAACAGCGCCAGCGTCGCGATGACAGCGATGACGATATCGATCTAGGCGTAGACTAGAATTTTGGCCGTCCGGCGCGATCGCCTGACGGACATGCACACCCACCCCATCATCACTCACTGTAAAAAAATCCCCTCTCGGGGGATTTTTTGTCGTCGCGCTCTCCTGTAGTGTAGGGCTTTGTTAACTCAGCCAGGATCAGGTTGAATGGCGTCGCCAGCACGCTCCGGGGGGAATATGTTTAATTTCATCAAGGCCTTAACGCGCAGCGTCGTGCTCGCTGCGTTCTCGGCGGCGTGCGTGGCGATGGCTCAGGCGCAGGATCTGGGTTCGCCTACGACCGTGACGTTCAGCTTTGGCTCGACTGGGGCAATCGCAAATCCGTACTCAGAGAGTAGCTTCAGTTTCACCTATAGCGGGGGGACTTTCGCGAGTGACAGCAGCGGAGGCGAAGGCGGCACCTCGGGAATTTTCGGATTTGACGACACCCCGAATGAAACTCTGAGAATCGACTATTCCGGCGATAATTTCGACTTCAATTCCTTCTGGTATGACAATCAGGGGGCCGCGACGAACATCACCGTCACCGGCCATAACAGTTCAGGCACAGAAGTCGCCCGGGACACCTTCAACAGTTATACCGGCGCCAGCACGCTGACGATGACGGATTCGGGCTTCAACTCCGTCGACCATGTCATCATTCAGGCGAGCGCCGGGTTTAATTCCGGCGTGCTGGACACCTTCGCCTTTGGTGTTCCGGTGGCGCCGGACACCACGCCGCCCGCCGTGCAATCAATCACCGTGTCCGGCTCTCCCGCAGCAGGGGCGACGAGCGTGACGTTCTCTGTCGATTTCGACGAGACGGCCAACAATGTCAGCACCGATGACTTCACCCTGACGACGGTGTCGGGCTCCGCCACCGGATCCATCACCAGCGTCTCCGCCTCCAGCGGTGATCCGATCAGCGTCACCGTCAACAGTATTTCCGGGACGGGCGTGATCCGGCTGGACCTCAACGGCGGCACCAATATCGCTGACGCGTCCGCCAATTCCGGGCCTTCCGCCTTCACCTCCGGCTCGACGCATACAGTGGACCGCGACGCCCCCAGCGCCCCCTCCACCCCGGACATGACGGCGGGGACGGATACGGGAACCAGCAATACGGACAATCTGACCAGCGATACGACGCCGACCTTCACAGGCACGTCAGAGGCGAACGCGACCATCACCGTCAGCTCGTCAGCCAGCGGCTCGCTGGGCACAACGGCTGCGAATGGAGCGGGTAACTGGAGTTTCACGCCCGGCGGCGCTTTGTCAGCCGGCGCTCAGACGATCACCGCGACCGCAACTGACGCGGCGGGGAATGTGTCGTCCGCGTCTTCGGGACTCTCCATCACCATCGATGCCGCGGCTCCGTCCGCGCCTTCGACGCCGGACATGAGCGCCGCCTCGGATCTCGGCGCGAGCGACACTGACAATCTCACATCCGACACCACGCCGACCTTCACGGGAGCTTCGGAAGCCAATGCGACAGTGACGGTGAGCTCGTCCGCTGACGGGACTCTGGGCGTGACCACAAGTGACGGCTCCGGCAACTGGACATTTACCTCCGGGGCTCTGTCTTCGGGGTCGCACACGATCACCGCTACAGCGACAGATGCGTCCGGCAATGTTTCGTCCGCCTCCAGCGGTCTGGCCATCTCAATTGACGTCGCCGCGCCGACGGTCACGTCCATCGTGCGGCAAACTCCGGCGGGTCAAAACACCAACGCCGACAGTGTCGTATTCCGGGTGACGTTCGCCGAAGCCGTGACCGCTGTCGGGGCGGCGGACTTCAGTGTCAGCGGACCCAGCGGCGCTTCCATCGGCGTGAGTGCGGCTTCCGCGCTCATTTATGACGTCACGATTTCCGGCGGCGACATGGCGAGCCTGAACGCAACCGTGGATCTTGGTTTCGCAGGCGGCCAGGACATCACCGATACGGCGGGCAATGCGCTCAGCAACACCACGCCGGGATCGGAAGAAACCTACACGCTCGATAACACCGCGCCTTCCGGCTATTCGGTGACGCTTGATCAGGATCCGGTGAATTCTGGCAATCAGGGGGCGGCGTCGTTCACTTTTGCGAGTGCGGAAGTGGGCGCTGGGTACAGCTACACCATCACTTCGTCCGGCGGGGCGGGCTCGGTCTCTAATACAGGCACGATCAGCACCGCGACGGATCAGATCACCGGCATTGACGTATCCGGTTTGCCCGACGGCACGCTGACCCTGTCCGTCACGCTGACCGATCCGGCGGGTAACGCCGGCAGCGCCGCCACCGACACCACGACCAAGGAAGCGCAGGCGCCGCAGGTCAATTCGATTACGCTGGTCGGGTCTCCCGCCGGCAATGCGACCAGCGTGACATTCACCGTCGCCTTTACGGAAGCCGCCTCCAATATCACGACTGACGACTTCTCGCTGACCACGACAGGGTCGGCGGCAGGTACGCTCGCGTCGGTTTCTTCATCCAGCGGGACCAGCGTCACCGTCACGGTGAATTCAATTTCCGGCGCCGGCACGATCCGCCTGGATCTGGATGCGGCGACCGATATTCAGGATGCGTCCGGCAATTCGGGGCCGAACGCCTACACGTCCGGATCGGTTCACACCGTGGATAGTGTCGCCCCCGCCGCGTTCGGCATCGCGTGGCAGGACGCGTTGATCACCGCTACAAATCAGGCAGCCACAGATATCCGCTTCGCGACGGCGGAGGTGGGGACCACCTATGCCTACACGGTGACGGATGGCGCTGCCGCGACGGTGACGGGTACTGCGGCCATCACGACCGCTACTCAGGATGTGACGATTGACGTGTCCGGGCTTGCAAATGGCACCCTGACTCTGACCGCCACGCTGACGGATGCCGGGGGTAACGTCACCAACCAGACCGCCGCCGCAACTGTGACCAAATCGGCCACGCCGCCCGCATTCTCCATGGCGTTCTCACCCACGACGTCGCTTGTGGGGCAGGCGTCAACGCTCACCTACACGATTGATAATAGTGCTGGTTTGGTTTCTGCATCGTCTTTGGCGTTTTCCCATTCGCTGTCAGCGGGGCTGGCTATATCCACGCCCCCCAACGCCAGCACCACATGTACAGGGGGCAGTGTGACCGCTGTGGCTGGCGCAGGAACCGTCAGTTATTCGGGCGGATCTGTGAATACAGGCGCCAGCTGCACCGTGCAGGTGGATGTCAGTTCAGCGAGCGTGAACACGTATTCGAACACAACCGGAGCTCTGACCTCCAATCTGGGAAATTCCGGTACGGCGTCCGCCAGCTTGACGGTTTCCCAGCCTGTGCTGAGCGTCAGCGATGCAAGCGTTGTTGAAGGCAATACAGGCACATCAAACCTGAACTTCACCGTCACTTTGGCGCCGGCTTCGCCTCAGACCATCACCGTGGATTATGCGACGTCTGATGGCACGGCGCTCAGCGCCAGTGACTACACGGCGGCGACAGGAACGCTGACTTTTGCGCCTTCCGAGACCACCAAAACGGTTACTGTCACGGTTGCTGGCGATGCGGTGATCGAGCCGAACGAGACTTTGGTGCTCACCTTGTCCAATCCAGGCAATGCGACTTTGGGCGACGCTACGGCAACAGGTACGATCACAACCGATGACGTGGCTGAGACAGATACGACCGCGCCGCTCATCGCCTCCATAAATCGCGGTTCACCTCTGGAGGCGCGAACAAACGCAGGCAACCTGAGCTGGTCTGTGGAGTTCAGTGAATCGGTCGTTGGCGTTGGTGTTGATGATTTCGTCATAACAGGACCGGCTTTGGCGCCCCTGACGGTGAGCGGGTCCGGCTCGGCCTATCAGGTGACCGCATCGGGCGGAGACCTGGCGCAGTACAACGGGGCTGTCGCGCTTCAGCTGAGTGACGGCGCCATCATCCGAGACAGTGCGGGGAACGCCCTCGCCAATCGCACTCCTGCAAACTCTGAAAGCTACCTTCTGGATAACGCAGGGCCAGTCGCGACGCTGGCCGCTGATGTCACCGAAGTGTTCGAACCGTTCACAGTATCCATCACGTTTGATGAGGCGGTGAGCGGGTTCGAGGTGTCGGATCTGGTGATCGTGAACGCGACGAGCGGACCTCTTGTGACACGCTCTGAAACGGAGTTCTCTCTCCAGATCACGCCGCCGGTCTCTGGGTCGCTGAGCATCAGCCTGCCAGCCGACAGGGTGACCGATGACCTTGGCAACGCGAATTTGGCGTCTGATGCTTTATCTCTGGACGTGGATGAAAGCGCGCCTGTCCTGACCAGCATCATGGCCGAGACAGGTCTTGTGACCAATGCCGATACGGTGCGATGGAGCGTTGAGTTCAACGAGGCCGTAACAGGTGTCGATGCTTCCAGCTTTGAAGTGTCCGGCGTTGCGGGCGCAGTAATCTCCGTCTCCGGATCCGGCGCGACTTACCAGGTGGCCGCTTCTGGCAGCGCACTCGCGGATCTGGATGGCGACGTTCAGTTGGCCGTCTCGGCGCAAACGACGATTGAGGATTTGTCCGGGATCGCGTTTGAGGGCGAGGGTCCGACAGGCGTGGACGAATCTTCGGTTAGACTGGACAACACGGCGCCGGTCGCTCAGCTGACGACGGACTCTCCCGAAGTGACCGGGCCCTTTGATCTGGCCCTGGCGTTTAACGAGGCGGTCTCAACACCGGATCTCAGCGCTTTGAGCATCGAGAATGGCGCCGCGTCGACTCTGACGCAGGTGAGCGCCCGAACCTATACGGTGCGCATTGCGCCAGAGACCTATGGTGAAGTTGCAATTTCACTGGCGGCGGGCGCCGTTGTCGATGAAGCGGGCAATGCGAGCGCGGCCTCAGATCTGAGCCTTCAAGCGGTGGCGGAGGATGTCGAGGTCGAGGTTGAAGTTGATATCGATCAGAATGACCCGGTGGGCGTCGCGGCGACCGCCAGGGTCACCAATCCAGGCACCGAGCTGGTTCGGTTCCGCGCCAGCGTTGATGTGGATTGGCTGACCGTGACACCTCTGGAAGGGGTTATTCCGGCGCAGTCTGACATTGATTTCTCGGTCGCGGTGAATGACCTGGCGGCGGCGCTCAATGCGGGCTCGTATACCGGGACTGTAACCATTGTGCGCGAAGCGATCGACGGTTCGGCGTCAACGGCGTCTGCGGGCGCATCCGGACCCCGGGCGTTCGAAGAGATTGTGCTGGCGCGCTTCCCGATCACTCTGGTGCTGACGACCCGCAAAGGCGCCGTGCAGCTGCTCACGACGACTCCGGCGGGCGTTTCGGGCGATGCTGATTTTGTCTATGCCTCAAGCGTTTCCGCGTTCGACGGCTTGCAGCTCTCGACGGTGAACGGGCAGGCGCAGAGTGCGTCAGTCGAGCTCGATGAGGGCGTATACGAGGTCCGCCAGAGCGCTCCGGCCGGCTGGCGTCTGGAAGCGGTCAGCTGTGCCGGCGATCTGGATGGCGGTTCCACCGCGGATCTGACAAACGGTGTGCTGCGGCTTGATCTTGATCCGGGTGAAACCCTCGTCTGCACGTTTGAAAACGCGCGTGACGAGGATGTGGTCCGGCTCGCCACCCAGCGCGCCATTCGCAACTTCATGCTGCGACGGGCCGACCGCATCATTGATGCCGCGCCCGATCTGTCGACCCGTCTGGGCGCGCGAGATGAAACCGGAGCAGGGCTCTATTCCGCGGATATGGATCGCGGGCGGTATAATATGAGCCTGACGGCGTCGCTCGCAGGGGCGCGCAACCAGGCCAAGGCCCGTCATGCAGATGCACCGGGCATGCCTTCGCATATGCGTGACGAGGGACGGCTTGATGTGTGGCTGTCGGCGGAGATTTCAGGCGTCACCGATAATCGCGCCGGGGATCGCGCTGAGAGTGATTTCGGCGTGGCGCAGCTCGGCGCGGACTGGGCTCTGTCCGACGATCTGCTGATTGGCGGCATGGTCCAGTTTGATTGGATGGATGAGACCGCGCGGGAGGTCTTTGAAGAGGCGGGCGCCATAGCCGGCGCGCGCGTTGACGGCGAAGGCTGGATGGCCGGGCCCTATATGGTCTGGAGACTGGCTGACCGGGTGATTTTTGATGGCCTGGCGATGTATGGAACAAGCTCAAACACCGTCAATCCGCTGGGGCTTTACGAAGACGAGTTCGAGACGGATCGCTGGATGGTGCGCGCCAATCTGACCGGCGAGTACGCGCGTGGTCCCTGGATGCTGCGGCCGCAGGCCACGCTCACTCACTTTGAAGAAACCCAGGATGCGTATGCCGACAGTCTGGGGATTTCTATCCCTGGCCAAAGCGTCGAGCTGGGGCGCCTGTCTGCCGGGCCTGAATTGATCTGGCGGCATGAGCGCAGCAATGGCGCCCGTTGGGAGCTGAGTTCGCGCGTCAGGGCGGTCTGGGATTACCAGCCGGCGGATCTGCTGACGGAAAGCGGGTTGTTCGCCGATGATGAGTCAGAGTTCCGCGCCGATGGCGAGCTCGGCGTCTCCGCTATTTTGACCAATGGGGCCATTGTGCAGGTCTCGGTCGGTTTGTCAGGTATCGGACAATCTGATTTTGAGGCGAACTCGGCCCGCTTCAATGTGCGCTTCCCGCTCAGCCTGGGACAGTGATGATCGCCGTGCGGCAAGGGCGGGCGCGGCGCCCGTCCTTGCCATTTCATATGCCCTTCAGAGTGGTAATTCCGTGGTGTTCTTCAACGCTTCCATGGCGAAGGAAGCCGAGACGTCTGACAAGGGCGCGATCGCGATCAGCCGTTTGTAGACCGCGTCATAGTCAGAGATTTCCGGCAGCATGATCTTCAGCAGATAATCCACATCCCCGCCCATCCGGTAAAACTCCACCACTTCAGGCATCCGTTTGACGCCTTTGGAGAAAGCGTCCAGCCAGTCGCCGTCATGACGGCTGGTGCGGATGAAGACGAACAGGGTGGTCTTTAGGCCCAGCGCGTCCGGATCCAGCAGGCTCACCTGCTTGCGGATCACGCCGGCGTCGCTCAGCCGTTTGATGCGGCGTGCTGTCGGCGTGGCGCTCAGACCGATGGCGTCCGCATAGTCTTGCACGGTGCGGTTTGCGTCATCCTGCATGAGGCGAAGAAGCTTCTTGTCATGGTCGTCAAGCGTCATAATGCCCACCATTTTGAGTGAATTTCCCTAGATTTTGGGCATTATAGTAGAGAAATGAGCGAATATCACTCGGCAAAAGAGTGTTTCATGGGGCTAGCAGAAAGGCCTCGCCATGACTCACGCTCCCACCCCGGACCCGATTAACGCTGCGCGTGACGCTCTGATCGGCGCTGACGCCGTCTTGCGCACGCCCTTTGGGCTCAAGCCTCTGGTCTATGCCGATTACGCCGCCTCAGGCCGTGGGGATCAACGCATTGAGGATCAGCTCCTGGCGCTGCAGCCGCTTTATGCGAACCCGCATAGTGATGACAGCGCGACCGGGCGTGAGGCGACGGCCTGGCTGCACCGCGCTGAAGCCCTTTTGAAGACCGCAATCAATGCGGGCGACGACGATGTGGTGATCGCTTGCGGGTCCGGCGCGACCGGCGCCATCGAGCGTCTTCAGCAGATACTGGGCGTGACCGAAGCGCCCGCCTCGAAAGCGTTACGCCAGGCGAATCTGATTGAAATCCTGGGTCAGGCTGAGGCTGACAGGATCCAGGCCGCGTTACTGGCGCGCGCACCGGTCGTGTTTGTGGGGCCGTATGAGCACCATTCCAACGAGCTGACCTGGCGCGAGGCGCAGGTCGAGATTGTCCGTATCGGGCTTGATGCGGAAGGCGGCGTGGATTTCGACCATCTGGCTCGGGCCTTGGCGGATCCCGCCTTCGCCAACCGTCGCAAGATCGGCGCTTTTTCAGCCGCCTCCAATGTCACCGGCATGCGCACGGATGTAGCGCGGCTGGCGCGGCTGCTGCACGCCTATAATGCGATCTTGTGCCTCGATTGCGCGGCCAGCGCGCCTTATCTGCCGATTGATATGAACCCGGCTGAGGGGACGGATGCGGCGCCGGATGCGGTTTACTTCTCGCCCCATAAACTGATTGGCGGGCCCGGCGCCTGCGGGGTGCTGGCGTTCAAGGCGGCGCTTTATCGCAGTGACTTGCCGCCAACCTTGCCGGGTGGCGGGACAGTCACTTATGTCACGCCGGACAGCCATGATTTCATCACGGACATCGCCGCGCGCGAGCGGGCCGGCACGCCAGGGGTGATGCAAATGATGCGCGCCGCGCTGTCTCTGACGGCGCTGGGCGCAGTGGGCTATGAGCGTATCGAGCATCGCGAACAGGACGCCCTCAAACGCGCGTTTGACGCCTGGACCGCACACCCGGCGATCGACATTTTGGGGTCGCACGATCCAGACCGGCGCATCGGCATTGTCTCGTTCAATATCCGATCCGGGGACGGCGAGATGCTGCATCCGAGATTTGTGGCCACCCTGCTCAATGACCTGTTTGGCGTTCAGGCGCGGGCCGGCTGTTCCTGCGCCGGGCCGTATGCGCACCATTTGCTCGATCTGGATGAACAGACCACGGGCGAACATCGCACCGCTGTCCTGTCAGGCTATGCCGGGCTGCGTCCGGGCTGGTGCCGGCTCAGCCTGCACTGGGTGATGGATGAGGCCGAGATCGACTATCTGATTGCGGCGGTGCTGTTCATTGCCGAGCAGGGCGCGAAGTTCCTGCCGCTCTATAACTTCAACGCTGCGACCGGAGCCTGGCGCAACCGGCGGCATGCTGAAGCAATCGGCATTGCTGCGCCGACTGGCGGCAAGGCGATGATGCAGGCCGCTTTTGAAGAGGCGCAAGCCCTGGCGCAGACATTGGAGTCTGAGCTGTGTTGCGGGCGCCTGCCTGAGTGCGTTGAAGCCTTGCGGCGCTTCCGCGTACCGGCCTGATCAGCGCGAGAGTCGCCGGGTGAGATTGGCGTATATCTTGGTGACCATCAGCATTTCAGCAGAATGAGGCGTATACTGACGGCTCAGGCTGGCGTGAAGGTTTTCAAGATCATACAAGAGCTCGCGGTCGCCAGCGTCGGGAATGTCGCTTTCGATCCATCCCACACAGACCCGGCGTGCGCCTGATGTGACAGGCGTGACCGCATGCAAAGAGGTCGACGGGTAAAGGAAGACATCTCCGGCCTGACCCTTCACCGATTGGGTGGCGCCGGCCTGGTCGATGACCAGCTCGCCGCCTTCATAATGCTCGGGGTCCGACAGAAAGAGGGTGAAGGACACATCGGTTCGGATCCTGTCCTCGCCGCGCCCCATGAAGGGGTTGTCGACATGGGCGCCATATTCGCCGCCATCGGACGTCTCGCTGACAATCAGTTTTGAGAACCGCTTCGGGCGCGTGGCCGCATTGAAGACCGTGTGGGTCGCCAGCGCGTTTTCCAGCAGGCCCCTCAATTTTGCGCCTGCCTTGGAGCTCAGATCCGCCTGGCGATTGCGTTTGACCTGACGGGCTGTCGGGCCTGCGGTTTTTGCGCCATCGTCCCAGCGGACCTGATCCATCAGAGCGCGGGCTTCGGCCAGCGTCTCTGCGCTCAAGATGCTACCGATTGTCAGATGCATGTTGACTTCCTGCGAACGATTTGCAGTTTCTACTTTATCCTTCCAATTTCGGGGTGAACAGGGGTTCCCATGAAACAGCAGTTCAAACGCGTCACCGCCATGGGCCTGGGCCTTGTGCTGAGCGGCGGCCTCGTCGCCGGATGCGAGCCTGCTTCCGATGGCGGCGCCCAGGCTCCAGCCACTCAGTCTGCGCCTGACGCTCACGCCGCTGCGACGCCGGAACAGGGCGCTGCTGCGCCGTCGCCGGGACTGACCGGCGAAGGTGAAGGCGGGGTTGTTGTGGAAGACGCAGCCACTGATCCGGTGGTTTATGGCGCGGCCCTGGCCGTCGCGGAAGCGCATGTGATCGCCGCCCGCGACGCCCACGCCGTGGGTGAGATCGACGCGGCGGGTGAAATGTTCGCGCACCCGGCCAGCGAAGTGCTGTTTGATATGGAAGACATCTTCCAGCAACTGGGCGTCGAACCGTTTGAAGGCCAGTTTCTGGATGCGTCGGCGGCGGTCTTCAATGACGCCAGCCATGACGAAATTGTCGCGCGCACGGACGCTATTATCGCGACCTTGCGCCAGGCGATGACCCAGGCGCCCGATGACGGCGCCTCTCAGGCCCGGATCGCGGCCGGCATCGCCGCAGACCAGATCGACCGCGCGGTGGACATGTATCGGATCGCCCAGGACAATCCGGCCTATGGCCCGTATCTGGACGGTTATGGTTTTTACCATGCCGGCAAGACAGCGTTTGAAGACCATGAGGCGATGATCGACGCTGAGCTGCCTGAAGGCGCAGCGCGCATTCGGGACGCCCTGTCCTTGCTGTCTCAGGCCTATCCCAGCGCCGCGCCGCAAGACAGCTATCCGATGAACCGGGCCGAGCTGAACACGGCGTCTACGCAGGCTTCCCTCGCCGTCATGCGCTAGAGGCATGCTGGATTAAGACGGTCAAACAGCCCCGCCGCACTCCTGTGCGGCGGGGTTTTTATTGAACCTGGCGCCTCCGCGCTCCATGCTCCTCCCAGACAAGCCGCCGGAAACAGAGCGGTTCGCACAAGGGGAGAGATCATGCAGGCACAGGCGAGTTTGCAAGCCTGGCGCGCCGCGGGCGCGTTTTTCAACTATCGCGGTCACGACATCTTTTATCGCACAGGCGGTGATTGGTCCGACGCCTCAAAACCGGTTCTTGTCCTGATCCACGGCTTTCCGACCGCCAGCTGGGACTGGGTGCTGCTCTGGGATGATCTGTGTAGGGATTACAGGGTCGCGGCTCTGGACATGATCGGTTTTGGCTATTCCGACAAGCCGGTCCGATACGCCTATTCGATCCTGGACCAGGCGGATTTGCATGACGCCTTTTTTGCGCATCTCGAGATCAAGGCGTGCCATCTCTTCGTCCATGATTACGGCGATACGGTCGCGCAGGAATTGCTGGCGCGGTATCTAGAACAAGGCGATGCGGCGGCGGTGACGCTGCAGTCGATCTGTTTTCTCAATGGCGGCCTGTTCCCCGAACAGCATCGCGCCACGCTGACCCAAAAACTGCTCCATTCGCCGCTTGGACCGTTTCTGGCGCGATTGATGACACGGGACAAATTCGCCAAAGGGCTCGGTGAAGTGTTCGGGCCAGACACCCAGCCCGCGAAAGAAGAGATGGACGCTTTCTGGGCCCTGGCTCAGGAAAAGGGCGGCATGCCGCGCATCGGACACAAGCTTCTGGGATATATCACCGAGCGCCGTGAGCATCGCGAGCGCTGGGTGGGGGCGCTCGTTCATTCGACCCTGCCGATGAAAGTGATCGACGGGGGTCTCGATCCTGTCTCGGGCGCTCACATGGTCGAGCGATACCGTGAGCTTGTTCCGAATGCGGATACTCTCGTTTTGCCCCATGTGGGGCACTATCCGCATTGGGAGGATCCCAAAGCCGTGCTTGACGGATTTATGAATTTCCAGTCCGCTATGGCCAAGGCTCGATAACAGGGCCCTTTTATGGGAGGAGCGCCATGACCCATCAATGGGACAGGGTGATTGCCGGTGGGCTGGTGTTTGATGGAACCGGAGCCGCTCCGGTCGTCGAGGACATCGCCATCAAGGACGGCCGCATAGCGGCGCGTGGGCCTGATCTGGATCGGACACAAGCCGAAACGGTTATCGAGGCGCATGGCGAATGGGTGATGCCGGGCTTGCTGGACATCCACACCCATCTTGACCTTGAAGTGGAGTTTGATCCGGCCCTGCGCGAAGTGGTGCGCCATGGCACCACCACCGTTTTGATGTCGAACTGTTCGCTGGGTCTCGCGTATGGCAATCAACGCCGCAATGGCGAAGACCCGCTGGTGGATTGCTTCGCCCGGGTCGAGAACATGCCCAAACCGGTCTTGCGCAAGGTCGCCGAGCGCGCCAGTTGGACCACGTCTGCAGGCTATTTCTCTCATCTTGATGACTTGCCGCTCGGCTGCAATGTCATCCCGCTCATCCCCCATTCCATGCTGCGCGCCCAGGTGATGGGGCTGAACGGCTCGGTCAGCCGCACCGCCGGCGAGGCGGATTTGCGCGAAATGGAAGACCTGCTCGAGCAGGCGGTGACGGAAGGCTATGTCGGATTCTCAACCGATTCCCTGCCCTTCCACTTCTTGTCTGAAGATCCCAATCGCCGGGTGAAAATCCCGTCGCAGTTTGGTCAGTATAAAGAACTCAAGCGCCTGACGGCGATCTTGCGGCGCAATGACCGGATCTGGCAGGCGACGCCGCCCAAGGATAAGCCTCTGGCGGTGTTTCGTAATTTCCTTCTGACCTCTGGGCGCTTGTATGGTCGGCCGCTGAAGGTGACGGCGGTGGCGGCGCTGGACGTGGCGGCGAACCGGTCGCTGAAAAAGCTGGCGATGATCCTGAGTCATTTGTTCAATTCGCCACTTCTGAAGGGCCATTTCCGGTTTCAGGCTTTGGCCGCGCCGTTCAAGGTGTTCTGGGACGGGCCCATCAACCCTCTGGCCGAAGAAGTGCCGGCGCTGCGCGAGCTGAACGAGCTGGATCTCGAAGATGTGGACGGGCGCAGGGCGCTGTTGAGAGACAAAGAGTTCCAGGCGCGTTTTTCGAAAATGTGGATGACCGGCAAGACCGGATTCGGGCCTGCCCGTCTCAAGCGCATGATGAAAATGGAGAGCCTGGCGTTCGACCGCGATTTCGATCAGATGATCTTTCATTCCGGCGGTCCGGAAATCTGGACAGGCGAGAGCTTCCAGCAGGTCTTTGATCGCTACCGCGCCTGGCGCGTCGACCCGGCCTTCGCCCGAACCCATGATGAGCAGAGCGTTTTTGAACGCTTGCCCGAAACCGCCGCGAAAGAGGCGGGCTTCGTTCTGGCGCTGTTTGAAGCGTTTGATCTGGGTTTGCGCTGGTGGACAGTCTCCGCCAATCGCGACCCCGAGACCATCCGGGAGCTGATCAACCATCCGCTGACCTTGCCCGGGTTTAACGATTCCGGCGCCCACATCACGAATATGGCCTTCTATGACGGTAATCTGCGAGCGTTGAAACTGGCCCAGGACGAGGGTCTGGAACGCGTGGCGAGCCAGATCCGGCGCCTGACGCGGGAGCCGGCGGACTTTCTGGGCGTCAAGGCGGGCCGGATCGATATCGGTGATTGCGCGGATGTGACCGTCGTCAACCCCGAGGCGCTGGCGCGCTATGATTCCGAAGCGGGCAGCAGGTTCATCTGGCGCGAGGATTACGGCCATGAGCAGATGGTCAATCGCTCCGATGGCGTTGTGAGCGCTGTGCTGGTGGCCGGTGAGCCTGTCTATGCGCAGGGTGATTTCACCCCTGCAGCAGGCCGAACGCCCCTGGGTCGCGCCCTGCGCCATGAAAGCTGGAGCGGCGGCCGCGCCAAGCCGGAGGCTCTGGCGGCGGAGTAGGGGACTTTTCTGGTTCTCCCTCGCCTCCGCTCGGTCGATCCTCGCTAAAGCTTCGGACGCGCGGTCGCGCTTGCGAACCTCCGGTTCGGGGGAGGCAACTTTTTTCATGCTGGCGTTAACGAGCCTGCAAGGCTCGCAAGGCCAAAGGCCGCCCGCAGCGAAGCGAGGATCGACCGAGCGGAGGCGAGGGAGGACAGAAACAATCCCGCGTCCGCAGCGAAGCGAGGATCGGAAGCCGACAGGCTTCCTACTCACTCAAGGCGCGGGCGTCTTGTCCTTGAACTTGCAGATGTCGGCGATGGGGCAGCGCCAGCATTCAGGCTTGCGCGCCTTGCACACATAGCGCCCGTGCAGGATCAGCCAGTGATGGGCGCCCTTGAGATATTGCGGCGGGGTGATGCGCTCCAGGCGCTCCTCCACCTCGTCGGGCGTCTTGCCCGGCGCCAGACGGGTGCGGTTGCTGACGCGGAAGATATGAGTATCCACCGCGATGGTGTGCTGGCCGAAGGCTTCGTTGAGCACGACATTCGCCGTCTTGCGCCCCACGCCGGGCAGGCGGATCAATTCGTCACGGGTTTGCGGCACTTCGCCGTCAAACTCTTCCAGGATCATTTTCGACAGGGCGATGACGTTCTTGGCCTTGTTGCGGAACAGGCCGATCGTCTTGATGTGCTCGCGCACGCCCTCCTCGCCCAGAGCCAACATTTTTTCAGGCGTGTCCGCGACCTTGAACAGCTTGTCGGTGGCTTTGTTGACGCCCACATCGGTGGCTTGCGCCGACAAGGCGACGGCGACCACCAGCGTGAACGGGTTTGAGTAATTGAGTTCGGTCTGCGGCTCGGGGCGATCATCGGCCAGACGTGCGAACAGCTCTTCGGCCTGTTCCCTGTTCAGTCCGGGCGGGCGGCGTTTGGCGGACTTTTTTCTGGGCTTTTGCGCTTGGGTCATGGGCTGGCGATAGCCTTCAACCCGCCCCGGCGCAAGTCTTCACCTTTGGGGTTTGCGATTGCGACGGGCGAGGATGTTGAGCACTTCCACCAGCAGGGAAAAGGCGATGGCGAAATAGATGTAGCCGCGCGGAATATGAAAGCCGAGCCCGTCCGCAACCAACGCCACACCCACCAGCAGCAGGAAGGACAGCGCCAGCATTTTCGTGGTCGGGTGGCGCGCGATGAAGGCGGCGACGCTGTCAGCGGCGAGGATCATCACTAAAATCGCCAGCATCACGGCGGCGATCATGATGGGCAGTCGGTCGGTCAGGCCCACCGCCGTGATCACGCTGTCGAGTGAAAAGACGATGTCGATCAGCGCGATCTGTACGATCACCATGGGCAAGAGACCGGACGCCCCGCCGCCATGGCTTTCGCTCTCGCCTTCCACATCATGGTGAATCTCAAGCGTGGATTTCGCGAGCAGGAACCCCCCGCCGCCCAGCATCAGGAGGTCGCGCCAGCTGAACCCGTGGTCAAAGAGCTCGAAGACGGGTTGAGACAGGCGCGCAATCCAGACCAACCCCGCCAGCATGGCGATGCGAAAGCCCAGGGCGAGCAAAAGGCCCAGCCGCCGCGCCATGGCGCGTTGATGTTCGGGCAGGCGCTCGGCCATGACCGCCACGAAAATGATGTTGTCCACGCCCAGCACGATTTCGAGAAAGGCGAGCGTGGCGAAGGAGGCCCAGACGGCGGGGTCGGTCAGAAATTCGATCATGCCGGCACTCTACGCCTCGAAGCCCGATGGGTTAAAGACCCTTCCAATTTTCAGGGCGTGCGGCTTTTCAAGACCGGTGGCTCACGGCATAACGCACTGCAGCACACTCAGATCCCGGAAGATCATCATGAAGCCTGACGCGTACCGCCTGAAACTCGAAACATATCCCTCGGTGGTTTCCGTCCCCAGTCGGTTTCAGGATCTCGATCCGCTGGGGCATATCAACAATGTGGCGATTGGCGCGTTTTATGAAGAAGCGCGCGGCGCGCTGAACCGCCAGGCGTTCTCACTCGATCTGCGCAAGGCCAACAAGATGCGCATGGTGATCGCGGATGTTCATATCGCGTATCTGGACGAGGCGTTTTATCCTGGCGAGCTGGTGGTGGGGTCCGGCATTCTACGCATTGGCGGGTCCAGCTACACGATCGGCCAGGGTCTGTTTCAGAAGGGGCAGTGCATCGGCGCGAGCGAATCTGTTCTGGTGAACACCGACGGGAAAAAGCCCGCTCCGATCCCCGAAGAGGGCCGCAAGGCGCTTGAAGCCTTGATGATCAAGCCCGCCTAGGACTGTATCGGGGTCTTTGGCGTGCGGTTTTGCACCCTCTTGCCGCTTTACCGCCTTGCTGGCGCCTTTCACGATTGGGCAAAGTGTTTTGATGAAAGCGCTACTCTCCTGTCTCGCCGCCTCCGCCCTGGTTCTGGGCGCTTCGGCCTCCGCCTTGGCTCAATCGCGATCCGCGCTCGATCTGTCAGCTCTGCTCCGTGAAGAGATGCGGGCTGCGGCCCAGATCGAGGATTTCGAAACCGCGCATCGCATGAATGCGGCGGCGCTGGAGCTGCAGCCCGGCCATCCGGGATTGCTCAACAATGCGGTGCTGCTGGGCGCCATGGCCGGGCGGACAGATCATCAGTTCGAGGCGCTTGAAACCATCGCTCGCGCAGGTCTCAGCTATGACCTCGAGGCGGCGGTTCGTAATCTGGCGCAGCTTGAAGCCGCTGATCCTGAGCGATTGAACGCCATACGCGAGGCGCTCGCTGAGAACGCTGCGCCTGTCGGTCAGGCGGTGCAGGTGGCGAACCCCGCCCTGCCCAACGCTCTGATCGAAGCGCTGGCGGTCGATAACGAGACCGAGCGCCTGTATCTGGGCGGCGTCGCGGAGCGACGCATCTTTCGCGTCGAACCGTTTGCGCCCGATGACTTTGAAGTGTTCGCGGGCGAGGATGAGCCCATTGGCTCGATCTTCGGGCTCGCAGCGGACCGGCGGCATGGTCGGCTCTATGCGGTTGAGGGCATGGTGGAGCAGACCCCGCTCGCCCCTGGCGAGCAGCCTGGCACAGCCTTGCTTGTGCTGGACCTTGAAACCGGGGAGCTGATTGAGCGCCATACGATCGAGGGCGCGGAGCGCATGGGCGATCTGACCGTGCGCGATGGGGTGGTGTTCGTCTCTGATGCCGACGCCGGGCGGATTTACCGCCTCAACGGTCCCCGCGCGGAGCTTGAGCTTTATGCCGAAGATGCGCGCTTTGCATCTCTGCAAGGCCTGGCGCAGGCGCGTGGCGCATTGTGGGTGGTCGATTACGCCTTGGGGTTATGGCGCATTGATCCGGTCAGCCGGGTCGCGCATTTGCAGCCGAGCCCGGACGGGACCAGCCTGATCGGGATGGACGGCCTTGTGGCCGACCGACTGGGGCGCTTGTTCGTGGTGCGCAATGGCGCGGCGCCTGCGGGTGTTTTTGAACTGGTGTTTGATACGGCAAACCAGCTTGTCGGGCTTGAGCCTGTGCTGACAGGGGATGGACGCCTGGACGAACCGACCACGGCGCGGATCGCGGATGATCGCCTGTTTGTGAATGCGGATGCGCCCTGGGACCAGTTTCCGGCCGATGGCGCGACGCCTGACGGGCCGCGGCGTTCGCCGGTGATCCTGGCGCTGCCCATCCCGTAAAAACTGTTGTCGGTTAACGGGGATTAACCCGTCGGGAAGACTCTTTGAGGCAGTCTGGAGGCCATGACCATGGCGGCCGATCCCTCTCTGGATTCCGACACCCCGGTGCGACGCAAGCCCGGGCTGATCGCGCGTGTCCGCACCGCGTTGATCGGCGCTGTCATGACCGCGCTGGGTGCGTTCGTGATCGTGTCCATGCTGAGCCATAACCCGCTGGACCCCAGCCTGAATGCGGCCACTGGACGTGCGGCGACGAACTGGATGGGCGAGCCGGGCGCCGTGACGTCTGATCTCATCCTGCAGATCTCGGGCTGGGCGGGCGCCGCCGCGGCGCTGGCCTTGACCGGCTGGGGGCTGATCTTGCTGGTGCGTGGCCCACGCGGGCGCTCCAAGACGGTGTCCGCCTTCCGGATCATCTCCGGCTTTCTGGGCGTGTGCGGATTCGCCATGGCGGTTTCGGCTTTGCCCATGCCCGCGAACTGGCCGTTCGCGACCGGGCTGGGCGGTCTGGTTGGCGACGGCTTTCTGGGCCTGATCCAGACTGTGACCCGCGAGATTAACGCGCCGGGCGGGCGGGTGATCGCGGGCGTGCTGGGATTGACGCTGGCGGTGTTTGGCGTGTTTTTCTGCTTTGGTCTGACCGTACGGGACCTGACCGCGGCGCGGGACGCCGCCGAGCTGGTCTGGGCGACGGTCCGGGTGTGGATCGATCAGGTTCTGGGCGCCATTCCGCGCGCCTGGGGCCGCGGCGAGATTGCGGTGCAGACCCCCGCTACGCCTGATGGCCGTGCGGAAACCGCGCCGGCCTTTCTCAAGCGTGATCGCCGATCCGGCGCAGTGTCGGCGCGCACTCCGCCGCGCATCAGCCGCGAACCCGTTGATGACGATGATGACGACTATGACGACGCGGCCATGCCCGCCACAGGCGCGCCGGCGCGTCCCAGCCCTGTGAAGGTGGCGCGCAAGAAAAGCGTGCGCGAATCTGATCGTGAGGCCCGCGAAGCCCAGGGCGCCTTGCCGTTCAGCGGCGATTCCTCCGGGTTTGAGCTGCCGCGCCTGGACCTGTTGGCGCCGGCGCCGCCGCGTGCGGATACCGTGGATGCCGACGCTTTGGCTCAGAACGCGGAGCTTCTGACGGGCGTGCTGGCGGATTTCGGCGTGAAGGGCGAAGTGGTGCAGGTGCGCCCAGGTCCTGTGGTGACGCTGTATGAACTGGAGCCCGCGCCCGGCGTGAAAACCAGCCGCGTGATCAATCTGGCCGATGATATCGCCCGCTCCATGGCGGCGGTCGCCTGCCGGGTCTCGGTCGTGCCAGGGCGCAACGCCATCGGGATTGAATTGCCCAACCAGCATCGCGAGACGGTGTTCCTGCGCGCGCTGCTGGCCTCCAAGCATTTCGAGGCCGCCAAGGCGGAGCTGCCCATGGCGCTGGGGGAGACCATTGGCGGCGAACCGTTCACCGCCGATCTCGCAAAAATGCCCCACCTTCTGATCGCGGGCACCACCGGTTCGGGTAAATCGGTGGGTGTGAATGCGATGATCCTGTCGCTTCTGTACCGGCTGCCGCCTGAAGAGTGCCGGATGATCATGATCGATCCGAAAATGCTGGAATTGTCGGTCTATGACGGCATTCCGCATCTTCTGAGCCCGGTGGTGATCGATCCGAAAAAGGCGGTGGCGGCGCTCAAATGGACCGTGCGCGAAATGGAGTCGCGCTATCTGAAAATGTCCAAGGTCGGCGTGCGCAACATGAAGGGCTTCAACGAGAAGGCCCGTCAGGCGCGTGAAGACAATGACGTGCTCAGCCGCACCGTTCAGACCGGTTTTGACAAGGAAAGCGGCGAGCCGGTCTATGAGACCGAGATCATCGAGCCTGATCCCATGCCCTATATCGTCGTGGTGATCGACGAGATGGCGGACCTGATGATGGTCGCCGGCAAGGATATCGAGGGCGCGATCCAGCGCCTGGCGCAAATGGCGCGCGCGGCGGGAATCCACCTGATCATGGCGACCCAGCGGCCGTCCGTGGACGTGATCACCGGCACGATCAAGGCGAACTTCCCCACACGGATCAGCTATCAGGTCACCTCCAAGATCGACTCGCGCACCATTCTGGGCGAGCAGGGCGCCGAGCAGCTTCTGGGCATGGGCGACCTTCTGTACATGGCGGGCGGGGGCCGCATTCGGCGCCTGCACGGACCCTTCGTGTCGGATCGCGAAGTCGAGGATGTGGCCAACTACCTCAAATCCCAGGGCACGCCGGAATATCTCGACGCGGTCACCGAGGACCTTGACGAAGAGGGCGGCGAGGGCGCGCTGGATCTTGTGGGCGGCGGCTCCGGCGATGACCTGTTTGACCAGGCCGTCGCCGTGGTCGCGCGTGATCGCAAGGCGTCCACCAGCTATATCCAGCGCCGTCTGCAGATCGGCTATAATCGCGCCGCGACCTTGATCGAGCGCATGGAGGATGAGGGCATGATCGGTCCCGCCGACCATGCCGGCAAGCGCGAGATCTTCCTGCCTGAACACGGCGATTGACGCGTTTATCGCACCATTAACCCTGCCGCCCGGATTTGCTGGCGTGAGGGTCAGTTTTCCGCCCATGCTCAAGCGTTGAGTGGGGTAGGAGACCGGCTCTTATGTTCAGCCGCCGTCCATATGATCTGAAAAACCTGGTGCGGGGCGGTTCGACGCCGCGCGTGCTGGATTTGTGCGGCCTGCACAAGCGTTTCCCCGATCTGGCCCAGACCCCCAATCCTCTGTTTCGCCATCGCGGCCTGAACCGCTGCTTTCTGATCAAGCACAATCTGCGCCGCAATGAGCGCTCTCTGGTGCGGTCGGGTCGCAATATCGTGACCAAGCTGGTCATGCCCATTGATCCCAAGGATCCGGGCGCCGGCGCGTTCTGGACCTTTATCGAAGCGCCCAATCTGGAAGCCTGGCTGGAAGAGGCGCTGGGGCGTGACCGCAACCTCTATGAAGAAGAATTCACCGAGGATGTGCGCACGCTGTCGCGGCTGAAATCAGCGCCGGCCTTTGATCCATTCTTGCTGGAAGCCCTGTTCCCGGAGCGCGATCTCGACCCGCGCTATTTCACCATGGCCAAGGCCGACGAGGCCGAGTTCAAGATGTTCGCGGCCCGGCACATGGCCGACATCTCCGCAAAAGCCCTGGGCGAGACCACCACGCGCAAACGTCCCGAACGCCTCGCCGCGGTGCTGTTTAACGCCAAGAGCCACGCCCAACGCGAGGATTTGCGCAACGCCCTGCGCATGGACCCTGAAGACTTCACCGTCGGCGTCTTCGGCTGGAAGGGGCTTCTGTATTATCTGTGGCGCATGAACATCATCACCGAAGAGCTGGCGAGCTTCCTGCGCGATCTGGCGCGGCTGGAAAAGGAAGACGGCTCCGCGCCTTTCCGCCCGCTGGCGGCGCCGATCAGCCGTATCCGCCGCTCTGTCCGGCTGCGTTGGGAAGACCTCAAGGCGGGGCGGGAAAACTATTACCGCGTGGTCTCGGCCTTCCTCGATGACGGCGACCCCATCGCCATGCGCATGCTGCTGCTCAAAGCGCCGAACCTGTTCAGCCGGATCGGGGATGATGTGGCGGCGCTGACCCACCTCACGACCTATTGGAATTACTGGCGCCGTCAGCGCGGCGAGGGCGTGATCCGCCACGAAATGGCGACCACGCTGCTGCCCGACCTCGCCGGCGACATAGCCCGCGATCTCGACGACGACATGCCGCTCTATCATTCGCGCGGCGTGGCGTAGGGCTTCTTCGTAACGCCGACCCTCTTTGAATAATTAAAACGCGGGTGCGCGTCCCTCTCCCATCCTTGAGGGGAGAGGAGAAGACCCAAGCTTCTCTTTCCCGGCGCAGGCCGGGACCCAGAGCCCGAAACGTGGCGCCCTGTGATCACTGGATCCCGGCCTGCGCCGGGAAAGAGGGTGATAAGATACGCCCCTCACTTATCCGCCCCCTGTTCATCCTGCCCTATGCTGACGCTCTCCTCGCTTGTGAGAGGGCGGATCGCGACCGTCGGTTGGGGCGAGGAGAGGCGGCGCAAGCTGTCGGCGACGCCTTGCGTGTGACAGGGCGAAGCCAGGCGATGGGAAGGCCGGATCGGCGCTTTTCACAAGTTCACCCCAGACTATCCAGCCGGACCGGTCTTCCCGCGTTCGCCCCTCGGCCCAATGGGCGCGAGGCGTTTGGGCGTGCGTGAAGGTTTCAAGCGCTGGCGCCCGCCTTGCAGAACCCTTCGAAAAACGTGAATGCGTTTATGGAGGTGTGCCAATGCGAGATCGAATTCGGGTTCTGGACGCGCTGCGCGGCTTTGCCGTGCTGGGTTTGCTGATCGCGCATTTCCCCTCCACCGGCGGGACGAATTTCGCGTTCTCCGACCCGCGTCTTCTGGGCTGGACGCCTTGGGAGATGGGGCTGTGGGGGACGCAAGCCGTCTTCATCGACGCGGTGATGCGTGGCGTGTTCGCCAGCCTGTTCGGCGCCTCCATGGCGATCATCCTGTCCGGCTCCGGCGACATGCTGACCCGCCGGGCGGGCTTTCTGGTGCGTTGTATCGGCCTTCTGGTGCTGGGCGTCGTGCATATGAGCCTTCTAGCCTGGTCGTCAGACATTCTGGCGATCTATGCGGTCGCAGGCATGGGCGTGCTGGTGCTGTCCTGGCTGCCGCCGCGCTTCCTGTTTGCCTTCGCGGCCTTGGGCTGGGCGGTCGTCGTGGCCTATGCCGGTTATCGCGACATCGCCACTGAAACCCCGACCTATGCCGAGATGATGGCGGTTCAGGCCGCCCATGCCGAGGGCTATTGGCCCCATGTCCAAGCCTCAGTTGAGACCTGGATCATGATGATGACCAACGCCTCGGTTCTGGGACGGATCGCTGAAGCGGGCGGCTATATGCTGCTGGGTCTGGGGCTGATGCGCTCGGGCGCGCTCAATCTCTCTTCGCAAACGCTGGTGCGCGTCGTCTCGATTGCGGGCGCTGCAGGCGTGGCGCTGGCTGCGGGCACGGCGATCCATGCGGCGCTGTCCGGCTTTGTCTTTGACGCCAGCCTGCATCCGGTGATGCGCTTTTCAAAACCCTTCATCGTCATCGCCATGCTGGCCGGTTTCGTGCTGGCCATGCGGTCTGAGCTCTTTGCTCATGTCAGCAAAGTGATCTTCGAGCCGGTCGGCAAGATGGCGCTGACCGCCTATATGGGCAGCTCGCTGATGATGCTGTGGCTGTTCACCGGGTTTGGGCTGGAGCTTTATGGCCGCTTTGACCGCGTCGCCCTGTGGGGGCTGATGATCCCGGCGGGCGGCTTCATCATTGTGGCGTGCAATCTGTGGCTCTCCCGGTTCAAACAAGGACCGATGGAGAAGGCGCTGCGCATGTTTGTGGATCATGGCACGGCGCTGATCGCGCCGGTGCTGCGGCCCCGCGCCAAGACCCTGCCGGCGGAGTAGATGCCTGGCGGAGCGTTGAGGGGCGCTCCACCGCATCGTTTGAACCTGCTGGCGCGTGCGTCCCCGGATTCTGGGAACCGGGGACGCATCGATTCCAGGCCTCAGCCTTAGTCGTTTTCGCCCAGGCGGTGCTTGCGCTGGGCCAGAAGCTTCAGGCGCAGGGCGTTCAGGCGAATAAAGCCTTCCGCGTCCTTCTGGTCGTACACATCGTCTTCCTCGAAGGTGACGTGTTCAAGCGAGTAGAGCGAGCTGGGCGACGACCGGCCGACCACAAGCACATTGCCCTTGTAGAGCTTCAGGCGGACCTCTCCGGACACATGGCGCTGGGAGTGGTCGATCGCGGCCTGGAGCATTTCGCGCTCCGGGCTGAACCAGAAGCCGTTATAGACGAGCTTGGCGTATTTCGGCATCAGCTCGTCCTTGAGGTGCATGGCGCCGCCATCCAGGGTCAGCTGTTCGATGCCGCGATGGGCGGTCATCAGGATCGTCCCGCCGGGCGTTTCGTAAATGCCGCGCGATTTCATGCCGACAAACCGGTTCTCCACCAGATCCAGACGGCCAATGCCGTGCTTGGCGCCCAGATCATTGAGTTGGGTCAGGATGGTCGCCGGGCTCATCGCCTGGCCGTTGATGCTGACCGCATCGCCGCGCTCAAAGCCGATGGTGACATATTCAGGCTGATCGGGCGCATCCTCAGGATGACAGGTGCGCAAGCAGACCTCGTTGAAGGCTTCCTCGGCGGGGTCTTCGAGCATCTTGCCTTCAGATGAGGTGTGCCAGAGGTTTGCGTCGACGGAAAAAGGCGCTTCGCCGCGCTTGTCAGATGGCACCTCGATGCCGTTCTGTTCGGCGTAGGCGATCAGCTTGGTGCGCGAGTTGAGATCCCATTCGCGCCAGGGCGCGATCACTTTCAGGCTGGGGTCCAGCGCCGCCACGCCCAGCTCGAACCGGACCTGGTCATTGCCCTTGCCGGTGGCGCCGTGGGCGACAGCGTCAGCGCCGGTTTCGTGAGCGATCTCGACCAGGCGCTTGGAGATCAGCGGCCGGGCGATCGAGGT
>NZ_DEMB01000011.1:64585-163183 GCF_002354675.1 Oceanicaulis sp. UBA2681 | reverse complement strand
CTGGCCCAGATCGGCGGTGAAGGTCACCACTTCCGCCTGATAGGCGTCCTGCAGCCATTTGAGGATGACTGAAGTGTCCAGCCCGCCTGAATAGGCGAGCACGATTTTCTTGATGTTCTGGCTCATGGCGCGTCCCGGAGTGCGAGGTTTCAAACGGGCGGCAATCTAGACCCTGCGGCGGTGCAGCGAAAGCGTCAGTCGCTTAACTGACTCACAAGGCTTGGTCCTTATGATTTTAAGCACGCAGCAAAGGCCATGGGCCCTATCCAATGTCACTCTCTCATCCGTCAGCACTATCTGATGCCGACCGTCTGGCGGCTGTCGCTGAGTTGGAGCGGTTGCAACCGGAAACACTCAACGCACTGGACAAGCTCGCGCATCTGACCGGGTTTGCTTTCAAAGCATCGATCTGCGTTGTGTCTTTGGTCGGCGACCAGCGCGTTCGGTTTCTTGGGCGATACGGGCTCACGGATACGGAGGCGGATTGCAAGGACGCCATTTGCACGAATGTCGTGGCGAGTGACCAACCGATTGAGGTTCTGAATCTGCTGGTTGATCCCGTTCTGTCCCAGCATCCGGTCTGTGTGGGTCCACCCTATGTTCGCGCGTATTGCGGTCATCCGCTTCGATCCCCCGAAGGGACGCCTCTGGGGGCGGTGGCGGTGGTCGATACGGCGCCGTTTTTCCGGTTCTCAACTGAGGAACACGAGGCTTTGAAGGCGGCGACCGATACGGCTCAAAGCCTGATTTTTAATGATCTGCGTGGTCTCACTCAGTCCGAAGCGGCGGAATAGACCTCCCGGTCCGGGTCGGTTTTCCAGACCCAGTAAGACAGCGCCAGACTGACCCCGACCACAAGGCTGACAGTCACCCCCAGAGCTGCAAAAGCGACCGGGGTGGGCGCGAACAGAAAACATGCCGCCGAGATTGACCCGCCCAGGGTCATCAGTCGTCCGCCCCAGCGATGGGTGACATCCCAGGACTTGTCAGATGAGAGCGTCCAGGGCGTGCGGATGCCGACCAGCCAGTTCGGACGGGTCTTGGACAGCACATTGCCCAGAACCGCCAGGAGCACCGTACTGGCGAAGCCGACAAGAACGCCTGGATTCTCAAGTGTTTGCAGATGATCAAGCGCCGTCAGCGTGATCAGGGCTTGCGCCGCCGCCAGAACCCACAACACCCCCGCCCAGGCCGTCAGGACAGCGGGCGCGGATCGTCTCAAATTATCGCCGCGCGGATCAATCAGCGGCATCAGGGCGAACAGGCCGCACAGAGCCAGCGCCAGAGCGGGCAACAGCACAAACCCCTCCAGCTTGCCGCCCATGCGGTCAGGGGCGCCGTCCATCCCGAAATGAACCGGGATTTGCGTGGCGTCTCCGACGCCGATCCATCCCCAGATTGACAGGGCTAAAATGAGCGTGATCGGCGGCAAGGCGTACAGAAAACCTTTGAGGATCATTTCAAAGCTCCTTCTTGGTGTCGGGTGATTGCAGCAAGCCCATCATCAGGCCCAGCAGTTCTTCGGCGACGCTGGCGTTCAATCGGTAACGAATGGAGTTGCCGACTTTTTCCGCCTGGATGAGGTCAGCCTCTTTCAAGGTCGCGAAATGTCGCGACATGGTGGGCTTGGCCACGTCAAACTGCTCCGCCAGATCCCCCGCGGTCATCGGGCCGTCGCGCAGCAAGCGCAGCACGTCACGGCGCACGGGATGGGCCAGGGCGGAAAAGACATCACTCATGCGATCTATTTAGCCTAGACGCTAATTAGCGTCAATGCTAACTATAGGGCGTGAAGAACAAGGAGACTTCTGATGAGCCGCTCGTCTATCGCCCTGTTGCCTGTCCTGTTGCTGCTCGCTGCGTGTGATGCGCCGCCTGCGCAATCAGCGCCCCAAGCTCAGTCAGACAGCGAGTTGACGGCAAGTCTCGCGCCAGCGGACCCGGCGTTTGACGGGCGCTGGGCCGGGGTGCTGGACGCTGGCGCTCAGCCCTTGCGACTGGAATTGGAGATCGACCTGTCTGGCGATGAACCGTCCTTGATCCTGATCTCTGTGGATCAGGGCGGAGCGCGCGTGCCGATGTCTGTGGTGCGGTTGAATGGCGATCAGCTTCATTTCTCCACGCCTGGCATGGCCCTGCAATATGACGGCGTTCTGGAAGACGGCGTGATTTCAGGCACGTTTGATCAAGGCGGATTGAGCGCGCCTTTGGTGTTTGAGCCCTACCAAGATCAGACGCGCGATGAGCCGTCCGCCCGGATCGCTCTGGTTCATGGCGAGGGCCGGGTTGTCGAAGTGGCGCTTGAAGACGGGCGTCTGGAGGGGGTGCTGACGAGCCCGGCTGCGCCCCAAGCGGGTCTGGTTCTGATCAGCGGGTCCGGACCGCAGGATCGCGATGGCAACATAGCGGGCCATCCCGTGTATGCGGCTGTGGCGGATGCGCTGGCTGAGGCCGGGGTCGCCAGCCTTCGATATGATGATCGCGGCGTAGGGGGCTCGGAAGCACCAGCGGCCTTGGCCCCGGCTGATCTGGCCGATGACGCGGTTCGCGCGCTGGAGGTGCTGCAGGCGGAGACCGGGCTCTCTTGCGTCGGTTATCTGGGCCATTCCGAAGGCGGGTATCTGGGCCTTCTGGCGGCTAATGAATCGGGGGCCGACTTCATGATCTCGCTCGCCGGTCAGCATCAGGACATGGCGACCCTGCTCTACGACCAGTCTGAAGCCCTGATCCGGGCGTCCGGGCAGGGGGAAGACGCCGTGGAGGCGAACCGCGAGCTTCAGACCCGTGTGTTTCAGGCCATCGACCAAGCCGGGCCGGGCGAAGCGCCCGCCGCCATCGAGGCGGTCTTGATAGAGCTGGGACTGCCTGAAGCGGCGGCGCGTCAACAAGGCGCGATGTGGGGCCAACCCTATGCTGTGGCGATGTTTGAGGGTGACCCGGCCGAGGCGGCCGCTGAGTTTGAAGGTCCCGTGCTGGCGCTGTTCGCCGAAAAGGATCTCCAGGTCCTGCCCGAAGCCGCCCAGGCCGCTCTGCTGGACGCGCGCGGCGACAAGCCGACCCGCTCCGTGATCGTTCCGGGTGTGGATCATATCTTTGAAGACAGCGAGACCGGCTCCCCGTCCGAATACGGCGCGGCCGGGCATGCGCTGTCTCCGACCGCCCGGGCGATGCTGGTGGAGGAAACCCGCGCCCTGATCGGTCAGGCGTGTGCGGACTGACCGGCGCAGGCTTGGTTCTGGACAGAGCGGGGCGGAACGGTCACTTTCTCTGATCGAAGCATCATCGTCAGATTGGAGATCACATGGCCCGGCGTCTCGCTCTTGTTACCGGTGCGTCATCCGGCATTGGCGCTGCCTTTGCGCGCGAATTTGCCCGTCGGGGCTGGGATCTGGCTCTGGTGGCGCGTCGCGAAGACCGGCTGAAGGATATGGCCGAAGAGCTGAAAGCCCAGTTCGGCGTGGACAGCCTGGTGATCGCTGCGGATCTCTCCAAACCGGACGCGCCAGAGACCATCATCAAGGCGGTGTCCGATGCAGGCCGTCAGGTTGACGCCCTGGTCAACAATGCGGGCGTGGGGCGTCCGGGGGCCTTTGTCGAGCTGAGCTGGGACGACCAGGCCGAGTTCATGGAGTTGATGGTCACCAGTTATCTGAAGTTGATGCATCTGGTCGCCAAGCCCATGGCCGAACGCGGTTTCGGACGCATCATCAACATCGCTTCAGTGTCCGCTCTGCTGCCCGCTGCCAACGCTCACACCCGCTATTCAGGCACGCTCTATCCGGGCGCGAAAAGCCTTCTGATCAAGGTGTCCGAAGCGCTCGGGCTCGAGCTCAAGGACCGCAATGTCCATGTGACCGCCGTGGCGCCGGGTTATACCTGGTCGGAATTTCACGATGTGAACGGCGCCCGCGGTACCGTCTCCAATCTGCCTTCCTTCTGGATGCTGACCGCTGAAGACGTCGCCGTTTCCGGGTATGATGCGGTGGAGCGCGGCGTGCCGCTGCGCGTTCCCGGCGCCTGGTACAAATTCCTCGTCGCCGTCTCCCGCGTGCTGCCTGACCCGGTGGGGCAGGCGATCATGCGCATGCAGGAAAAACGCATGGTGGCGAAGGCCAAGGCCAACGCCGCATCCTGACGCTTGATCACGCGCACGCAGCGGTCTAGGTCGCTGCGACCTTTATTGTCCGGGGATGACCATGACCGACCGCCGCCTGATCACCGCGCTAGACCTGCCGACCATTTCAGACGCGGAAGCGCTGGTGGAGGTGCTGGGCGAGGCTTGCGCGCACTACAAGATCGGCCTCCAGCTTCTGCCCATTGGCGGCATGGATCTGGCCCGCTCGCTGAAGGCGCGCGGTCATGACGTGTTCCTCGATTTCAAGCTCCACGACATCCCGGCCACCGTGGAAAAAGCCACGCGCTCGATCACCCAGGCGGGCGCTGACCTTCTGACCGTGCACGCCGAGCCGCCCGTGATGCGCGCGGCGGTGGAGGGGCGTGAAGGGTCTGATCTCAGGATTCTCGGCGTCACGGTTCTGACCGCTTATGACGACCCGATGCTGACCCAGATGGGGTACGCCTATGGCTCGCGGGATCTGGTGATGCGCCGGGTGGATCAGGCGCTTGATTGCGGACTGGACGGCGTGGTCGCCTCGCCGCAGGAGGCTGAAGCCATTCGCGCCCGCGTGCCTGATGATTTCCTGATCGTCACGCCCGGCGTGCGTCCGGCGGGCGCGGCGCTGGGCGATCAGGTGCGCGTGGCGACGCCTGAAGCCGCCTTGAAGGCGGGCGCCTCGCATCTGGTGATCGGACGACCCATCAGTCAGGCTGATGATCCCTTCGCGGCGGCGCAAGCGATCGCCGACGAGATGGCGAAAGCCTGACACGGAAAACCCCGGAAGCGCCGCTTCCGGGGTTTTCTGTCTTTGGAAAAGGATCAGCGCCTAGACGGCTTCGTTGATCCATTCCTCGATCTTGGACTTGGCCATGGCGCCGACCTTGCGGCTGACTTCTTCGCCGTTCTTGAAGATCAGCAGAGTGGGGATGCCGCGCACGCCGTATTTGCTGGGGGCCATCGGGTTTTCGTCGATATTGACCTTGGCGATGGTCAGCTTGCCGTCCTTGTCGGCGGCGATCTCTTCGAGCGCCGGGCCGATCTGCTTGCAGGGGCCGCACCATTCCGCCCAGAAGTCGACCAGCACCGGGCCGTCGGCTTTCAGAACATCAGATTCAAACGTGTCGTCGGTCACCGCTTGGGTCGCCATGAGCCTTGCTCCTTACAAAAAACCTAAAACAACCGGCCGCCGCCCGGAATCGGCGCGGCTGCAAGTCTGAAGTTGACCGGAGACCTAGGAAGCCCCAACGCTGCGGTCAAGCATTCGCTGGGCGCCGGGCGCGGCTGAGCACCGCGTCCAGACGGTCTCCGGGTAGTTCCATCAAACGCGGCGCATCTGTCCAAAGTAGGGCGCAGCGCACCGGCTTGTCGGGGTGAAGTCCCTGCAATAGCGCGCGATAGGCGGCCATTTGCGCCAGATAGGCGCGAGGTACGTCCTCGACTTGTGTGGGCGGCGGACGGTTGGTTTTGTAATCCACGATCAGGACTTCGTGATCAGTGACCACCAACCGGTCGATCTGGCCATTGATCACCATTCCGCCTGGCAGACCCGTCGCCTGGCCCGAGACGGCGGCCTCGGCGCGAGAGCCTGGCTGGAACAGGGCGGCGAAGGCCGGGTCTGAAATCACGCGCAGGGTTTCCGATGCGATCTCGCGGCGCTGGGTCTCGCTGAGATCGGTTTGGGTCTCCAGATACCGCAAGGCTGACGCTTCCCGACGCTCAAGCTCCACATCGGGCAAGGTCTGCAGCAGCTTGTGGATCAGCTCGCCGCGGCGGAAGCGCGATTGCCCGCCCGTCGCCAGGGGAGACAGCGAGGCGGGCTCAAACCCGTCCTCTTCCTCGCCCAGAAGGTGGGACGGCGCGACCGAGCGCACGGGCGCCGGATCAACCGGCGGCGGCCGTGTCGCCCACTCTGGCAGTGCGGCCGGGGCGGGCGCTGGCGCTGCGCTGGCCGCCAGCGGTTTGGGATCGGCGCCGAAGCGCAGGCCCTCACTGACGGTCCAGCCGTTTTCTTCGGCCACGGCGTCCAGCGTCGTGCGAACCGGGCGCCAGTCATCTCCGGTCCAGTTGCGTTGACACCGGTCATACCAACTGCCCGCATCCACCTTGCCCGCAACGCCATGGGTATGCCCGCAGACGATCAGGCGATCGCGCGCACGAGTCATCGCCACGTACAGAAGGCGCTGATACTCGCCGTCGGCGTCCAGCTCCTTGCGCTCGGCCATCGACGCCATCAGCGGCGGCGGCGTTTTCATGTCCGGCGCCCATAAAAGCCCCGCCTCTTCATGGGCGAACAGGCCGCCTGAACGGTC
Source organism: Oceanicaulis sp. UBA2681 (assembly GCF_002354675.1). NCBI lineage: Bacteria > Pseudomonadati > Pseudomonadota > Alphaproteobacteria > Maricaulales > Maricaulaceae > Oceanicaulis > Oceanicaulis sp. UBA2681. The sequence goes on along the minus strand of NZ_DEMB01000011.1, from coordinate 156,757 downwards.
CTTGGGCAATTGGGTGGTGTCGGGCAGAAACACGATCGGCGCTTCAAGGCCCTTCGCGCCATGCACGGTCATCACCCGCACCTCGCCGCGACCCGCTTCCATTTCACGTTTGATCTGGGCGTCATCGGTCTGCAGCTCGGCGACAAAACGCGACAGCGACGGCGCGCCTTCCACTTCATGGGCGAGCGCGCGGTTGAGAAACTCTTCCGCCGGATCGCGCGCCTCTTCACCCAGGCGCGCATACAGCCGCGCCAGACGGCTTTCTCCGGTGGGGCTGGCTTCGGTCAGAAAGCGCGCGAAGAAAGCATAGGGCGCGTCGGTCTCCACCCGCGCGCGGGCTTTGTCGAGCACGCTGCGGGCCTCGGCGAAGCGCGGGTCCTCGCTCTGGCGCAGCTTGTCCCAAAGCCGGGCGCCGGGTTTGCGGCTGAGATCAAACAGGGCGTCGTCGTCAATGGGCGGGGCCGGCGTGTCCACCGGATGGAAGAACGGGCTCTTGAGCACTTCCGCCAGCGACAGGTCGTCCTCAGGCAGAAGCGCGAAGCGGGCGAGGGACAGTAAATCCTCCACCACCAGCTGATCGGGGAGGGTCATGCGGTCCGCGCCGGCCACCGGCACGTCTTTGAGCTTCAGCCGCCGGATGATCTCTTCAAACAGGCCGCCGCGACGGCGCACCAGCACGATGATGTCGCCGGCATGCGCCGGACGCAGCCGCCAGGGCTTGCCTTCTTCCCACACCCCGTCGCCACGCTTGAGGATGTCGGCGATTTCGCTCGCCACCGCTTCCGCCAGCTGATTGCGCGCAGAATCCTTGCGCTCGGCGTCCACAGGCCGCAGATCAAGCTCGTCCTCCTGACCGCCTTCGGGCTTGGGGACCGCCGGCCAGATTTCCACACAGCCCGGCGCATTGGCGCGGGCGGCGAGGTGGCCGTCATAGCGGTGGAACGCCAACGGATCGCGCCGTTCAAGCGTTTCAGGGTCGCTCATCAGTAGCTTGGTCTCCAGCCCTTCGACCATATCCTTGCGCTCAGCGCTGAGAGCGGCCGCTTCAGCGGCGAAGCAGGCGTCAACCGCCGCCAGGATTTCGGGGCTGGAGCGGAAGGAGACGTTGAGCGGCGGGCTTTCAAAGCGCAGGCGCGCGAGCCGGGCCTCGGTCTGAAGGCGCTGGCGCTGGGCCAGGAACTCGCGCGGATCGGCGTTCTGGAACGAATAGATCGATTGTTTCTCGTCGCCGACGCAGAACACCGTGCGCTGAAGCGCATCGGGATGCTGGTCCAGATGCGCCCCCTCGCCGGCGAAGAATTCCTCGGTCAGCGCATTGATCACCGACCATTGTTCTGGCGCGGTGTCCTGGGCTTCATCCACCAGCACATGATCAAGCCCCTGGTCGAGCTTGTAGAGCGCCCAGCCCCGCGCCTCGGAATCGGTCAGCAGCAGGCGCGCGCGCTCCACAAGGTCTGAGAAATCCACCCGGCGCAGCCGGTTGAGGCGAGCCTGGTAATCGCTCAGCAAGCGCTCAGCCAGTCGCAAGGCGGCGCGGGTCATCCGATTGGCGGCGGCGGCGGCCAGCTTGGGCAGGATTTCATCGCCCACCCGGTGAATCTCCGCGCCTTCATCGCCAAACAAGGTCACCAGGATACGGTAGTTCTCGCCGGTCTTCTTGGAGAAGATGGATTTGGGCTTTTTCAGCGCGCCGGTCTTGGTGGTTAGAAACTCAATATAATAATCAAAGGCTTCGGCGGCGTCTTCATCGGCCACATCGAGCACTTCCAGCAGCGCTTGCGCGCTGGCCTGATCGGTTTTCGTCCCGCCGGTCTGCAGCGCGCTCAAGGCGGCTTCCAACGCGCCCACATCGGTGTCCGCCCAGGCTTCAGCGAGCACCTGATCCACATCAAGCTCGGGGTCCACGCCCAAAAGCGCGCTCGCTTGTTCCAGCAAAGCGTCCAGCGATCCGGCTTGCGCAAGCGCCTGATTGATTTCATGGCGTTTGGACATGGCGAAGCTGGCGAGCTTTGGCAGGGCGTCGGCTCCGGCATTATCGATCAGCGCGGCGATCGCCTGGGCGATTTCGCCTTCAGGGTCTTTGTGCGCGAGGCCCGACAGCGCATCCAGCGCTTCGGCCTGCAGCGCTTTGCCAGCCGCCTCATCCTGAACGTCAAAGCCGGGCGGCAGGCCCGCTTCCAGCGGGAAACGCCGCAACAGGCGCTCACAAAACGCGTGCAGGGTCTGGATTTTCAAGCCGCCAGGGGTTTCCAGCGCGCGCGCGAACAGGCGCCGCGCTTCGGCCAGCTCCGGGCGCTGGCCCTCGGTGACCAGCGCATCCAGTTCAGCGGTCAGGGCGTCATCGGGCAGGGTCGACCAGTCGCCCAGCTTGCGAAACAGGCGAGTCTGCATCTCGCCGGCCGCGGCCTTGGTGAAGGTCACGCACAGGATGCGGTCAGGCTTGGCGCCTGCGAGCAGCAGGCGCGCCACCCGGTCCACCAGAACGCGGGTCTTGCCCGAGCCGGCGTTTGCTTCGACAAAGACGCTGGCGGACGGGTCCGCGGCAAGCGATTGCGCCGCGCTGGCGTCTGAGACGATGGCGGGATCAAATCCGGGCTGGCTCATGACGCGCCTCCCTCTCCGTTATCGTCGCCGGGCGCGCTCGCCCATTCCTTGCGGCGGGCCAGATGATCGTAATCGCCCCATTTATTGATGAATTTCACCCTTGGCTGGCTGGGATAAGTGCGACGTGGATCATCAAAATTCGCCACCCATTTCACCAGACGTTCCAAAGCCTGCTCGGCCAGAATGCCCGCATCGTCGCCATCGGGGTTTCTGACCATGGATTTGGGCTCGCCGGGCACGCGCCCGCCGGACAGCCGCACATAAATGAGATCGCCCGGCTCGTGGCTGGGCGCGTCTTCAAACGCGCCGCGCGCGGCCATCGCGGCCTCCAGCGGCAATTGCGGAGCGAAACCGGCGGCGACTTCCTTGGCTGAAGGCGGCTGGCCGGTCTTGTAGTCCACGATGTCGAGCGCGCCCGAGGGCCTGAGATCAATCCGGTCGGCGCGTGCGGTCAGGGTGAACAGACCGCCGGGCGCTTCAAACGTAATGTCGCCCAGCGCTTCAAGGGCGGTCGGCAGGAAGCCGTAATCGCGCCGCTCTTCTTCAAAAACGATCATGTATTGCGCCACGCGCTCAAAGCGCTTCATCTCGACGCCCAGCGCATTGTCGCTGAAGCCGGCCTGGATGAGCGCGTTTTCACCCTCTTTCAGCAATCGCTTCAGCGCATCGCGTGGCAGGGTGTCGGCGTCGCCAAGGCTGCGCACCCAGGTTTCCAGCGCAGCGTGATAGGCCGTGCCGCGTTCGGGTGGACCGGCGGGGCGGTCCAGCGGGTCAAGCTTGTCGAGGCGCAGGATTTTGCGCGCAAAGATCGAATAGGGGTCGCGCACCCAGGTCTCGATCTGGGTGACGCTCAATTGTCGGGGTCTCGCCTCGACCGGCGGAGCGGGCTCGGGCGGCTTGATGAAGGTGTGAGCCGTAGTGGCGTCCAGCGCTTCGGCCAGCGCCAGATAATCGCGCCTGGGGGCCAGCGCCTGCTCAGAAGCCTCTCCCAGTGCGCCGCGCGCCAGGGTTTTGAGGCGCCATAGCCAGCGCGAGGCGACCGTGGGCGCGCCATCCAGCTTGGCGGACCGGGTCAGGGTGACATCGCGGGCGCAGGCCAGTTGTGCAAAGTCATGGGCGGCCAGGCCAAAGCGTTCTTCGGGCGCAGACAAACCCGCCGCCATCCGCATGCCGCGGCTGAGGAAGGGGTCTGATTTGGGCGCGGCGGGCCAGACGCCCTCATTGAGCCCGGCCAGGATCACCCGGTCGGCTTCCGCCAGACGCGCTTCGAGCGGCCCGAGAATTTGCAGCCGCGGGTGCGCGCCATAGCGGGGGCGGACCAGACGGGCGCGGGCCGTTTCCAGCACGGCGCGAGCGAAATCATGCAGGCTCAGCGGTGGCAGCGCCTCGGCCTCTTCCATGAATTCGCGCATCAGAAGCGCAGCGTTCTCACCCGCATCCGTCGCCCAGAGGCGGTCTGCGCCCGCCATATCGTCCGTGCGCGCCAGCGCTTCAGCGCTTTCAACCAGCGCCTGGGTCCAGGCGCGCATGGTGTGCGCGCCCTCAAGCGCGCTCAGCGGCGACAGCGCCTGAGCCAGCGCATCAACGATACCGCCCCAACGGTCGCGGCGGTCTTCATCATCGCCGGCGGCGTCACGTACATGCCCGGCCAGCGCCATCCAGCTATAGCCCGGACGGCGACCGCGCAGGGCGCGCCGTTCCATCGCCCCCAGCACAGCGCGCAGGGGCGCGCGCTCTTCACCCAGCGCAAACAGCGGCGAGGTGGCGAGGGCCGAGAAGGCCAGCGCTGACCCGGGATCGAGCGCGGCTTGCAGGACGCGGATCAGGAAGGCCCCGGACGGGGTGTCGGACAAAGGCTGACCGGCGGAATCGTCCACCGTCACCCCAAAGCGCGCCATTTCGGTGATCACCCGGCGCGAGAGGTTCCGGTCAGGTGTCACCAGAACGCCGCGTGCGCCCGGCGTCTCGAGCGTTTCACGCAGCATGAGCGCAATGGCGCGCGCCTCTTCGGCGGGCGCCGGCGCATCAATGACGCTCAGCCCGTCCAGCGCGGTTTCAAAAACGTCCTCGCCCCAGGCTTCTTTGAGATCGTCCACACGGCGGAGCCAGTCCGCCGTGGCTTCGGCGGGACGCAGGGCTTCGGCGATGACGCGGGCGCGCGGGGCGTCCTGGCGACCTTCCTCGGCGCCGGGCCAGAACCGGACATCGTTCCGGTCAAGGCCAATCCTGTCGATCAGGGTTTTCATGGCGCGCTGGGGATGGCCGTCATCAATGGCCGCCCAGGCGTCTTCATCCATATCGCGCGCAAACCCCGGCAGGACCACGCAGCCTTGGGGCAGGCTCGCCACCGCGCTCAACAGCTCGGCGGCGGCGGGGATGGAGCCAGTGGATCCGGCTGCGATCACCGGATCTGCGGGCGGGGTCTCGCGCCAGCGCGTCGCCAGCGCCTTGAGCAGCAAGGACCGACGCCGGGCCGGGTCCACACGCTGAATCTCTTGAAGCCGCGCGGGCCAGGCCTCCAGCACGATGTCCAGAAACAGCGCGGCTTCCTGCATGTGAGCGGGCAGATTGGCGCGGATCTCTTCGGTCAACGCGCCCAGATCGTCCACATCCTCGGTGGCGAGATCATCCAGAAGGCGCGCCAGATCATCCGCCAGCGCCAGCGCGCCGCCCGCGCCCATGGAGCGCCCTACGGCCTGTTCCTTTTGCAAGATCAGGCTGGCCAGCTCGAACCGCCGGCGGGCGGGTGAGACGGCTTCGGGAGCGATGTCCGCAAGTTCTCCGGGTTCAAACGGCGGCTCGTCCGCGTCCACATCCCCGATGGGCCGGATCATCGGCAACAACGCTGCGCCGGGCGACAAGCGGGTGAAGGCTTCGGCCAGTTCACGCCCGGCCCGGCGGGTCGGGATCAGGACCGTCACCCGGCTGAGCGCGTCAGGATCGGGAAAGACGTGTTTCAGCCCGCGCGCCAGCTCTGTCAGGAACGGCGCGGCGGGCGGCAGGGTGAAAACCCGCGGCGAAGGGTGTGAAAACAGATGATCAGCGCTCATGCGCGTGAGCGTAGCCGATTCTCCGCCGCATGACGCGCGTCAGGGTCGCCTACATGCATCCAGAACGCATCCATCACACAACCATGCACGCGGCCGGCCTGGAGCGCGGTGTTCCAGATGAGGTTTGTGGAGAACGGCTCGACCGGCAGCCCCTTGAGCACGCTTGGGTGCAGGATCTGAACGCCGGTATAGGCGTAAGGGGCGCTCTGTCTTTCGCCGCGGCGAGTCAGTCGCCCGTCCTCGCCCATGAAGAAATCACCCGGCCCGTCAAACCCCAGCGTGTTCCCGGTCGGCGTGATCAGGAGCAGGGCGTCCATGCGCTCGGGATCAAAGGCTTGGGCGAGCTTGGACAATTCGCTTGTATCGCCTGTCTCACGCCAGACGGAATCGATATTGGCCACAAAGATCGGCGCGTCGCCCAATAGCGGCGCCGCCTTGGCGAGGCCGCCGCCGGTTTCCAGCAATTGATCGCGCTCGTCGGAAATGACGATCCAGGGCGCGGTGCGGGCGGCGAGATGCGCCTCCAGCCGGTCGGCGAAGTGATGGACATTCACCACGGCGGTTTCAACGCCAGCTTCGCCTAGCTTGTCGAGCGTCCAGTCGATCAGCGGTTTGCCGTCGAGCTCCACCAGCGCCTTGCAGCGATCATTGGTCAAAGGGCGCATGCGGGTGCCCAGCCCTGCGGCCATCACCATGGCTGTGGTCGGGAGCTGGGTCATGCTCAGGCCTTCTCGAAGAGGGCGGGAGTCAGGGCGCTGGCGACGGCCCGGACGGGAGCGAGAACCGGATGAGCGAGATCGCGTACGAAATGGCGCTCCACCCGCGGCAGAAGATCCAGATACCGCGGCTTGCCGTCGCGCTGGGCGAGGCGCACGAAAATCCCCAGGATCTTGGCGTTGCGCTGGGCGGCCAGAACCGCGGCGGCGGCGTCAAACGCCTCGCGATCACTCAATCCCGCCGCGTTGAAGAAGCGGTCCGTCAAGGGCGTCGCCAGATCGGGCGCCACATCGCGGCGGGCGTCCTCGATCAGGGAGACCAGATCATAGGCGGGATGGCCGAACAGGGCGTCCTGAAAGTCCAGAAGCCCGACCTTTGCCTCATGCTCACGCTGCGGCAGCCAGATCAGGTTCTCGGCATGGTAATCGCGCAGCACCAGCCCCGGCGCATGCGCATTCAGGGCGGGCAGGACCTGCGCCCAGGCTTTGCGCCAGTCCGCTTTGTCCGCCTCGGTCGGGGCCTGGCCCTTATGGGGGGCGTACCAGTCGGTGAACAGCTCGGTCTCCGCGCTGAGCGCCAGCGCGTCATAGTCCTGGATGGTCCAGGCATGACCAAAGGCTGTGGGTTCGCGCTCGAACGAGGAGCGATAGATCGCCGCCAGCGCCTCGACTGCAGTGGCGTAAAGCGCGCCTTCATGGGCGACGCTCGGGATCAGGCGCGCGAACAGGGCGTCGGTCAGGTCCTCGAGGATCAGAAAACCCTGATCAATATCCGCTTCAAATATGCGCGGCGCGGAGAACCCGCGCGCGGTCAGGGCGCTGGAAATGGCTGCGAAGGCGGCGGTGTTGTTGCCGGCCAGGCGCGCGACGGCGTTATAGCCCAGTGCTTGCCGGTCAGCGTCGCTGGCGTCAATCGGGCAGGCGGGGGCTTCTGATCCGCCGGGCGCGTCCATGAGTATCGCGGTGTCGTCGCCGCGGTTCAGCCGAAAATAGGATCGACTGGAGGCGTCGCCGGGAAAAGCGCGCACATCCGCATCACCCCAGCCCGCCGCTTTGATGAACGCGGCGCGCGCCTCAGCGCGCGGATCAGTCTGCAAGTCCGCCAAGGCGAGTCTCCCAGCTTCCAAAAGCTTCAAGGCGTGCGGTGCGTCCGCCAGCCTCGGTTTCAGTCAGGACTATCTCAAGCCGGTCCGCCGGACGCCAGCGTCCCATGCGGTCCGGCCATTCGATGAGGGCGGCGCCATGATCCAGCGCCTCGTCCAACCCCAGCTCATCAAGCTCCTCGGGATCTTCAAGCCGGTAAAGATCGGCGTGCAGCAGCACGAGGCCCTGATCGGTTTCATAGGGCTGGACGAGCGTATAGGTGGGGCTGGGCGCATCTTTTTCGCCGGTCAGCGCTTCGATCACGCCGCGCGCCAGGGTGGTCTTGCCGGCGCCGAGACCGCCTTCGAGCAGAATCGCGTCGCCCGGCTCAAGCAGGCGCGCCAGGCGCGCGCCCAGCCGCGCATTGGCTTCAGGGTCAGGCAGGGTCAGGGTCAGGACGGTCATGATGAGGCTGATAGGACGGCTCGCGCATGGCGGCAAGACTTCGCGTAGGCTCGTTTGCGCAGTGCGGCGCTTGACTTGGACCCAAGGGCGCGGCGCCATGGACCCATAAGAAACGAGACAGACAGGGAGCGCGGATCGCAGTGTCCGGAACGGTCATTATCGGAGGCGGCCAGGCTGCCCTGTCCGCAGCGGCGGAATTGCGCAAGCGCAAGTATGATCAGCCGATCATCATTCTGGCGGGCGAAACCGCCGCGCCTTATCAGCGCCCGCCGCTGTCCAAGGCGTATCTGGCGGGTGAGCTTCCGGTGGACCGGCTCTGGCTCAAACCCGCTGAATGGTATGACAAGGCCGAAATTGATTTGCGCACCGGCGTGCGCGTCACCGCCATCGACCGCAGCGCCTGCGACGTCATCACCGATACTGGCGAGCGCATTGCTTATGACCGTCTGATACTGGCGACCGGCGGAGAAGCGCGGCGCCTGCCCATTCCGGGCGCGGACCTGGACGGGGTGCATGTGCTGCGCACGCTGGCGGAAACCGAAGACCTCGCCGCCTCCTTTCATGACGCGCGCTCCATCGCCATTATTGGCGCGGGCTATATCGGACTGGAAGTCGCCGCGTCCGCCCGCAAGCGCGGGCTGGAGGTGACCATTCTGGAAGCGGCCGAGCGCCCGATGGCGCGCACGGCGAGCGCGCTTCTGGGCGGCTGGTTCGGCGCGATCCATCGCGGATACGGCGTTGATCTGCGCGTTCAGGCGCCGGTGAAGGCGATCGCTGGCGAAGGCGGCAAGGTCACCGGCGTCGAGCTGGCGGATGGCGAGACCGTGGACGCCGACACGGTGCTGGTGGCCGCAGGGTTGACGGTGAACGATCCGCTGGCGCGCGCCGCGGGGCTTGAGTGCGAGAACGGCATCTTAGTGGATGAGACCGCCCGCACCGGTGATGACCGGATTTACGCCATTGGCGATGTCGCGCGTTTTCATTCCAAACGCTATGGACGCTCGATCCGGCTGGAATCGGTGCAGAACGCCATTGATCAGGGCAAGGCGGCGGCTCAGGCGATTTGCGGGCTCGAGGTCGAGTATGATCCAGTGCCCTGGTTCTGGTCAGACCAGTACGACATGAAGCTGCAAATCGCCGGCCTGATCGAGGGCGCGGACCAGATGATCCGCCGCGGCGACCCCGAAGAGGGCAAGTTCGCGCTGTTTCACCTGATGGGTGGGCGCCTGATCGCCTGCGAGGCGGTCAATTCCGGCCCCGAATACATGGCCGCTCAGCGCATGATCGCCTCAAATGCTGAGCCTGACCCGGATCGTTTGCGCGATCCCGGAGTGGCGATGCGCGACTTCCTGTCCTAAATAGCGCCCAAACGCGGGCAAAGCCTGCCTCACAGATTCTGGAAGACCTCTACCATGGCCAAGATCACCTATATCGAGCATGACGGAACCGAGCATCAGGTCGAGGTTCAAGACGGGCTGACCGTGATGGAAGGCGCGATCCGCAACATGGTGCCCGGCATCGACGCCGATTGCGGCGGCGCCTGCGCCTGCGCCACCTGCCACGTCTATGTGGACCCGGCCTGGACGGACAAGACCGGCGAACGGTCCTCCATGGAGGAATCCATGCTCGATTTCGCCAGCGACGTTCAGGAGACTTCACGCCTGTCCTGCCAGATCAAGGTGGGCGCGGCGCTGGACGGTCTGATCGTGCGTTTGCCCGAAGAGCAGGGCTAGCGCGCTTGACCTTGGGGCTAAGCCCCGCTTAAACACACTGATTACGCGACGGTTCTCCCGCGAGGGAGCGAAGAGGGAACACCGGTGCGACGCGCAAGCGTCTGGTCCGGGGCTGTACCCGCAACTGTGAGCGGCGAGGGATGCGCCACATGCCACTGGATCGTCAGATCTGGGAAGGCGGCGTATCGCATTGACCCGCAAGCCAGGAGACCTGCCATCGCGGTCGCTCGTTCTGGGTGCGGGAACACACCAGGAGAACGCGGACGCCTTCCGTTTGCAGCGACGACCGGCGCGTCGAGCGTCGTCCTGACTCTGTCGGGACGAAGCGCCGTTGCATCGCTGTCCGTCGAGAGCCGCTCACGCTCCCGGCGCCAACGGAGGCTTCCTGATGAAAGCCCAAATCTCTCTCGCGGCGCTCGCGATCGCGCTGTCCGCTGCCCCCTCTTTCGCTGAAGACCAGCCCGAGGACACCGTCGTCGTCACCGGCGTACGCGCGCCCAGCCTGTTGGAGCGCCTGCCCGCCACGCTGGACGTGATCGACCGCGCCGAGCTCGACCTGAAAAATCAGAACACGCTGGTTGAAGCGCTGTCCGCTGCGCCGGGTCTCGCCGTGGTTCAGTCCGGCCCGGCGGGTTCAACCGCCAGTGTTTTTGTGCGCGGGTCGAACTCCAAGCATATCCTCGCGCTTTATAACGGCATCCGTCTCAATGACGTGTCGGCCTCCAACGGCGCGTTCAATTTCGGCTCCGATCTTGTGGGCGACGCTGGCCGGATCGAACTGGTGCGCGGTCCCCTGTCCTCGCTTTATGGCTCTGACGCTGTGGGCGGCGTGATCAACATCCTGCCGCGCCGGGCGCCCGAGAGCGGCTCCGAGCTTTACGGCGAAGCGTCTGTGGGGGAGTTCAACACCTACCACGCCCTTATCGGCGGCGGCGTGCGCGAGGGCCGGTTCAATCTCGCCGCCACCGCGGAATATCAGGACAGCGACGGCTATGATGTGACGCCGGACCGGATCTCGACCCGCACGGGCGATCCTGATCCGTCGACCTTCACCGTGCTTTCGGCCAATGGCGGGTTTGCTTTCACCGATATGTTCAGTGTTGAGGCCCTGATCCGGCATCGTGAGTCAGACGTTGATTTCGACACCTTCTCGGGCGGACCCACAGGGTTCCAGCGCGCTGACGATCCAGATCTGCGCAGCGAGGATTCCCAGACGTTGTGGAGCCTGGGGCTCGTCTATTCTCGCCCGACCAATGACTTTGAAAGCCGCCTGCGCGCAGGGCGCGTGAAGATGTCGCTCGACAGCTTCAATGACGGCGCTGCGACGGATGCGTATGACGGCGCGCGCGATTTCGTCCAATGGTCCAATGTCTGGACGCCGGACGCCCTGTCCGCTCTGATCGATCCTGTGATCAGTTTTGGCGTCGATTTTCAGGATGAAGAGGCGCAATCAGACACCGCGTTCAATGCCCCCTTGTCGGTCAGCGAGGATCTGTGGTCCGCCTATGCTGCGGTCCAAGCGGGGTTGACCGAGCGGTTTGACGTCACCGGCTCGATCCGCCTTGACGACTATGAAGGGTTCGGCGACCAGACCACCTACAATCTGGGGGCGGTCTATCGTCTGGACATGTTCAACACCCGCCTGCGCGCCAGCTATGGCACGTCGTTCAAGGCGCCGAGCCTGTCTGAGCGGTTCTCCAGTTCCGCCTTCGTCGCCGCCAATCCGGATCTGCAGCCGGAAGAGGGCGAGACGTTCGAGATCGGATTTGACAGCGCGTTGGATATGGCCGGACGCGAAGACGCACTGCGCTTTGGAGCGGTCTGGTATGACAGCACGATCGAGGATCTGATCGAGTATGTCTACGACGGCGCCCTGTTCATCGGCCAGAATCGCAATGTGGGCGAGGCGGACCTTCAAGGCTATGAAGCCTTCGCCGAATGGACGCCCATTGATCAGGCGTCGCTGCGTGTGGACTACACCCATACCGATGCGGCCAACGCCAGCACGGGCGCGCCATTGCTGCGCCGTCCTGAAGACGGCTGGGCCGTGACCGGGACCTGGCGGCCTATCGAGATCGCGTCGCTCAGCGCGACCTGGCGCTCTGTCGGCGCGCGTACGGACGTCACCTATGATGATGACGGGTTCTATGTCAGCGGATCTGGCGCTGTGCCCTCATATGAAACCGTGGATCTGACCGGCGTTCTGGATGTACGTGACCGGCTCCAGCTGGTTCTGGGCGTCCGCAATCTCTTTGACGAGGCCTATGAACCTGTCGCCGGGTTCGCCGGTGCGCCGCGCGCGGTGACGCTCGGCCTGCGGGTGCGTCCGTGAGGGTCCGGGCGGCGGTCCTTTTCGTCGCCCTGATGCTGGGCGTCGTCGTCGCCAGTTCGGCGGCGGCGCTCGCCCCGCGCGTGGTGTCGCTGGACTATTGCGCGGATCAATATGTGCTGGGGCTGGCGGATCGGGATGCGATCGCGGCGGTCTCCACCCATGCCGATGACCGTCATTCCTATCTGCGCGATCAGGCGCGTGGCCTGCCCCAGCTCAGAGATGACGCGGAAGACGTTCTGGCGCTGGCGCCCGATCTGATCGTGCGCGGCTATGACGCCGGGGGGCGCGCCGGCGCGTATTATCAGCGCTTGGGCCTTGAGACTTTCGAGCTGGGCTTCAGCGCAGGCTTTGATGATGTGGAGGCCATGATCCGGCGTACGGCCCTGGCCCTCGGCCAGGCGGACCGCGGGGAGGCGCGCATCGCTCATATGCGCAGCCAGCTGGCGCGCGCGGCTGACGGACCGCGTTTGCGCGCGCTCTACATGACGCCCTCGGGCCTCACCACAGGGGCGGGCACCCTGATGCATGCTTTCATGACAGCGGCGGGCTTTGACAATGTCATCGCCGAGCAAGGCAAGACCGGCTGGATCAACCTGCCGCTGGAGCAGCTGCATGAACAGGCGCCGGACGTCATTCTCGCGGCGTTTTTTGACGGTGAGACGGCGCCCATAGACAGCTGGTCGGCCAGCCGGCATTCCGTGTTCCGGCGGATGATGGAGACCACCCCCGTTATTGAACTGGATGCGGCGGCGTTGTCGTGCGGCGCCTGGTTCATGGCCGATGAGGCTTTGCGTGCGCGACAGGCCGCCAATGCGTTGGTCCTGGATATGGACGAGGCTGAATCATGACGCGCCTGACCCTGCTCGCGGCCCTGGGGGCGACTGCTCTCGGGATGCTTCTGGCCTCGGCGCTGTTGGGCAGTTCAGAGCTGTCCATGCCGCAGGCGTTTGCGGCGCTCTGGGGCGGCGGCGATGAAACCGCGCGCATCATCGTCTGGGAGATTCGTTTGCCGCGGGCGCTGGCCGCTCTGGGCGTGGGAATGGCGCTGGGCGCATCCGGCGCCCTGATGCAAGGCTTGCTGAGAAATCCGCTGGCCGAACCGGGGGTTCTGGGCGTGTCGGCCTCGGCCTCGCTGGGCGCGATCATCGCGCTCTATTTCGGGATCAGCGTTCTGGGCGCTTTCACGGTGCCCGTATTCGCCATTTTGGGCGCACTGGCGGCGACGGGGGTCTTGAGCGGTCTGGCGAGCGTGCGGATCAGCGCGGTGCAGCTGATCCTGGCGGGGGTCGGCCTGTCCAGTTTCGCCGGCGCGCTGGGCGCTTTGGCGATGAATCTGGCGCCGAACCGGTTCGCCTTGTCAGACATGGTCAGCTGGATGCTGGGTTCGGTCACCAATCGCTCATTGGATGATCTGGTGTTTGTTGCGCCGTTCTGGCTTGCGGGAGGCGTGCTCGCCCTGCTGACGGCGCCGCATTTGCGCGCCCTGGCGCTGGGCGAAGAGACCGCGCAGACCCTGGGCGTCGATCTGGCGCGCACACGGGTCGGCGTTATCGGCGCTGCGGCGCTGTTGACGGGCGCGGCTGTGGCGATTTCAGGGGTTATCGGCTTTGTCGGCATTGTCGCGCCCCATATCGTGCGCCCTTTTGTGCGACATGATCCGTCTGATCTGGTCTGGCCGAGCGCGTTTCTGGGCGGGGTCCTGATCACCCTGGCGGATCTGGTGTTGCGACTGGTTCCGCTGGATCAGGAGTTGCGACTGGGCGTCATGGTGTCTCTGATCGGCGCGCCGGTCTTCATCCTGATCGCTGCGCGCAGCCGGGGTATGGGACGATGAGCCAGACTGGAACCACTCGCATCGTTCTGGATCATGTGACCGTGAAACGCCGCGGCGTGAACGTGCTTGATGATGTCAGTCTGGTCGCGGCGCGTGGTCAGCTGACGGCTCTGGTCGGACCGAACGGGGCGGGCAAATCCACCCTGATCAAGACGGTGCTGGGATTGTTGAAAGCTGAAGCCGGCGCCGTCTGGGTGGATGACGCGCCTGTCGAGATGCTCTCGCCGACAGCGCGCGCCCGCGCCATGGCCTATCTGCCGCAAGATCGAAGCCTCGCCTGGTCCATGACGGGCGGAGATCTGGCCGCGCTGGGACGCTACGCCTGGGGCGCCGCCGCCTATGATCGCTTGCCTCCCGCTGACAGGACTCAGGTCGATCTGGCTTTGGCGCAAGCCAGCGCCAGCCATCTCAAGGATCGGCTCGTCCATGATCTGTCGGGCGGGGAGCAGGCGCGGCTTCATCTGGCGCGCGCGCTGGCGTCCAATGCGCCGATCCTGTTGGCCGACGAGCCCATTGCGGCGCTTGATCCGCGTCATCAGCTGGAAGCCATGGCGGTCCTGCGTCGCCAGGCCGATGAAGGCGCGAGCGTCATCTGTGCGCTTCATGATCTCGAGCTCGCCCGCCGCCACGCTGATCAGATCGCTGTTCTGGATCGGGGACGCTTGCGGATCGCCGCCGCGCCTGATCAGGCGCTCAGCGACGAGATTCTGGCCGAGGTGTTCGGCGTGCGGCGAACCCGGTCTGAGGGCTTTGAGATGTTGTAGGCTGCCAGTCACCTCAATGTAAGCAGATGAAATAATTAACGCTCTTTCATCTTGGACCGATCCTGGCGGGCTGCTCGGGCGTCCTGATCCTCCCAAGCGTGCTCAGTTCGGCTTCGACCAATGTCGGGCTGCCCGCTCCGCCCTGTGACTGACACCCTTCCTGTCATACGGGGAAAACCCCGATGAATAGGGAGGAGCACGATGGCTGACTCAGACCATCCGACCACGGGCGAGCCGCCAAAAGGGCCGCCGCGGGATCACAACATCACCGAGGAGCGCTACAAGCGCTATTGGCAGGAAAACCTCAATCTGATGGGAATCCTGCTCGCGATCTGGTTCACCGTATCCTACGGATTCGGAATCCTGTTCCGTGACATTCTGGACAATTTCTCTATCGGCGGCGCGCCGTTGGGATTCTGGTTCGCGCAGCAGGGCGCGATCTACGTCTTTGTCATTCTGATCTTCGTTTACTCCGCGCTGATGCATCGCATCGAGCGCAAGTATGACGCGGAAACTGAAAACGGTCAGGGAGGCTGATATGGAATCGACCATTCTGGGTCTCGACACCACCTTGTTCTGGACCGCGTTTTTCGTCATCGGAACATTTGGTCTCTACATCGGCATCGCGATTTGGGCGCGGGCGTCGACCACTGAAGATTTCTATGTGGCCGGCCATGACGTGCATCCGGTCTTCAACGGGATGGCCACAGCCGCTGACTGGATGAGCGCAGCCTCATTCCTGTCCATGGCGGGGCTGATCGCCTTCATGGGATATGACGGCTCGGTCTTCCTGATGGGCTGGACGGGCGGTTATGTGCTGCTGGCGTTGCTCCTGGCGCCCTATCTGCGCAAGTTCGGCAAGTTCACCGTGCCCGACTTTGTCGGCGACCGGTATTACAGCCAGGCGGCCCGCATCATGGCGGTGATCTGCGCCCTGTTCATCTCCTTCACCTATATCGCCGGGCAGATGCGCGGCACCGGCATCGCCTTCTCCAACTTCCTGGGCGTGCCGATCGAGATGGGCGTCATCATCGGCGCGATCATTGTGCTGTTCTATGCGGGTCTCGGCGGCATGAAGGGCGTCACCTACACCCAGGTGGCGCAGTATTGCGTGCTGATCTTCGCGTTCACCGTTCCGGCGGTCTTCCTGAGCTTGCAGATCACCGGCACGCCGATCCCCCAGCTGGGCTTCATCGGCAATACGGCGGATGGAACGCCCTTGCTGCTCAGCCTGGACCGGACCCTGTCTGAACTGGGCTTCAGCTCCTATCTCGAGGGGCAGAAGTCCATGATCGACGTCTTCGCCATCACCCTGGCGTTGATGGTCGGCACGGCGGGGCTGCCGCACGTGATCATCCGCTTCTTCACCGTGCCGCGGGCCTCGGACGCTCGCAAATCGGCGGGTTGGGCGTTGATCTTCATCGCCGCGCTTTACACCACGGCGCCAGCCGTGGCGGTGTTCGCCCGCTCGAACTTCATCGAAACGGTCAATGAAAGCACCTATTCCACTGAGGTCGCTGCTCAACAGGCGCGCGCTTCGGAAATGGGCGAAGGGGCGACCCCGCAATGGTTCTACAACTGGGAGCGCACCGGTCTTCTGGGCTTCACCGACAAAAACGGCGACGGCCAGATCCAGTATCGCGCCGACCCGGAGGTGAACGAGGTGACCACGCTCGACCGTGACATCTTCGTGCTGGCCAACCCCGAGATCGGCGGCCTGCCGGGCTGGGTGATCGGTCTGGTGGTCTCCGGCGGCTTGGCGGCTGCGCTGTCCACCGCTGCGGGTCTCTTGATGGTGATCAGTTCGGCGGTGTCACACGATCTGTGCCGCAAGGTGCTGATCAAGAACATGACGGACACCCAGGAGCTTCTGGTCGCGCGGATTGCGGCCGTGGGCGCGGTGGTCGTGGCGATCTATGCGGGCATCAACCCGCCTGGCTTCGTCGCCGCGGTCGTGGCCTTCGCTTTCGGTCTGGCCGCCGCCAGCTTCTTCCCGGTGATCTTCCTGGGGATTTTCTGGAAGCGCATGAACAAGGAAGGCGCTATCGCCGGCATGGTGGTCGGTCTGTCGATCACTGCGGCCTACATCGTGCACTTCAAGATCGGCTTCAGCCCGATCGTGCTTGGCGTCGTCGCCCTGATCATCAGCCTTATCCTGCTGATCATGTATTTCGGCCTCAAGGAGGAGGGTGAAACCCGGCCCATGCTGATCGGTTCGATCGTGTTCGGACTGATCTTCCTGGGCGGTCTGTTCGGCATCTTGCCAAACATTCCCCAAGGCACGACCGATCAATGGTTCCTGGGCGTGTCTCCGGAAGGCTTTGGCTCTGTCGGCATGGTGATTTCCTTCATCACCGCGACGATTGTGGCCTTGGCGACCAAGGCGCCGCCAGAAGAGATCCAGAACATGGTGGAGGACATTCGCATGCCGTCCTCCGTCATCCATGTCACGCACAACAAGCCGGCGGGCCCGGCTGAATAGCCAGATCCAATGTCTGTAACGAACGCGGCGGCTCTGTGAGCCGCCGCGTTTGCGTTTGATCGGGGCGCTCCTGGCTGGTCAGCGCTTTGGAAATCCGTCTATCGTTCAAGACCGTCTGATCCAGAAGACTCAATCCGGACGGGCAGGGAGGAGAGGTTTTGCCGCTCAGTCTCGCGCTTGTGGTGCTTGGCGCCTATGTGGCCTTGCTGTTCGTGCTCGCCGCCTGGGGGGACGCGCATGCGGCGCGTTTTGACCGCTCCGCCAAGCGACGCGCCGTTCTGTATACGCTGGCGCTGGCGGTCTATTGCACCAGCTGGACCTTCTATGGTGCGGTGGGCGAGGCCGCCCGCGCGGGCTGGGACTATCTGCCGATCTATCTCGGGCCAGCCTTGGTGTTCTTGCTGGGCTTTCCCATCATCCGCCGCCTCGTGGCGCTGGGACGGGAGCACGACACCAGCTCGATCGCAGACTTCTTGTCCCTGCGTTATGGCAAGTCTGCAGCAGTGGGCGCGCTGGCGACGCTGGCCCTGCTGCTGGCGCTGATCCCTTATATCGCGCTTCAGCTCAAGAGCGCGGCCGCCTCGCTTGATCTTCTGACGGGTGATCCGTTGGGGCGCGGTTGGGGCTTGCCGGTGGCGATCAGCCTGGCGGCTTTTGCGATGGTGTTCGGTCAGCGCCATACCGACACCGCCGCCAGTCACCGCGGTCTGGCGCTGGCGGTCGGTTTTGAATCCCTGGTCAAACTCGCGGCGATGCTGGCGGTGGGCTGGCTCGCCGTCGAGGTCTGGATCAACGCCTCGCCGCAAATGCGTCTTGAGGCGCTGGCGCAATCGCCTCTCACGGCGCCGGGCGTGGACTTCCGGTTTGTCGTGTTGACGATATTGGGCGCGTTCGCTGCGTTGTGTCTGCCGCGTCAGTTTCACATGATGGTGGTGGAGGCGTCCAAACCAGGAGACGCCAACCTGTCGCGCTGGGGGTTCCCGGCCTATCTGGCGCTCGTGGCGATCCTGGTCCCGCCCATCGCCTGGGCGGGCGGCACGCTGCTGACAGATCCCAATCCGGACGCCTATGTGCTGGCCTTGCCGCTGGAGCTGGATGCGCGAGGCCTGGCGGTGTTGGTGTTTCTGGGCGGGTTCTCCGCCGCCGCCGGCATGGTGACCGTCACCGCGCTCGCCATGTCCACCATGCTGGTGAACAATCTGGTGGGACCGCTCTTTCTGGCGGAAGTGCAACGCGGCGGACTGGCCAAGCGGTTCCTGATGTGGCGACGCGCTATGGTTCTGGGGCTGGTGGGGCTCGCCTATCTGTTCCACCTGGGGCTGGATCAGCAGGCGGCGCTGGCCGGGATCGGTCTGGTGGCGTTCGCCGGGGTCGCGCAGCTGGCCCCCGCTTTGCTGTTCGGATTGTATTGGCGCAAGGCGAACCGCGCGGGCGCGCTGGCGGGCATGGGCGCCGGGATCGGGCTGTGGGTCGCGCTGATCTTGATCCCCAGCTATGCCGGGGCTCCTCCACCAGCGCCGGAAGGCGTGGATCCGTTCGCTTTTGCATCCATCCTGTGCCTGGCCGCAAACGTCATCGCCTTCATCATTGCAGTGGCGTTTTCGTCTTCAGGTCTGGTGGACGAGCTGCAGGCGGACGCGTTCACCGGCGTGCGTCCGCTCGAGACCGCCCCCGCCATGGGCTCGCGCATCTCTGACCTTGAAATCGTGCTGGTGCGGGTGCTGGGCGCCGATCAGGCGGAAATCGCTCTCTCGGACCTGTCCCGGGCGGTCGCTAGACCCTTGCGGCCGGGGGATGTTCTGACCTCTGCGGTGGCGGGGCTGGCCGAAGCGCGTCTGGCGCGGGCTGTGGGCGCGGCCTCCGCCCGAATCCTGATGACGCGCGTCTTGCGCGGCGCCCGCGTCAGTCCGGGCGATGTGGTCAAGCTGATTGACGAAACCGCCGAGCAATTGCGCTCCTCCGAGGATCGCTTGAAGGAGAGCGAACGCTCGATCCGGTTTTACACCGACAATCTGCCGGTGCTGCTCAGCTATGCCGATCGCGATTATTGTCTGCGTTTCGCCAATAAGGGCTATCTCGACTTCTTTGGTCTGGATGCGTCCGTGATCGGCCGTCCGCTGGCTGAATTCATGAGCGAGGACGAATACGCGCTGCGTCGGCCGCATATGGAAGCGGCGCTCAATGGTGAACGTCAGGTCTTTGACATTTCACGGCGCAAGGGCGGCGGCCGGGCGCGTTCCTGGCAGGTGGTCTACCAGCCTCGCACTGAAAACGGCGAAGTGGTGGGCTATTTCGGCGTTTATCAGGACAACACCGCCCGCCGTGAAGCGGAAGAAGGGCTCAAACGCGCGTACGACATGCTGGAATCGCGGGTGGAGGAACGCACCGCAGCGCTGAAAGCGGAAAGCGAGGCGCGGCTGCAGCTGGCGCAGGATCTGGAAGCGGCCCGCCGCGAGGCGGAGGCCGCCACCCAGTCCAAGACACGCTTTCTGGCGGCGGCCAGCCATGACTTGCTGCAGCCGCTGTCCGCGGCTCGCCTGTATGCCGGCGCGCTGGAGGGGGCGCTGGGGGAGAGCGGCTCTGAGGGCAATCGCAATCTCGCCCATCAGATTGAACGCGCCATCGACCATGCGGACCGGTTGCTGCGCGCGCTTCTGGACATTTCACGTCTGGATGCGGGCGGCGTCGCGCCGCGTCCCAGCGTGTTCGCCATTGACGAGCTGATTGAGGAAACCGCCGCCCAGTTCCAGGCGCGCGCGCTGGCCAAGGGCTTGAAGCTGCGCGTGGTTCCCAGCCGGCTGGCCGTCTTGTCAGACCGGGGCTTGATGACCAGCGTCGTTCAGAACCTCATTTCCAACGCCATCCGCTACACGCCCAGCGGCAAGGTGCTGGTGGGGGTCAGGCGTCAGGGCGATCAGGTGCGCCTGCAAGTGATCGATACCGGACCGGGCATCGAGCCGGATCGCCAGCAGGCCATATTCCGGGAATTTCATCGCGGCGTCGTCGACGCCGGGGAAGATCAGGGCCTGGGTCTGGGTCTGGCGGTGGTGGACCGGATTTGCGCGTCCCTTGGACACAAACTGATCTTGAAAAGCGCCCTGGGGGAAGGCGCGACCTTTGAAGTGATCCTGCCGCGCGCCGCCTCGCGAGACCGTCAGACCGTCGTCCAGGCGCGCCGCCGTCCGGGTGACCTGGCCGGATTGTCGGTCCTGTGTGTGGATGATGATCCGGGCGTGCTGCAGGCGTTAAGCACGCTATTGGAGCGTTGGGGCTGCGATGTGCGCGGCGGACAGGACGCCGCCTCGGCGGCGGCCGCTTTCGCAGATCAGGCGCCGGATCTGGTGATCCTGGATTATCACCTGACTGACGCGCTTACAGGACCAGAGCTCTACGAGGCGCTATGCGCGCACTGGCAGAGCCGTCCGCCCGGACTTCTGGTGACCGCGGAACGCAGCGCCGCCGCAGGGGATGAGGCGCGTGCCGCGGGTCTTGAGCTTGTGCGCAAACCGGCGTCGCCGGCGGTGCTGCGCGCCAGCCTGAGCTCGCTGAAACGCAAACTTGAAGCGGGCTAGACGGATTGTTCGGCGGGCGGTTCGACATTGAGCGCCTGGGCGACCAGCACCGCCTGGGTGCGGTTGATCACGTCGAGCTTTCTGAAGATCGCGGTCACATGCGCTTTCACGGTCGCTTCGGAAATACCCATATCATAGGCGATCTGCTTGTTCAGACGCCCGGCGGCGAGGCCATGCAGGACGCGCATTTGCGCCGGGGTCAGCTGGGCGATCTTCGCCGCCGCCTCCGCTGCTTCCTGCGCCTGGGGGTCGCCGCTTTCATCGGGCGCCCAGACATCGCCGTTCAGCACGGCGGTCAGCGCCTCCACCAGCTGGGTCATGCTGGCGGTCTTGGGAATGAAGCCTGAAGCGCCGAACTCCAGCGCCCGCGCCGCCACGCCGGGCGACTGGCTGGCGGAGATGACCACCACCGGCGCGCTGGGATGACTTTTGCGCAGTTCCGCCAGGCCGATGAAGCCGGAGCTGTCCGCCATGTGCAGGTCCAGACACACCAGATCTGTCTGACCGTCCTTCAGGGCGTTCAGGGTTTCAGCCAGCGTACTGGTCTCCACCAGGGTGCGACCGGGCGCGGCTTTGCTGACCGCGGTGCTGAGAGCGCCCCGAAACAGGGGGTGGTCATCGGCCAGAATGACCCGGCCTTGCGTGGAGTCTGGGGTCACACACGCCTCCTCATCTGAGCATGAAGTCTAATGGGCTCCGGCCGGGGCCGTCGTCTGAGCAAAAAGTAGCACATGTGAAGTCCTAAATTTCGACGAACGTCCCATACCGCCGGACCCTCTGTACAACGATACTTTCATAATAAAGCCGAAAAATCGGCACGGGCCTCATGGCTATCCTTGGGAGGGACATCTCTATGACTAGGCTAGGTATTCGTAGCGTATTGGCGGCGACCGCCTCGGCGTTTGTTCTGACAGCGGCGTCAAACGCACAGGACGTGACCGCTCTTGAAGATCGACTCGCAGCGCTGGAAGCCATGGTGGCTGATTTGCGCTCCGAGCTGGAAGACGCGCGCGCACAAGCGGACGCGGCGACGGATCGGGTTATTGAAATCGAGCAACGGACCGCATCCGCGCCTGCGGCTCCGGCCGCGCCAACCTCTTCGGAGCGCGGCTTCACCATGGGCAACACCCAGGTGACCTATGGCGGCTTCGTCGATCTGGACGCCCATGTCACCGATCTCAGCGATGGCGATTTCGGCGCGACTTCGATTGCGCGCGATTTTTATATCTCTGGCGCCACGCCGGTCGGTGGGACCGGGGATGGCGAAACCGATTTTGATTTCACCGCCAAGTCCAGCCGCTTCTTCTTCGCCACGTCCACCGAATCAGACATCGGCACGGTGACCGGACGGATCGAATTTGATTTCCTGGGATCGCCCGGCGGGGATGAGCGGGTGTCAAACTCCTACAATCCGCGTATGCGCGTCGCCTGGGCGCAGATCGGCAATTGGCGCGTGGGTCAGGACTGGTCGACCTTCACCAACACGGCCGTCATTCCGGAAAGCGCCAGCTTCCTTGTGGGATCTGACGGCATGCTGTTCGGGCGCCAGGCGCAAATTCGTTACACCAATGGCGGCTTCCAGTTCGCGCTCGAGAACCCCGATACGACGGTCACGCCTTTTGGCGGCGGCGGCAGGATCGATGGCGGCGACGGCGCATTTCCTGATGTTGTTGCGCGCTATAACTGGAGCGGCGATTTCGGCGCCATGACCGTCTCGGCGCTCGGCCGCAATCTCGCCTATGAAGGCGGCGGCGTGGACGGCGAAGCATTTGGCTGGGGCGTCAACTGGTCTGGCCGGGTGAATGTGGGCGAGGGCTCAGACTTGCGCTTCTCCCTGACCGGCGGTGAAGGCATCGGCCGCTATATCGGCCTGAACGCCGTGAATGGAGCAGTGGTGACCGCGTCGGGCGATCTGGAAGCGATTCCGGTCTATGGCGGGCTGGTGGCCTGGCGCCAGCAATTGGGTCAGGGGCGTCGACTGTCGGTCGGTTACTCGATGCTGGAAGCGGATAATGACATCACATTGACCGGCACAGGGGTGACCAAGAGCACCTGGTCCGCATTCGGCGCCTATTTCTTCCCGGTGGGGCCTGTGACCATGGGCGCAGAGATCCTGTTCGGCGAGCGGGAACTGGAAAATGGCCAGAGCGGGACGATCACCCGGGCCACGTTCTCCACAAAATATCCCTTCTGATGCGGCTCGCCTGACCTGTCAGCGTACAGGTCGGGCGTTGCTCGCCCCGAAGGGCTCCCCTGCGCTGGCGCCAGACATCAACCAGCGCGTCCTTGTGCGGCCGACGCCCCCTCGTGTCGGCCGTATTTTTTAGGGGCGCGATCTGAGGCGTGTTGGGTCTGGAATACCACGCTCAACCGGCGATGCATCTGGCTGCGGGCCTCTTGCGGGCTCAGGGTGTAGATCACGCAGCGCCGCAAAACGCCCAGGTACAGATCAAGCAGGCTTTCCGTCAGCAGATCCGGGCATTCATTGAGGTCGACTGCAGGGTCCTGGGCGGCGCGGGTCAACACGTCCCGGACCGGTGACCATGCGGATTCCAGGCCAATGTGCAGGGCTTTGAAATCGGCTTCATTGGTCAGCCAATTGTGCCCTATGGCGGCGCGAAACAATTCCAGATCATTGATGTGACGGTCCAGATGGTAATCCAGTACAGCCGTCACGCAGCCGATGACATCGCCTTGATAGCGCCGCGCCAGCTCAGCGCTTTCAACGCGCAAACGTTCGAAATCATCCACCATCACTTCACACAGCAAGGCGATCTTGGTGGGCGCCGCATTGAGCACCGTTCCCGGAGAGACATTGGCTGCGCTCGCAATGTCGACGATTTTCGCGCGATCATAGCCCTGGCGGTGAAATTCCTCCCGCGCTGCACGCAAGACGGCGATCCGGGTCTCCGCTTTCTGGCGCGCACGTTTTGTCGTTGGCAAGGTCATTCGTTCGCCTGTCTTCAGTTCCGGGCTGATGGGGTGTGATCCGCTGAACAGCGGCCTTTCATTAAAGCCTGTTAATGTGATCGCGCCAAGCACATGTTGTGAAATACTCTTTCGGCGCCTCCCATGCGGCGCATGCCAGCTCGTTTTTCAAGGACGTCATGTCTGAACGCTTTGATCTTGTCATTCTTGGCGCCGGGCTGTCCGGGCTGGCGTTGGCGGGCGCCGTGGCCCGGACCGGACGGCGTGTTCGCGCGCTGATCATTGAACCCAGACGACTCACCCCAAACCCGCGTCACTGGATGTTCCCGGCTGCGCCTGATCATGGCCTGCACCGGTTCGAGAGCAGCCGCTTGACTGGCTTTGAGGTGGAGAGCCCGACGGGCGCGCTTTTGCACAGGCCGCTGAATCGAATGATTCTGGCGCGAGTCGCCGCGCAGGCGGTGCAGGAGGCGGCGCTGGACGCTGTCGCCGCCGAACCGCGCATGATGCTGAGGGAGGGGGTCAGCGTTGATCGGGTCCAGGGCGGCCGAACTCAGGCGATAGTGGATACAAGCGATGGTCAGGTCTGCGCCAGCTGGGTGGTCGATACGCGGCCGCTTGAAGATGTTGGCATGCCCGCTGGCCGGGTGGTGCAACTGTCACACTTGATGACCGCCCCTGTCGAAAGCGGCCATGAAGAGCGCTTGTGTCTGAAAGTCGTGGGGTCGGACTTTCCTGGTCTCGAGCAATTGAGCCTCAGCCGGGACCGCGTCGTGCATGAACAGGCGCGCTTTGTGCTGGCCCCGCCGCCAGATCTGGCGCTGGAGCCCCAGGCGGACCGGCTGTTGCAATGGGGCGGCCGCCTTGAGGCTGCTCGGCAATCTCAGGGCGTCTGGCCTTTGGGCTATCGTCCTTTGAGCCGCGGGGCCGGGCGCGTGGTGCTGGCGCCGGCGGACGCCTATGGCTTGCGGTTTGCGCCAGGCATGGCGGCGCTGCGCTTGCATGATTGGGCGCAAGCGCAGGCGCGTCGACTGACCTATGGGCTCAGCCTTTGCGCGCCGCCGCCGCCGCCTGTGTCCTCACGGTTGGCGACAGCACGTATCGAAGCGATGATCCGGCGCGATCCGCGCCTGGCGGCCGCGGGTTTGCGCGCCTTGCTTTATGAAGCGCCCGCCGATGCAGTCATGCGCACCTTGTCCGGCGCCGCCCGCTGGCATGATCTCATCCGCGCCTGGCAGTCGGGGACATGGTAGCGGCGCTGCCGTCAGCGCTGCATTCCGGCCCCGGCTCGATTAGGGTGCAGGCATGAGTGATTCCGCGATCTCCGCCGATCTCGACGCCCCGCCCGAAACCGGGCCGCGTCTGGTGCTTGTGACGACGCCCATCGGCAATCTGGGCGACATGACGCCGCGCGCCTGGGACGTCTTGCGCGACGCGGACGCCATTGCGTGCGAAGACACGCGCACGACGCGCCGATTGCTCGAACAGGGCGGCGTCACCGACAAGCGTTTGATCGCTTGCCATGACCATAACGAGACGGCGAGCGCAGCCGGCATCGTCAAGCTGATCGAAGACGGCGCGACGGTGGCTCTGGTCAGCGATGCGGGCACGCCAGCGATCTCTGATCCGGGTTTTCGTGTGGTTCAGGCGGCGCTCGAGGCGGGATTGACCGTCAGCGCCGCGCCCGGCGTCTCCTCGGTGATCATGGCGCTGTCCATTTCCGGCCTGCCGACCGACCGCTTCACCTTTCTGGGCTTTCCGCCCCGCAAATCAGGCAAGCGTCAGGCGCTGTTTGCGCTGTATGGCGATTTGCCCGCCAGCCTGATTGTCATGGAGAGCCCGCAGCGCCTGGCGGAATGCCTGGCTGATGCGCGCGCCGTACTGGGAGATCGCCGCGCCGCGCTGAGCCTGGAGCTGACCAAACGGTTCGAGCGGGTCTGGCGCGGCACGCTCTCAGAACTCGAAGCCCGGCTTGCCGACCCGCCCAAAGGCGAGGCCGTGATTGTGATCGAAGGCGCAGACGAGGTGCGCGAGAAAAAGAACAAATACGCCGCATTTTCCAAAGCGCCCAAGCGCGATTAAGATTTCATTAGGATATGCAATATGCAGGGGCGGCGCCCCGCAGCATTGCGACCGGCGCTGGCATCTGTGTGATGGGCGTCGGGCCTCGACGCGCAGGCCTTGCCTTCGTTAGGCTGCGTCCCGTACTGACCAAGGAGTTATCGCCATGAACCGTCCACTGTTCACCGGCGTTCTGGGTTTTGCTGCAGCCTGTGCGCTAGGCGCACAGACGCAGGCGCAAGAACCTTTGACGCTGGAAGATCTGTTCGAAATCCGCCAGGTGTCCGGGATCGACATCTCCCCTGATGGCGACCATGTCGCCTTCACCGTCTCCACGCCGCGCAATGTGGTTGCGGGTGAAGAGGATGGCACGCCGCAATCGGCGCTGTTCATCGCATCCGGCCCGGATGCGGCGCGCCCCTTTATCACCGATGGCGGCGTTGGTGGTGTGGAATGGACGCCGAATGGCGACGCGCTGACCTTTCTCGCCCGTCGCGACGGCGACAGCGGATCGGCGCTTTACGAGATCGCGGCGGATGGCGGCGAAGCGCGTCGGATCTACAGCCATGACGAGTCGATCCAGTCCTATGTGATCGGGCCCGATGGAGAGAGCCTGTATTTTATTGCGCGTGAGAAGGCTGACCCGATGCAGCAGACGCTGCGCGATCGCGGGTTCATGGCCAATGTCTATGAAGAGAGCGACATCTTCTCCTATGTCTGGCGCGCCGACCTGACGGATCCCGACGCGGACCCGGTCCGGTTTGATCTGCCCGGTCATGCATCATCTCTGACCTTGAGCGAAGACGGCTCACGCCTCGCCGTGGCGCTGGCGCCGACCACTTTGGTGGACGACTCGCTGATGGAGCGTCAGTGGACCGTCGTCGATGCGGCGAACGGTTCGGTGATCTCCACCGTCGAAACGCCGGGCAAGATCGGCATGGCGGCGTTTTCGCCTGACGCTTCGCGTCTCGCCTTCATCGCGGGCGCCGACCGCGCCGACCCCACGGCAGGCACGCTTCACATCGCGGATGCGCAGACAGGCGAGTATATGGCCATCGCCCGCGACGCCGAGCAGCATGTGAACCAGCTCGCCTGGATTGATCGTAATTCCGTGCTGACTCTAGCCAGCGTGGGCACGGGCACGGCGCTCGTCGAATACAATATCAATGGCCGTGAAGAGCGCCGCACGCCGACAGAGGCCGGCGTGATCTCGTCCATGGATTATGATCGTGATGACCGGGTTCTGGCGGCGACGGTGCATGCTGCGACCCATCCTCGTGAATTGTTTGTGGGTGACCGCCGTTCGCTGCGCCAGTGGACCGATCACAACCCCCAGCTTGACGACATCGCCTGGGGCGATCAGAGCGTCTTCGAGTTCGAAGCGCGTGATGGCGAACGCATTGAAGGCGTGCTCGTCACTCCGCAGGGCGAGGCTCCGGCAGGCGGCTGGCCGATGATCATGACCGTGCATGGCGGCCCGGAAGCCCATGACAGCAATGGCTGGGTGAACGGCTATTCGCGTCTGGGCCATATCGGCGCCGGTGAGGGGTTTGCGGTCTTCTACCCCAATTATCGCGGTTCTACGGGCCGTGGTGAACGCTTCGCCAAGCTCGACCATCTCGATGCGCCGGGCGAAGAGTTCTGGGATCTGGTGGACGCGATCGGCGCCCTGTCGGAGGCCGGTATTGTTGACGCCGAGCGCGTGGGCATCACCGGCGGTTCGTATGGCGGGTTCGCCTCGTCTTGGGGCGCGACCATCGCCAGCGAACATTTCGCCGCCTCTGCGCCGTTTGTGGCGCTGACAGATCTGATCAGCTTTTACGGCACGACCGAGATTCCGATCGAGATGGTGGATGTGCACTTCATGCAGCCGCCCTGGGAAGACTGGATGAGCTATCTCGAGCACAGCCCGACCTATCATGCGCCGGGCTCGACCACGCCGACGCTGATCCTGCATGGCGAGGCGGATACGCGGGTGGACACCAGCCAGTCCTTCATCCTCTACCGTATCCTGAAGCAGACCTCTGACGCGCCGGTGCGGCTCGTCACCTATCCGGGCGAAGGCCATGGCAATCGCCGCGCCGCCGCCCAGTACGACTACGGTCTGCGCGTTCTGCGCTGGATGCAGCATTACCTGCAGGGCGAAGGCGGCGAGCCGCCCGCGCCGGAGCTGGATCTGGCCGAACGGCTGGGGCTTGAAGACGCCGAATAAGGCGCCGGAAAAGGGAGGCGGAAACGCCTCCCTTTATCGTTGGGGACTGGCGGGGCGACAGGATATGAAATCCGCATCGGCGCCCCCTCGCCATGGCCTCATTCCGCCGCTAACGTGGCGCTTAACGCATTAAGTGACGTGAACGGGAGGATGAACATGTCAGAGAAAGACCTGTCGCTGGACGGCCGTGTGGTTCTGGTCGCCGGGGCGAGCCGCGGCATCGGCGAAGCCGCCGCAAAGCGCATGGCGCGCAATGGCGCGGTGGTGATCTGCTCGAGCCGCAAGATCGCCGATTGCGAGCGCGTGGCTGAAGAGATCAAGGCCGAGGGCGGCAAGGCCCGCGCCATGGTGCTGCACCTTGGCGAAGCCGATCATCGCGAAGCGGCCATCGCCAACATCAAGGAGACCGAGGGACGTCTGGACGTGCTGGTCAATAACGGCGCCACCAGCCCGTATTTTGGCGAAGCCAAGGACACCCCTGAAGACGCGTGGGACAAGACGTTCGAGGTGAATGTCAAAGGCCCGTTCTTCCTGTCGAGCCTTGCGATCAACACCTTCATGAAGGATCAGGGCAAAGGCTCGATCATCAATGTCGCCTCGATCAACGGCATCCGTCCGGGCTATTTCCAGGGCGCGTACTCGATCTCGAAAGCCGCCGTCATCTCTCTAACCCAGGTGCTGGCGCAGGAATGCGGTCATCTGGGCGTGCGGGTGAACGCGCTATGTCCGGGCCTGACTGAAACCAAGCTCGCCTCGGCGCTGACGTCCGATCCGAACCTTGAAGACATGATGAACCGCAATTTCTCCATCAAGCGCGTCGGCCAGCCCGAAGACATGGCCGCTGCAATCCACTTCCTCGCCAGTGACGCATCAAGCTATATGACGGGCCAGGAATTTGTTGTGGATGGCGGCATCACCCAGCGTGGTCCGTTGTAGGAGAGCTTATTGATGCTGACGCGCGAGGCCTGCGAGGCGCTGGACCAGACTGATCCGCTGAAAGACAAACGCGACCTGTTCGCTCTGCCTGAGGGCGTGATCTATCTGGACGGCAACTCGCTGGGCGTGCCGCCCAAGGCGGCGCTCGCGCGTTTGCGTGAAGCCTCTGAATCCGAGTGGGCGGTGGGCCTGATCCGGTCGTGGAACGACGCGGGCTGGATGGATTTGCCGCTGACGCTCGGGGGCAAACTCGCGGCGTTGATGGGCGTCAAAGCCTCAGAAGTGATCGCGGTCGACACGGTCACCATCAACCTGTTCAAGCTCGCTACCGCGCTGCTGGACCGTGATGGCGGCGGCATTGCGGCGGAAGCGGGCGAGTTTCCCACCGACAATCATGTGATGGAGGGAATCTCCCGCATCACTGGCGCCCCGATGCACCGGGTCGCGCCCAACACGCGTCCGAAAGACCTGCCAGACGGCGTAAAGGTCCTGATCAAATCGGCGGTGCATTATAAATCCGCTCAAATCGCTGACTTTGAAGGCTATGAGCGTGAGGCGGCGGCGCGCGGGCTGAACATCATCTGGGACCTAAGCCACGCCACCGGTCTCGTTGATCTCAAGCTCGCTCAATGGGGCGCGAAATACGCGGTGGGCTGCGGCTATAAATTCCTCTCCGGCGGCCCCGGCGCACCGGCCTTCCTCTATTGCGCGGAAGACCAGATCCAGACGCTGGAGCATCCGGTGTCTGGCTGGCTGGGCCATAAACGCCCCTTCGGGTTTGAAGACGCCTACGAGCCCGACGACACCATAGTGCGCTGGCGCACCAGCTCGCCCTCCATCCTCGCTCTTTCCGCGCTCGATGGGGCGGTCAGCGCCTATGACGGTGTGGACATGGCGCAGGTGGAGGCCAAGGCGATCGCGCTGGGCGACATCATGCTCGCGCAAGCGGAGGCGCTGGGTCTCGATCATGCCTGTCCGGGGCCGGGCGAGCGGCGCGGCGGCCATGTGGTGCTGCGCCATGAGCAGGGCTACGCCATTGTGCAGGCCCTGATTGACCGCGGGATTATTGGCGATTTTCGCGCGCCTGACCTGATGCGGTTCGGATTTAATCCGCTCTATAATTCCTATGCAGAAGTCTTTGATGCGGCGCAGGCTCTGGCGGATGTGATCCAGACGGGCGCTTGGGACGACCCGAAATTCCTCGCCAAAAAAGCGGTGACCTGATCGCGCTTGCCCGTTTTGCGCTTCTCCCCCAGAGTAAAAGAAAAAACATCAGGGGAGGGCGCGATGTTGCGCTGGATTCTGGGCGGCCTCGCCGCTCTTGTCGTGATCTTGGCCGTCGCCGCTTATGGGCCGGGCGCGCTGAAAGCCTACAAGTTTGTCCCCACTGCGCCCGATCCCGCATTGATGGCGCTTTACGAGACGGTGGCTGAACCCGAGCGCCGGGAAGTGCCGAATCTGCACGGCGCGGAAGATCTCGAACCCGGACCTGATGGTCGGCTTTACGCCAGCCTGGCCGATGGCCGCATCATGGTGCGGGAGATGGACGGCGGATGGTCAGAATACGCCAATACCAACGGACGTCCGCTGGGCCTGGCCTTTGCGCCGGACGGCGCCTTGTTTGTCGCCGATGCGCTGAAAGGCTTGCTGCGGTTGGAGGACGATGGCGCGTTTGACGTCTGGCTCGCCGATGAGAGCGAGGGCGGACCGCTGGTCTTCACTGACGATCTGACAGTTTTGAGCGATGGCGCGGTGATCCTGACCGACGCTTCGCGCCGCTACGGCTATGGCGAATACATGACCTCTTTGCTCGAAGGCGAGCAGACGGGCGTCATCTACAAGGTCACGGCGCCGGACCAGTATGACGTGCTGGCGGAAGGCTTTGGTTTCATCAATGGCGTGGATCATGACCCCAGCACGGGCCGCGTTTTCGTCAACGAGACCTGGGCGGGCCGGGTGATCAGTCTTGATCCTGAAACCGGTGATTACGCCGTGCTGATTGACGGATTGCCGGGCTATCCTGACAATCTCGCCTTTGACGAGGAGACCGGGCTGATCTGGATCGCCTTGCCCTCTCAACGTTCGCCCCAGATCGAGAGCTTGCATCCCAATCCGTTTGTGAAGCGTCTCGCCTGGCGCTGGATCCAGATTTCCGGATTGCCGCCCTTTCCGCCGCGCCCGGTGATGGGCATGGCGGTGACCGCCGAGGGTGAGCCGGTTCATGCGCTCTATGGTCCGGATGATGCGCCCTTCGGCGTCACCACGGTGACCCCGTGGCGCGGCCAGATCTGGGTGGCGGGGCTAGAGCGTGACGGGGTGGACGCTTATGCTGTTCCCGATCGCATCCAATGAGCCGGACAGCCCTGATTTCGGGCGGGTCCAGCGGCATTGGCCTGGCCCTGTCTGAACGTCTTCTGGAGCGCGGGTTTCGTTTGCTCTGGGTGTCGCTGGACGAAGATGAAATCGCCCGCGCGCGCCAATCGCTATTGGCGCGTCATCCCGACGCCGAGATCGAGGGGCGGGCCATGGATCTCGCTGATCCGCAATCGGTGGCGCGGCTGGTGCAATGGGCGCAGGGCGAGGGCGGGCTCGACCTTCTGGTCAATAATGCCGGCTTCGGCGTCTATGGCGCGTCCAGGGACATGGCGGTCGAGGCCGAGCAAGCCATGATTAATGTGAACGCGCGCGCCCTGCACGCGATGACCCGGGCCTTCCTGCCTCTGATGGAGTCGGCGGGCGGCGGAACCATCATCAATATTGCGTCTAACTCCGCCTTCGTGCCGACGCCGGGGCTTGCGGTCTATGCAGCGACCAAGGCGTTTGTCCGGCATTATTCAAACGCTCTGTCTCAAGAGCTGGAACAGAGCGGCAGCTCTGTCCGCATCATGACGGTCTGTCCGTCCGCTGTGTCAGACACGCCCTTCAAGGAGCGGGCGGCGGCCAAAGATGTGCGCACCTTCTCAAGCTTCAGCGCCACCACGGCGGGCGAGGTCGCGTCTGATATTCTCAAAGGCTATGATCGGGGCGCATCCGAGGTGATCACCGGCGCCGCCATGCGCCGGGCGATGTGGCTGATGCGGTTCTCGCCCGCGCCTCTGGTGCGTTGGCTGACTCGACGGGAAACGCAGCGGATCTGAAGCGTCTAGCGTGTATTGCTTTTCCGCTGGGCCAGGCGCGTTTTCGAGCCCTCATGAATGACGCGCAGTTCGTTGAGCGTTGTTTCGATCTCGGCCTTTTTCTCTTCCAGACGTTCGATCTCTTTCGCAGTCATCTCGATCACGAATTCGAGCTGCCGCACGCGCCCTTCACCTTCCTGGCCGTAGAGCTCGAGGAAGGTCTTGATGTCGCTCAGCTTGGTGCCGATGGTCTTGGCGCGCAGGATCAGGGCGAGGCGTTTCTTGTCGGCGTCGGTATAGACCCGCTGCCCGCCGACGCGCTGGGGTTTGAGCAAACCCTTGTCCTCATAGAACCGGATCGTGCGCGTGGTGATGCCAAACGCATCGGCCAGCTCGGCGATGCCGAACAGGGTGTCGTGGGTCTTCGTATCGGGCGCGTGAGTCATGGTGCCTGTCCTTGTCCGTCTCCTTCATACGATGAAGTCTTGCCGCAAACAAGATGTGCTTGACGTATACGTTAAGCCCTGCGAAGCTCCCCTCAACACCGGCGAAAACAGACCGGACCAGTCAGGGAGGAGACGGGCGCACAATGAGCGATAACGCCGCACACGCCCGCTATGACAGCGTATTTCGGCCTGACCTGTTTAAGGGGCAGGTGATCATCGTCACCGGTGGCGGATCGGGGATCGGGCGTTGCATCGCCCATGAGCTGACGGCGCTCGGCGCGCACGCCATTCTGGTGGGGCGCAAGCAAGACAAGCTCGACGCCGTCGCGCAAGAGATCGCTCATGACGGCGGCTCGTGCGAGACTGCCTCGTTTGATATTCGCGATGAAGAGGCCGTGGCGTCCGCCATCGCCGACATGGCCGCGCGTCATGGCCGCATCCATGGCCTTGTGAACAATGCGGGCGGACAGTTTCCCGCCAATGCTGAAGACATCTCCAAAAAGGGTTGGGACGCGGTGATCGCCACCAATCTGACCGGCGGCTTTCTGATGAGCCGCGAAGTGTTCAAGGCCTCAATGGCTGAACAGGGCGGCGCCATCGTCAACATCACCGCTGACATGCATCACGGCATGCCGGGCATGGCGCATTCAGGCGCTGCGCGGGCGGGGATGGAAAATCTGACCAAGACCCTGGCGTTTGAGTGGGCGCCCAAGGGCGTACGAGTGAACGCCGTCGCGCCGGGCTGGATCGCCAGCTCGGGCATGGACACCTATGGCGGCGCCTTCCGCGCGATGATCCCGCTGCTCAAACAGAATTTGCCCGCGCAGCGCATGGGGTCGGAGGCCGAGGTGTCGGCGGCGGTGACCTATCTGTTGTCGCCGGGCGCGGCTTTCATCACCGGCGTCCAGCTTCAGGTGGATGGCGGCGCGCCTTTGGGCGAGCGACATTATCCGCTGACCGCTCATGACAAATCAGACGTCTTTAACGGCTTTCACCGGGCGGTGGATCCGGCGGTCTTGCGCGGTGAGGGAGCAGAGTAATGGCGGTCCTGCAAAGCCGGATCAATCCGGGCTCTGACGACTTCGCCGCAGCGCGCGCAAACATGGTTGAAAAGCTGGACGAGGCGCGTGGCGCGGAAGAGCAGGTGCGCTCCAACTCCGCCGCCAAGAAGTCGCGCTTTGACGAGCGCGGCCAGCTGTTGCCGCGTGAGCGCGTGGCGCGGCTTGTTGATCGCGATGCGTCCTTTCTCGAAATCGCGCCGCTCGCCGGCCTCAAAATGCATGATGATGACGGCGGGCGCGGGGCTTCGGGCGGCGGCGCGGTGGTCGGCATCGGCGTCGTCTCGGGCAAACGATGCGTCATCGCCGCGTCCGACAGCGCCATCAAGGGCGGCACGGTCGCGCCCATGGGCTTGCGCAAATCCCTGCGCGCGCAGGAGATTGCGCTGCAAAATAAGCTGCCGATGATCCATCTGGTGGAATCCGGCGGCGCAAACCTTCTCTATCAGGCCGAGATCTTTGTGGATGGCGGACGCAGCTTCGCCAATCAGGCGCGCCTGAGCGCGGCGGGCATTCCCCAGATCGCCGTTGTGCATGGCAGCTCCACCGCCGGCGGCGCCTATCTGCCGGGAATGAGCGATTATGTGGTTCTGGTGCGCGAGAAGTCGAAAATCTTCCTCGCCGGCCCGCCGCTGGTCAAAGCCGCGATCGGCGAGGACGCGGATGATGAATCCCTGGGCGGCGCGGACCTTCATGGCGAAGTGACGGGGCTCGGTGAATACGTCGCCGATGATGATGCGCAGGCGCTCGCCTATGCGCGCGACATCATGGACAAGCTCAACTGGAGCGAAGCCACACTGTCCGGGGGCGGCGAAGCGCCGCTTTATGACGCGGAAGAGCTCATGGGGATCGTGCCGGCGGATGACCGCACGCCCTATGATGTTCGTGATGTGATCGCGCGCGTGGTGGACGCCTCGGACTTTCTGGAATTCAAGGCGCGCTATGGGTCTGAAACCGTGTGCGGGCATGCCCACATCGGCGGGCAGGCGGTCGGGATCATTGGCAATAACGGCCCGATCCAGCCTGAAGGCTCCACCAAGGCGGGCCAGTTCATCCAGCTGTGCGACCAGTCGCAAACCCCGATCCTGTTCTTGCAAAACACCACCGGTTACATGGTCGGTTCAGCGGCGGAACGCGCTGGCGCAGTCAAGCATGGCTCGAAAATGATCCAGGCCGTGGCCAATGCCCGCGTGCCCAAGATCACCATCGTGCTGGGCGGCAGCTTCGGCGCCGGCAATTACGGCATGTGCGGCCGCGGCTTTGATCCGCGCTTCATCTTCGCCTGGCCCACCGCCCGTACGGCGGTGATGGGCGGCGCGCAGGCGGCAAAGGTGATGGAGATCGTCACCCGCGGCAAGAATGCGCGCGCGGGCGTGGAGACCGATGAAGAGGCGCTCGCCCAGATGAGCGCCATGATCACCCAGAGCCTTGATGAGCAGAGCCAGGCGCTCTTCGCCACCGCCCGGCTCTGGGATGACGGGATCATTGATCCGTGCGACACCCGCGCGGTGCTGATCGAATGCCTGAACATTTGTGCTGAGGCGGACCGCCGTCAGCTGAACCCCAACACGTTCGGAGTCGCGCGGTTCTAACAAGACGCGGCCCACCAACGGGAGGACACGCCATGCAGTTCAACGAGCAACACGAACAGCTTCGCGACACCGTCGCCAAGTTCGTCGCCAACGAAATCAATCCGTATGTGGATGAATGGGAGGCGGCCGACCAGTTCCCCTCTCATGAGGTCTTCAAGAAGATGGGCGATCTGGGCCTTCTGGGCCTGCGCTATCCCGAGGAGTTTGGCGGCGCCGGCCTCGACATGACCTATTCGCTCGTCCTGGCCGAAGAGCTGGGGATGATTGATTGCGGCGGCGTGCCCATGGCCATCGGCGTGCAGACCGATATGTGCACCCCGGCGCTGGCGCGGTTCGGCTCTGACGATCTGCGCAAGCAATTCCTGGCGCCGGCGATTGCGGGCGACATGGTGGGCTGTCTCGGCGTGTCCGAGCCGGGCGGCGGCTCGGATGTGGCGGCGGTGAAGACCAATGCGAAGTCAGACGGCGATGATTACATCATCAACGGCACCAAGATGTGGATCACCAATGGCCTGAAGGCGGATTGGTGCTGCCTGCTGGCCAACACGTCCGACGGCAAGCCCCATGAGAGCAAGTCGCTGATCATGGTGCCGATGGATCTGCCGGGCATTGAAAAGCAGAAGATCCACAAGATCGGGATGCACAGCTCTGACACCGCGCAATTGTTCTTTGATGATGTGCGGGTGCCCAAGCGCTATCGCATCGGTGATGAAGGCGCAGGCTTCATCTATCAGATGCTGCAGTTCCAGGAAGAGCGCATCTATGGCGCGGCGTCGTCTTTGAAAAACCTCGACAAGCAGATCGACCTGACCATCGAGTACACCCGTGACCGGCACGCCTTCGGCCAGCCGCTGCTCGACAATCAGGCGATCCATTTCCGCCTCGCCGAGTTGCGTACTGAAGTCGAGATGCTCCGTTCACTGACCTATCGTTGCGTGGATGATTTCAACCAGGGCAAGGACATCACCAAGCTCGCCTCCATGGCCAAGCTCAAATGCGGTCGGCTGGCGCGTGAAGTGTCTGACAGCTGCCTGCAGTTCTGGGGCGGCATGGGCTACACGGCCGACAACCTTGTCAGCCGCTCCTTCCGCGATGGCCGCCTGATCTCCATTGGCGGCGGCGCCGACGAGATCATGCTCGGCATCATCGCCAAGCTTGAAGGCACGCTGCCCAAGCGCCGCAAGCCTGAAGGCAACAAATAGCCATGTCCGCGCCGCGTACTCTATTGGTCGAACGCCGCGCCCGGGTTCTGCATGTGACGCTGAACCGGCCCGCCCTGCGCAACGCCATGTCGCTTGAAATGGTGGACGAGCTCATCAACGCGCTCGCCGACGCTGAACAGCACGGTGATCGCGCCATCGTCCTGCGCGGCGCCGAGGGGCATTTCTGTTCGGGCGGCGACATCAAGGATATGGGCGCGGCGCAAGGCCAGCCTGTCTCGGACGGCGTCGACCCCATCGCGAACGTCAACGCTCGCTTTGGTGAGTTGTGCGTGGCCTACGCCAGCACCGGCTTGCCTGTGGTGGCGGTTGTTGAGGGTGCGGTCATGGGCGGCGGTTTCGGTCTCGCCTGTGTGGCGGATGTGGTGCTCGCCTCTGAGACGGCTCTGTTCCGTTTGCCTGAAACCGGGCTCGGGATTGTCCCGGCCCAGATCGCGCCTTTCCTGGTGGAGCGCCTTGGCTATTCCGAAGCGCGGCGCCTTGCGGTGACCGGCGGCAAGCTGGATGCCGCGAAGGCGTTGAATGTCGGCCTTGTCCACGCCGTGCACCCCACAGCCGATCTGGATGCGGCGTTGGAGGCCGAGCTTGCACAGATCCGCAAGGGCGCGCCGAACGCCATCGCAGCGACCAAGGCGTTGATGCGTCGGGCGCGTCTGGAAGCGCCCGCAAGCCTGGTTCAGGACGCGGCTGCGGCGTTCGCCAAGGCGGCGCGCTCTGATGAAGGCGCAGAAGGCATGACTGCTTTTCTTGAAAAACGTCCCGCCCGCTGGGCTCAAGAGGGATAAATCATGGCTGAAACGGCCTTCAAAAGCGTGCTGGTCGCCAATCGTGGCGAGATCGCTGTCCGTGTGCTGAACGAAGCGCGCGAGAGCGGCCGTACGGCCATCGCCATCTATTCCGAGGCGGATGCCGGCGCCTTGCATGTGCGCGAAGCGGACCTGGCGGTCTGCATCGGTCCTGCGCTCGCCAGCGAAAGCTATCTCAATATCGAAGCCGTGCTGGATGCGGCCCGAAAAACCGGGGCTGAAGCGATCCATCCCGGCTATGGGTTCTTGTCAGAAAACGCCGCTTTCGCCCGTGCGGTGATCAAGGCGGGGCTGGTCTGGATCGGCCCGCCGCCCGAAGCCATTGACGCGATGGGCGACAAGGCGCGCGCCAAGGAGTTGATGATCAAGGCGGGCGTGCCCACCCTGCCGGGCTGGCAGGGCGCAGATCAATCAGACGCCAATCTGAAGGCCGAGGCCGACACGATTGGCTACCCGCTTCTGATCAAGGCGGTCGCGGGCGGCGGCGGTCGCGGCATGCGCATTGTCCGTCAGGCGTCCGAGTTTGACGAGGCGCTGGCTTCAGCGCGCCGCGAAGCGAAATCCGCTTTTGGCGATGACGCTGTGCTGATCGAGAAATTCGTCGAGCGCGGCCGCCATGTGGAAATCCAGGTCTTCGCGGATCAACATGGGAACACCATCCATCTTGGAGAACGTGATTGCTCGGCTCAGCGTCGCCGCCAGAAAGTGATCGAGGAAGCGCCGTCTCCGGCGGTCGATCCTGAACTGCGCGCAAAGATGGGCGCGGACGCCGTCGCGGCGGCGAAAGCCGTGGGCTATGTGGGCGCAGGCACGGTTGAGTTCCTGCTGGAAGAAGGCGGCGGGTATTATTTTCTCGAGATGAACACCCGGCTTCAGGTGGAACATCCGGTCACGGAGGAAGTGACCGGGACCAACCTTGTGCAATGGCAGTTTGAAGTGGCCTCCGGCGCGCCGCTGCCGCTGAGCCAGGATGAAGTGTCGCTGGACGGCTGGGCCATCGAAGCCCGGCTTTACGCGGAAGACCCCTATAACGGCTTTGCCCCGCAATCAGGGCTGATCCTGTCTTATGACGGGGATGTCTCCAGCGCCGGCGGACGCGTGGATGCGGGCGTTGAAACCGGCGGACGGATCGGAACCGATTACGACCCGATGGTTTCAAAAGTCATCGGCACGGGCGCCAGCCGCGCTGAAGCCATTGCCTCCCTGCGCGCCGCGCTGATGGATGACCCGCTTCTGGGCGTCACCACCAATCGTGACTTCCTGCTGGCTTTGCTGGACGGGGAGCCTTTCCGGAAGGGCGAGATCTGCACGGCGGATCTGGATCTCTGGGCGGAAGAGGGCGCTGGCCCCTTCGCCAAACCTGATGCGGACCGCAGGGCGGTCGCGCTCGGCGCCGCGCTTCTGGGCGCTGCGCCTCAAGGCGTGATCCGGTCCGGCTCTGTCAGCCGGTTTGATCTGCCTTTGACGGTCAATGGCGACGCGCTGACGGTGCGGCTTGAGCAGACGGGACCGGATGCGGTCAGCGTCGGGTTCGAAACTGAAGACGCCTCCAGCGCGGTGGCGCTGTTGGGCGAAGAGACGCCCGGCGAGATCGCCTTCCGTCTGGATGGCGTGGACGCTCGCGCTCGTGTGGCGCGCGCGACGGACGGCGCGCTCCATATCGCCTTGGGTGCGCAGATCATCGTTCTGGAAGAGGCTTCGCCCTGGGGCGCGGATGCGGCGTCTGACCCGTCCAAGATCACCGCGCCCGTGTCCGGCGCCGTTGTGGCGGTGAACGTCGAACCCGGCGATCGGGTGAAGGCGGGTGATGTCCTGATGGTGATGGAAGCCATGAAGATGGAGATGCGCCTGACCGCGCAAGCGGATGGCGTAGTCGCCGCCGTTAACGCCCAACAGGGCGGGCAAGCTGCGAACGGCGCTGTTTTGATTGAACTTGATATGGAAACGCAGGAGTAGACCGATGGATAAGGCAGTTCTGACCTGCGCGCTCAACGGCGTGCTGACCAATCCGAAAACCCATCCCGTTCCGGTCACCCCTGATCAGATGGCCGCCAGCGCGCGCGAGGCGTATGACGCCGGCGCCAGCGTCATGCATGTCCATTACCGCATGCAGGATGAAGATCACGGCCATTTCCCCAGCTGGGATCCCGAAGTGGCCGCCAGCATGGTGGACGCGATCCGCGCCGCCTGTCCCGGCGTGATCATCAATTCGACCACCGGCGTCGTTGGACCCGACGTGTCAGGTCCAGCCGCTTGTGTGAAGCGCGTAAAGCCGGAAATCGCGGCGTGCAACGCCGGATCGCTCAACTATCTTAAGCTCAAGCGCGACGGGTCCTGGGCCTGGCCGCCGATGATGTTCGACAACCCGGTCGAGAAAGTTCAGGCCATGCTGGACGCCATGGCGGAGGTGGGCGCGCATCCTGAGTTTGAGTGCTTTGACGTGGGCATTGTGCGCTGTGTGAACATGTATATCGAGAACGGCATGGCGCCCTCCGCCCATTATAATTTCGTGATGGGCGTCGCTTCGGGCATGCCGGTGGATGCGCGGCTTCTCAAATTGCTGCTCGATTACAAGCGTGAGGGCGATCCGTGGCAGACCACCTTGATCGGACGCCAGGAAATCTGGCCGGTTCATCAGGCGACCGCCGATCTTGGCGGTATGCTTCGCACCGGACTTGAGGATACCTTCTATCTGCCTGATGGTGAACGCGCCACGGGCAACGGAGCCTTGATCGAGGCTCTGGCGCAATGCGCCCGGAATGCCGGGCGAGAGGTCGCGTCGCCTGCTGAGGCGCGCGAAATTATGGGCCTGAACGCGGCGGAGACCGCTCATGCCTGACATGTTCTTTAGGGAGGAGACGCATGGAGGCGCGCGCGAGTGATTTGCCCCGTATAGGGGCGGACAACTGGTATCCGTCCACCCCGGCCCGATTGCTGGAAAAAGCTGAGACGCGAGGCTCGGACCCCGCCTATGCCGTGCGGCAGGGCGAGGGCTGGGCCTATACGTCGTGGTCAGACTATGCCGATCAGGTCCAGACCGCCGCCCGTGCGCTTGTCGCGTTGGGACTGGGCGAAGACGAGACCGTCGCGGTTCTGGGCTATAACCGCCCGGAATGGACGATCATGGCGATCGCCGCGATGATGGCGGGCGGGCGTCCGGCGGGGGTCTACTGGACCAGCGCCCCGCCCGAGATCGCGTATATCCTGCAACACTCCCAGGCGCCCGTACTGCTTGTGGAGACCGAAGAGCATGTGGAGCAGGCGCTCGCCCTGAAAGCGGAGTGTCCGGCGCTCGAGCACATCATCGTCATGGATGGCGTGGCGGGCGATCACGCGGACGTTTTCAGCTGGGCGCAATTCATGGCGCTGGGCGTTGAGGACCATCATGATGCGGTCAGCGCTCGGATGGCGGCGATCAACGAAAGCCGTGTCGGCTCGCTGATCTATACCTCCGGCACCACAGGGCCGCCCAAGGCGGTGATGCTCAGCCATGGCAATATTTCCTGGAGCGCAGCAAAGCTCAGCGACATGTTCAAGGCCCAGCCCGGCGACCGGACTCTCTCATATCTGCCGATCGCTCATGTGGCTGAACAGCAATCGAGCGTCCACAACCATGTGATGAGCGGGGCGATCATGCATTTCGCCCAGTCCATGGAGACCCTGGCCGATGACCTGAAAGCGTGCCGTCCGAACGTGTTTTTCGGCGTCCCGCGGGTCTGGGAGAAGATGTCGGAAACCATCCGCGCCCGTCTGTCCGAGGCGTC
Source organism: Oceanicaulis sp. UBA2681 (assembly GCF_002354675.1). Taxonomy (NCBI): domain Bacteria; kingdom Pseudomonadati; phylum Pseudomonadota; class Alphaproteobacteria; order Maricaulales; family Maricaulaceae; genus Oceanicaulis; species Oceanicaulis sp. UBA2681. The sequence continues at coordinate 115,983 of NZ_DEMB01000011.1, read as the reverse complement.
CGGCGTCAAGGCGTCGCTTGCAAAGTGGGCGATGGACGTGAACCGGCAATGGCATGAAGCCGTGCTGGATGGCCGTTCGCCCTCGCCCCTCGTCGCGATGCAGAAACCCCTCGCCAATGCGCTGGTGATCAAAAAGGTCCAGGCGGCCCTGGGGCTTGAAGACTCCCGGCTGCTGATTTCCGGCGCCGCGCCGATCAGTCCTGAAGTCCTGCGCTTTTTCACCGGGCTCGATCTGCTGATCTGTGAGGGTTACGGCCAGTCTGAAACCAGCGCCCCGACCGCGTTCAGCATGCCCGGCTCCGTCCGGATCGGTTCGGTCGGCAAGATGATCGACGGCATGGACGCGCGGGTCTCCGAAGAGGGCGAGCTTCAGGTGCGCGGACCGAACGTCTTCGCCGGCTACATGAACAATAACGAGGCCACCGAAAACACCTTCACCCGTGACGGCTGGATGAAGACCGGCGATGTGGTGCGCATTGACGAGGACGGCTTTGTCTTCATCACAGGCCGGATCAAGGACATCATCATCACCTCGGGCGGCAAGAACATCACGCCCGCAAACCTCGAAACGGATCTGATGAACGCCCCGTTGGTCGAGCACGCAGTGGTGGTCGGGGATGCGCGCCCCTATCTGAGCGCCCTTCTGACCTTGAGCGAGGACGCCTTGGCGGACTTTGCCTCAAAGCAGGACTTGAGCGTTGAAGAGGCGCGCCAGAGCGAGGCGCTTCAGGCGCAATTGCAAGCGGCGGTCGATGAGATGAACGAGCGCTATGCCCGGGTGGAGAATATCCGCAAATTCCGGGTGCTCGATGCGCCGTTGAGCGTGGAGACGGGTGAGTTGACGCCCACCTTGAAAGTTCGGCGCAATGTGGTGACCGCGCGTAATCAGGCGGTTGTGGACGAGATGTATGCCGAACTCCAGGACTGAGGCGGGCCTGCCTCAACGCACCGAGGTTCTCATCATCGGGGCCGGCATGTCCGGCCTCGCCATGGGACGCCAGCTTAAACGGGCCGGGGTTCGGGACTTTCTCATCGCCGAACGCGCTGAAGGACCGGGCGGGGTCTGGCGCGCCAACGCCTATCCCGGTGCGGCGTGTGACGTGCCCAGCCATCTGTATTCCTATTCCTTCTTTCCCAATCCGGACTGGAGCCGGAAATTCGCGCCCCAGGCCGAGATCAAGGCCTATTTCGAACGCGCCAGCGCAGAGTTCGGGCTGGAGCCCCACATCCGGTACGGGAAAAGTGTTCGTGCACTGACATATGAAGAGGCCGAAGGTGTCTGGCGCATCGAGTTCGAGCATGGCGCTCAGCTGGAAGCCCGCGCGGTCATTAGCGCCGTGGGGCAATTGTCAGAGCCGTTTTCGCCTGAGTTTGAAGGGCGGGATCAGTTCAAGGGCCAGATCGTTCACACCGCCGAGTGGACGCCTGACATCGACATGACGGGCAAACGCGTGGGGATGATCGGCAGCGCCGCCAGCGCCATTCAGGTGTTGCCGCACGCGGCGAAAGCGGCGAAGACGCTGAGCGTGTTCCAGCGGACACCGAACTGGATCATCCCCAAGCCTGACAGGCCGTTCACCGCTGTGGAGAAAGGGTTGTTCCGGTATGCGCCGGGCTATCACTGGCTATACCGGATGGGCAGTTTCCTGCTGCATGAGTTGCGCTGGCCCGCCTTTCGGTCTGGCGGCCTGGCCGCCGCCTATACGCGTCATCGCCTGACCCGGCGGATCAAATCTCAGGTCGAGGACAAGGCGGTGCTGGACCAGGTGCTGCCCGATTATGCGCCGGGCTGTAAACGGATCCTGCTCTCCAACGATTTCTTTGAAACCCTGAACCAGCCCCATGTGCATTTGGTGACCGATGGGGTTCAGCGCTTCACCCCTGAAGGGGTGATGACAGCAGGTGGTGAAGTCATTGAGGCCGACCTTGTTATCCTCGCCACGGGGTTCAAGGCGACAGAGTTTCTGCCCAATCTGGATGTCCGGGGGCGCGGCGGCCACAGCCTGAAAGCGGTCTGGGGGGAGAGCCCCACCGCCTATAAGGGCGTCGCCTTGTCAGGCTTCCCGAACCTCTTCACGCTATACGGGCCGAACACCAATCTGGGACACAATTCGATCATCTTCATGATCGAGCGTCAGACCGAGTTCGTCCGTCGACAGACCATGCGTCTGTTGAACGCGGACGCCATCAGCCTGGAAGTCAGCGAAGCGGCGCAGAACGCGTTTAACGCGCGCTTGCAAAAACGGTTGAGCGACACGGTCTGGGCCGGCGAATGCCCGTCCTGGTACAAGAGCCCGGACGGGATCATCGTCAGCAACTGGGCGGGCCCCGCCAGCCGCTATGCGCTGGCCTTGTCGGGGCGGGACACAGACGCATTCGTCCTCGAGACGCCCTAGTCCGCCGGCGCCGTCAGGATCGGCTCCGCCCATTGGATCAAGCGCTCCAGCGCCATATCCGCTTCCGGCAGGAGCGGCGCGAACAGCGGGAAGTCGTGCCAGAGCGCGTCCCATATCTCGCACTGGACCGAGACGCCGGCCTCTTCAAGCTTCTCCGCGAAGCGTATGGAGTCATCGCGCAGGATTTCCGCGTCGCCCGTCTGAATGAAGACTGGCGGAAACCCTGTGAGGTCGGCAAAGAGCGGCGAGGCTTCCGGCGTGTCCGCAGGCGTTGTGTCCAGATAGAGCGCCGCGCCGGCCGCCAGCCAGTCCGGTTTGAGCATCGGATCGGCTTTTGCGCGGGTTTTCGTGCTGTCGCCGCTGGCGGTCAGATCCGTCCAGGGCGAAATCAGATAGACGCCATGCGGCATGGGCCGGCCTTGCTCGCGCTGCCGCAGCACGCTGGCGAGCGCCAGACCGCCGCCGGCGCTGTCGCCAGCAATCAGCACCGGGCCGTCGCTATGGGTCATCGCCCAGTTCAGCGCGGCTGCGCCATCATCCACGGCACAGGGGAACACATGCTCTGGTGCAAGACGGTAGTCGACAGAAATAGCTCTGATTTTCAGGGCCTTGGCGAGGCGGGTCACCAGGGGGCGGTGGCTTTTAGACGATCCCAGGCAGTATCCGCCACCATGCAGGAACAGCAATAATCCGGGTCGATGCTCATCGGGGGTGAAACTCAAGGCGTTAAGCCCGGCGAGTGTCGTCCTTTCGATCGTCACGTCATCAGGCGTCGGCAGACGGTCAGCGCCGGCGTCCATGCGCTTGCGGGCGATCTGCCTGGGGTTTTCAGGCGACATCACCGTCTTGCCGGCAGTGCGCGCCATATGCCGCGCCAGAAGCCGCCGGAGGCTGACGGCGCCCTGTTTGGAAACCCGTTCGATCACGCTGCTCTCCTTCAATGTCCTGACAAATAGACTTCCCGGTTTGCGTCGATGTGACAAGCACTTCGTGGACGTCTCTCCCGATCTCAATCAGACGTGGAACGGAACATTAAACTCAATCGCGCAGTGTAAGGGTCAGTTTTGGGAGAGACCGGAATGCCATTAGACCTGTCGGTCATCGCGGCTCATGAAGCGTTCATCGCTGGCCGCGCCGGCGGCTGCCGTGCGTATTTCCGCTTTCAGGACCTTACTGGCACGTCCTTGATGAAGCGCAAGCTCGATGGCATTGAATTCATTGGCTGCGATCTGTCCGAATCCAATTTCGCTCTGACGTCTTTGGTGACAGCCTCCTTTTACTGTTCAAGCCTGAAGCGCGCCGATCTGCGAGGTGCGGATTTGTCTCGTGCCGATTTGCGCGGCGCTATTTTGCGTAGCGCAGACCTGTATCGCGCCAATCTGGACGGCGCCGACTTTCGAAAGGCCGTTCTGTACAAGGATGAGCGCGACGCAGAGTTCAAGCACAATGACTGGGTCATGGATACGGAAGGTGATGGCCGGGACGGCGCCGTGGATTTTCGTGACTGCACGCTGAGAGGGGCGCGACTGAGCTCGGCCAAGCTGAAGGGCGCAGACTTTTCCGGCGCCATGCTGGACGGCGCCAAACTCAATCAGGCTGATTTGCGCGATGCTAATTTTGAGGGCGCGGTGCTGACGGGCGCTGACCTGAACGGCACGCGCCTTGATGGCGCGAACCTGGAAAATGTCGTCCGTGACCCGGCGGATGAGGCGCTGGCGCGGGCCGAAGAGCTTCAACAAAGGCTCGAGCAGAGCGATCTGTACACACGATCCCGCGGTGAACAGGGACAGCGCGGCAACTTCGAAGGCGAAGACTTGCGCGTTCTCGGTCAGGCTTTTCGTCAAAAAGGGCTGATCGGCGCCAATCTGCGCGGGGTTTGCGGCGTGGGCCTCGACTTTTCAGGCGCTTCGCTCATCGGCGCCGTCTTTTCGGGCTCTGACCTGCGCGGCGCCAATTTCACCGGCGCCAATCTGAAAGGCGTGAACTTCAAAGACTGCAAGCTGAACCACGCCATTTTCAAGTCAGCGGATTTGCGCGCCTTCACCGGCAATACGGGCCGCGCCTTCCTGCCGTGCTTTGACGGCGCCTCCACTCATGCCGCCCGGTTTGAAGGCGCCATGATGGATCGTGAAGCGCTCGGACTGACGCCTGGCGAAGACACGGTCTCCACCTCGTCGTCAAAGCCCGAAGATGCTGCGCTGGCGGGTGAGGTCAAAGCCTCCTAGCCTTGCTGACGGGCCACGCGTTCCGCCCAGTCGGCGAAGTCTGATTGCGCCGTTTCATACCCGATATCATTGAGCGTTTCGTGCCGTGCTTGCGGGTCGCGCCGCATGGTGACGTCCGAGAACCGAGCATTGTAAAGCCGTGAGGCGAGCACTTTCGCCGCCTGGCCCTTGTCGGTCGCGGGGTCTTCGCCGCCCGCCGCCAGATGGATGGCGAGGTCGGTGCGCATGGCGCGCAGACGGTTCTCGCTTTCTCCCAGCTCCGTGCCTTCGATCAGATCGCGCCAGAGCGAGATCGAGGCCGGCCAGCCGCACTCGGGGTCATTGATATAGGCGTCTACTTCTTCGGGAATGCGCGACAGCCAGTCAAAGTCGGTGCGGTGACCTTTGACCTGCTTGCCCCAGGCCTTGAAGGTCAGACCTTCCAGCCAGGTGGACGCCGATTGAGGTTTTTTGAACAGGCTTTCGATATTGAGCACGGCGCGCATCAGGCCCGCGCGGCCGCCAATCGCCAGATTGGAGTTCCACACCGCAAGCCCTGAAATCTCGCCCTTGCGCTCCATGGCGTGATTCATCGCCACGACCCCGCCCATGGAATGACCAAAGACGATAAGGGGCAGGCCAGGGAAGCGCGCCTTGAGATGGTCTTCCACTGCCAAGGCGTCCTCAATGACCTTGTTCCAACCCTTGGGCGCGCCGAATACGCCGCGCGGAGCGTCTTCGGCTGTGGTCTGGCCATGGCCGCGATGGTCATGGGCGGCCACGTGAAAGCCGCGGCCCGCCAGATAGGCGGCGAAGCGGGCGTAACGCGCGGAATGTTCGGCCAGGCCATGATGGACCTGGATGACGCCCAGAGGCTGGCCTTCGGCTTCTTGCACGTGCAGGCGCAGGCTTGCGCCGCTGGGGCTCTCAAAAGTTTCCGCAACAAACGCCATGAGGGCATTCTCCATCCGGTCAGAACAGCTTAGCTTGATGTCTACCATAGACTGCCCGGAGCGTTTCACCATGTCCCGTCCTGCATTGCTGGCTCTTGATCAGGGCACCACATCGTCGCGCGCATTGGTGTTTGATGAGACGGGGCGCGTGATCGCCACGGCGCAAGAAGAATTTGCTCAAGGCTATCCCCAGCCAGGCTGGGTGGAGCATGATCCCGAAGTGATCTGGGCGACGGTCCTGTCCACCGCCCGCAAGGCGATGAACGCTGCTGAAGCGCAAGGCTGGGCCATTGAGGCGATCGGCGTCACCAATCAGCGCGAGACGACTCTGGTCTGGGATCGCGACACCGGCCAGCCCATCCACAACGCCATCGTCTGGCAGGACCGGCGCACGGCGAAGACCTGCGCCAATCTGCGCGCCGAGGGCGCCGAAGCGCTGGTGCGCGACCGGGCAGGCCTGGTGCTCGATCCATACTTCTCCGCGTCAAAGCTTGCCTACATCCTCGATTCCGTTTCCGGCGCCCGTGCAAAAGCCGAGGCGGGCAAGCTGGCCTTTGGCACGGTGGACAGTTTTCTGATCTGGCGCCTGACGGGCGGGCGCGTCCACATCACCGACGCCACGAACGCCAGCCGCACCAGCCTTTATGCGCTGCAGGCCGCGGACTGGGATGAGGAGCTGCTGCGCCTGTTCAATGTGCCGCGCGCAGTCTTGCCGGATATCGTCGATAGTGCGGGCCGCTATGGCGAGACCGACGCGTCCGTGCTGGGCCGGGCGATCCCGATTTGCGGCGCGGCGGGCGACCAGCAGGCGGCGGCTCTGGGCCAGGCCTGCCTTCATCCCGGCGAAGTGAAATCGACCTATGGCACGGGCGCGTTCTTGCTGGTGAATACAGGCGATACGCCCGTCAGGTCTGAAAACCGGCTTCTGGCGACCACGGCCTGGCGATTGAACGGCCAGTCCGCCTTCGCATTGGAAGGCTCGATCCTGTCGGCGGGCGCGACCGTGCAATGGCTGCGTGACGGGTTGGGGATGATCGCACGCTCGTCGGAAATCGAAGCGCTGGCGCAAAGCGCGGATCCCGAATGCGGCGTCTATCTGGTGCCCGCCTTTTCAGGGCTCGGGGCGCCGCATTGGGATCCCGATGCGCGCGGCCTGTTGTGCGGACTGAGCCGCGGGGCGGGCCGGGCGGAGATCGCCCGCGCCGCGCTGGATTCCACCGTGTATCAGACCCAGGACCTGCTGACGGCTGTGGCCAGTGACGGAGTGGATGTGCGCACCTTGAAAGTGGATGGCGGCATGGCCGTCAATGACGCGCTGATGCAGCGTCTGGCTGATATTTGCGCGGTCGAGACCGTCCGCCCGGTCAACGCCGAGGCCACCGCCTGGGGCGCCGCCTTCCTGGCGGGGCTCGGGATCGGCATGTTCTCGGACCTCTCGGAAGCCGCGACGCTGTGGCAGGCCGAACGGGCGTTTGCGCCGCAGCTCGAAGACGCCGCGCGCCAGCGCCAGATGGCGGGTTGGCAGGACGCGGTGCGCCGCACCCTCAGCTAGGCCCTGCGACCGGTCGCCGCGTGCGACGTCGGGTCCACTGCTCTGTCTGATCCTCGCGCGTTAAAGCGGGGCCATCTTGCACAGAAGTGGAGCCCGTCATGGCGTCCCGGATCAATACTTTGCTGCGCTATGGCCAGGAGCGCAGCCCGCGTTACACCAGCTATCCCACCGCGCCGCATTTCCATGCAGGCGTCGATGCGGCGGTCTATGGCGACTGGCTGGACACGCTGGATCGCGGCAAGCCGATCTCGCTCTATCTTCATGTGCCGTATTGCAAGTCCCTGTGCTGGTATTGTGGCTGCAATACCCGCGCGACCACTCAGGACGGGCCGGTCGAGGCATATCTGAAGGTCCTGCTGAAAGAGCTGACGCTGATCGCGGATCGCTTGCCGGGCCGGATGACGGTGTCGCATCTGGCGCTGGGCGGCGGCACGCCGGCGATTCTTAATCCGTCACAGATGGACCGCCTGATGGCGGCGATCCGTGAGCGGTTTGATTTTGCGGATGACGCCGAGCTCGCCATCGAGATCGATCCGCGGCACTTCACGCGCGACGACGCCCAAGGTCTGGCGCGCAATGGCTTCACCCGCGCCTCAACCGGCGTGCAGAGCTTTGATCCTGCGGTGCAGCGCGCCATCAACCGCATTCAGCCCTATGAGCTTGTGGAGGCGGCGTTCAACCGGCTGCGCGACGCCGGGGTGATGAAGATTAACGCTGATTTGCTGTACGGCCTGCCGCTGCAGAGCGAAGACAGCGCCCGCGCCAGTGCAGAGGCTGCGGCGGCGCTGAACCCGGACCGTCTGGCGGTGTTCGGCTATGCCCATGTGCCGCACATGAAATCGCATCAGCGCCTGATCAAGGACGGGGATCTGCCCGCCGCCAAGGCGCGCCTGAAACAGGCGGACGCCATGGAGGCGGCGCTGACGGCGTGCGGCTATTCCCTGATCGGGATTGACCATTATGCCCGTCCTGATGATCCCATGACGCGGGCGCTTGAAGCCGGAACCCTGCGCCGGAACTTCCAAGGCTATACGACGGACAAGGCCGAGACCCTGATCGCGCTGGGCGCATCCGCCATCGGCCAGTCGCCGCAGGGTCATGTGCAGAACAAGGCGGATGTGCGCGCCTGGATGCTGGATGTTGAGGCTGGCCGACTGCCCGTCGGCAAAGGCGTCGCCGTCAGTCGGGAAGACGCGATGCGCGCGGCGATCATCGAACAGGTGATGACCTATCTCAGCGTTGATCCCGAAGCGGTGGCGGCCTGCTATGGCTTGCCTGCGCCCCAGGCGGATCTTGAGGCTCTGACACGATCCGGCGTGGTGACGATCGAGAGCGGCCGGGTCATCGTCAACCCGGCCTACCGTCCGCTGGCGCGGCTCGTGGCGGCGGCGTTTGACGGCTATCTCGCGTCAAGCGAAGCCCGGCATTCGGTCTCGGTCTAGGAATTTGAAGGCGTGCGGCGCAGCACGCTTTATGGACAGGCCCGAAGTGAGGATTTAAACGGAGATGAGCGTAATCTTCTTACGTTCATCCCAACCTCTTTTTGTCATAGAAGCCTGAAAATCATGTCGCAGGATAACTTCCCGGTAGAGACGCGCCGTCACTCCGCAGCTCACTTGATGGCTGCGGCGATCAAGGACCTCTGGCCGAACGCCAAGTTTGGCGTGGGTCCGGCGACAGCCACAGGGTTTTACTATGACATCCAGCTCGAAGAGCCGCTGACGGTCGAGGATCTGCCCAAGATCGAGAAGCGCATGAAAGAGCTGCGCAAGAAGAAAAAGAAATTCTATTGCGAAGCGCACGGCATCGATGAAGCCATCGACTACATGGCCAAGGAAGGCCAGGACTTCAAAGTTGAGCTTCTGAAACTGCTGCGTGACAAGGGTTCGACCGCCATCGCCAAGGAGACGGGTGATGAATCCGTCGCGGGCGAAGGCCTGGACGAGATCACCTTCTATCGCACGGGCGATTTCGTCGATCTGTGCCGCGGGCCCCATGTGGACCATTCCGGCCAGGTGGGGGAGTTCAAGCTGCGCTCCATCGCTGGCGCCTATTGGCGCGGCGACGCCAAGAACGCCCAGCTGCAGCGTATTCACGCCCTGGCCTACGAGACCAAGGACGAGCTTGAGGCGGAAGTCACCCGCCTGGAAGAACAGGCCAAGCGCGATCACCGCAAGATCGGCAAAGAGCTGGGCCTGTTCACGCTGGTGGAAGAGGTCGGCGCCGGCCTGCCCATGTGGCTGCCTGCGGGTAATGTGATCCGCGACGAGCTGGAAAAGCTCGCCCGCATCACCGAGCACCGCGCCGGTTATCGCCGGGTTTCAACGCCGCACATCACCAAGGGCGAGCTCTATCACCGCTCGGGGCATTTGCCGTTCTATGCGGACGACATGTATGCGCCGATCATGATCGACGAGCAGGAATACTATCTGCGCCCGATGAACTGCCCGCACCACCACATGATCTATGCCCATGACCAATGGTCCTATCGGGATCTGCCGGTGCGTTTGTCTGAATACGGACAGGTTTATCGCTATGAGGCGTCCGGCGGTCTGTCGGGTCTGATGCGGGTGCGCGGCTTCTGCCAGAATGACGCGCACATCTATTGCCGTCCCGACCAGGCCAAGGACGAGTTCCTGGACGTGATGCACATGCACGCGGACTATTACCGCCTGTTCGGTATTGACGATTTCTGGATGCGCCTGTCCCTGCCGGACATGGAAGACCTCGACAAATATGTCGATGACGCCGAGGGCTGGAAGACGGCGCTCGACATCCTCAAACAAGCCATGGACGAGTCCGGCTATCCGTATAAGGAAGTTGAGGGCGAGGCGGCCTTCTACGGCCCGAAAGTCGACTTCATGGTGAAGTCGGTGGTCGGCACCGAATACGCCATCTCCACCAACCAGCTCGACTTCATGGCGACCAAACGCTTTGAGCTTGAGTATACGGCCGCCGATGGCGACAAGAAGCCGGTCTATGTCATTCACCGCGCCCCGCTGGGCAGCCATGAGCGCTTCACCGCTTTCCTGATCGAGCATTACGCCGGCAAGTTCCCGACCTGGCTGAGCCCGACCCAGGCGGTGGTGATCCCGATTGCGGATCGCCATGAAGAGTATGCGCAAGCGGTGAAAGACAAGCTGTTCCTGTCTGACGTGGATTCGGTGAACACCGGCGTGCGCGTCGAGGTCGATCTCGCTTCAGAGCGCATGCAGAAGAAAATTCGCAACGCCCAGAACCGCCAGATTCCCTACATGCTCGTCGTCGGCGATGCGGAAGCGGAGAACGGCGAAGTGGCCGTGCGTCACCGCGATCATGGCGATCTCGGCACGATGAAGGTGGACGACCTGATCGCCCGCATCGCCAAGGAGCAATCAGGCCGCGCGGATCTGCCCAAGCCTGAATAGTCCACGCGTCGCGGCAAGAAAAAACGCCGGCCCATCGGGCCGGCGTTTTTGTATGTGCATGTGCGGCGGGGGCGGATGATCAGAGCGCTGGCGCGCGCTGACTCCGTCGCCAGACCCGCCAGCCGATAAACCCGCCGATAGCCGCCAGGAGGATCAACCCGATCAGTCCGGCGACATTGATCAGCCCCAGCGCCGCTATCAACCCGGCGATCCCCGCCAGGCTCTTGAGCGGCGCGCTGCGCAAATCGTCGATGATCAGCACCAGCGCCGGCAACAGCATCAGGATGGAGACCGAGGCGAAGACGAGCCCCGCGCCCAGCGAGACCGCCATGGGCACCAGAAACTGCGCTTGCGGACTTTGCTCGGCGATAATCGGCAACAGGCCGAGCGCTGTGGTCAGGGTTGTCACCAGAATGGGGCGGAAACGGCGCCCCGCCGCTTCGGCGATGGCGTCCACTGGCGACATGCTGCGTTCGGCGAGGTTGAGGTTATAGCGGTCGATCAGCACGATCGAGGCGTTCACCACCACGCCCGACAGCGCCACCATGCCGAAAATGGACGGGAAGGACAGCGGATAGCCCAGGATGAAATGCCCCAGGATCGCGCCGCCGATACCGAACGGAATGGCGATCAGGATGATGATCGGCTGGACATAACTGCGCAGCTGGGTGGCGAGCAGGGCGTACATGATCACGATGGCGATCAACAGGCCCCGACCCAAGCTTGCGAAATCCTCGGCCTGTTCGCGCCCGGCTCCGGCCAGCGTCCAGCGCAGATCGGGATATTGCTCCACCAGTTGCGGCAACATGGCGGTTTCGACCTGCGTCCGGGCTTCGCCCGGGGTCAGGCGCGCTTCGTCCACATCCGCCGTGACTTCAACGATCCGGCGTCCGTCAATGCGCTCGATCCGGGTATAGCTCCGGCTTTCGGTGATGCTGGCGGCGACGCTGAGCGGCAGGCTGCGCCCGTCTGCGGTGCGGATGCGCAGATCGGTCAAGTCAGACAGGCCGAGCCGTTCGTTTTCAGGATATCGCACGAACACACGCAATTCGTCCGAACCGCGCTGGATGCGCTGGACTTCTTCACCGAAGAACGCCTGGCGCACCTGCCGGGCCACATCGCGGGGCGTCAGGCCCGCCGCCTCGCCTGCCGGGGTGAGGGTGAAGTTGAACTGGCGCTTGCCGATGTCGAGGCCGTCCTCGATTTCCGAGACGCCGTCGATCTGGGCGAGGGCGTCCGCCAATTCACGCACTGCGGATTCCAGCGACTCCGTATCCGGGTGCGACAATTCATAGGCGATATCTGAATCCTGCGGTCCGGCCGAGGAAATGATGGAGAGCTGCTCCACCCCCGCGAGCTGACCGGTGCGCTCACGCCACAACGCTTCAAGCTCGGATGAGCTTGTGGTGCGATCGGCGGAGGCGGTCAGCTGAATCTGGATCTGGGCGGCGTTGGAGGCGATCGTCGTGGTGGAGCTGGAGCCCGGACCGCCAAACAGGCTGGTGCGGCCGCCAATGGTGGCTTCGATGGACTTGAACACCGGCTCGCCATTCTCCGCGTATTCGCGCTGGATGGCTTCGGCGGCGGCGATCATCTGCTCTGCCGCGTTGCGGGTGGCGGTGAAGGGCGCGCCGTCGGGCAAGCTGATGTCTGCGGTGATCTGTTCGGACTCAATCGCGGGGAAGAAGACAAACCGCACAATGCCCGAGGAGGCCAGCGACATCACCAGAACCAGGATGGCGATGCCGGCGGCCGCCACCAGCCAGCGCATACGCGCAGCAAAGCGCGCCCAGCGGCTGACGGTTCCATCGGCGAAAGCGGTCAGAAGCCGGGCCACCCGGTCCTGAATGCGCGCCAGGGGCCCACGCGACCAATGACCGCCATGGGCCAGGTGAGAGGGCAGGATCAAGAACGCCTCGATCAGGGAAATCGCCAGAATGGAGATCACCACGATGGGGATGGGGCGGGTGATCTCGCCAAAGGTGCCGCCTGAAAAGATCAGCGGCCCGAACGCGGCCATGGTCGTCAGAACGCCGACCAGAACCGGCGCAGCCACACCGGTGACGCCTGCAATGGCGGCCTCTTCATCGGATCGGCCTTTTTGACGTTCTCGGTCGGTGTTCTCGCCCACCACGATGGCGTCATCGACCACGATCCCCAGCACAACGATCAGTCCGAATGTTGTGATGAAGTTCAGCGTCACCCCGGCCATGCCGAACAGGGCGAACCCGCCCAGGAACGAGATCGGGACGCCCATCGACACCCAGAAGGCCAGACGCAGGTCGAGCACCAGCACAAGCAGCAGGAACACCAGGGTGAAACCGATGATGGCGTTGCGCGCCAGCAAGGAAATGCGGTCGCGGAAAATCTGCGACTGATCAACGACCAGCTCCATCTGCACGCCGGGCGGCAAGGCGACGGCCTCTGCGAACGCCATGGCGGTGTTGCGCACGCCCAGCAGGTCTTCCGAGCCCTGGGTCTGAACATCAATGAACACCGCTGGCTGGCCATTGAATCGCGAAATCAGCGGGTCTTCCTGAAATCCGTCATTGATCTCTGCGACATCGCCCAGTCGCACACGCGCCCCGGTTTCCGAAGAGCGCAGAATGATGTTTTCAAATTCTGCGCCTGTCTCTCGCCGGGCGTTGGTGCGCAACAGAATGTCGCCCGCCTGCGTGCGGATTTCGCCTCCCGACAGATCGACGGACGCTGCGCGCACGGCGTTGGCGACTTCCGAGAAGGTGAGGCCATACTGGCGCAGGGCGCCCTCTGACACCGAGATTGAGATTTCCAGCGCCCTGACGCCGCGCAAGCGCACCGTTGAAATGCCGTCCGCCGCCAGCATGTCCCGCTCAATGCGCGAGCCAGCCTCACGCAAGGCCGCTTCATCCACATCACCGGTCAGGGCGAAAGTCAGGATGGTGGTGACCGGCTGAGGTACGCGAATCTGAGGCTGTTCGGCGTCAGCAGGGGGGAAGTCGGCAATCGCGGAGACAGCGGTCTCCACATCGTCCTTGACCACTTGCGCGTCCGCAAAATCCTGCAGCTCGATGGTGACCGTGCCGCGGCCTTCAGACGCGACCGAGCGCACCCGGTCCACGCCCTCCAGGCCGATCACCGCTTCTTCAATCCGACGGGTGATGGAATCTTCCACATCGCCGGGCGTCGCGCCGGGATAGATCACCGCCACTTGCACATTGCGGGGCTGCAGGGTGGGAAACACCTCGGTCTGCAGAGTCCAGGCCGTGATGCCGCCACCCAGAAGAAACAGGATCATTAGCAAGTTGGCCGCAACCGGATTGCGGACGAACCAGGCGATCAGGCCTTTGCCGGGCCAGCCTGAATGCGCGGAGGGGGGCAGCACGGGATCGGTCACTGAGCCGACTCGTCAGATGCGAGAATTTGCGCGCGGCGGCCCAACGCATTTTCAGGAACCGGGTTGGTGACCACCCCTTGACCGAAGTCGAACGGACGAAGGAAGACTTGATCTCCCAGACGGTCGAGCACCTCGACCTCGACCTCTTCGATCCGGTCATTGCGGATGATCCGGACCTGATTGAGGCCCACAAGCGTGGAGGCGGGCGCCATCACCCCCTCTTCCAGATCCGGACCAGCGACCCGAATGTCAACGAATTGTCCGGGCCGCAGGGCCTCTGGAGACGTCGGCTCGATGAACAGGTCGATGAAGCGCGTGCGAGAGTCGAGGCTGGCGCCTTCGCGAACGATCTCGCCCTGAAGAGTGAAGGCGCTGCCGCCGACAGACAGCTCGGCCCGACGTCCGACCGCCGGGGCCAGGCGCGCCAGATCGGCAGGGGCGATCGGGGCCACGATTTCCAGCCGGGCGATGTCGTAGACAGAGCCGTAACTCTGCCCGGCGCTGACCAGCTGGCCCGCTTCTATGCGACTATCGATCACACGACCCCGAAACGGAAATCTGATCGCGGTGCGTTCAAGATTGAGCCGGGCTTGCGACAGATCGGCTTGAGCGGACTCGACGCGCGCCCGCGCTGCCGCCAGTTGCGGCTCTCGCGCGGCGAGGGAGGTGATCTCGCGATTGGGATATTGGCGGCGCCATTCAGCGCGGTTGATCTCGGCTTCCGCCTCGAGCTGGTCCAGCGCGCTGCGGGCGTCGGCCAGGCCGGCCTGTGCGCGGGACACGGCCACCTGGTAATCGCGCGGATCGATACGGAACAAGACTTCATCCGCCTCGAAATGCGCGCCTGCGCGCACCGCATCAGACACGTCGACCACCCGGCCGCCGACCTGGGGGCTCAGCGTCACGTCCGCAGGCGTGGCGACGGACCCGGTCAAAGCGATTTCAACTTGATGGTTGGCGACTGCGGGACGCACCACCTGGACCGGAGTCGCGGCGCGTTCAGGCGCAGCCTGAAGCTCCCGGTCTCCGCCAGAGGACAGGACCGAGGTCAGGACCATGGCGAGGACGATGACAGCGATGATCGCGCCAATCTGTACCCAGCCCACCCAGCCTGATTTTTCAGACTCGGTGCTGTTGTCTTGGGTCGAAGTCTGCATGTCCGACCAATCCCCTTGATAAATCCTGCCCTCTCAGGATTTAGCACGGACCTGCAAGCCCGCCATCAATGAATGGCGATTTTTACAGCTCTGAGGAGAAGGATGAATCGAAAAGACCCCGCCGTCACCAGCGGGGCCTTTCTAAGTGGTCGTTATAATCGCGTCAGCGCGTTTCAGAGGAAGGGTCCGGCAAGCCCGCCAGCTCAGCGGCGTCCGCAGGTGCGGACTCGACCTGTGCGAAGCCCAGGGCTTCTCCAATATCAGGCAGCTCGCCAGTCGCCAGGAAGGGCAGCCCCAGCGCCATCGCGACTGAGATCACAAGTCCGATCATCGCGCGGATGATGTCGGTGGTCACATCAAAGGCCGCATCCTTGACGCCGCGCAGCTTCGCAACGAAGGAAATCGCCAGTTCTCTGCCCGCCAGCAAGCCCAGGAAGACCCAGGTCGTGCTCATGGGGATGTCGTTGATCTCCTTGAAGTACATCAAGATGACGCCAAAGGCGAAATCAACGACGGTGGCCGCGCGGACGTCGACGGTGTTGGTTTTGGACAGGACGATCTTCTGTATCTCGCCGCCACGGGCCGCGAAGATCAGAGCGTGAAGCCCCAGCATCAGCAAGGTGGCGAAGACGAGAAGTCCGAAGGAGAAGGTGACGCTGACATCGCCAGACACCGGATCCACAACGGTTTCGCGCGGCAGGTAGACGAAGATGTTCGCCAGATCCTGCATCAGCCATTGCGACCACAAAAAGCCGGTCGAAAGCCATTGCAGGACGAACCAGGTGTTAAAGCGATGGGTGGCCAGCGCGACGATCACGCTGCCTGCGATGACGAGACCGGTCGCGACCCAGTTGGCGTTGGCCAAGTCAGGCAGGGTGGGCCCGTTCACCAGCAGGTAGACCAGAAGTGCGGTCAGTCCTGCGACCATTGGAATATGCCAGTTCGGCGTGCCGTGGTCCTCAACATTCGTCTTGAACACCCAGGTCTCAAACATGCGCGAGATCAGGGCGAAGAGCAGCGCGCCCGCGCCGAAGGCCACCAGATAGCCCAGCAAGGACTTGATCATCATGGAGCCCAGCACGCCCGCCGTGGCGGAGCCGCCGGTCAGCGTGAAGATGGTCAGGACGAGGAAGGTGGTGGAGACCGGGATGCCGAAGCGGGTCAGGATCAACAAGACCAGAGGCGGCAGGATATGCCACCACTGAATGCCGGTTTCGGGATAGGGAATGCGGTTCAATCGTCCGAAAGCGATATCGCCGTCATGGCCGAAATATCCGTAGAGCATCACCGCGACGATGATGGCGGCGGCGAACGCCCAGAGCACCAGCCAGGGGCGTTTGGCGTTTGAGGCCAGAAATGTTCCGAGTGTCTGGATCACATCGTTCGCCACGATGGCGTAGGCGGCGAACATGAAGCCTATCAAGCCAAAAAGCGGGACCCCGAAAACGCCCAGCTGACCAAGATCCGCCATGAGATCATATCCTAATTGTTTGGCCCCTCGCAGCGCCGAAACGCTGTTGTGCGCCACCCGATAGCAAGGGGGAGGCGATGCGGGAAGTCAAAGCATCGGCTGGAGCCGCCTTTTTCAAGATTCTGTCACATCCAGGACCCTGCCGGGTGCCTTGACGAGAAAAATTTGTACCGTCTGGTCGGTTGAGGGTTGCAAAACCGTCCAGACGGTATAGATGCACTGCAGCAAAACTTTGTCTGACACTGAGGCCCGCGTCTTGAACAACATCCCGTCGACAACCCCCTCTGATGAAAAGCCCAGCACGTCCGAGCTTATTCTGGACGCGGCGGAACGCGTGGTCGCACGCGATGGCGCCAGCTTGACTATTGATGCGGTGGTCAAGGAGAGCGGGTTTTCCAAGGGTGGGGTCCTGTACAATTTCCCATCAAAGAAGGCGCTGATCGAAGGCATGATCCAGCGCATGACGGATCGCTTTCTCGAACGGCATGAGACGGCGAAGGCCCAGGCCTTTGCCGAGAAAGCTCCCCTGCTGCCGGCGCTGATCTCGGCGTTTTTTGACGACAAGCATGTGGACCGGCAGGTGCATATGGGCCTGTTGGCGGCGCTGGCTGAGAGTCCCGAGCTGATCGAGCCGATCCGCCGTGTCCATCAGCAGATTCGCGAAGACATGCTGACCTACGCCTCCGACCCTTATGTGGCCCGGATCGTCATGCTGGCCGCGGATGGCCTGCATTTCTCCGAGATCCTGGGCCTTGAAACCTGTTCGCCAGATGAGCGTGGAGCCATAGAAGCCCGCCTCATCGCTCTCGTGACGGAGTCTCCCCAATGACTATTCGCAATCTGATGCTGGCGGTGAGCGCGCTCGGTGTTCTGGCGGCATGCTCGCCCGCTGAGCCGGAGGAGCAGGCGCCGCCGAGAGCGGCGCGCATTGAAGCCGTGCAAGCGGCGGCGACCTCTAACCAACGCGAGTTTGTCGGACGGGTGGAAGCGCGCCTGACGGTGGATCTCTCCTTTCAGGTCGGCGGCCGACTGGCGGAGTTTCCCGTTTCTGAAGGCCAGCTGATCGAACAGGGCGCCCTGGTCGCTCGGCTTGAAACCCAGGATTTTGAGCGCGCCCGGCGAGAGACGCAGGTTCAGCTGCAGCAGGCTCGCCAAAATCTTGATCGGCAACGCACGCTCAACGAACGCGGCATCGCCTCTGACGCCGCGCTTGAAGATGCGCAGACCGCCTATGATTTGCGGGCTGTGGCGCTCGATAACGCCCGGCAAAATCTGGAGTATGCGGCCATCAATGCGCCGTTTGACGGATTGATCAGCCGCCGGCTTGTGGACAATTACACAACGGTGTCCGCGGGCCAGCCGGTGGTGCGTATTCAGGATGTCAGCGAACTCCGGGTCGCCATCCAGGTGCCCGAGAGCCTGATCGCTCAGGTGGATCGTGGAGACGAGCCCGACATGGTCGCCCGTTTTCCGTTCTTACCGGATCAGAGTTTCGAGCTGGAGTATCGCGAGCTGGTGGCGGAGCCTGACCAGGCGTCCCAGACCTATACCGCCCTGTTCGCGCTGCCCGACACCGTGCCGGCCAATATTCTACCGGGGATGACGGCGTCGGTGACGGTCACTCTGCCGCAAAGCCTGTCAAACCAGGCGCAGGGCGTGGTGGCGCCGCTCTCGGCGCTGGCCTCCAATCCCGATGGCAGCTTCTCGGTCTGGGTATTTGACCCCGCCTCTGGCGCCGTCAGTCGCCGCGCAGTTCTGGCTGGACCGATCGAGGGCGGCCAGGTCGTCATTCATTCCGGTCTGGAGCCGGGGGAAGAGATCGTCACCGCCGGGGTGAATGCGTTGCATGAGGGCATGCTGGTGCGCCCGATCACCCCCATCAATCGCTGACCGACCCAGACACGGAGCGTCTGCCCATGACCGAAACCGCAAAGTCCGGGGTCGGCGGCAAGTTCAATCTTGCCCGACTGTCCATCGAGCGCCCGGTGCTGACCTGGCTTGTCATCTTGTTCTGCCTGTTTGGCGGCATACAGGGCTTCATGTCGGTGGGGCGTCTTGAAGACCCGTCCTTCACCATCAAGGAAGCCATTGTTGTCACGCCTTATCCCGGCGCGACGGCGGAAGAGGTGGAAGACGAGGTCACTGAGCGTCTGGAAACCGCGATCCAGCAGATGAGTCAGCTTGACGAGGTCTTCTCCGAAAGCTCGCCCGGCGTCAGCGAAATTCACGTGCGCATGCGCGACGAGTTTGACGGCACCGAGTTGCCTCAAATCTGGGACGAGCTGAGAAAGCGGATACGGGACGCTGCGCCAACCTTGCCGCCGGGCGCTGGAACCTCGCAGGTTCTCGATGATTTCGGCGATGTTTACGGCATTCTCTACGCCGTCACCGCGCCGGGATATTCTGATCGTGAGATCCGCGATATCGCCGATGATCTGCGCCGCGAATTGCTGGTCGTGGACGGGGTCTCCAAGGTGGAGGTCGCAGGCGTCACGCAAGAACGCATTTATATCGAGATTTCCCAGGAAGATCTGGCGCGTCTCGGGCTTCCGGTCGAGGCGGTGCTTTCCACCCTTTCCAATGAAAACGCGGTGGTCTCCGCCGGGGAGGCGCCCTCGGGCGACCGCTTGCTGCGCATTGAAATGCCGCAATCCATCGGCGGCGTGGAGTCCATTGAAAATCTTCTGATCTCGCCGCGCGATGCCGGTCAGACCTTGCGTCTGTCTGACATTGCGAACGTAACGCGGGCGCCCGTCGAGCGGGCTGATGTTTACATTTATCACAATGGCGAGCCGTCTTTCACCTTGGGCGTGGCGGGGCTTGAAGACGCCAATATCGTCGATGTGGGCGAAGCTGTGGAAGCCCGGCTGGCCGAGCTGGAGCAAGATCTGCCGGTCGGCGTCGAACTCAAGCCGATCTATGAACAACACACGGTCGTGGCCAAGGCGACCAATGGCTTCCTGGTCAATCTGGCGATGTCGGTCGCCATCGTGATCGGGGTCTTGTGTCTGTTCATGGGGTGGCGCGCCGGTGTGACTGTGGGCGCCGTGCTGCTTCTGACCGTTCTGGGGACGTTGTTCTTCATGAACGCGTTTGACATCACCATGCAGCGCATCTCGCTGGGCGCCCTGATCATCGCCATGGGCATGCTGGTGGATAACGCCATTGTGGTGACCGAAGGCATTCAGGTTTCTGTCCAGCGCGGCGATGACCGGATGAAAGCGGCCGAGGATGCGGTCAACTCGACCCAATGGCCGCTCTTGGGCGCAACTGTCATCGGCATCATGGCGTTTTCGGGCATTGGATTGTCGCCCGATTCGACGGGCGAGTTTCTGTTCTCGCTCTTCGCAATCATCGGCATTTCACTGGTGCTGAGCTGGATACTGGCGATCACGGTCGCCCCGATGATCGCCTATCACCTGTTCAAGGGCGAGAAAGCCAATCCAGATGACCCGCACGGGCGGGGCATTTACAGCGTTTATCGCAATCTTCTGGTGACGGCGCTCAAGCACCGCATCGTGACAGTGATTGCGCTGGTGGTGGTGTTCATGGCGTCCATCGTCGGCTTCGGCTCGGTCAAGCAGGCCTTCTTCCCCAATTCGAACACGCCGATGTTCTATGTGAACATGACCATGCCCCAGGGGGCGGACATTCTGGCCACCGACGCGGTGATCCGCGACGTGGCGCGTTTCGCCGGCGAGCAGGAGCACGCCCGTTCGGTGGATGCGTTTGTGGGGCGCGGCGCGACGCGCTTCATGCTGACTTACACCAGCGAACAGCCCAATCCCGCCTATGGTCAGCTGATCGTGCAGACGGAGACGCTGGATGAGATTCCGCCCTTGGCGGACGCCATCATGGCCTATGTGACCGAGACCTATCCTCAGCTGGAAGCGCGGTCCGAGCGGATCGTGTTCGGCCCGCCTTCGGGCGCCCAGCTGGAGGCGCGTTTCATGGGGCCGGACGCCGAAGTTCTGCGCGCGCTGACCGAAGAAGCATTGCGGCGGCTCAATGAAGCCGGCGAATTCCGCGATCTGCGCACGGACTGGCGTAATCGCGAGCTGGTGCTTGTGCCGCAAATCCTGCCGGATCGCGCCCGGACCATCGGCGTCACGCGCGCGGATGTGGCTGACGCGCTGAGCTATGCAACCTCCGGCTCGCAAGTGGGCGTGTTCCGGGAAGGCGACATCCTGATTCCGATCATCGCGCGGGCGCCGGACTATGAGCGCGCCCAGCCTGACAGCCTGACCGACCGGTTGATCTGGAGCCCGTCCCAGAACGCCTACGTGCCGGTCAGCCAGGTGGTGAGCGGGTTTGAGCTGGAGGCGCATGAAAGCCTGATCCAGCGCCGCAACCGGGTGCGCACCCTGACCGTGCAAGGCAATCCAGCGTCAGAGGACACAACTGCGGCCTCGGCGTTTCCGCGCTTTGCAGAAGTCGTGAGCGGCATCGAGCTGCCCCATGGCTACACGCTTGAGTGGGGCGGGGAGCATGAGGCGTCCAGCGAAGCCAATGAATCGCTGGGCGGCGTGCTGCCGCTGAGCTTTCTGGTCATGCTGATGACCAGCTTCATCCTGTTCCAGAGCGTGCGTCAGCCGTTGATCATCTGGCTGATCGTGCCGATGTCGATCTGCGGCGTCAGCATGGGGCTTCTGGCGACCAATGTGGCCTTCTCCTTCACCGCGCTGTTGGGCTTGCTGTCGCTGTCGGGGATGTTGATCAAGAACGCCATCGTGCTGGTGGACGAGGTCGATCAGCGCATCAACCGCGGTGATCCGCGTTTTGACGCCATGGTGAAAGGCTCGGTCAGCCGTTTGCGGCCGGTGCTGCTGGCGGCGGGCACGACGATCCTAGGCATGACGCCCCTGATCTTCGACGCTTTCTTCCAGGGCATGGCGGTGACCATCATCTGCGGTCTGGCCTTTGCGACCATCCTGACCATGATCGCCACGCCGGTCTTCTACGCCCTGTTCTTCAGGATCAAGGATGATGAGATGGCGGCCTAGCCCACAAGCGGCGGTTTCTGACGAGGCTTGGGCGCGTCGAAGGCGCGCTCGGCCTTCCGGCTCGGGAAAATCAGCGAGAGCGTCGATCCCAGCGTGTAGTAGGACCGCAGGAACCTGAAGCCCATGTAGAGCGGCAGGATCGGGATGAGGTCGAGCCGTCTCCAGACGATCAGCACGAACAGCGCCAGGACGAAGGGCATGCCCATCACCACGGCCACCACCGTGGCGAAACCGGGGTGCCCATACACGCAGCCGAACAGGAAGAACACGATCAGGCCGTAGATCAGCAGCGGCGTCATCATTGCGCGCCGCGCGCCATTGAGCAGGGTGAAGGGCAAGGCGACATTGCCGATCACCGAGCCATTGCGAAACAGCATGTCCCGGTTGTGCGCGGTGACATGGTAGAGCGAGCGAAACCAGCGCGTGCGCTGTTCGCGCAGGAAAGCGAGCGTGTCCGGCGTCTCGGTATAGAACTTCGCCTTGGGGTCCGCGACCATGCGATAGCCCAGCGAGGTCATGCGCAAGGTGATGTCGGTGTCCTCGCCATTCATGCCCTCGGTGAAGCCGCCCGCCTCGTCCAGCGCAGATTTGCGATAGATCACGAACATGCCGGGCAGGCCGAACACCCCGCCGAACGCGCCGAAGCCCACCTGCACGAATCCATGGCGCATCAGCACCTCGATGGCGCGCACCTTGGACAACAGTCCTTCGTCCGCATGGGGCAGGGGCAGCCCGCCGACGCCGCCCACGGCGTTCCGGGCGAAATGGCGCATGGCGGTTTTCAGCGTGTCGGGCGCAATCACGGTGTCGGCGTCAATGCGGACGACAAAGCCTTCCTCAATCAGGTCGAGACCGCGATTGAGCGCCCGGGCCTTGCCGGGAATCGTGCTGGCGTCCACATGCCACCCCGCCAGGTTTTCGCACCGCGCCAGGGTCGTTTCCGCCAGTTGCGCCGTCTCGTCATGCGAGCAGTTTTCCATGACGATCACTCGCACATCGCCATCATAGCGCGCCGCCGCTGCGTCGACGGCCAGAAGCGTTTCGCGGATCTGGTGGGCTTCATTGTGCGCCGGGATCATTACGGCGACAGGGGGCGAAAAGGCGCGGCGTCTCGAGATCTGGTTGCGCCCCCAGCCCAGCACCGCCAGTTGCACGCCCATGACCTGCTGCGCCAGGAACACGCCCGGCCCCATTCCGCCCAGCAACGCGATCGAGCGCAGATAATCGGCTTCAGGCTGGAACACAGACGACACCAGAATGGCGACGATCGCCGCAACGCCGCCGGTGACGAACAACAGGCTGTATTCGTACAGCTTGCCGTCGCGCAGCACCGGGGTTCCTGAAGCGGTCGGCAGGCGCGCCTGGCTGATCAGGGTGTGCGGGAAGATGATCAGCCCGGCCATGCCGGCGAGAAATTGCTGGAAATGGACCGGCCAGACCGCACTTGCCCATCGCCAGCTCAGCCAGGCGGCCAGGTCGATCACGATGCAGGCCAGCGCCAGCTTGAGCAGGAAGCTCATCGCCAGCACGACCCGTTTGCCCGGCGTGCCGTAAGCGAACAGCGCATAGGTCAGAAAGAAGCTCAGAAGGAAGGTGCGGACCGGCAATACCGCATTCATCCGGTCTGCGGTGAAGCCGACGAAATCTCGCGGTATGGCGAGATCAAAAAATGCCCGGCTCAGCTCTGGCAGCGCCAGCAGAATGATGGAGAAGAAGGCGAACGCGGCGAGGGCGAAGTCCTGAACTTCTCTGGGGCGCGCGACGGAGACTCCGACGGGCGCAGAGTCCACAGAGCGGAAGAAGTCCGCCTTGCGCCCCTGATCATCCAGGCGCGCCTTCGGAGTGTCCCGCTTCAGATCAGGCTTGGCCTGCGTTTCCTCGGCACGCGCCTTGCCAGAGAGGCCGGGAAGCGGCGGGTCGGTGTCTTTGAGCATGCTTGGGACGCCTTACCGCTTCATGGCGCGTTCAGATTTGATCGCGTACTGGTTGACTGCAGCTTTTAACGAAGCATTAACAGTGAGAATTCGGAAGGGCAATTCACCCTGACGGACGGGTGAAGGCGGGTGACATCATGACGAATTCCATGCGGACCAGCATGTTGGCGGCTGGGCTTGCCGTTGTGAGCGCCGGCGCCGCCCAGGCTGAAGGGCGTTTCGAGCTTCAATCCACGAATATGATCGCACGATCCGATCCGTTTTCAGCCGACCAGGAGCTGGCGTCCGCCGGGCCGGCGGTGTTCGATCTTGAGACAGGTTTTGACTCAAACACCTGGCTTCGCCGCGTTCAGCCGCTTGAAGGCCGACAGGTGCTGCGGTTTGAGGGCCAGCTGCGCGTACGCGGATACGCCGACCGGGACGAGCTCAACTCGGTGCTGGTCACCCCTCGGGTTCAATACTGGAACACGACCGCGGATAACCGCCTGCAGGTGCGTCTGGCGGCGAGCTATAGCGCTCTGAGCCGGGATGGAAACTCTCATTGGACGCGCCCGGAAGCTGAGGCGCAGCTGCGCTGGCGTCCGCAAGGCGATCAGCGACTTGAAACCGTCTTCCGCGTGCGCGCCAACGCCTATGATTTCGAGCGCGCCGATCTTCAGGGCTTGGACTCAGAGCGAGTGCGGGTCGGTCTCGAGCAGTTTTTCCGGCCTGTGGATGACAATTTGGTGCTGCGCATCTCAGCCTATTTCGAACAGGCCGAGGCGGAGGAAGACCGCTTTTCCTTTGATGAAACCCGCTTGCGCGGTGAAGTGATCTGGTCGCTCGACGACAAAAGCTCCGCAGCTCTGGTCGCTGACTATCGTGACCGCGATTATGACGGCGCGTTTTCGGCGCTTCAGCCGGTCGCGCGTTCAGATCAGCGCTTTGAGATCGAGGCGCGTTTCGAGCGCCAGATCGCAGAGCGGGTCAGCGCGTTTGTGGCGGCTGGATATCTGGACAATGAGTCCAATATCCAGACTCGCGATTATGGCGGCGCCACCTTCCGTGCCGGCTTTTCTTTCCGGATATGATCGGTCACCACAATGATGACACAGTATCGCCGGGACGCCGCCCGACTTGACGTCTTTAAGGGTTGGGTAAGAAACGCGTCGAAGGCTCACAGGTCTTGTCGTGAGGCGTTTTATCGCTGCGGGGGCGGCGACAGGTCCGGGGCTAAGCCAGCATGAAAACCAATCGTGAGTACAAGCGCAGATTCCCCTGGTTTTCTGCATCCCTTGGCATTGTCGCGCTCGCCAGCGTGGCGACGCTGTTCGTCTCGGGGCAGCTGAACGCCGGTCAGGGCGAGTTCGGATTGTTCGTGCGTCAGGTCTTCGACCGGATGACCAGCGCACAGGCTGTGCTTGGCCGTGATGGTCTTTATGACGTCAGTCTGGCTGACGCGGGCCATGCAGACGGCCTCGTCGTGTCAGGATACCCCTCTTACGCCTCCGCCAGCCTGCCTTTGGTGCGCGATCAGCGATCGCGTGCGGTCCGGCTCGTTCTGAGCGGCCGTCAGGATGTGAGTGTGGACGCCGTGACGGCGTTGCGGGTGACGGTGAATGGCCGACGCGTGATGGAGCGGGTGCTGGCGCCGGGCCAGCGGGACTTCACCTGGGTGTTCGACCTGACCGAGCAGCTTGCGGGCGCTGCGGATGCGCGTATCGGCGTGCAGCTGGCTGGCGACGTGTCCGCCCAGGTCTGCCATTCGGACCGCTCCATGGGCGCAGTGCTCAGCCTGGCTCCGAACTCCGGTCTCGAAATCGAGCTTGAGGGGCCGCTCACGTCGGTGCGTGATGTGTTGGCCTTGACCCCGCGCCAGGTCGTCATCGCCATGGATGACGGCGAAGCCTGGTTCGAACTCGCGACCCGGCTGGGCGCGCGGCTCAATCGGAACGGTTTTGCTGTCACCATGATCAATCTCGCCGACGCGTCGGCGGTCGTGGAAGCGGGCGCGGAAGGCGTGATCCTGGCGGGCTCGCGCGAAAATCTGCAGCGCGCTGGGTTTCTGTCAGTGGATGAACGCGCGCCTGCGGGCGCCAGCCTGTGGCGGCGCGCCGGGCACACCATGGTCGCTGTCACGGATGCGGAGCGTATCGACACTGTGCGCTTTCTCACCAGCGAGCTGTCTGCCATCGCCCGTGGGATTTCGGTCAATCCAGTCCAATTCCTGTCTGCTGAAGGTCCGTCGGTGCTGACGCTTGAACGGCTCGGCGTGGACACCAGCGTGCAACAGGTCGCTGACCGTCGCGAATGGCGCTTCAGCTATGTGTTGGCGGAGTCGCCGCAAGGCCGGGTCGCAGATGCCGTGGGACTCGATTTCCGGCTGCCGGATGGTCCGACGGGGGTGACGACGGTCGCTCATGTCGCGCTAAACGGTGAGTTGATTGATTCTCGACGGCTGAACGGTTCGGGCCAGAACCGCTATCGCGTGGAATTGCCCACGGCGCGGCAGGGTCTTGTGAATGATGTCGCCATAGCCCTGCAGCGCCAGCGCGATGATGGCGGGTGTGAGATTTCCCAGCAGCGATATCCGGTCCAGCTGGCGAGCGACAGCGCGCTCCTGTTTGAAAGCGCGCAGGCGGGTCAAGGCTTCACCCATTTGCCCGAGCGGTTTGCGGACGGTCTGGAAGTGCGTTTGCCGGATGTGATGAGTGCGTCGCAGAGGCTCGTCATGGCGCGTGTGACAGCGGATGCGCTGGCCTTGTTCGCCCCCTCCAATGCGCCGCTCACCTATGTGTTTTCCAGCACAGATAATGGCCGTTCCGGCCCGGTGGAACGGCCTTTTCTGGCGATCAACAACACGCCCGTGAATGCGCAGGCGCCCTTGCGGGTCTATGCGGACCGGCTGGTCATCGAGACCGGCGCCGGGGTGGATGCAGACGTGCGAGCCTTGTCCAACCTGACCTTGTTGCAGGTGTCGCGCGCTGAAATCGAACCGGAGACGCCCCGGCAGGGACCGCGTTTCGCGCCGGGACTGGTGGTGCACGCCATTGATGATGCGCCCTCCATGCGCGGCGCGTATCTGGGACAGAATCCGGTGGCGATCATTCATGCGGACGGAGTAGCGATGTCGCCAGGAAGTCAGGGCCTGCCCGCCTTCATCGGCTTCGAGTAATCCATTTCACGCTATGTTAAGACCTTCGCAAGGTGAGTGCGATCTGGTGTCTGTCTAACTGATGCAGGGACCGGGGTGATTCGCTTCGGGAAGGGACTCATGGAGCTCGCCACCGCAGATGCTGTTCAACCCCGCGAGGGCGAGGCCGCGTTCATTCTGCAATTGCGACCGCCGGAAACCGCGAATGCGGATGCACTGGCTGCGGGACTGGATCGCTTCACCTCCTTGTTTCTGGAGCGGGCGGTCAGCGACCGTGTGCGCTTTTCCCCTCTCGGCGCTCTGACCTGGGCCTTGTGTTCTCCGGTTGAGCATGTGGACGATGTGGACGCCGCCTGCGACGAGCTGGCGAACACCTTGTTTGGCGACCCGGCGAGCGAAGCTGTGCATCTGGCGCGTCAACCCGACCTGCCGCGCCAGGAAGATTACCGCATCCGCAATCAGGCTCTGTCTGATGAAGAAGGCGAGGCGGTGATGCACGATCTGGCCGAGCACGAATGGGATTTTGACACGAATTCCGACACGGAAACATCCGGAGCTGATGAGGGGGCGGGCGACGCCCTCCTTGATGACGGCGCGGTTGACCTCGACGCGTTTGACGCTTCCGGGGAGGACGATTGGGCTCTGGCCACGCCGATTGATGACGACCCTGTCGTGGTTCTGGATGATACTGTTGAAGGCGTAGAGCCTGCGAGCGCAACCGACACTGCGGACGGGACTGAAATTGAGCCCGAGGCGGAGGTCGCCGCAGCAGAGGAAGACGACTTCGCGTTTTTGCCGGACGCCGGGGCGGAAGCTGACTCTGACGCCGCACCCGAGCTTGAGACCGAAGCGGAGCCTGAGTTTGCGATAGACCCTGAGCCGGCCGTTGAAGACGGTTTTGAGCTGGGTGAACAGCCTGAAACTGAGCCTGAGGCCCCTGAGCTGGACAGCTCTGAAGCCGGTGCGGACATAGACGACGCGCTTGGAGCTGAGGGACGCGATCTGATCGTTGATGACGACGACTTCGTTCTGGCGCAAGCGGATGACGAAGTCAGTATGGCTGAGCCTGATGATGCTGAGGCTGAGCCCGCTCTTGAAGCTGAGCCCGCCCTTCAAGACGTGCTGGAAGACGCGCTTGATGAGATCAACGCTACATCCCGGATCTGGGATGAAAACGCAGACACCGTTGATATTGATGACATTGCGGCCTCCGCTTTGCACGAGACCCGTCTGGGCAGCCAGACCGATATCGCTGCGGAGTTAAGCGCGTTCCGCGAAGAGATGAAGGCGATCGCCCAATCCATTCCGTCTGGCGGCATGGATGCGGCGCTGGCTGATTTCCGCGCCGGTCTTGAAGCGATGTCGGGCGAAATCGGACAGCGCGTTGATGGCGCGGCGCAGCGTATTGAAGCGGCGGTCGGCCAGCTGGATGTCAATCGATATGACGCCGCCAGCCAGCGCGTGGAAAGCGCTGCGGCCTTGATGGAGACGAGCGTCCAGGAGGCGCTGCAAGCGCTCAAGAACGCCAGTTCCGCCATGGCGACGCCGACACCGAGCGATATGTTTGAGGAACAGGACCGCGACTCGGTCTGATCCGAACCTTTCCGCTTGTTAATGAACATCGCGTAATGTTAGGCTTCCCCTGTTAACGCCGGGGAGGGCGATATGCGGCTACTGGTAGTGATGGCGAGCGTCGGTCTGTTGAGTCTCGCACTCAGCGGCACTGCGGTTTACGCGTTCTGTTCTGATATGTCGCAAGGCCGGGCGGAAGACGCTGTGCGCTTTGTGGAGCGCTTTCTTGAAAGCGCGCCTGACGGCTTCAACATTCCGCCCACGCGCCGGACCTGATCGTACCTATCATGAGTGTGACTTGGGCGGACGCGGCACAAACGCCGATGTCCGAGCCTTGTAGCGCGCATAGTCTGGGCGTCTGTCCTCAATGCCCGCTTCCTGAAGCGTCACGCCGGACAGTTTGAGCAAGGTGAAGGTCACGAAGACCGGACCAGGCAGGGCGAGCGCGCCCCAGCCGGTTTCGGCCGCGATCAGCCACAGCCCCCACCAGACGCAGGCCTCGCCGAAATAATTGGGATGCCGGCTCCAGGCCCACAAGCCTGTGTCGAGAACCTGGCCCTGCCTGGCCGGGTCATGTTTGAACCGGCTGAGCTGGGCGTCCGCGAGGCTTTCATACGCAATTCCGAACACGGCCAAAGCCGCTCCGGCATAGCCCAGAACGCCCAGCGTCGCTTCACCTGCGAACGCTTGCCCGAGCTGTACGGGCAGGCTGGTCAGCCATAACAGGACGGCTTGAGGCAGAAAAACGAACAGCGCCGTGGTGCGCCCATAGCTCCAACCGCGCTTCTCGCGGACATTGCTGAGCAATTTCATATAGCGCCGATCCGCCCCCTCCTGCCGCCAACGCAGCAGCAAATGAACGCCGAGCCTCATTCCCCACACAGCGGTGAGCCCGGCGATCAGCATGTGTCGCCATGTCGCGCCATCAGTCAGCAGAAAGGTGAGCCCGGCGACCAGAACAATCGAAAACGCCCAGAACGCATCGATGAAGCTGGGGTCGCGATTGAGCTGGGCGATCACCCAAAGTGCTGAAAATAATAATAAAACGGCCCCAAGATTAAGGGCAAGCAGGCTGATGACGCTCATCAAGTCAGCGGTCTCCGGTTAGCGGGAACAAAGGCGCAGCACGCACAGGACGCCTGTCAGGACCATAGGATCAGAAAGATTGACTGTGAGGAAGACTTGTCACTGGGGGCCAGGATTTCAATTATCAAAACACGAAAGTTCAAATTGAGCAGACAAGGGTCCCGAGCCATGGGCGCCGAACTCGACCTGATGGAGCTGCGCGATCGCGCGGACGAAGTCGCAAGCCTGATGAAAATTCTCGCCCATCCGGGGCGGCTGCTGGTGGCGTGCGAGCTGATGGAAGGCGAGTGCTCGGTGTCTGAGATCGAGTCGCGCACCGGCGTGCGTCAGCCTAATCTGTCGAGAGACCTGGCGCGCATGCGTGATGCCGGTCTTGTCACGCCGCGTCGGGACGCCAAGCACGTCTATTACAGCCTGGCCGATGTGCGTATCCACAAACTGGTGTCGGCCTTGTGCCAGGCCTTCGGTCCCCAAATGTCCAAAGGAGGCGCCGTGTTATGACAACCGATAACGCTTCATCCCAGAACCCTGTGGTCAAAGCCTTTTTTGACCGCGACACATTCACTGTCAGCTATGTGGTCTCCGATCCTGCGACGTCGAAAGCGGCGATTATTGATTCCGTGCTTGATTACGATCCGAAGTCGGGACGCACCGCCCATAAGAGCGCGGACGCCCTGATCGCCTATGTGAGAGAGCAGGGGCTGGATGTGGACTGGGTGCTGGAAACCCATGTTCACGCCGATCATTTGTCCGCGGCGCCGTATCTGAAAGCCCAGCTGGGCGGACAATTGGCGATCGGGGCCAATATCCGCGCCGTCCAGTCCGTGTTCGGCGATGTGTTCAACGCCGAGGACGAGTTCCGGCGCGACGGCTCCCAGTTTGACCATTTGTTCGCGGACGACGAGCGCTTTTATATCGGCGAACTTGAAGCGCGCGCCATGCACACGCCGGGGCACACCCCGGCCTGCATGACTTACGTCATCGGGGATGCGGCGTTTGTCGGCGACACGCTGTTCATGCCCGATTTCGGCACGGCGCGCTGTGACTTTCCCGGCGGGGATGCGCGCACGCTCTATCGCTCCATCCAGAAGATCTTCGCCCTGCCTGACGAGACCCGCCTGTTCATGTGCCATGACTACAAGGCGCCAGGACGCGATGACTTCGCCTGGGAGAGCACCGTCGCCGAGGAGCGCGCTTCCAATATTCATGTGGGCGGCGGCGTGGACGAGGACAGTTTTGTCGCCATGCGCGAACGGCGCGACGCCACGCTGGACATGCCCAATCTGATTCTGCCCAGCGTGCAGGTGAACATGCGTGCGGGAGAATTGCCGCCCGCCGAGGATAATGGCGTGCATTACCTCAAGATTCCGTTCGACGCCCTGTAGGAGTGAGCTGATGGTCTGTGTCCCGGTGACGTCTGATTTCTTCATTTCCGGACAGATCATGCCTGACCAGGTTCAGGCCTTTGCTGATCAGGGCTTCACCGCGTTGATCAACAATCGGCCTGATGGTGAGGAGCCTGGGCAGCCCTCTTCGGCGATGATCGAGGCTGCGGCCACATCGGCCGGGCTGGATTACCTGCATGCCCCCATGCAGGGCGCGCAGATCAGCGAAACTGACATCGCCCGCATTCATGCGGTGACGCAGCAGGCGTCCGGCAAGGTGCTGGGCTTCTGCCGGTCGGGCGCGCGGTCCATGCTGGGGTGGGCGTTGTCACAGTCGCAAGATCGTCCGGCGGATGAGATTCTCACGCTGGCGCGCGACGCGGGACATGATCTGTCGCCGTTTCGTGAGGTGTTCGAGGCGCGCCACGGACCTGCCGTCTGAGGCGCATGTCGTCACAGGTGAAAAACCTGTGCGTCATCCAAACTTCATAAAACCCTTAATGATGTGTGCACAGGCGCCACACCTGCGCCAAGGTCAGTCAACGCTGGCGAATCCGGCGACGCCCGCAGTGCTGATGACGCCTACGGTACGTCATCAAGGCTCGCGTAGAGGGCGTGTCACGGCTTCGTCACGCAATTGAGAACCCTGCGTAACAATCTTGCTGTCTTTTCACCTCCCGAGCGACCGCCTGAGCCGACGAGCCAGTGCGGCGTGTTTTGAGTGTTGCGCCACATAAAGTCCCTCGGGGGGTTCTGATGAAAGTTCAAATGTCCAAGCTGAAACTGCTGCTTGCAGGTGCGTCCTTTGCTGTGATCGCTGCGTGTTCGCAAGGGTCCGATATCGCTTCTCCTGGCCCGTCAGCCCCCGGCACGCCTCCGGGCGGCGGCGGTGGCGGCGGTGGTGGCGGCGGCGGCACGGTTTCGTGCCCGTCCGGCTTCACCCAAGCCGGTTCTGTGGGCGATTTCACCGCTTGTGAAGTCAGCGGCCAGATCCTGTCGAACCTCACCCTTGAAGCTGTTGACGGCGTCGCTTACCGCCTCAATGGCCGCATCGATGTCGGCGCCGACATCGGCGCTGACGGCAACAAGGCGGGCGGCCAGTCTGCACGCCTGACGATCGAGCCGGGCGCTGTTGTTTATGGCGCATCGGGCGCTGATTACATCGTTGTGAACCGCGGCTCGCAGATCGAAGCTTTGGGCACCGCCTCTGCGCCGGTGATCATGACGAGCCAGGCTGACATCGAGCGCCGCGCTGCTGACGCTTCCGACCTGGGTGGTTCCAACACCGCTGAATGGGGTGGTCTGGTGCTGCTGGGCCAAGCGCCGATCAATCGCTGCCTGAGCGCCGCCGCGGCTCCGGGCTCTGTCGCGTGCGAAAACATCGTGGAAGGCGTGACCAACCCTGACGCCATTTACGGTGGCGACGACGCCAACGACAATTCGGGCATTCTGCGTTACCTGCAGGTTCGCTTCGCTGGCTTCGCCATCAACACTGCGGGCAACGAGCTGAACGGCATCACCTTCGCCGGCATCGGCGCAGGCACCGAAGTCAACCACGTTCAGGTTCACAACAATGAAGATGACGGCGTCGAGTTCTTCGGCGGCAACGTCAACGTCAGCAACCTGGTCCTGACCGGCAACAAAGACGACTCCATCGACACCGACAACGGCTATCAGGGCAACATCCAGTTCGCGATCGTTGTCCAGAACGACAATATCGGCGACAACATCGTTGAAGCTTCCAGCGTCGCTCCGGGCGCCCTGCCGGCGTCTGACGCGACCATCTCCAACTTCACCTTCGTTGGTAACCGTTCGAACGCGTTCCGCCTGAACACCGGCACCGTCGGCACCTATGTCAACGGCGTGGTGGATTACGGCCAGGAATGCTTCCGCTGGCAGGACAGCGCGGGCGACGGCAACACCAGCTTCAACGCAGCAACCGATCCGAGCTTCCGCTCTGTGGTGTTTGATTGCGACGGTGGTCTCGCCTCTTCCAACTCCGTCGCTGGCGTTCCGGCTGCAGCCGTCGCTGCGGACCCGAACAATGTGGTCGGCGCCAACTCGCTGGCTTCCCGCCTGTTCCCGGGCCCGGTCGAGCAGGGCGTCACCGCGGTCGATCCGACCACGCTGGGCTCTTTCTTCGAAGCGGCCAGCTATGCCGGCGCTTTCAGCCCGTCTGAAACCGAGACGTCCAACTGGGCGGCCGGCTGGACCTTCGGTCTGTTCCCGGAAGCGGCTTGCCCGACCGGCACCGCCGATACGGGTCTTGAGCTGAATGGTGAAACCATCTGCCGCGTCTCCGGCGTTCTCACCGACGACCTGCGCCTGACGCGCGGCAATGTCTACGAGATCTCCGGTCGTGTGGATGTCGGCATTGACGCCGGCCCCGACGGTACGGCTCCGAATGCTGATCCGGCTGTGCTGACCATCGAATCGGGCGTGACCCTGTTCGGCGATAGCGGCGCTGACTACATCGTGGTCAATCGCGGCTCTCAGATCTTCGCCAACGGCACCCGCGAAAACCCGGTCATCTTCACCTCTGAAAACGATCTCACCGGCAACCAGGTTGATCCCGACACCGCGACCGCGGAATGGGGTGGTCTGGTGCTGCTCGGCCAGGCGCCGATCAACCGTTGCTCGACCGGTTCGGTCGCAGGCGGTGACTGCCAGAACATCGTGGAAGGCGTGACCAACCCGGATGCGATCTACGGCGGCAATGACGCTGACGACAATTCCGGCGCGCTGCGCTTCATGCAGCTCAAATATGCCGGCTTCGCCATCAACACCGCGGGCAACGAACTGAACGGCATCACCTTCGCCGGCATCGGTCGCGGCACCACGGTCGAATACGTCCAGGTTCACAATAACGAGGATGACGGCGTCGAGTTCTTCGGCGGCAACGTCAACGTCCGCAACCTGGTTCTGACCGGCAACAAAGACGACTCCATCGACACCGACAACGGCTATCAGGGCAACATCCAGTTCGCGATCGTCGTCCAGAACGATCAGCTGGGTGACAACATCGTGGAAGCCTCCAGCGCGGGTAACGGCGTCACGCCATTGTCGAACGCCACGCTGTCGAACTTCACCTTCATCGGTAACCGTTCGAACGCTTTCCGCCTGAACACCGGCACCGTCGGACGCTATGTGAACGGTGTGGTCGATTACGGTCAGGAATGCTTCCGCTGGCAGGACAGCGCAGGCGACGGCGTCGCCGGCTACGACATCAACAACGATCCGCGCTTTGACTCGGTTCTGTTTGATTGTGACGCCGGTCTGGCCCGCTCGGGTTCTGACACCGCCGCTGCACAAGGCGCTGTGGATCAGGGTTCGAACAACACCACCGCCATCGCAGCAACCCTGTCTGGCACGTTCGTCAACGGGACCGCAGAGAATGCGCGTCCGGTGTTCGACCCGACCACGCTGGATGCCTGGTTCGAGCCGGTCACCTATATCGGCGCCGTCGAGAACAGCTCCGACCGCTGGTGGGCTGGCTGGTCCTGTGGCCTGGAAGCGTCCTCTCCCTGCTAAGCGCAATTGAGCGCGGGCCGTCGACGTCATGCGTCGGCGGCCCCGCCTTCTGCAGCCTGCTGGTGACGACCTGACAAAAGGTTCTGATGATGAATACGATGAAACTCATGCGTGGAGCGCTGCTCGCCTCGAGCGTTCTCCTCGCCCCGTCCGCCGCCTTCGCGCAGCAGACAAATGACGAGGCTGCGTCCGCCTCCAACCAAGTCGAAGACGTGGTGGTCGTGCGCTACCAGTACGTCCCCGAACCCCAGCGTCGCACTGCACAGGTTGCGAGCTTCCTGTCAGCTGAAGACCTGGCCCGTACGGGCGATTCAGACGCCGCCGCCGCTCTGGCGCGTGTCAGTGGTCTCAGCATTGTCGGCGGCCGTTTCGCCTATGTGCGCGGCCTTGGGGATCGCTACTCCTCGTCCTTGCTGAACGGATCGGTGCTTCCCAGCCCCGAACCGCTCCGCCGCACCGTGCCGCTGGATCTCATCCCGTCCGACTTGCTGGACGGCATCGAAGTCCAGAAAACCTATTCGGCCAACCTGCCGGCCGAGTTCGGCGGCGGTCTGATCAATATGAGCACCGTGCGTCGCCCTGATGAGGACTTTTTCAGCCTCAAGGCCGGCGTTTCCTATAACAGCGAAGCCACGTTCCAGGATGGTCTGATCCATTCGGGCGCCGACCAGGACTGGACGGGCTATGATGACGGCCTGCGCAGCATGCCGTCTCCTCTGGCGGATCTGATCGCCACGCGGACGCCGCTCAACAGCCAGAGCGATGCTTACATCGAAAACGCGGGTGAAAGCCTGACCAACTCGCCGGTCAACGTCATCCAGAACACCGAATATCTGCCGACGGGCTCGTTCAGCTTCGAGGCCGGCGCCTCGCGCATGCTGGGCCAGCTTGAGGTTGGTGTTGTGGCGACCGCTGGCTATGACAGCGACTGGTCTTACCGCGAAGCCAGCCGTCAGCGCGTGCTGGGCGGCATCATCGGTAATGACCAGACGGCTGCAGAAGGCCGTTTTGAAGCCGCTACGAATGCTCTGGTCGCTTTGTCTGCGGGTCTGGACAACCACGAAGTCCAGGGTCTCGTCTTTTACTCGCACGACACTGACAAGCGCTCTGAAATCACCACCGGCACCGACTTCAACGCGCCGGGCGCCACGGGTGAGATTCATGACGAGCAGACCGGCTGGTATGAGCGCGAGCTCACCATGTACCAGCTCAATGGCGAGCATGTGTTTGGCGATCTCGAGCTGAGCTGGCGCGGCGCCTATGCGGAATCCACCCGCGACGCGCCCTACGAGCGCACGCTGCGTCGTCTGATCGACCCGGTGACGGGTCAGCCGAGCTATCTCGTGGCCAACAGCTATGACATCCGCTTCAGCGATCTGACCGATGAAGCCACCAGCTTCGGCGGCGACGCGGTCTACAATACCGCTCTGATGGGCTGGAACACGGTTCTGTCAGCGGGCTTTGACACGGCAAGCACCGAACGCGAGTACAATCTGTACGCCTTCCGTTTCGTGGGCGGCAACTCGCTGCCGGACGATGTGCGTGTTGCGCGCCCGGACTTCCTGTTCTCGCCGGATAACATCGCGCCGACGCGGTTCATCTTGCAAGAACTGTCCACCACCAACGACTCCTATACCGGCGAGCTGGACGTGGACGCCTATTACGCCCAGGCTGATGTGGAGTTCACCGACTTCATCCGCGCCACCTTCGGCGTGCGTCGTGAAGAAGCGACCCAGTCGGTTCAGACCTTTGATCGCTTCGGCAATCTGGGCGCGGGTACGGTCGATCTTGAAAACGACTACACCCTGCCGGCCTTCACCGGCACCTGGACCTTTGCTGAGAACCTTCAGCTGCGGGTCGGGTATTCGGAAACCATCGCACGCCCGCAGTTCCGCGAACTGGCGCGTTCGAGCTATTTCGATCCTGAATCCGGCCGCGCCTATCGCGGTAACTCGGGTCTCGTGGACACCGAGTTCAAGAACTATGACGCGCGTCTGGAATACTATCTGGGCCGCGACCAGTTCATCACCGGCGCGGTGTTCTACAAAGAGCTGACCAATCCGATTGAAGAAGTGCAGTTCTCGACCTCGACCTTCGTGTTCGAAACCACCTTCATCAACTCGCCCAAGGCTATCGTTCAGGGTCTCGAGCTGGAATATCGCACCCAGTTCAACATTCCTGGCGACATCTTCTTCCTGTCGGACCGGGATTGGCGCTTCGGCATCAACTACACCTACACCGACTCAGAAGTTGAAGCGGGCGCCAGCGATCTGATCTTTGATCCGATCAGCCAGAGCCTGCAGCCGGCTGCGACCTATAACCTTGACGGTTCGGTGCTGCAGGGCACGCCTGAGAACATCATCAACGCGCAGCTGGGCTGGGCGAGCGATCAGGACGAGTTCAACCTGCTGCTCAACTGGGTGGATGATCGCGTTCTGCAACGGGGTCTCAGCCAGCCAGGCGCCGAGCTTCCCGACGTGATGGAAGATCCGGGCGTGATCCTGGACGCCACCTATCGCCGGGATCTTGATTACATCTATGACGGCCTGTCGCTGAGCATCAATGCACGCAACCTGCTCGATGAAGATCACATCGAATATCAGGTCAGCGAAGGCATTGGTGAGACCCAGTTCAACACCTATGCCCGCGGGCGTTCCGTGTCTGTCAGCCTGACAGCGCGGTTCTAGGGAAAGACCTGACGGGGCGGCCTTGCGCCGCTCC
This sequence comes from Oceanicaulis sp. UBA2681, assembly GCF_002354675.1. NCBI lineage: Bacteria > Pseudomonadati > Pseudomonadota > Alphaproteobacteria > Maricaulales > Maricaulaceae > Oceanicaulis > Oceanicaulis sp. UBA2681. Next base: position 79,102 of record NZ_DEMB01000011.1, on the reverse strand, counting down.
GTCATGACATTGACGACCCAAAACGGATGCAAGCGGGCGGACCCTTAAGGTCTGCGCGCTTGTCTCTGCTTTCAGAGCGTGCCGCAGAGCGGGACGCGAAATCACGGGTTCGCGCCGATCCGGCGTCCGTGTACGATGCAACACCCGCCGCAGAGGCCTGACCGCACAGATGCTTACCGCGCACGCCAGCAAGACCGCAGCCAACAGACCCGAGGCGATCTCGGGGCTGACCGTGCTGCGTCACGGGGTGGAGGCTGCGCTGGTCCTTGTGATTGCGGTGATTGTCTCGCAGGCGGTCTGGTTTGGAATTTACGGCTCTGACGCTTTGCGCGCGGATATCAGCCCGTCAGGCGGCGCCACCCATCGGGCGGCGTCTGCTCCGCAAGCGGTCGGCGATCTCAGCGGCGTGTTCGCGCCGGTCACGCAGAGCGCGGCGCCGGTGGCTCCGGAAAGTCGTCTCGGCTTCACCTTGCGTGGCGTGCGCGTCGGCGCGACGCCGGGTGACGGATCCGCCATCATCGACATTCCCGGCGAAGGTCAGCTGCGTGTGGCCGCAGGCGAAACCCTCAGTGCGAACATCGTGCTGGAAGAAGTTCACGCCGACCGGGTGGTGATCAATCGCCGCGGCGTCCTTGAAAGCCTGTTTCTCACCGATGCAGGCCGCCGCCGCGCCCAGTCCGGCGCAGCGCAGCCGGCCGCTGCGGCGCCAGTTGAGTCCGACGGCGCCACTGTGCAGATGAGCGAACGGCAAATGGCGCGCGGCTGGTTGTCAGGGCTGAGCCTGGAGCCGGTTTATGAAAATGGCGCTGTGCGTGGTTTGCGCGTGGACGGCGACGCCGCCCGGCTCGCAAATCTGGGACTTGAACCGGGTGATGTGGTGCTGAGTTTGAATGCGGCGCCGCTCACCAGCGAAGCGGCGGCCGTGCGCGCCTTTGCGCTTTTGGAATCCGCTGACATGGCTGTGGCGCGCATCTGGCGCGACGGCGAAGACATCACTGTGGAAACGTCGCTGCGTTAGCGGCGCTCTAGGGGAAAGCCAAGCATTATGCAGGCGATCATGACATCTCTTTCCAGCATCGCGACCGCGATGGCTCTGGCCCTCGCAACCTTGACGCCGGCCTATGGCCAATCGTCTGGCCAGACCCTGAATTTCCGCGAAGCCGAGATCGGCGCGGTGATCGACGATATGGCTCTGATGACCGGCTATACCTTCGTGGTTGACCCTGAGGTGCGCGGCCGGGTGTCCATCGTCTCGCAAACGCCTTTGACCTCTGATGAAGCTTTTCAGGTCTTTCTCTCCACCCTGCGTGTGAACGGCTACGCCGCTTTGCCGACCGCGCCGGGCGTCTATCAGATCATCCCCGAAACCGAAGGCGTGCGCATGGGCGCGCCTCTGGCGGCTTCGGGCTCTGATTCTGTGATCCTGAGTTCCGTGCATCGCTTGCAGAACGCCGCTGCGCTGGACGCGGTGCGCGCGATCGAGCCGATGCTCAGCCAGTATGGCGCAGCCAATTCCATCGCCTCGGGCAATCTGGTGGTGATCGTCGACTTCGCCTCCAATGTCCGCGCCATCGAAGCGGCGCTGCGCGAGGCGGACCGTGACACCTCCACGGTCGAGATGCTGACGCTGGACAATATCCCCGCTGAAGAGATGGCGGACATAATCGGGCGTCTTCAGGTTCGGTCCCAGGGGGCTGAAAGCGATGCGCCCGCCAATGTGACTTTGGCGGCGGTGCCCTCCTCGAACGCGCTTTTGCTGCGCGGCGAGCCGGCGGCGGTGGGCGAGATGGTCTCGCTGGTGCGCCGCATTGATGCGGTCAGCGCCTCCAATCAGACCTTCCGTGTCGTGGCGCTGAACCATGCTCGGGGTGATGACCTGCTGCCCATTCTAGAGCAGTTCACCGAATCCATGAATGCGTCTGACACGGGCGGGCGTCCTGTTTCCATCGCGCACCATCCCGCGACCAACGCCATCATCATGAACGCCGATCCGGACGTGCTGCGCGACCTTGAACAGGTGATCCGCCGCCTTGATGTGCGCCGCCCTCAGGTTCAGGTGGAAGCGATCGTCGTCGAGATTTCAGACCAGACCGCGCGTGATCTGGGCGTCCAGTTCCTGCTGGCGGGCGATGGCGATGACGCCACGCCCTTCGCCTACACTCGCTATGGCTCGACCCGGCAGCCGGACCTTCTGGCGCTGACGGGCGCGCTTTTGACCGGCGGGCTGACGTCTGACGGCGATGACGCGACCAGCAGCACGGATGTGAACTTGCGCAATCTGGCGCTGTCCTCGCTGGTGAACGCCCGCGGCGGCGCGTTCGGATTTGGCGGCGAGCTGAATGACGGCTCGCTGTTTGGCGTCATCGTCAATGCGCTCGATACGGATTCAGATTCCAACGTCCTCTCCAAACCTCAACTGATGGTGCTCGATAACGAGGAAGCCAATCTGATGGTGGGCCAGGAAATTCCGATTACCACGGGTGAGACGCTGGGCTCGAACAATTCCAATCCTTTCCGTCAGATCGAGCGCGAAAGCGTCGGCGTGCAGCTTTATGTCCGCCCCCAGATCAATGACGGCAACGCCATCCGTCTGCAGATCCGCCAGGAGGTCTCCTCTGTGGCGGGCCCGGTGAGCGCCGATTTCGTCGAACTGATCACCAATCAGCGCAAGATCGAGACGACCGTGCTGGCCGATGATGGTGAAATCATCGTGCTGGGCGGTCTGATCGAGACCGACGAGCAGGAAGCGGAGAGCGGCGTGCCGGGGCTGAGCCGTATTCCGGGCGCAGGGCGTCTGTTCCGCAATGACAGCCGCTCCACCACGCGTCGCAATCTCATGGTGTTCATCCGTCCGACCATCGTGCGGGACGCGGCCAGCATGCGCGACGTCACCCGGACGAGCTATGATTATGCGGTCGGCCAGCAGCGTGACGCCACGGGCGGCGCGTCGAGCCTTGAATCCATCGTCGACATGATGATGGGCGGCGGCGATCCTTTCGCCCGTCCGCTGCCGGACGCGGATGCGGGGCAGGAGTAAGTCTTGAAGCCTCTGAACTACGGGTTTGCGCGCGAGCGCGGCGTGGCGCTCCAGACCGGGGACGCCCCGGTCTTCCTGCTGCGCGAGGATTTTGATCCGCTCGCGCTTCTGGAGGCGCGACGGGCGGCGGGCGCCGTGCTTGAGATGCGCACCCTGGACGCGCGCGCCTTTGATCGCGCCCTGTCAGAGATTTACGCCTTTGACGGTCTCGCTCACTCCATGTCCGATACGGCCGAGGATGCGGCGGGCGAGAGCCTGTCTGACATCATCAACGACATCCCCAAGACCGCGGACCTGCTCGACAGCGCCTCGGACGCGCCGATCATTCGCCTGATCAACGGCCTGATCGCCGAGGCCGTGCGGTCGGGCGCGTCGGACGTGCATGTGGAGCCGTTTGAGGACCGGGTGTCGGTGCGGCTGCGCGTCGATGGCGTCTTGCGCGAGATGGTGTCGCTGAGCGGGCGTCTCGCCCCGCCGCTGACCAGCCGCATCAAGGTGATGGCGCGGCTCGACATCGCCGAGAAACGCGTGCCCCAGGATGGCCGCTTGACGCTGACGCTGGCGGGCAAGGGCGTGGATGTGCGCGTGTCGACCCTGCCGTCTCGCTATGGCGAACGGGTGGTGTTGCGCCTTCTGGACAAGGACAGCGCGCGCTTCACCCTTGATCAGTTGGGCATGTCCCTGGCCCAGCTCAGCGATTTCCAGACCGTGCTGGCCCAGCCCAATGGCGTGGTGCTGGTGACCGGTCCCACAGGCGCGGGCAAGACGACCACGCTTTATGCCGGGCTCAATCTTCTCAATGACCAGACCCGCAATATCCTCACCGTGGAAGACCCGGTGGAGTATGCTGTTGAGGGCGTGGGACAGACCCAGGTCAACACCAAGGTCGGGATGACGTTTGCGGCCGGGTTGCGGGCGATCCTGCGCCAGGATCCCGACGTTGTGATGGTGGGCGAGATCCGCGATGTGGAGACCGCCGAGATCGCGGTGCAGGCTTCGCTCACGGGGCACCTCGTTCTGTCGACCGTGCACACCAATTCCGCCGCCGCCGCGGTGACGCGCCTTCGCGATATGGGCGTTGAGAGTTATTTGCTGGCCACCACAATCAAGGCTGTAGTGGCCCAACGCCTGGTGCGCCGGCTGTGCCCGTCCTGCAAAGAGGCCTATGAACCGGATGCGGGCGAGCGCCGCATGATGGAACTTGGCGAGGACGAACGCGCGATCCTCTATCGGCCCAAAGGCTGCGATGCCTGTGGCGGCTCTGGCTTTTCCGGGCGTCGGGGCGTGTACGAGCTTCTGGTGGTGGATGACGCCATCGCCTCGATGATCCACGAGGATGCGCGCGAGAACGAAATTGCGCGCCACGCCTTTAAGACCCGCCATACGCTGTGGCGGTCCGGCGTTGAACTGGCCAAGGCTGGCGAAACCAGCCTGGCCGAAGTGATGCGGGTGTGCCGCGAGGATGGCGAGCGCGATGGCGGCGTTTGAATACGAAGCCCTGGACGCGGCCGGCAAGCGCACCAAAGGCCTGTTGTCTGCGGACTCCGAGGCCGCCGCGCGCAAGGAGCTGCGCCGCCGGCGGCTGGCGCCTCTGTCCGTGGCGCGCGCCAGTGAGCGCTCTGAGAGCGGCGTCTTAAAAGCGCTGGTCAAGCCCAAAGGCTTGTCTGAAGACGATCTGACCGGCGTCACGCGCCAGCTCGCCACCCTGATCGACGCCGGCATGCCGATTGAAGAAGCGGTCGGACTGATTGGCGGTCAGGCTGACAAGGCCTCGGTGGAACGTGTTCTGATGGGCGTGCGCGAAAAGGTCACCGAAGGCGAACGCCTGTCAGAGGCCATGGCCGCCTATCCTGACAGCTTCCCCGGCGTGTATCGCGCCATGGTCGCAGCCGGCGAAGGCGCGGGCGGTCTGGGCCGCGTGCTCGACCGGCTGGCGGAATATCTGGAAAAGGCGGGCGCCTTGAAGCGCCGGGTTGGCGCGGCGCTGATCTATCCCGGCGTTCTGGGGGCCGTGGCGCTGTTGGTGGTCTGCGTGCTGCTGGTGGCTATCGTGCCCAAGATCGCCGAGCAGTTTGACACCATGAACATGACCCTGCCGCTGCTGACGCGAGTCATGATCACGCTGTCCAATGGCTTGCAGGCGAGCTGGCCGGTCCTGTTGCTGCTGCTCCTGGGCGCCGGGCTGGCTTATGCCGTCGCGATTCGTCGCGATCCTGTGAAGCGCGCGGTGCAGAGCACGCAGCTAGGCATGCCGGGGTTGGGCGGGTTCGCCCGCAAGGTGGAGGCGGCGCGGTTTGCGCGCACCATGGCGATCCTGATCAATGCTGGCGCGGTGCTACCCGAGGCTTTGCGCGCGTCGCGCCGGGCGTCTGACAACCTACCCTTTCAGGATATGATGAGCAGCGTGATCGACAAGGTCGAGACCGGCAAAGGGCTGGCGGATGCGCTTCGTCAGGCGCGCTGGTTCCCGCCGCTCATGGTCTACATGGTCGCCGCCGGGGAACGCTCAGGGCGGCTGGCGGAGATGTTCGAGCGCGCCGCCGAACATATGGAAGCGGATGTGGACGGCGCCATCACGGTGGGTTTGAGCCTTCTGGAGCCGGGAATCATCATCGCCATGGCCGTGGTGGTGGTCGGGATCGTGCTGTCGATCCTGCTGCCGATCCTGCAACTGAACACCGCTGCGCTGGGATAGCGCAGCCAGCAAGGAGACACAGAGACATGCTGCTCACGAAGAATGACGCGCGCCGTCTCGACGATGACGAAGCCGGGCTGAGCTTGGTTGAAGTCATGGTGGTGGTGGTGATCATCGGGCTTCTGGCCACGATCATCACCATGAATGTGCTGCCCATGCTGGGCCAGGCGAACTCCACGACCGCCACGACCCAGATCAGCCAGCTCGAACAGGCGCTGGAGACCTATCGCCTGCGCATGGGGCGCTATCCCGGCACCGATGAAGGGCTTGAGGCCTTGGTGACCCCGCCGTCTGACGCACGTCTGGCGACCCGGTTTCCCGAAGGCGGCTTCATCAACAATTTGCCCACTGACCCCTGGGGCAATGAATTTCTCTACCTCTATCCCGGCGAGCATGGCCGCTTTGACGTCTGGACCTATGGCGCAGACGGCCGTGAAGGCGGCGAGGGCGAAGACGCTGATATCGGCAACTGGACTGAAGAGTCGTAGTGACCAGGACTGCGCCCCGATCCTCTCAGGCGGGCGTCTCGCTGGTGGAGACGCTGGTGGCGCTGGCGATCATCGCGCTGGTGACGGGCGTGGCCGTGGTGATGCTGCGCCCTGAAGACGCGCCTGAACAGATTGAGGGCGAGGCGCTGGTGCGTGCGCTCAATGAAGCGCGGCAGGATGCGCTGGTCACGGGGCGGCATGTGGGTTTTGCGGCGCGCCAGGACGGGCGCGGGTATCAGTTCTTCCAGTTTGAGGACGGCTTCTGGCGCGTGCGCACAGACCATCCGGCCTTTGACGCGCATCGCTTTGAAGACCCTGATCTGGTGCTGAGCGTTCAGTCCGGCGCGATTGCAAGGCGGGGCGAGTCCGGTCTGTCCACCGGCGCTCCGGACGTTCCCGCGCCTGAGGTCTGGTTTGATCCGACGGGCTTTGACCACCCCTTCGCTTATGAATTGCGCAGCGCGCAGGGGGTGCGCCGCATTGCGCGTGACGGGCAGGGCCATCTGAGCCTTGTTGACCCTGAAACGCCGGGGACGGCGTCATGACCGGGCGTCTGCAAGCGGGGTTCTCTCTGATTGAAATGCTGGCGGCGCTGACGATTCTGGCGCTGGCGGGCGTGGCGTTGATGAACGCGCTGACCACGTCCGCGCGATCGGCCACACTGGCGCGGGAGATGACGCTGGCGCAGATCGTGGCGCAGAACCTGCTCAGTGAGCAGATCCTCGACACGGATCCCGGCCAGATGCGCGAACGGACGGGCGAATATGCGCTGGGCGGGCTGAGCTTTACCTGGAGGCTGGAGATCGAAGCGACCGGCCAGCCTGATCTTGTGCGCTTGCGTCTGGTGGTCTCCGACCCGGAGACCGAGTCCGTCTATCAGGCGCTTGAAACCCTGCGGAGGACGTCATGAGCGGGCGTCATGAAGCGGGGTTCTCACTGGTCGAAGTGCTGGCCGCTGTGATGGTTTTTGCGTTGATCAGTTCGATCAGCGTCGGCCTTCTGACCACGTCTTTGCGTGCGAAGGAGACGTCTGAAGCCGTACTGTCCGATCTGGCGGCGGTGCAGCGCATTCATGCGCTTATGGCCGAGGATGTCGGGCAGATGGTGATGCGCACGGCGCGCGATGAAGACGGCCTGACTGATCCGCGCCTGTTTGCGCTGGACGTCCAAGGCGCCGATCCGCTGGCGCCCGCGCGCGAGGGCGAGGCGCGAGAAATTCTGGTGCTGACGCGCACGGGCTGGGCCAATCCGGGCGGCGTTCAGCCGCGCTCGGGATTGCAGCGCGTGGCCTGGATCTATGACGGCGAGCAACTCTGGCGCGAAGCGGGCGCCTATCCCGATCAGGCGCGCGGAACGGCGCCGGTGCGCCAGCTGATCGCGTCGGGCGTTTCCGATTTACGCCTGTCGGCGCTGATGGGCGGGGTATGGACCGACATCGTCCAGGTTCGGCCTGTCCCGAACAGCGAAGGGGGAAGCCAGGGGCCGCGTGCGCTGCGTCTGTCTTATACGCAGGCCGAGCTGGGGCCGATGGAGCATGTGGTGCTGTCGCATGCAGCGGAGCGGGGCGCATGAGCACGCAGCAGACAAACCGAAGCTCAGAGCGCGGCACGGCTCTGGTCGCTGCGTTATTACTGGTCGCGCTGATGGCGGCGGTCGCGGTGCAGCTGATGGATGTGACGCGCTTTGCGGCCTTCAGGACCGCCCAGATAGATCAGCGCGCCCAGGCCCTGTGGACGGCGCGCGGCGCACGGGAGCTGGCCGAAGCGGCCTTCCTGAACGCGGGTGAGCCCGGCCGCGCCGTCATGCGCGCTGACGAGGCTTGGCTGGCGGGGCCTGTGGTGTTCCCGCTCGAGAACGGTCAGGTGGTCGGGCAGGTGTTTGATCACAATAACTGTCTGAACATCAACGCTCTGCTGCGGCCTGAAGTCTCGGGCGAAGACCGTTTGGGGACAGAGGCGGCGCAGCTGGAAGTCGAGCGTTTGCGTCAGGGCTTTTTGCGTCTGTCCGCTGAAATCGGGGTCCGGCCGGGCGAGGCGGAAAGCGTGCTCGCGCAGATCATTGATTGGATGGATCTGGATGGATCCGCCGAGCCGGGCGGCGCGGAAGATCGTGCCTACGCCGCGTTCACGCCGCCGTATCGGGCCGCCAATCAGCGCTTTGTCGAGCTGGAGGAATTGCGCGCCCTGCCGGTGATGACGCCAGAGCTTTATGCGCGTTATCAGCCTTTTTTGTGCGTCCTACCCATTGCTGAGCAGCCGCCGCTCAACATCAACACCGTTTCGCTGGACCGCGCCGTGCTGCTGGCGGTGCTGCTGGATGAAGACCTGACTCCGGGCGACGCCGAGACAGTGCTGTTCCGTCGTCCGCCCGCCGGGTATGAGAGCCTGGAGGACGTCTGGGCTGACCCCCTGATCGCCGCGCTTGAGCTGAGCGATGAGGCGAAGATGCGGCTGGGCTTGCGCAGCCGCTGGTTCGAGATGGAGGTGAGCGTGCGTCTCGCCGATACGCAATTTCAACTTGAGCAGCTGGCCGAGCTGCGCGACAGCAATGATCTGCGCCGTCGCAGCCAGCGCTTTGGAGCGTTTTGATGACTGACGTGCTGATCCTTCAGCCGCCCCGCGCCAGGGCGGAGCAGACTGGACTTGGCTGGAGCGTGGTCCGGTCGGGGGCGGTGATCGCTGAAGGCGTTCTGTCGCCGGGCGATATGCTGGAGCCGCCCCAGACGGTGCAGATCGACCATGCCGTCGTGCTGCTGCCGGCTGAAGATGTATTCGTGCGTCGCTTGCCCGTGCCGGGCCAGTCTGAACGCGATGCGCGCCGGGCGGCGCCGTTCCTGATCGAAGATCATCTCGCGCAGTCTCTTGAAGACGTGCAAGTCGCCTTGGGGCCTGTCGGCGCTGACGGAGCACGGTGGCTGACGGCGGTGGACCGCACGCGGCTCAAGGCATGGCGTGAGATGCTTGCGGGGGTTTTGGTCAAGCCGGTTTACGCGCTGAGCGACGCCTTGGCGCTTGAGGGCCAAGACGCGGATCTGGCGGTCATGAGCTATGGCGACCGCATCGTTTTCAAGACGCGGACAGGCGATCTGGCCGAGGCCGGGAGCGCGCCGGCGCGTGATCTCGATGCGGCGCTGTCTGATCCGGTTTGCGGCGCCATTGAGCCGCACCTGCTTGCGCCTGTCCTGTCCGGCATCGGGCGCCGTCTCACTCCGCGCCGCATACTGATCAGCCCTGATCTGGACCTCTCGGCGCTGGCGCAGGGCGAGGCGTCTGTCTCCGCTACACGCATCAAGGCGCCGGATCTGCGGTTCGCGGCGGCGGCTCTCACCGTCTCACAGCTTGAAAGCCTGCCGCGCGTGCTGGGCGAGGGTTTCGCGACGAGCGTTGATTGGGCGGGGCTGCTCAAGCCCTGGCGCTGGGCGGCCGGGCTGGCGCTGACCGCCTTGATCAGCGCGACTGCGCTGATGGCGGTGCAGGCGGCCTATCTGGAGGACCGCGCCGAACGTTATGACGCGGCGCAGGCTGAGGCGTTTCGCACGCTGTTCCCGGATGCGCGCATCGTGAATGTCACCGCCCAGATGCGTCAGGCGCTTAATACCGTACGCGGCGGCGCAGAAGGCGGGGCCGGTTTTCTGCCGCTGGCGTCCGCGCTCGCTGAAATTGTTCGCGAAGTGGACGATGTGCGGGTGGATTCGGTGCGCTTTGACGCCAGCCGCGGCGAGTTGTCGGTGAGCGCGCTCTATTCCGGCTTTGGCGATTTCGAGCGTTTGCGCCGCGCGGCTGAAGCCCGCGGCGTGGTGCTGGAAGATGGCGGCGCGCGTCAGAGCGCGGCGGGCGTATCAGCTGAATTCACGGTGAGGCTGCCATGAGCGGGCAAGATGTTTTGACGCCCGTGCGGCGGGCCTTTCTGGCGCGGACCGTGCGCGAGCAGATCCTGCTGGCGGGGCTGGCGGCCTTGCTGGCTTTGACCCTGATCTGGTTCGGGGTTCTGGGTCCGGTGATCAGCTGGCGTTCTGACGCCTTGCGGGCCTTCTCCCGCTCGGCGGAAGGCTATGAAACCCTGCTGGTGCAGATCGAGGAGTATCGCGCGCTGGCCGCTCAGATCACGGCGCCTGAGGATCAAGAACCCTTGCGCACCCTGGCGGATCGCACCGCGCGCGAGCGCGCATTGGCGATCAGTCGCGTCCAGCCTCTTGAAGACGGCCGTCTGGGCGTCTGGATGGAGCAGGCGGACGCCAACGCCGTGCTGGCCTGGCTGGACGCTCTGGCGCGCGAGCAAGGCGTGGTGGTCGAGCGGATCAGCCTTGATCGCGAAGCTGATGAGCGGGTGCGGGCGCAATTGACGCTGCGCCGTGTGAGCGAGGCGAATTGATGCGCGTTTTTCTGGGTGTGCTGTTCGTCATCGCCTTGATCGCCGGGCTGGTGATGTCTGCTCCGGCGCACCTGGTTTATGACGCGCTTGCCTCCTCCGGCGTGCAGGCGGGGCTGGTGCAGGGCAGTGTCTGGAACGGTCAGGCGCTGCGGGTGCGCCGCGGCGATGTCGAGCTTCAGCGGGTGGAGACAGCGCTCGAGCCGGGCTCGATTCTGTCGGGCCGGATGCGCGTGCAGACCGAGATCATGGACCCGCGCGTTCAGGGTCGGGCTGTCATCGGTGTGACTTCAAATGGGATCGACATTCGGGACGCGCAGGGCGTCGTCGCGCTGTCTGCATTTCCAGGTCTGGCCGCTCTGCCCGCCTTCGCCCTGGCAGGCGACGCTGTCGTCCAGCTGGACGGGGTGTCTGTGAGCCTTGACCCTGAGGGGCGATGTCTCTCGGCGGAGGGCGCAATGATGAGCCCGGCGCTCGCCGATCTGGGTGTGCGCTATGATGTGGACCTGCCGATCGTGGACATGACGCTGTCTTGCGCAGGTGAGCATGTGGCGCTCAGTCTGTCAGGATCAGGTCCGACGCTGGATCTGGAGGGTAGGATCGTGCTGGGCGCGCCGCAGCCGTCTTACCGACTGCGGGCCACGCCGCATGACCCGGCGGCGGGGCCGGTGCTATCACTGTTGGGCTTTCAGCCTGAAGGCGCGGACTGGGTCGCCGAGAGCGGCGCGATGGGAGAGAGTTGAGCATGCGGTGGATTATTGCAGGTTTGAGCGCGCTGGCGTTGAGCGCTTGCGCTGCGACCGGCCTCCAGCCTGGCCCGGCGCCTGCGCCGGCTCAAAGCGCTCCAGAGCGCGTGACCAGTCTGCCGCCGCAATCGCTGCCGGACGGCTCATGCGGCGTCTTCCTGTTTGGCGTGGGGGAGCGTCATCCGTTTGTGGTGTTTGAGGACGAACGCGCGCGACGCGCCCTGATTGTCCATGACGGCACGGTGCACGAGCTGGAGGTGGCGGCTCAATCGGGCGCCTTCGTGATGGGGCAAAGCTTTTCCCGGGTGTATGCCGGCCCCACCCGCGATCAGACTTTCACGCTGACCGGGGAGGTGGCCGAGGAGACCGGGTCGGGGCCCAGATTGACCAATGTCCTGTTGCGGGTGCGCGAGAGCGATGGCTCTGAAACCGTGCGGCCTTTGGGCGGCGTGTATTCGTGCCGCCAAGGCGCGGATCGTCTCGCAGCGTCGCGGCTCTAGAACCCGGCGGGACCAGACAGGCCGCTTTGCTGCAACAGCCAGACAAGAGCGATCCCGAAGGCCAGAAACGGGCCAAAGGCGATCATGCTGTCGGCCGTGACAGGCTTGCGCAGGACGAGTTTTAGGGTGAGCGCGTATACCAGCGCCGCCAGGCTTGAAAACAACAGGACCGCCGGCAAGGCCAACGCGCCGCACCAGGTGCCTGCGGCGGCGAACAATTTTGCGTCGCCCCGGCCCAGCCCGGGCCGTCCGCGCAGGCGCTCATAGCTTTTCTCGATCAGCACCAGGGCGGAATATCCCGCGATTCCTCCCAGCGCATGCAGCCAGACCGGAGCGCCCAGAAGCGCCGCCGCGATCACCCCGCCCGCAATCAGCGGCAAGGTGATCCGGTCGGGCAGAATGAACCGCCGGGCGTCAATCACCGACAGGGTGATCAAGGCGCCCAACAGGATCAAGGTCAGAAGGGGGCTGAGGACAGCGGACATATCGCCTTATCCCCTTCTGACGCGCTTTCGCCAAGTTTCGGCGACAGGTCAACGTGCGTCCGGCTCTGGCAAAACCGCGAACGCCTGGGCGATCACGTCCAGAAACACAGGGTTGTGCGTACGTCTGTACGCGTCCAGCACCGCCTCGGTCAGCTTGATCATGTGATCGTCGCCATGGCGGGCGGCGCGCCGGGCGGGATCGCCGGGCGGCAGGGGCTTGCGCGGGGCTTCGCTTTGTAGAGCGAGTGGCGTGAACGCCGTCTTCAGCGCTGCGCCATGTTCAAAGGCTCTGAACAGGAGTTGCCGGCCTACGGCGTCAGGCACGATCTGTGACAGGGTCCGGGCGGCGGCGGTTCCGGTCACCGCATGGGTGAAGACAATGACGGTGTAGGGCGTGCGCGCCAGCGACAGAAAGAGTTTCGCCATCACCGCCATGAGCGCGTCAAACCGGGCGTCCAGATCGCCGGACAGATCTACAAGGCTCACCTCCTCGGCGAAACCTGGCGCGTGGACCAGTTGGGCGTATCCGGCGGTGATCGCGCCTTCGCCCGGCGCATGCTTATCGCTTAACGGCTTGATCCAGTTCAGAGCCGCCTGAAAATCCAGAACGCCCTGGTTTGGCTGGTCCTTGATGGGCAGCGAGCTATGGCGGCTCGCCCATCCCGCCAGCGCATTCGCGAGGGCGCGCAAGCGTGCGGGCGTCGCATCAGACTGCAAGGCGCGGACAGCATGGGCGGTCTGAAGCACGCCATGGGCGGCCGAGCTTGAAAAGCCGAATGTGAGCCGGTTCACCCAGATGGCGGCGACTTCACGCCAGGGTTGGGTCTCCAGGGCGTCCTGAAAATAAGCGCGCCAGTCAGCGTAGCGGCCGCGGGCGGCGATCAGCTCGCGCCAATCATCGGGATCGATAGGGCCGGTCCGGGCGTCCACCGGTGTGAAGCTGTCCTGTTCGCGGTCCAGCCACGCCAGAGCTTCGCGCCCTTGTCCCATGGCGCTCAGGGCCTCCACCACCATGGGCGCGTGATTGTAATAGCCATTGGTCAGAACCGGTGAAAGCGCGTCCAGATGTTCGAGCGCGACGTCATGATGGCGATAATCAGGGCGGGTTTTCAGCGCGCTTCCGGCGGCCTGGGAGAGGGCGCGATCCGCATGCCAGTTGCGGACATGCGGTTGAGGGCAATCAAGGGCGGCGGTCATGGGAAACTCCAACACTCAGACTTGTGATGTTGGCAAGCGTAATTTCTCAAGCTAACTTGAGGTCAAGGTTTTAAAATCAAGGAAAAACAATCTGATGGCGCCGCGTCAAAAACTTCTCACCATTGGAGAGCTGTCCGCGCGGACGGGAGTCGCGGTTTCAGCGATCCGCTATTACGCCGATGGCGGGCTGGTGCACGCCTATCGCACCAATGCCGGTCAGCGCCGGTTCGCGCGCGCCGACATCAGGCGCGTCTCTTTCATCCTGATTGCGCAGCAATTGGGACTGAGTCTCGAGGAGATACGCAGCACGCTCGATCAATTGCCCGAAGGCCGGACCCCGAACAAGGCGGACTGGGCGCGTATCTCGACGGGCATCAAGGCGCGCGTGGACGCACGCATGGCGGAGCTGGAGCGGACCAGGTCACGGCTTGACGGCTGTATCGGCTGTGGCTGCCTGTCGCTGGAAACCTGCCAGCTCTACAATCCCGGAGACAAAATGGGCAAACAGGGCAGCGGCCCCAGACGCTTGCTGGCGGACTGACCCTGCATCGAACAGAGCCAGTCGCGCCATGCGGGATTAAAGTGGGTAATCGCGTTCTGGATCCACGCCAGCCGTTTCGAGAAATTTGCGCATCTGCCGGACTTCATCCTTGGGCAGGGCGTGAGAGGCGTGATGGAAATTGGCGGTATGACCGCCCAGAGAGACAGCGAACTTGGCGCCGGACCGCTCACTGATCTCGGCCCCCAGCTCCACCAGAACATGCTCCACATCGGCGGGCGCTAGGTTGGCGGGCTCAGGATGAGCGAACAGGGCGTGCAGGGTTTTGCGGTGCTTGTGATTCATTTCAATGTCTCTTTCAGAGGATGTTTTCCTACCTTGTCAGGCTCTGTGTGATGGGGGAATGCGACCCTCTGTCTCGTTTGCGGCCTGCAGCAAGAGACTGAAAACAAGATCGTATTGAGACTGTTCACGCTAAAGTCGTAGATGCGCTTGGACACTT
>NZ_DEMB01000011.1:17722-64398 GCF_002354675.1 Oceanicaulis sp. UBA2681 | reverse complement strand
GGCACGCAATTGTTGGCCTCACTGGGGGCTGACGTGATCAAGATCGAGAACCCGTCGGTCGGCGGTGACAGCGCGCGCCTCGCAGGGCCTTATTTTCTTGGCGATCATGACAGCGAGTTCTTCCAGACCTTCAACCGGGGCAAGCGCTCCATGTCGCTGGATCTCAAGGATCGCGGCGATCGCAGGATCTTTGACCGGCTGGTTATGAGCGCGGACGCTTGCGCCAACAATCTGCGCGGTGATCAGGCCGCGGAATTGAAGGTGGATTACGCCCATCTCAGCGCGGTGAAGCCCGACATCGTCTGTGCGCACCTGTCCGCCTATGGCCGGCAAGGCGAGCGCAAGCATTGGCCGGGTTATGACTATCTGATGCAGGCTGAAGCGGGCCTTATGGCGATGACCGGAGAGCCGGACACGCCGCCCACGCGCTTTGGCATGTCGATGATTGATTATATGGGCGGCACGATGATGGCGCTGGGACTGGTGTCGGCGGTGCTGGGCGCCAAACGCACGGGCCGGGGCTGCGATGTGGATGTGTCGCTGTTTGATGCGGCCCTGCATCAGCTCTCCTATTCAGCGACCTGGTTCCTTAACGAGGGCAAATGCGCCGAGCGCCTTGAACGCTCGGCCCATCCTTCGGTGGCGCCCAGCCAGCTATTCCGGACCGCGGATGGCTGGCTCTTCGTGATGTGCCAGTTGCCAAAATTCTGGGGCGCGTTCTGCAAGGCGGTGGGGCGGCCGGATCTTCTGGATAATCCTTGCTATGCCGACATGGCGGCGCGCCGGGCGAACCGGGCGAAGCTGCAGGATGAGCTGGATGCGTTTTTGTCCACGCGTTCAACAGCGGAATGGATGACGGTGCTGGGCGGCGTGACGCCTGTGGCGCCGGTCAATTCCATGGCGTGTGCGCTCGCCTCGCCCCAGGCGCGGCACATGATCGAGACGGTGCCTCATCCAGACAAGCCGGACGGGCTGAAAATGGTGCGCGATCCATTCCGTATCAACGGCGCGCCGACGCCGACGCGCCGTGCGCCGAAGCTGGGCGAGGATACGCGCGCCATTCTCGATGAAATGCTGTCTGAATCCCATGAAGACCGGGCGGCGGAATAGGCTAGTCCACTTCGCGCTGCATGGTCATTTCATAGGTGAAGCGATCCGCCGGATGCACAGTGTCGGACAGGGCGATGATGCGTCCGCCCTTGTCATAGTAGCGCCGCATGGTGCGCAGCACCGCGGTGCCGGCTTCCGCATCCAGCGCTTCCGCTTCGGTATCGGTCAGAAGTCCGCCTGAAATCGTCTGTTCGATCCGGGCCGTGGGCGCGCCGCGTTCGGTCGCCATCCATTCGGTGACGCCGCCATTCAGTTCCACGAACACGTCCACCGGCGGCGCCAGGTCGGACCGGATATACATGTCGGTCAGAGCCAGGGGCGCCCGGTCGGGCTGGCCGCGCAGGCCATGCACGTGCAGATAGTCGCTGCCGGGCGCAACGCCGAAGGCGCGCGCCACCGCAGGGTCCAGCGGGCCCGTATGCTGACGGATCGGTTTCAGGCGCGCCGCACGCGTGTACTGCATCAGATCATCCACGCTGCCCAGACGCTGGGCGAAACCTGCGCGCGCCTCGGAGGCGACGACGACGGTGCCGGCGCCGCGGCGGCGCGCGATCAGCCCCGCCTCTGCGAGCAGGCGCAGCGCTTCACGCACGGTATGACGCGAGACGCCGTATTGTTCGGTGAGAGCATGCTCGGTGGGTAACAGCTCGCCGACGGCCGGATGGCCGGATGCGATCCCGGAGCGAAGGGTTTCCGCCAGCGTCATATAGCGCGGCGCACTGGAAATCGGTTCTACGCCTGAATGATCGGACACAGGATCCTCCTGCCTGAAAGTCGCGCTAACATAATCGCTGCATCCAGGAATGCGAGGCGCGCCTGCATGGTGCAGGGCAACACGAGGATCAGGGCTTGGGGAAATCCGGACGCCGTTTGTCCAGAAAGGCTTTGTAACCCTCCTGGAAATGTTCGCCGGAAAACGCTTCCAGGAACAGCGCCCGTGTCTGTTCGCAGTCCTGATCCTGCCCGGCCTCGATCAACGCAATCATCTGTTTGGTGATTTTTGCGGTGTGGCTGGAGGCGCGGGTGATATGGCTGACATATTCGTTGACGCTTTCCTTGAGGATTCCCGGAGGCGTCAGCCGATTGATCAGGCCGATTTGCAGGGCGGTCTCTGCATCGATCAACCGCGCGGTGAACAGCAAATCCTTGGCGGCTGCAGACCCGACAGCGCTGACCAGGCGGCGCGTGTCGTTAAAGGGGTACACAAGCCCCAGCCGTGCCGGGGTGACGCCAAAGCGTGCGCCCTGGGCGGCGAAACGCAGATCACAGGCCAGGGCGAGCGCGCAGCCGCCGCCCACGCACGCGCCTTCAATGGATGCGATCGTGGGTTTGGGAAAGTCCGCGAGACCATCCAGCGCGGCGCCGATAGCGCGCGAATAGGCTTCCGCACGCTCGGGCGTGGCGTAGACGTCCTCAAATTCAGAGATGTCCGCGCCCGCCGCAAATGCGCCGCCTTTGCCGCGTACGATCAGCACCTGGATGTCGCTGTCCGCTTCGGCTTCCGCCAGAAGCTCCGAAATCTCCAGCCACATCGCTTCAGTGAGCGCATTGTGCTTGGCGGGCCGGTTGAGCACCAGGGACGCGACCGCGTCGTGTCGGGTGAGATAGACCGGTTCATCGTGCATGGTTTTGCCCTGGAACGTCTTCCAAACTGATTTGTTTCTTGCGCCAGATTGCAGTGAATCGTCAAGAAATTAGGGGTGAGGCGTAATGTCTCCGGTGCGAAAAAATTGTCCGTGTCCTGTCAAAAAACTTGACACTCAAATCCTAAAGTGACAGTTTTATAACGGTGAGCAATCATAGGAGGTCCGCATGTCTCATTTTGTTGGTGTGGGTCTGATCGCCGCCTGGTTGGCTTTTGCTGTGTTGGCGCCGCGTCTGGCGTCTGCAGAAGTGACAAGCCTACTGGCCCTGGTCGGCATGGCGCTGACCCTGGTCGTCCTGTTCGCCACTGGCCGGCTCACTCGGCCGGATCCGCTGGCGTTGAACTTGACAGGACGGCGTCCGTACTGGGAAACGCGCACTTAAGCGTTTCACCTCAGATAGACCCAAGACAAAAAAACCCCGGCGCTTCGGCGCCGGGGTTTTTTGTTGTGATGGCGAGGGTGGATCAGGAAAACGCCTGAAGCCCGGTCATGGCGCGGCCAAGGATCAGGGCGTGCACGTCATGAGTGCCTTCATAGGTGTTCACCGTCTCCAGATTAATGGCGTGGCGCAGGATATGGTATTCCTCGGCGATGCCGTTGCCGCCATGGATGTCGCGCGCCTCGCGGGCGATGGCCAGGGCCTTGCCGCAATTGTTGCGCTTCATCATGGAGATGGCTTCAGGCAGCCAGGCGCCCTGGTCCATCAGACGCCCGAGCTGCAGCGCGCCTTGATAACCCAGCGCGATCTCGGTCTGCATGTCGGCGAGTTTCTTCTGCACCAGCTGGGTGCCGGCGATCGGCTTGCCGAACACGACGCGGTCCATGGCGTAGTCGCGGGCCGCGTGCAGGCAGAATTCAGCCGCGCCCATGGCGCCCCAGGCGATGCCGTAGCGCGCCTTGTTCAGGCAAGAGAACGGCCCGCGCAGGCCTTTGACGTGCGGCAGCAGGTTCTCTTCAGGCACAAACGCGTCACTAAGCGAGATCGAGCCGGTGATTGACGCACGCAGGCTGAGCTTGCCTTCGATCTTGGGGCAATCAAAACCGTCCGTGCCCTTGTCGACGATGAAGCCGCGGATTTCGCCGTCGAGCTTGGCCCAGACCACCGCCAGGTCAGAGATCGGCGAATTGGTGATCCACATCTTCGCGCCGTTGAGCACATAGCCGCCATCGACCTTTTTGGCGGTGGTGCGCATGGCGCCCGGATCTGAGCCGCCATCGGGTTCAGTCAGGCCGAAACAGCCCACATATTCGCCGCTGGCGAGCTTGGGCAGGTATTTGTGTTTCTGCTCTTCGGTGCCGAACGCCTCGATCGGATACATGACGAGCGAGGATTGCACGCTCATCGCCGAGCGATAGCCGGAATCAATGGCTTCCACTTCGCGCGCGATCAGCCCGTAAGCGACATGGGACAGGCCCGCGCCGCCATATTCCTCGGCCACGGTGGCCCCCAGAAGGCCCATCTCGCCCATCTCGGTCATGATGGCGCGATCAAAGCTTTCCTCGCGATAGGCGTCGACCACGCGGGGCAACAGCTTCTCGCGGCAATAACTGCGGGCGCTGTCGGCGATCATGCGCTCGTCTTCGCTCAGCTGCTGCTGCAGATGCAGCGGGTCTTCCCAGGAAAAGCTGAGGCCGGTGTCTTTCGCCGCCATGGGGATATCCTTCTTCGTCTCTTGAAGCCTTATATGGCCCGTCACTGGTCCCAAGGCCAGCCGGGCCGACGGCCTGTCTTTGTCCACGCGGAGGGTGGTAGCGGAGTGAAGGACGTGCGGGCAAGCGAGCCGTAGGGGCTGGGCTGAGATTTTCAGCCGCTAACACAGGCGTGAAGAGGAGCGCCGCCGCGGCCATCTGGACCTTTACCCTTGAAAGGCGCAGGTTTGGGGCTGTTTTGACGCCTGAGTCCGGAGCGCCTTGATGAAACGCCCAATCCTGCCTGACAGCACTGACATTGCGGATACGGCGACGCCTTACGCTTCGGCGCCTGATCCCAGGGGCGCGCTTGGCAACGCCGAATACGCCGCCCGCTCGGGCAAGCGGGTGCTGGCGGTGTTCGGCGCGGACTGGTGCCCGGATGCGCGCCGCTTCGCCAGCGTTCTCGCCCTGCCGCAGCTGCAGGATTTTCTGAGCGAACGCTATGAGGTCGTGCTGATTGACGTGGGCCGGTACGACAAGAATCTCGACCTGGCCGCCAGCTATGGCCTGGACAAGGTTGAAGGCGCTCCCGCCATCATCGTGGCAGATTCTGATGGCCGCGTGATCAATCCTGGCGGCGCGTATGACTGGCGCACCGCCCGGTCTCGCCGCCCGCAAGAATTCGCGGACTTTCTCGCCGTCTACGCCGAGGCGCCCGCCCCATGACACGCCAGGTGGTGCTGGTCGGCGCGGGGCATGCCCATATGGAGGCTCTGAAGAAAGCGCGCCGCTTCGCCAATGCCGGTTTGTCTCTGACCCTGATCGATCCGGGCGCCTTCTGGTATTCCGGCGCGGCGACGGGGATGCTGTCAGGGGCGCTGGACCCGGACGCCGCTCGGCTGAATCCGTCTGATCTCGAAGGACCTTTCGATCATGTGCGCCAACGCGTCGTCGCGGTGGACCCGCAAGCGCGGACCGTCACCTTGCAGGATGGCGAGCGGCGCGCCTATGACGTCTTGTCCTTGAACACGGGTAGCCGCATCGCCGAGACGCCCTTGCTCGCGGCGGGCGCGATACCGGTCAAACCTGTCAGCGCGCTGGCGGGACTGCGCGCAACGCTGGAGGCCAATCTCGGTCAGTTGCGGCTTGCGGTGGCGGGCGCTGGCGCGACAGGCGTCGAGATCGCCTTGTCCATGGCCAGCCTGCAGCGACGCCTGGGCGCGCGCCCGCAAACCTTGCTCGCCGGGCCTGAGCTGATGCCGGGCTGGCCGGATCGGGCGCGGCGCCTGGCGCTGGAAGCGATGGCGCGCTGCGGCGTGGAGTATGTGCCCCATCGGGTCGAGGATCTGTCCATGGGGCTGGTGCATTTCGGGCAGCGCAAGGTCGCGCCCGTGGACATTCTGGTGGCGGCGACCGGGCTCAGCGCCAATGTGCCCGATGGATTGGAGGCGCCCGAGGAAGGTTTGCCGGTCAACGCGGATCTATCCTGGACCGGGGATCCCGCGGTGTTCGCAGCAGGCGATTGCGCTCGCATGGTGGACCATCCCCGGCCCAAGCTGGGCGTTTTCGGAGTGCGCGCGGCGCCGATCCTGGTTCAGAACCTGATCAACGCCGCGACGGGGCGTCAGGCGCGCCGGCATTACACGCCGCAGTCAAGATGGCTGTCGATACTGGATGTGGGCGACGGGACGGGGTTGGCGCGCTATGGCGATCTGGCGTTTTCAGGCAAGCCGGTGTTGCACCTCAAACGCTGGCTCGATAGCCGTTTCCTGCAACGTTACAGGGTGGAGCACTGATGGAATTTCCCTACGCCGAGATGCATGCCTTTCCCGATGGCCAAACCCCGCACACCGGTAACCCTGCAGGCGTGGTGATGCTGCATCGCGACCTGCCCGACGCCGATCTTCTGGGCGTGGCGCAATCAAACAATCTGTCCGAGACCGCCTATCTGAAGGCCATGGGCGAGAAAGACCAGTGGGCGCTGCGCTGGTTCACGCCCGGACTGGAAGTGGAGCTGTGCGGGCATGCGACGCTCGCCTCGGCCGCCTGGTTGTTTGAAACCGGACGGGTGATGGGGCCTGAAGCGCGCTTTCATACCCTGTCGGGTCTTTTGAAGGTCATCCGGCTGGACGATGGCCGCTATCAGATGGATTTCCCGCAGATCGGGTACGCGCCAGGTCAGGCGGATACGGCTGTGGTCGAAGCCATGGGCGGGACTGCGCCCGAAGCGGTGTATGAGATCGAGCGCGTGCACGGCAATCGCTACCAGATGCTGGTGTATGCGGATGAGGCTGTGGTGGTCGGTCTCAATCCCGACATCAAGGCGCTGGCCGCCACGCGCACCAATGTCATAGCAACCGCGCCAGGCCGGGCGACCGATTTCGTGTCGCGCTTCTTCGGTCCGGCCAGCGGCGTCGACGAAGATCCTGTGACAGGGTCGGCGCATTGCACGCTGGCGCCGTACTGGTTCGAGCGGTTAGGGGAAACGGCGCTCAAGGCCCGGCAAGTCGGCCCGCGCCCTGGCGCGCTGGAAGTGCGCGCCGGAGCGGCGGGCCGTGTGTTGCTGGTCGGATCCGCGAAACGGTATCTGGATGGCGTGATCCGGATCTAGCGGGGCCTAGTGACGGCTTCGGCCATGGCCCCGTCCGCGCCCGCGATCATGATGATCCCAATTCCGGCCGCGGCCCCTTGCATGATGATCCCGACCGTGACGGCCGCGCACCACCTGGACCGGCACCGGCCCCCAGCGGGTCTCCACAAAGAACTCGCCCGTGCGGCGGTCCAGATACGCGCGATCCGGGCGCAGCCGTTCGCCGGTACGGCCCTGGCGCAATTCACGGCGGCTGGGGACATACTCCCAGGACCGATCAGGGCAGTCGATGACGCGGCGGTCGCGTCGGTCTTCCCGGCGGTCGCGCCAGCCCGTGTCATAGCGACGGTCGCGGCGATCTTCGCGCAAATCCGGACAGGTTCTAGCGTAGACCATGAAATGACCCTCCGGGCCATTCCAGCGACCGCCGCGATGATGCGGTTCATATCCACGCTGGCGGCCGTAACCCTGAGCGGTCGCAGTCGCCGCCGTCGTGACGCTGGCGGTCGCCGTCTGGGCGACGGCAGGGGCTGCAGTGACGGCCAGTCCCGCGAAGGCGGCGGCCGCAGCAAGTTTGGCGAACATATGCATGGTGTCTCTCCTTCATCGAGGGCCTGGCGGCCTGATGGGATGACACTGCCTGTGCGCGCCTGAACGTGGGCTGGGTCAGGCTTTCATGTTCTATTCAACCAGATGAACGATACTATGCTCAAAGGCGCACGGGGGCGCGCCGCAGATTCATTGGGGACCAGCTTATGATCAAATCCGTCTTGGCCGCTGCGGCGGGGCTCTTGCTGCTCGCGGGCGGCGCGCAGGCCCAGCAGCTTGATTGGCCGCAAGGCTCGACCGACGCGTTCTCCAGTCGCGATTACCAGCGCCTGCTGCATCAGGTGACCAAGCCGGGCGCAAATCCCGTGGCGGGCGCAAGCGCCGTCGCCGGGGATGACAGCTGCCGCTACGCCAATGACAATGAGTGCGATGAGCCGGGGCTGGGCACCGGCGCCTGCTCAGCGGGCACCGACCGGTCTGATTGCTGGCGGTTGATGGCGGGGGTCGAGGATGATTCATGCCAGTGGGCCAATGATGGCGAGTGCGATGAACCGGGCTTTGGCACCGGCGCCTGCGTTCAGGCCACAGACCGCACCGATTGCGGCCCGTTGATTGAACTGCGCTTTCGCAACGACCAGTGCGACACGGCCTTTAACGGCATCTGTGAAGAGCCCGGTGTGGGTAATGGCGCCTGTGCGGAACGGTCTGATCGCGCCGATTGCATTGGCCGCGAGCGTCCCATGTCCATCCAGGATCATTATTTCGGCAATGATGACAGGGT
This sequence comes from Oceanicaulis sp. UBA2681, assembly GCF_002354675.1. Taxonomy (NCBI): domain Bacteria; kingdom Pseudomonadati; phylum Pseudomonadota; class Alphaproteobacteria; order Maricaulales; family Maricaulaceae; genus Oceanicaulis; species Oceanicaulis sp. UBA2681. The sequence goes on along the minus strand of NZ_DEMB01000011.1, from coordinate 56,090 downwards.
CTTGATGGACACTGGCGTGTTTCCTTGGAGCGTGGTCGGCTATATCGAGTTTGACGCAGGCGGAACCTGCACCGCGACCTTGATTGGCGAAGACGTGCTGGTCACGGCGGCGCATTGCATTTCCGAGGGCGGACGCATCGACGCGGCTGGCGTTTTCCGGACAGGCGAGAATTTGCCCGGCGGCGCGCGATCGGCACGCGTGATCGACTATTTGATGGATGATGACTGGGACGAAGCGGCGTTCAGCGCAGGCGATACGCTGGACGGTACGGACTGGGCGCTCTTGCGTCTGGACCAGCCTCTGGGCGCCGAGCTGGGTCATGTGGGTTATGAAGCGCTGGTGGATGACCAGGGGCCGCGCGCGGCCTTGCGCGCCCCGATCCGTCAGGCGGGGTATTCTTGGGATACCGGGTCGAACCTGTCAGGCAATCTCGATTGCCGCATCATCGAGGTCTTTGACGACAATACGATGGCGCATAATTGCGACACCACACGGGGCGATTCAGGCTCGCCCTTCATGACCGAGCGCAACGGCGAATGGCGGATTGTGGCGACGGATTCAAACTTCCGCTCCAACCCGGACGGCCCCTTCATCTATATCGCCGCGCGGTCAGATCGCTGGGCGCCGATGGTTGAGGATTTTGCCGCGGGCCGGATCGGAAATGGCGGGTTGCGCGCCCAGGGCCCTGGCAAACCGGGCAAGCCTGAGCCGATCAAGAAATAGGTCGAGCGCCTAGAACTCCCGGATCAAAGCGAGGTCGGTGCGGCTGTCACCGGCCTCGAATCCGGGTTCCGGGTCAAACTCATAGCGATAGCGATAGCGCACCTCCAGGGACCATAAATCGCCCAGATCGGTGTTCAGGCGGAACAACTGGTCGGCGCGCGCGCTATTGGAGGCCAGAAGTCGCGTTTCAGATTCAAGGCGCATGGTGTCGCTGAGCTGCAGCTCCATGTCCGATAACAGATCGAACGCGCCTTCCAGATAATCGCCATTATCCACTTCGCTGATATAGCGCAGGCCTGGCGCGGCGCGCAGCGTCCACTCGACAGCGTCTCTCTGCAGCGCGCGATAGCCGGCGCCGACGCCCAGAAACCCGGTCCAGTCAAAGCCCGATAGTTGATCGCGCTCCCATTCAGTGTTGGCGAACAGGGTCCAGCGCTCCCCGGCTTCGCGTTCGCCGCGTGCTTTCACGATCAGCTCGTCGCGTCCCACATTGTCGTCGGTTTCCGAGTAGGAATAGATCGCGCTGGTCTCAAAGCCCCAGCCGACCAGCTCACGTTCTGCGTCCAGACCAAGGGTATAGTCCAGACGCTCGGTGTCGCCGCTATCTGCGCGCACGCCCAGACGAACCTTGCCCGTCCAGAGTTCAGAGTGCGCGCGGGTGATCAGCTCGACGGCGCTCGCCGGCGCCGCGATCCAGAACGGGTCGATCTTGGACGCCTGCGCCGCGTCCAGACCTGCGTCAGTTTCAACGGCGATTACGGCCGGCTCCGGCGCCGGGGTCACGGGCGCCACCGGCAGGCCGAGAATACGGCGGGCGATCACGCCATGGCTGTGTGAGATGCGCGCTGCGCCCGCTGCAATGCGCTCCGCGGACCGGGTCAGCGCCAGCACGGTCACTGCATTGGTGAAAATCGCGATGTCGTCTTCGGCCGCCGCCGCCATCAGCAAAGCCTGATAGGGCGGCTCCAGCCCCTCCGCCGGGGACAGGGCGAGCGCGGAGGCGGCGAGGGCGGGCAAGATCATCGGCGAGAGGCTCCAGACACGGGCGTAATATCAAACACATCAGACGAAATGTGACAAATCCCCGGGCGTGCAAAATGGCTCGGCGACTTGACGCTTGCGCAGGAAAGCGGCACGCCTTTGACCTGAATGGCGCCCAAACATGACGAGACCGTTTATGACCGACCCTGTCGCTGATCGCTACGCCCGCACCGAGCCTTTGTTTCCGGACTGGGCGGCGCCCATCTATCTGTGGGTGTCTGTGGCGGCCTCGGTGATTTATCTGGGCCTGGATCTGACCACCTATTCCATGCCGGGCCTGGCGCTGACCAAGGCGCTGGGGATCATCTTGCTCGGCGTATTCGCGCTTTTGAAGCGGGCGCCGGTGCTGGCTTTGGCGCTGATGCTGTCAGCAGGCGGCGATTATGCGCTGGCGATGAGCCCGCCCCAGCTGGAGGCCGGGATCGGCTTTTTCGGCGCGGCGCACCTGACATATATTGCGATTTTCGCCCTCATGGTCGTGAGCGGCGGTCTGAAGCGCGAAGGGCTGGTCCTGGCGGGCGGCCTGTTTGTCTTCGGCGTCGCCATGTGGTTGTGGCTCAGCCCCGGCATGGGCGCGCTGACCGTGCCTGTCAGCCTTTATCTGGGCATCATACTCGTCATGGCGATGGCGGCGGGCCTGGTCAAAGGTCCCAATCTGATCATCATCGGCGCGCTGTTGTTCGTGGTTTCAGATTCCGTCATCGCCATGCGCTGGTTCGGCGACGTGTTGGTCTTTGAAGACAGCCTCGATTGGGGCGGGGTGATCGTCTGGGTCACCTATTACGCGGCGCAGCTCTGCCTCACCCTGGGCGTGCTTCGCGCCAGGGCTGAGGCTAAAGCTCAAACCGTGGACACGGAAGTCTCCGCCTAGGCGGGCATCAGGCCGCGTTCTTCAGCCAGCCGCTTCATCTCGTTTTGCAGCTTTTCAAACGCGCGCACCTCGATCTGGCGGATGCGTTCGCGGCTGACGCCATAAACCTGCGCCAGATCTTCGAGGGTTTTCGGCTCTTCGGTCAGGCGACGTTCCTGAATGATGTTCTGCTCACGCTCGTTCAGCGCGCCCATGGCCTCCTGCAGCAGGGTCATGCGGGTGCTGAATTCATCAGATTCCGCCAGCTCTTCCTCGGCGTCGTCCGCATCATCGTCGGCCAGCCAGTCCTGCCATTCCGCTTCGCCGTCCGCGCGCATGGGCGCGTTGAGCGAGGCGTCAGGGCCGGACAGGCGCCGGTTCATCGAGATCACGTCGTCATCAGTGACGCCCAGCTTGGTGGCGATATGCTCGACCTGATCGGGGTGCAGATCACCTTCTTCCAGGGCGCGCATCTGGCTTTTCATCCGGCGCAGATTGAAGAACAGCTTTTTCTGAGCGGCCGTGGTGCCCATTTTCACCAGCGACCAGGAGCGCAGGATGTATTCCTGGATCGAGGCGCGGATCCACCACATGGCGTATGTGGCCAGGCGGAACCCCTTGTCAGGATCAAACTTCTTCACTGCCTGCATCAGGCCCACATTGCCTTCGCTGATCACTTCGGCGATTGGCAGGCCATAGCCGCGATAGCCCATGGCGATCTTGGCCACGAGGCGCAGGTGTGAGGTCACCAGCTGATGGGCGGCGTCGGAATCTTCATGCTCCTGCCAGCGCTTGGCCAGCATGAACTCCTGATCTTTTTCCAGCATGGGGAATTTACGGATCTCCGCGAGATACCGCGACAGACCGGCTTCCGGCGACATTGTCAGCGCTGATTTCATATTCGCCATGTGTCACTCCCCAGTGAGCCCTTGGCGCCGACAGAATGAGCAGCGCCGCGTTCATTTAGGTAGCCCATTTCCAGATTAACAGGGGTCACAAGCCGGTGAGGCTGAAACACAATCCGTCAGGCCTTGAGATTAAAGCAAAAAACGGCGCCCGGATTAAGGCGTCTCACGGAAACAATGTATTGCTTTGGCGAACAAGCCTTCAGGCCTGTCCTCCTCGAACCGTTCAGTCCCAGCGCTCAATGCGCGCTGTCACAGGGCGAGCCAGACAATGGCCGCCGCCCCGCCGAACAGTGCGCCGATCACGCCCGCCCTCATCAGCATGCGCGCGCTGACCGTGCTGTCGCCCTTGGTGATCAATCTCATGCCGCCTCCTGTCCGGGCTCGAGGGGCTGGCGAAGATGCGGGCCACGCGCCCGGACGCCAGCGATCAATCTGCTTCAGAGCCTGATTGAAACCCGAAGCCGTTTCACCGCCAAGTCAAAAGCGTTGAGCCCGACTGTGCGGCGCGGGTAGGGCGCGTTTGGATGAAAAGCCGGCAGCTCACTGATTTTTCTGGACGACGAGCCGCCTCGATATTGCCCTCGGACGAAAGCTTGGCGAAAAGAGAGGCATGAGCATTACAGTCAGACCCGCTCGTCCGGGCGATCAGGACGCCCTTGCCCTTGTGGGCGCGGCGACATTTCTGGAAAGCTATGCCGGCGTCGTGGACGGCGGCGCCATCATTCGTCATTGCGCTGAGCGGCATACGCCGGAGGTTTACGCGCAGGCGCTTGAAACGCCCGGCCAGGCGCTCTGGCTGGCCGAACAGGACCCTGGTGCGGCGCCCGTGGGGTATCTTCACCTGACCGAGCCCGATCTGCCGGTTGAAACACGCGCCGCCGATCTTGAGATCAAGCGTATCTATGTTCTTGCGAGCCTGCATCGCTCGGGCCTGGGACGGCGTTTTCTTGACGCGGCGCGTGATCATGCAGGCGCCGCAGGCGCCCGACGCCTGTTGCTGGGCGTCTATCAGGGCAACACCCGGGCGCTCGCCTTCTATGATCGCATGGGTTTTGAGAAAATCGGTGTTCGCCAGTTTGATGTGGGCGGGCGCATCTATGATGACTGGGTGTTGGCGCTGACGGTGTGAGCGCCCCAGGGAACAGAAAAACCACAATTGAAATATGCCTTTATGCGCTCTCTTAAGCGCTTTAGGGTGTGGGCATGGATACTCTGTTCGCGCAAGTTCTGCTCCCGCTCGCCCTGGCCTTCATCATGTTCACCCTCGGGGTGGGGCTGACGCCGGCTGATTTCAAACGCATCGCGCTCCAGCCCAGGGCGTTTCTCGTGGGCACGGCGCTGCAATTCATCTCGCTGCCCTTGATCGCCATCGCGCTGGTGGCGTTTCTGCCGATCCCGCCGATTGTGAAAGTGGGCGTGGTATTGTTGGCGGCCTGTCCGGGCGGAACCACCTCCAATCTGCTCACCCATATGGCGCGGGGCGATGTGGCGTTGTCGGTCTCTTTGACCGCGATCACGTCGCTGGCGTCTGTGGTGACCGTGCCGCTGGTTCTGATGGTGGCGCTGGCGCTGTTCATGGGCCCGGACGCGCCTGAGGTGGGCATGGTGTCCACGGGCGTAGTGATTTTCGCGCTGACTGTGATCCCGGTCGCGCTGGGTATGGTGTTGCGCAAGCTGGCGCCCGGCATTGCGCTGGGGCTGGAACGCAATTCACGCTTCATGTCCGCTTTGGTGTTCACCGCGGTCGTTCTGGCGACCATCATCAATGAAGGGCTGGGCGAAACCCTGCGCCGCCTGACCCAGGCGGGCGCGGTGTCGCTGGCGCTGAATGTGGCGGCCATGGCGGTGGCGTTCGCAGTGTCGAGCTGGATGGCGTTCAAGATGCGCCAGCGCATCGCCCTGACGCTGGAGTGCGGCTTGCAGAACGCCACGCTGGCCATTGTGGTGGCGAGTTCCTTGCTGGGCGATATCGACTACGCCATGCCCGCCGCGATCTACGGTCTGATGATGTTCGCCACGGCGGGCGTGTTCATCCTGTGGGCGCGGCGCTGGTCAAAGGCGGCGGTGCGCGCCCGGGCGATGGCGCGTTAGATCCGCTCCAGAAAGCCTTCCAGCCTTTGCATGTCCTTGGGCAGCTCGGTTTCAAATCTTACAGCTTCGCCCGTCACGGGGTGTTCAAAGCCCAGAACGGCGGCGTGCAGCGCCTGGCGGCGGAAATCCTTGAAGTCCTTGCCGCTGTCGAGTTTCGCCAGCGGGGTGGAGCGGCCCCGGCCATAGACCGGATCGCCCAGCAGTGGGCAGCCGATATGGGCCATGTGCACCCGGATCTGGTGGGTGCGCCCGGTTTCAAGACGGCAGCGCACCAAAGCGCACATGGGATGGCCCACAGACTTGCCCGGCTCCTGGCCAAAGGTTTTCAGCGTCTCGTAATTGGTGATGGCGTGTTTGCCGGCGTTCGACTCCGGTCTGTCTATCACCGCCATTTTCTTGCGGTCATGGCTGGAGCGCGCCAGCCGCGTTTCTATCCGCCCTGTGCGGGGCTGCGGCGCGGCGCGCGTGAAAGCCAGATAGGCGCGCTCGACCGTGTGGGCGGCGAATTGCTCGGACAGCCCCTGATGCGCCTTGTCTGTCTTGGCGGCCACCATGACGCCGGAGGTGTCCTTGTCCAGGCGATGCACGATGCCGGGGCGTTCCACCCCGCCAATGCCTGACAATGATCCGGCGCAATGAAACAGCAGGGCGTGCACCAGCGTGCCGGTCCAGTGTCCGGCGGCGGGATGCACCGCCATGCCGGCGGGCTTGTTGATGACGATCAGATGCTCGTCTTCAAACAGGACCTCCAGCGGAATGTCTTCGGGTGTCGGCGTCGCCTCGACCGGGGCGGGCACGTCGAGACGATACACTGCGCCTTCGCGCACCTTGGCGGAGGGATCGGTCAGCGCTTCGCCATCCACACTCAGACAGCCCTGCTCGACCAACGCCTTGCAGCGCGAGCGGGAGAGGTCGTCCCACACTCCGGCCATCCAGCGATCCAGGCGCGCGCCGGAATCTTCGGCGGTCGCAACCTGTTCTCTGGGCGTATTTTCGTTCAGTTTCAAATGAATGCGCCTATTCGTTTATGCATATTGAGTGGCTTTTGGGTGACATCTGCTGCATTGCTTCATAGCGTAATCATTCTTTGTCCGAGCCGTTAGCGAAGCGTCACACTTCGCCCCTAACAGCAGCGGGTCAGCGTTCCTTGGGGTGAACGCTATGTAACAAGTTCAGGGGTCCTTACAATGACGTTCAAAGCTCGCTTGTCTGCGTGCGCTGCGCTGATCGCGCTTGCGCCCGCCGCACCCGCTTTCGCACAGACTGATGCAAACTCAGAGGTGACGGACGTTATCACTGTCACCACGCAGTTCCGCGAACAGTCTCTGGCCGATGTGCCGATCAATGTCTCGGCGTTTAACGAAGAGCTGATCGAACGTCTCGACATCCGCAATCTCGAAGACATGGCCCTGTTCACCCCGGGTCTCGTCATTCAGGAGCAGAGCCCGAACAATACCGGCTACTCCCTGCGCGGCATCACCACCGATAGCGGCGTCGCCACCGCCGAAGCGCGCGTGGCCATGTTCCAGGACGGCCTGTCCATCTCGCGTTCGCGCGGCTCTTATGTGGAGCTGTTTGATATCGAGCGCCTGGAAGTCGCCAAAGGCCCGCAGCCGACCCTGTTTGGTCGCGGCGCGCTGATCGGCGGCATCAACATCATCCAGAACAAGGCCGATTTTGAAAACTCCGCCAGCGTGTTTGCGGGCCTGGGCAATTTCAACGCCTATGAAGTCGGCGGCCATGTGAACTACGCTCTGGCTGACAATTACGGCCTGCGCTTTGCTGCGGTGAACCGCGTGCGCGAAGGCTATATCGACAATCTCGGCGATGGCGACGATCTGCAGGGCCGTGACGTCCTGGCGGGCCGTCTGGTCCTGTCGGGCGAGCCGATGAGCAATTTCAGCTTCGACCTGATCGCCAACTGGCAGCAGGACAGTGGTCCGGGCACCTCGTTCAAGTCCGGCGTTCTGGCGCCCGTGGGCGGCGACACCTCGCCCTACACGGCTGCGGACCTGCGCGTCATTGACGGCTTCCTGGGCGATCAGGGTCTGGGTCTGGACCGTTGGGTCTGGGGCGTGACCGCGCTCACCAGCTGGGACATCAACTCAAGCTGGAACCTGTCCACGGTCACCGGCTACCGCGCATACGACTCCCTTGAGATCTTTGATCCGATCGGCGGCGGCATCGAATTCCTGAACTTTGCTGAAGACGCCACCGGCCGTCAGACTAGCCACGAAATGCGCCTCAGCTTTGACAATGGCGGCCCGCTCACCGCGTTCGGCGGCGTCACCTATTTCTACGAAGCCAACACCCAGCGTATTCCGGGCATCTACAACGAAGCCGCCGTGCAGGCCTTCTTCGTCGGCGCGGGCTCCTTCGGCGATCCGGCTGTTATCGCGGGCGCCCTGGGCGTGCCGGTTTCAGCCATCACGGATGTGACCAACCCGTACCCCTATTCCATCGCCGCCCTGACAAGTGGAATGGGCCTGGTGCCGCTGCGTCCGAACTATTACGAGGAATCCGCGAACGCCGGCTCGACCGAAGCGCTGGATTTCTTCGCGGACGCATCCTACGCCGTCACGGATCGTCTGACCCTGACCGCGGGCGTGCGCTACACCGATGAGAGCAAGAGCTCGACCGGCTATGGCGGCACGGCCATGGGCCCGAACCGCGTGACCTTCGGTCCGGCCCTGATCCTGACCGCGACGCCGGGCGGCGCAGCCTTCACCGACACTGCCGATTTCGACGCCTGGACCTATCGTGTGAACGCGGCCTACACGCTGACCGACCGCATCAACACCTGGGTCAGCTATGCCCGCGGCCGCAGCCCCGACCTTCTGTCGCTCGACAGCAATTCGCCGACCCTGTTCTCGACCTCCCCGGCGGAGATCGTGGACTCGCTGGAAGCGGGCGCCTTCGTCACGCTTGATCGCGGCACGCTGACCGCATCGGTTTATCGCTCCGAATATGAAAACTTCCGCACCTCGGTCTTTGATCCGCTGACGGCGACCTTCACCCCGCAAAACAATGGTGAAGCCACCCAGACCGGCGCCGAGATCCAGGGCGATTTCCGCGTCACCGACACCTTCGACCTGATGGTCAGCTATTCCTACAACATGGCCAAGTTCAACGACACGTCGGGCGGCCAGCCGCAGGCGCTGGGCGGCAATCGTTTCCGCTATGCGCCGGAGCATTCGGTCGCTCTGGGCGGCCGTTGGGAAGTCGCCGCGGGCGATTGGGGCAATCTGACCGTGCTGCCGAGCTATTCCTGGCAGTCCCACGTCTTCACCGATAACGACAATGATCGTTTCGTCGGCGTGCGTCAGGACGCTTACGGCCTGCTGCGGGCGCGTGTGCGTTATGAGAGCGCGGACGCGGGCTATTATGCGGAAGTCTACGGCAACAACCTCACCGATGAGGAATACCTGATCGACGCCGGCAATACCGGCGCCGGCTTTGGTCTGCCGAGCTTCATCGCAGGTTCGCCGCTGACCTACGGCTTCCGCGTAGGCGCGACCTTCTAGGTCAGCCAGACGAAAAAGGCTCGTCTGGGGGGACGGGGCTGTGGCCGGCGCAAGGAGAGGGGCCTTGCGCCGGCCTTCTTATTTGTTCTCTACTTTTCCGCGACTCGTCGTGGATGAGCGCAATCGGGGGGAAGACCATGTCGGATGAAATGAAACTCACGCGCCGGGCGGCGCTGGCGGGCGTCGCCGGACTGGGACTGGCGGCCACCGCCTGCAGCCGCGAGAGCGCCGCGCCCAGCTTTGCGCCGCGCCCGCCCGCAGACGGGCCTTTCAAGCACGGCGTCGCCAGCGGCGATCCCGATCAGAGCTCGATCATGCTGTGGACGGCGATCACCGCTGACAGCCTTGACGCTCCCGTGCGGGTTCAGCTGGCGGAAGACCCCGACTTCCAGTCCGTCCTGATCGACGCCGAGGCGGCGCCCGCCGCCGAAGCGGTGCGCGCCATGACGCCGTTCAAATTGCTGGCGGACGGGCTGCAGCCGGGCCGGACGTATTGGTACCGCTTCTCCTTTGGCGGCGAGCTGAGCGAAACCGGTCAGACCCGCACCCTGCCTGAAGGCGCGGTGGACAGCTTCAAGATCGCCGCGTTCTCATGCTCGAACTATCCCGCGGGCTTCTTCAACGCCTATCGCGCGGCCGCCGAGCGCGGCGATATCGATCTGGTCGTGCATCTGGGTGATTATCTCTACGAATATGGGCGCGGCGGATACGCCATGGACGACGATGAGCGTCTGGGCCGGGTGGTCGAACCCGCCCATGAGATCGTCAGCTATGAAGATTATGTGCTGCGTTACGCCCAGTATAACGCCGATCCGGACCTCAAGGCGCTGAAAGCCGCTGCGCCCTGGCTGACGATCTGGGACGATCACGAGACGGCGAACAACGCCCATCGCACGGGCGCTGAAAACCATGATCCTGATGAAGGCGAAGGGCCTTGGCCTGTGCGGGTGAACGACGCCATGCGCGCCTATTATGGCTGGCTGCCGGTGCGTGAGCCCGACAATCGTCTGGCGCGTTACGGCGCTCTGGAGATCGGCGACCTGGCCACGCTGATCTTCCTGGAAAGCCGGCTGCTGGCGCGGTCTCAGGAAATGACGATGGAGGGCTTCCCCATCCCGCTCGATTCCGACCCTGAAGACCCCGAGGTGCAGGCTCAAGTACAAGCCTGGCTGGACGAGACGGTCGGTGGCGAGGAGCGCACCTTGCTGGGCGCCGAGCAGTTTGATTTCGTCATTCGCACGCTTGAGCAATCGGTCGCGGCCGGCAAGCCGTGGCGCATCTTCGCCAATCAGGTGTTGATGGGGTCGGCCACCGCGCCGGATTATACGCGGGAGACACCGTTCTGGCTGCGCTGGGGCATGCGGATTGCGGGTGGCGACATCTGGGATTTTGCCCGTCAGACCCAGTTTGGCGTTCCCATGACGCTGGACACCTGGGACGGGTTCCCGGCGGAACGCGAGCGTCTGTTTGAAGCCGCACGAAACGCCAACGCCGATTTCATCGTGCTGACCGGCGATAGCCATAATTTCTGGACGGTGGACCTGAAGACCAAAGCCGGAGAGCGTGTCGGCGTCGAATTTGGCGTCACCTCGGTGACCAGTCCGTCCGACTATGAATTCGTCAATGCGCCGAGCGTGGATTTCGGCCAGATGACCCTGCAGGCCAACCCGCACATCCTTCACCACAGCGTTTACGCCAAGGGCTTTGTCTTGTTGACCCTGACGCCGGACGAGGCGATCGCGGACTTTGTTACGGTCTCCACCATCAAGGATACGGCCTTTGAAGCCGGGCTCGACAGTCGTTGGCGCGTCACGCCCGCTTCTGGCGGGGCCGTGCCGGCGGTCGAGCGACTGCTTGGCGCCTGACCGGGGGTTGCATCATTTTAAGGTTCATACGCCTAGACAGGGGCAGGGCCGTAGGCCAACGTGAACGTTCATTCGGGGGTGAAATAAGGGGTTCCCATGTCGTCTGACGAAAACATTGTGGCGCGCATCTGGCGCTATATCGGCGCCTTCCAGCACGGATTATTGCGCGTCTTCGGAATCTTCGTGATCGGGTTTTTCCTGATCGCCTTCATCGGCAGCCTGTTCTCCAGTGACGAGTTCGACATGGCCGATAGCGGCGTTCTGATCTTCGCGCCTGAAGGTCCGATCGTGGAAGAACCCACCACCCTGTCGCCCAATGACGCCTTCACCGCGTCCTTGCTGGGCGGCGGTCCGGGCGAGGAAGTGCTTCTTCGCGATGTTATCGATGGGTTCCGCCAGGCCGCCGAGGACGATGACGTCACCGCCATTGTGATGAACCTGGAGCGCTTTGGCGGCGGCTATCCCGCAGCCCTGCATGAGGTCGCTCACGAAATGGAGGCCTTCCGCGAGGCCGGCAAAGAGATCATCGTCTATGGCGATAATTTCTCGATGAGCGGCTATTTCCTGGCGGCGCACGCCAGCTCGGTCTACTTGCACGACATGGGCGGCGCGAGCGTCACCGGCTATGCGGTCTATCGCACATTCTTCCGCTCCCTGCTGGATCGTTTGTACGTGACGCTGAACGTCTACCGCGTCGGCACGTTTAAATCCGCTCTTGAACCCTATCTGGGCGATGAGATGTCGGAACCGGCCGCCGAGGCGAACCTCTACGTCTTCGGCGATCTGTGGAACGCCTATCAGGAGCGTGTCGAAGCGGCTCGCGGTCTTCCGGACGGCGCATTGCAGACCTATGCCGACACCTTCCCGGAGCTGCTTGTGGCCCAGAATGGCGACACCGCCGCCGTGTCGCTGAACGCTGGTCTCGTGGACCATGTGATCGGTCGCGGCGCGTATCGCGATCTGCTCTCTGAACGGTTTGGCCGGGATGACGAAAACGGCGGCATCGTCGCCAGCAATTTCTTTGACTATGTGGAAGCCAAGCGCGAGTTCCAGCTGGTCCCTGCGGACAAGATCGTCGTGATCAAGGCTGTGGGCGGCATCGTCGACGGTGATGGCGATGGCGGCGTGATCGGTGGTGACCAGCATGCCGAGCTGGTGCGTCGGGCGCGTCTTGACGACAATGTTCGCGCAATTGTTCTGCGCATCGATTCAGGCGGCGGCTCGGCCTTCGCGTCCGAACTGATCCGCGAAGAGCTGGAAATGGCTCGTCTTGAAGGCAAGATCGTCATCGCCTCCATGGGCGGCGTGGCGGCTTCGGGCGGCTACTGGATCGCAACGCCGGCCCATGAGATCTGGGCGGAGCCGACCACCATCACCGGCTCGATCGGCATCTTCGGCTTCATCCCGACCTTTGAGAACTCTCTGGCCGAGATTGGCGTCTATGAGGATGGCGTCGCCACGACTGCGACCGCTCGTCAGCCCTCTGTGACGGGTGGCGTGACCGAGGAATGGGACACCGTGCTGCAAAGCTCCATCGAAGCAGGGTATGAGCGCTTCCTGTCCATCGTGGCGGAGTCGCGCGATATGACCCGTGATGAAGTGGACGCCGTGGCTCAGGGCCGTATCTGGACCGGTCAGCAAGCGTTTGACCGCGGCCTGGTGGATTCCATCGGCGGGTATGACGACGCCATCGCCGCCGCCGCCGAGCGCGCCGGTCTGGAAGAGGGCGATTACCGGGTCGTGGAATTCCGCGACGAGGTCGATCCTTTCGCACAGATCCTGCAAATGCTCGGTCAGGACGCCCGTCTCGCTGTCTTCGGCGAAGGGCTGCTGGGTTCGGGTTGGCTGGGCGATATGGCCCGCGACGCGCAGGACGAGATCGAAACCATCAACATGATGAACGATCCCAACGGCGTTTACGCCAGCTGCGTGGAATGCAACGCCTTCCGCATCAACCCATAGGCTGACGCACCCCTGTGACGAGAAGGCCCGGCTGGTTCAGCCGGGCCTTTTTTGTTGGGGGTCAGCCTCGAAACTGGGCGCGAAGCCAGCGCAGGAATTTGCGGACCTTGCCGGACTGAAGCGCTTCCTCCCGACCGGCGATCTTGTAGGCGGGGCCCTTCATCCGCATGACGGGGCTCACAGGAACCAGCAAGCCGCGCTGGATGAGAAGGCTCAGCAAATGGGGGCTACCCAAGAGCAGGCCCTGTCCTGCGAGCGCGCACTGAACGGCGTACTGTTCGTCCTCGAAGGCGCGTTCTGTCGCGACCTTGATCCGCGGGCCCGCCGGCTCTGACAGATCTCGCCATGTGGGAGCAGCGCCAATCGGCATCCGCCAGCTTGGGCTGAGCAGATCCACGCTGCGCCCGGCCAGCGCCTTGTCTCTGAGGGCGGGCGTGGCGAAGGCGCCAAATTCATCTTCCACGAGGATGTCCTCATCCCCACGGACCGGCCCATAGCGGATCGCGAGATCAATCTGGGTCGCGCGTTTCAGGTCGACAGGCGCATAGGAGGTTTCGATCCGGAGGCTCAAATCGGGAAGCTCCGCTTCGAGCTGGGCCAACCTGGGCGCCAGCCACAGGCTGGCGAAGGCGGGGGTCACGGCGACGGTGATCCGTCCGGTCTGGGGTTCGAGCTCGGACAGGGCGATATCGATCTCCCTGAAGGCGCCGGCCAGGCGTTCGGCCAATTGCCTGCCTTCAGCTGTGGCGGTCACGCCGCGAGATGAGCGGATGAGCAATGGCAGGCCCAGCTGCGCCTCCAGCGCCTTGATGGCGTGTGACAGCGCGGTTGGCGTCACCCCCAGCTCTTCGGCGGCGCGCGCCAGGGTTCCGTGTCGCGAAGCGGCCTCGAAAGCTCGCAGCGCGCGATGGGAGGTATGAACGGACATGAGAAAATCTCATCTCTAATTGAAGTCATCTCTATAGCGCACCAGCGCGATATGCTGAAATTCATAAGCCTCTTTCAACCCTAAAAGGATTAGAGGTGAAGAAAATGCATGTCTTGAGAGTGGATTCGAGTGTCCGGAAGGACGGCTCGTTGAGCCGGAAAATCGGAGACGCCTTTATGGAGGCGCTCCGGAAAACTCATGCCGCAGTCAAACTGACCGAACGCGATGTGGGTCTGAACCCGCCCTCCATTATCACGTCCGACTGGGTGGCGGCGGCTTTCACGCCTGAGGCGGACAGAAGCGCGGCGCAAGCACAGCTTCTGGAGCGCAGTGATCAGGCCATCGCCGAGCTGCATGCGGCCGAGATCATCCTGATCACGGCCCCCATGTATAATTATGGCATGCCGGCGGGTCTCAAGGCCTGGGTGGACAGCGTCGTACGCAAGGACCAGACCTTCACCTTTGACCTGGCGCGTGGCGACTTTCCCTTGAAACCGGTCCTGTCAGGCAAGACGCTTGTTCTGGCGACGGCCTGGGGCGAGTTCGGCTTTGAGCCGGGCGGCGTGCGGGACGGGCAAGGCCATCTGGTGGGCCATGTGCGTGCGGTCTCGGGCTATCTGGGCGCGGACCGGGTCGAGCATGTGGGCGTCGAGTATCAGGAGTTCGCCGATGACCGCTTTCAGGCGTCCATGCAGGCGGCGCTGGAGCGAGCCAGCGCTCTGGGCGCAAGCCTTTGAAAAACAAAAAAGCCCGGGAGCTGCGCTCCCGGGCTTTTGTCTGACTGCGGTGGTCTGCGCCTAGCGCTTGGACTGCTCGCACAGATTCATGAAGCGCTGGCGCAGTTCGGCGTTCGCCTTGAACTCGCCGCGGAACATGGTGGTGATCGTTGAGACGTTGGGGTGGTGCACGCCGCGGGTGGTCATGCACTGGTGCTTGGCGTCCACGAAGATGGCGACGCCCAGCGGGCTCATCGCGTCCTCGATCGCATCGGCGATCTGGGCGGTCATGGTCTCTTGCGTTTGCAGACGCTTGGAGAAGGCCTCGACCACCTTGGCGATCTTGGAGATGCCCACCACCGCGCGGTCGGGCAGATACGCAACGCACGCGGTGCCCAGGATCGGCGCCATGTGGTGCTCGCAATGGCTCTCCACGTCGATATTGGTCAGCATGACCATGTCGTCATAGCCCTGCACGTCCTCAAAGCGCTTGCCGAGGATCTTGTGCGGGTCTTCGTCATAGCCGCGGAACCAGTCGTTATAGGCGTTCACAACGCGCTTGGGCGTTTCCAGAAGGCCTTCACGGCGTGGATCATCGCCGGCCCAGCGCAACAGGGTGCGCACGGCTTCTTCGGCTTCATCGCGGGTCGGGCGGACGACGCTGTCGTCGGTGACGTTCACCAGGTTTTTCTTATCAGTCATGGCGTCCATGAGTGGCGGATCCTTTCGTTGACGGGCGCCGCCGCATCAACACAGACACGACGACGAAGTACCGGTTTCCGGATCCAGCAAGGGCGTGACGGTCGGAGCCGCAGGCGCGTGCCGGGTCTAGATGGTTTCCTCCGGGAAGCGGTGATCACCGCGTCCAGCGCTTAGTTAGTTTCGGCATTTGAAATGTCCAATGCCGTAAGAAGTCTTTTTCCCAAGCGAGCGACGTTGTAGACCGGCGCACTGGTGCAACGCAAATCCCTGCGCTGCGCTCAGACTTTTGGAAAAGCTCAGATGACCGTCCTTCGACTGTATGACACCGCCGCTCGCAAAAAGCGCGACTTCGTCCCGATCAATCCAGAGCGGGTGACGATGTATGTGTGTGGTCCGACGGTGTATTCTGAAGCCCATATTGGAAATTTCCGCCCGCCAGTGGCGTTTGACGTGCTGTTCCGTCTGCTGCGACACATCTATGGTGCGGACCGTGTGGTCTATGCGCGCAACATCACCGACGTGGACGACAAGATCAACAAGGCGGCGGCTGACGCCGGCGTTGATATTTCCGTGATCACGGACAAATACGCCGCAATCTATCGTGAAGACAGTGCCGCTCTGGCGATCCTGCCGCCTTCACTGGAACCGGCCGCCACCGCGCACATGCCGCAAATGATCGCGATGATCGAAAAACTGATGGCGGACGGCTTCGCCTACGCCGCCGAAGGGCATGTGCTGTTTTCCGTCAGCGCCTATGACGATTACGGCAAGCTCTCTGGGCGGGATCTGGAAGACATGATCGCGGGCGCGCGTGTGGAAGTCGCGCCCTATAAGCGCGACCCTGCTGATTTTGTTTTGTGGAAGCCCTCCAAACCGGGTGAGCCGGAATGGGACGCGCCTTTCGGGGCGGGACGTCCGGGCTGGCATCTTGAATGCTCGGCCATGATCGAGGCGACCTTGGGGGAAACCATCGACATTCATGGCGGCGGCGGAGACCTCGTCTTCCCGCACCATGAGAACGAAGTGGCCCAGTCTGTCTGCGCCCATGGCGGCGCGGCGCTGGCCAATTACTGGCTGCATAACGGCTTCCTCTCCATGGCGTCCGAGAAGATGTCCAAGTCTCTGGGCAATGTGATCAAGCCCAATGACCTGCTGCAGGCCGGGGTTAAGGGCGAGACCATTCGCTACGCCCTGATGACGGGCCATTACCGGGCGCCGCTGGACTGGAACGCCAAGCTGCTCGAGGTCACGCAGCGGTCGCTGGATCGTCTGTATGGCGTCCTGCGGCGGCTCAAGGATGTCGAGGCGGCTGAGGTGGACGTGCCCGCGGCAGTGCTGGAGGCGCTGCTCGATGATCTGAACACCCCCAAGGCGCTGGCGGCGCTGTTTGAGATCGCCGGTCGCGCCAACAAGGCCGAGAGCGAGCAAGAGCAGGCGCAAGCCAAGGGCGAACTGCTGGCGGCGGGACGCCTGCTTGGATTGTTTGAAGCGGACCCTGACGCCTGGTTTGGTCTCGATACGGTCGATGAAGCGCTGCGTGCGGAGATCGACCAATTGCTCGCAGAGCGTCTTGAAGCGCGCCAGGCCAAGGACTTCGCCAAGGCGGACTCCATCCGTGAAATCCTGACGTCGAAAAACGTTCAGGTGGATGATGGTCCGGAAGGCGCCACCTGGCGGCTGAAGGGCTGACGCCTTGAAATCGACCGCTTGGGAGCGGACATAACGCTCATGAGCGACATCTATTCCAACGACCTGCTCGAACTGGCGGCTGATATCCCGCATATCGGCCGCCTGAGCGCCCCTCATGGCAGCGCCCACAAGGTCTCCCGGATTTGTGGGTCCGAGCTGACGCTGGACCTCAAACTGGATGAAGGGCGTATTTCCGAAATCGGGCTTGAGCTGCAAGCCTGTGCGTTGGGCCAGGCCAGCGCCAGCGTGTTCGCCCGGTCGGCGATCGGGGCTGACCTGGACGAAATTCGCGCCGCGCGGGAAGCGCTACGGGCGATGCTGAAAGAGGGTGCGCCGCCGCCAGGCGGCCGGTTTTCCGCCCTGGTCGCGCTTCAGCCCGCCGCCGCCTATCGCCAGCGTCACGGGTCTATACTGCTGGCGTTTGACGCGGCGCTGGAGGCTTTTGAGGCGGCGCTCGCTCAAACTCAGGCCCAATAGGGGACTCGAAACGAGTTTTGGATTGATCACGTGCGGAACTGGGCTTCTAATGTGTAGACGAGCTGGACTTGCACGCTTGCCGACTCGCGTTGGACTGGTATTGCTGCGCGCTTATCAAATCGGACTGTCTCCGATCCTATACGCGTTTGGCGTGCGTTGCCGACACCAGCCCAGTTGTTCGAACTACGCAACCGATTGCGTGCGCGAACAAGGATTGTGGCGCGGCTCCTGGCTGGCGGCGGGTCGAGTGCTTCGGTGTCGACCAGGCGGCAGCTGGGGATATGACCCGGCTCCCGCACCTCGCCCGAGAACGGCGTGGTGGAAAGTCTGGGCGCTGCGCGAGGGGCCAGTGCGAGACAGGCAAGGCTACATACATCCGGCGGATGATGCGCCGGATCGTGAATGAGTGGGGGAACGGACGTGGATCAACCAGTCCGATCGGGCATCTCGGCGGTCATCGTGACCTTTCGTACGGGTGACGTCCTGCTTGAGTGCGTGGATTCCGTGCTGGCGGCGCCCGATGTGGACGAGCTTGTGCTCGTCAATCACGATAATCCGTCAGACATGGTCGATCAGCTCGAACAGCGCGCCCGTCATGACGGGCGGCTGAAGCTGATTCATACCGGCGCCAATCTGGGCTTCTCCCGCGGCTGCAATATCGGGGCGAAGTCCGCCCAAGGCGATGTTCTGTTGTTCCTCAACCCGGATGCGGTTCTGAAACCGGGCGACGCCATCCGCCTGCGAGAGACGCTGCAGGGGCGAACCGAGCCCGCCATTATCGGCGCCCGCCTGATCGGGCCTGATGGCAAGGAGCAGCGCGGGGCTCGTCGCGGCGCCCTGACCCTGGGCTCTGCGTTCACGGGGTTCCTGGGTCTGTCGTGCGCCTTTCACCGCGAACATGAACCGCTTCCCGGCGAGCCGGTGCAGATGCCGACGGTTTCAGGGGCGGCCATGGTGATGACCCGTCATGGATTTGAGATACTTGACGGGTTTGACGAGGGTTATTTCCTCCATGTGGAGGATATCGACATCTGCAAGCGCGCCCGGGACGCGGGCGGTGAGGTCGTGTTTGAACCGCGCGTGGAGATCGCCCATGTGGGATCAACCTCCAAGATCAGCCAGGTGAAGGTGGAAATCTTCAAGGCGCTGGGGCTGGCGCGCTATTTCACCCTGCATGGCGGCCTGATCGGTCCGGTGCAGGGCTTTGTGCTGGGACCGGTCTTCCTGTTGGGCGCGCTGGCGCGCTCGCTTGTCTCGCGCCTGCAGGCGCGCTCTGGCGCCAAGCTGTCAGCGACCGATCTCTGAAGGACAAGCAGCCCTAGGGCGTATCAGCACCTGCCGCATCTTGCACGGTGAGATCGTCTCCGAACTCTGGAACCGGACGAGCGTTCGCCTCGACGTTTGTGGCCGCGACGCCGTTTTCGGCGATATCACGGATCAACCAGTTCATTTCCTCGATCTCGCGCCGTTGAGCTTGAATGATTTCATCGGCCAACTGGCGCACACGAGCGTCTTCAAGAGCTGCGCGTTCGCTCGTCATGATGGCGATGGAATGGTGCGGGATCATCGCCCTCATGTAGGACTGGTCGCCGACAGTGACCTGGGATCGGACCAGAAACAGCGCCAGGATGAAAACCAAGGCGCTGCCGGCGTAGATGCCGAGATTGATTTTGGTGTTCTTGTACATGCCTAGCATGAAGGAGAGCATGACCACCGCCATCGCCGGGCCCATTACAAAGGTCATGTAGAACCGGGTTTCGCTCCAGCGTAGATGCTCGAATGCGAAGGTGTTGAAATACATCAGGATGAACATGATCAGGGATGACGTCCCGATCATGGCGGCGAAGCGCCAGTACTTGTTGTTGTCGGTCATCAGAACCCTCAGTTTCGAAAAACCAGGAGGACTTGCAACGCTGTTCAGGCGCAGTTGTTCCGAGATTTGGGTCTGAAAAACAGACGCGCCGGACGCAGGGCGTCAACGCGGTGGAAACGGCCCTGCCTTGCTGAGCGCGGATTCGATGGGGTGTTTAAGCGCAACCTGTTCGAGCCAGTGGGCTGTCTCAATCATCTTGTCCAGATCAATGCCGGTGCTGAATCCGCCGCGTTCGAGCATGTAAACCACGTCCTCGGTCGCCACATTACCGGTTGCTTTCGGAGCGAACGGACAGCCGCCAATCCCGCCCGCTGACGCGTCGATCACATCCACGCCTGCCTCGACGGCGGCGTAGACATTGGCGATGGCGGTGTTGCGGGTGTTGTGAAAGTGAAGGCGCAGGCGCGCTTTCGGCGCGGCCTCGCGCACGATCTCCACGGCCTTGTTGACCTGCCAGGGCGTCGCAACGCCAATGGTGTCGCCCAGCGCGATTTCGGTCGCCCCGGCGGCTGCGGCGCGTCCGGCCAGCTCGCCCAGGATCGCGGGATTTACTTCACCGTCAAACGGGTCGCCGAACGCGACCGAGATGGTGGCGGACAGGGGAATGCTTGCGTCATGGGCCAGCACCGCGATCCGGTCCAGAAGGTCGGCGGTGTCTTGCGGAGTGGCGTTCTGATTGCGCTTTCCAAAGCCTTCAGAGGCGACCATGACGTAATTGATCTCGTCACAGCGCGACTCGATCGCCTGGCGCATGCCGCGCTCATTCAGCGCCAGCCCGATGAAGGAGACTCCACGATCGCGGGGGACCTGCTCCATCACGGCGACGGAGTCCGCCATTTTCGGCACCGCCTTGGGATTGACGAAGCTGGCCGCTTCCATGCGCTTGACCCCGGCGTCGATCAGCCGGTCGATGAAGTCCAGCTTTACGGAGGTTTCAAGCAGGACCGGGTCGTTTTGCAGGCCGTCGCGCGGTCCGACTTCAACGATCTCGATAGAACGGCTCATGGTCTGCTCCCAGAAGTTTCGGCGGCGCTGGCGTCGCAGCCGGTCGCGGCGATCAGCAACACCGTGTCGTCGCCGCGTGAATAATTGAACCCGTCCACAAGCCGCACCGCACAGGCGCGCTGCACAAACGGGCGCAGGGTCTCCGCCGCATTATCGCTCCAGCGGCTCAGATCAAATACGTAAAGTCGCGGTGTGGAGAAATCGAGGCGCCCGGCCGCCAGATCTGCAGCGATCTCATCCGCATCGCGCAAATGCACCGCGCCGCGCGTCAGGAAGACGAAGCTGGGCTCGGTATAGGTGGAGACGAGCTCTGCATCGCCCACAAGCGCACGCATGTCCGCGACTTCCGCTGCTGCGGGGCCGGAGGGGAACAGGATCTCGGCGGACGGCGCGACCACGCCGCGGCCCAGCCCATGCCAGCTCAGCCCGATCACCACCAGGCCGATCAACGCCAGATCATAGCGCCGCATGTAGAGCGCGAAGGTCGCCGCGAGCCCGCAAAACACCATGATCCCGGTCGCCAGAAAGGCCGCCCATTGCGCGCCGGAAAACCGCCAGGCGAGCGCGATCAGAAGGCCGCTCGCCAAAAGGACGCCCAGGCCCAGCAATCCCAGCCCCACAAGCCGCCAGCGGCGTTCCACCCGCCCCCAGCGGGCCAGACCGAGCCCGGCGATGACCGCGAGGGCGGGATATATCGGCAAGGGGTAATGGGGCAGCTTGGTGGGGATCAGTTCCACCAGCAGCCAGGCAGGCGCGATAAAGGCGACCAGCAGGCGCGCGGCTTGTGCGTCTTGCGTCTGGTCGCGCCAATCCTTGATCAGGCTCGCCAGTCCTGTGGGCAGGCTGACGATCGCGGGCAGGAACAGGATCGGCAGTAACAGGAGATGACTGCCCGGGGGCGCGCCATGACCTTCATGGCCGGAGACCAGCTTGGGGGCCATATCGCCGCCCAGCGCGTCCAACAGAAAGGCGCCGTCCGTGGCGATCTGCACGCCGATCAGCCAGGGCAGAAGGATCAGCGCGGCCAGCACCGGGCCGGGCCAGTAGAAAAACACCTTGAGCCAGATCACGCGGCGTTCGAGCGCACACAGCGTCAACACCGCCAGCCCCATCATGGCGGGCGTCACAGGGCCCTTGATAAGCGCCGCCAGCGCCACGAACACCCACATCAGCACCGCCCAGCGGCGGCGGCGTGAATCCGTTTTCGCCAGCCAGACCTCGACAAAGGCGAGAAAACTCAGCCCGGTCATGGCGCATAGCAGGGCGTCGGTCTTGGCGATGCCGCCTTCAGACGCCAGCAACAGCGTGACGGACACCAGCGCCCCGGCGAAGACGCCCGTGCGATGGTCGTAAAGGCGCCGGCCCGCCCAGAAGGCGCTCAGCGCAGCCAGCATCGCCCCCAGCACCGACGGCAGGCGGTAGGCCCAGATGTCACGCGCCTCCGGCCCGGTGGTCACCGCGACGCTCAGGCTTTGCAGCCAGTAGATCCCGATGGGTTTTTTATGGCGCGGCTCGTCCTGAAACCGGATCTCGACAAAATCGCCGCTTTCGAGCATTTGCGCACTGGCCTGTGCGAAGCGCGCTTCGTCGCGGTCGAGCACAGGCAATGTGAATACGCCCAGAAGACTGGCGATCAGGGCCAGGCCGGCGATGAACAGGCTGGCCCGTTCGGTGTTTATCAGGCGATCTTGCAACGACATGAACGGCCCGGGCGCAGAGAAAAAAGAAAAAGGTCGTGCGTCTGTGTGAATAATCGGTATGAAACGCGGCAAGATATTCTTCAAGCAAGTCCGTCCAAGACGAAGCGTTTCATGACTGATCCCCGCCCAGAGCTGAGTATTATCGCGCCGATGCATAACGAGGCAGGTAACGCTGCGCGTCTTGCCGAAGAAATCTATAGCGTTCTGAAAGACCGTTCGCACGAAATCGTTCTGGTCAATGACGCCAGCACCGATGAGACGCTGGCTGAATTGCTGGCGGCGAAGGCGACCATCCCGACGCTTCGGATCGTCACGCACCGCAAGAACGCCGGGCAGTCTCGTGCGATCCGCACCGGCGTTCTGGCCGCCAAGGCGCCGCTGATCTGCATGCTGGATGGCGATGGCCAGAACCCGCCCGCCGATATTCCAACCCTGGTCGACGCCCTGATGGCGGCGCCGGAGACCACCGGCATGGTGGCGGGGCGTCGCGTGGGACGCCAGGACAGCGCGTGGAAGAAAACCGCATCGCGGCTTGGCAATGGCGTGCGCAAAGCCTTGCTGAATGACGATGCCGACGACACAGGCTGCGGGCTCAAGGCCTTCCGTCGGGACGCTTATTTGCTATTGCCCTTCTTTGATCACCAGCACCGCTTCCTCCCCGCCTTGATGAAGCGCGAAGGCTTTGATGTGGGCTTTCGGGATGTGGGCCACAGGCCACGCACCGCCGGCCAATCGAAATATACCAATCTGGGACGTCTTTTCGCCTCTTTGAGCGATATGCTAGGTATGATGTGGCTTAACAGTCGTGCGCGTCAGCCCGGCGGCTGGGACGAGGCCTGATCAGGCGACCGAGTTCTTCGGCGCCGGTGGTGGACGGGCGACGGGGATAGGAGAACGGTCATGACCGGTCCGACGGGTTCAGGTGTCGCTGTGGGGCTCGCCAGCTCTGAAGCGCAGGTACAACAGAGCGGGGGGCTCAACGTGTTTACGATTTTTCCGAAATTACTCATTCCCATGGCGGTTTACGCCCTGGTCGCCTATAGCGACGCCTTTTTTGGCGGCGAAGGCGCGTCCATGCTGACCAATCCGCTGATCACCCTGGGCCTGCCCAGCGGCGAGTGGGCGGTGTCCGCCGCTGACCTGATCCTCACGCTGGCTCTGGCCATGCTGTTTATTGAAATGGTGGGATCCGCCAGTTCGGGCACGTCGTCCTTGCTCAATCATGGTCTGTCCATGGCGACCTTGCTGGTGGGCATTCTGCTCTTCCTGCTGGTTCCGGTCTTCGCCACCTCCACCTTCTTCCTGCTCATCGTGATGAGTCTTCTGGATGTGGTTGCGGGCTTTACCGTGACGGCGATTTCGGCCCGACGTGATCTGGGCGCCGGCTAGTCTATAAGCCTGACGCAATGAAAACGGCCGGTTCCATGATGGAGCCGGCCGTTTGTGTTTCTGGGGAAGTCTGCGCTCTTGCTTCGGGTCTCAGATCATCACGAACAACAGCGCGAAGACCCAGGCGCCATCCCACAGCGGACTGAACCGGTCCTGAAGGTCTTTCAGCGTGTAGAGCCTGCTCATGCCGACCGCTCCTGCGAACGGGGGGCGGGTTGGCCGCTCACGGTCTGCTGGGCGTGATCATAGGCGCGGGCATACCGGGCCCGTTCACTGGCGTCTGCGCGCAGGCCGCGCCGCGGGTGCGGGAAGTCTGCCTGAACTTGAACCCCCACCGCGCTTGTCGCGCGGGAGACGGCGGGGGGTGGCGCCAGCTCTGCGTCACGTTTGGCTGCGCGACGGTCCGGTCGGCCCGACGCGCGGCGATCCTCGCGCCGGCTCGGCGCGCCCGGCGTCGCAGGCTGAACCTGATCGGCGCGAGAGCGGGCGGGCGCGGGCAGAGCCAGGCGGCGCGGAGAATTGGAACCAGAAACAAACATGGCCTGAACCGAGCAAGGTCCAGGCCAGTTTTAACGCTTCGTTTACGTCTCTAAACGCGTCATTAATCGTGTTCGCGTTTCAAAACGAAACGGATCAGTCCTTATCCGCCAGTTGATCAAGTTTCTGACGCATGGCTTCAAGCTCGGCGCGCAGGGATTGCACATCGTCACTGCGCGGGTTGTCGGAGGCGGGTGCGGGGGGCGCGTCGCCCATGCCGGCGCCCGTGGAGAAGGGCGTGAACATCGACATCGCCTGCTGGAACATCGCCATGTTGCGCTTGGTCTGTTCTTCAAGCATAGCCATGGAATTGCCGCCCATCGCATCCCCCATGGCGCCGGTCATCTTGTCGCGCATGGCTTTGTGCTGGCGCGATAAGGTGTCCATCGACATTTGAAGATAGCTGGGGACCATGGATTGCATCGAGTCTCCGTAAAACGAGATCAGCTGGCGCAGGAACTCCACCGGAAGCAGCGTCTCGCCCTTGGATTCTTCTTCGAAGATGATCTGGGCCAGAACGCCCCGCGTCAGATCGTCTCCCGATTTGGCGTCGATGACCTTGAAGTCACGGCCCTCCCGGACGAGTTCTCGCAGATGGTCCAACGTCACATAACGGCTTGCGGACGTGTCGTATAAGCGGCGGTTCGCATACTTCTTGATGGTTACGACGTCAGACTTTTTAGTCTCGGTCACGCGGTGTCCTCCCTAAGATCCCTCTTGGATACTCCGATGGTCCCACAACATCCGGCTCGACTCAGCTGCAATTCAACGTCATTAATCATAGGGGCGGCGCCAGGGGTCGGAGTGTGGCCGTCACAGCTGGATTGCTGCGCGCGCCACATTGTTATGCTGCGCAGCATAACCCGGATTTGTACTGAAGGACAAAGGGGAAATCGTAATGCGGCGAACAGCTTTGGTGACAGGCGGTACACGAGGGATCGGGCGCGCAATTTCGATTGCATTGAAAACGGCGGGATATTCTGTCGGCGCCAATTATGCGGGCAATGACGAAGTCGCAGCCGCATTCACCGAAGAGACCGGCATTCCAAGCTTCAAATGGTCAGTCGCCGATTACGATGCGTGCGTTGAGGGCCTCAAAGAGGTGGAAAGCCAGCTGGGTCCTGTGGACGTGCTGGTCAACAACGCCGGCATCACCCGTGACGCGCCGTTTCATAAAATGTCCCCCGGGCAATGGCGGGAGGTGATCGACACCAATCTCAGCGGCGTTTTCAATATGACCCACCCTGTGTGGCCGGGCATGCGAGAGCGCGGCTTTGGGCGGATCATCACGATTTCTTCCATCAACGGCCAGAAAGGCCAGTTCGCCCAAGCCAATTATTCCGCCGCCAAGGCGGGGGATCTGGGCTTCACCAAGGCGCTGGCGCAGGAAGGCGCGCGCAAGGGCATCACCGTCAATGCGATTTGCCCTGGCTATATCGCCACGGAAATGGTGATGGCGGTTCCCGAAGATGTGAGGCAGCAGATTATCTCCACGATACCTGTGGGTCGTCTGGGGGAAGCGCAGGAGATCGCGCGTTGTGTGGTGTTCCTGTCCTCTGACGATGCCGGCTTCATCACGGGCGCCACATTGACCGCCAATGGCGGTCAGTACATGGCCTAACTGTCATCGGTCGCAGACACACCTTGCTTGCGCCTCGAAATCGCCCTGAAGCGGCTTAATCTCCATCGCCATGAAACGTGGTATTTTTGGCCTTCTTGTCATTGGCGCCGGGCTATGGGCGCTGGGGACTGCAGAAGGCGTCGCTCAACCCAACCCGTTCCGGCGCATGCTGGGGCAGGAGGTTCAGGCCGTGGAGCGCTCGCTGTGGTTCGAGCGCGCTGATGGTCGTGGCGGCTTCATTTTTGACCGCTCGGCGCGTATGCCGCTGATCCAGGCGGACAGCGATGACGAAGTGCTGGCCGTGCATCAGGCGCGCGCAGCGGGGGGCGGCGAGGTCTGGCTCACAGATACCGGACGCGTGATGTTGCGCCAGTCCAATCTGGGCGGCTGGACCTATTTCCCCTCGGATCGGCCTGATGGCGTGATTGTGGAACCGGTCGGCCAGGCGCGAGGTTTTGAAGTCCAGCCCATGGAAGACTCCGCACTGGAGCGTGCCGCCACTGATATGGCGCAAGCGCTTGCAGAGCTGTCTCGCAACGAGGTGCGCGCCGAGCTGACTGCGCTTGATCCTGAAGGCAACGCGTATATGGCGGACGCCATGCGCATGGTGCGTCGGGGGGCGGATCTGGCGCCGCGGCGCAGTGTCCGCGACTTGCAAGTTGTTCGGCTGGGCGTCGGCGAGCGTCCGCGCGTGTCCTATGACGGACAAGTTCTGGACATCTCCATCACCCCGTCCATGGGGTATGGCGGGCGACCCAGCTCGGCCCTGATCCGTCAGAGCCTTGAGAGTCAGAGCCGCTGATCGGCTCAGCTAGGGCGCGCCGTCCGGGCCGGGACGCCAGTCTTTCGGCGCCATCTCAAATCCATCAAATTCAAATCCTGGCGCGACCAGGCAGCTGACCAGAGTCCAGGCGCCAAGCGATTCCGCCGTCTGCCAGGCGTGCGGCGGGATAATGAGTTGTGGTCGCTCGCCAGATCTCAGATTGGGGCCGAGCCGGAGATTGCGGGCGGACACGCCGTCCTCGCTCCAGCTCAATGACAAGGGCGCGCCGGCCTGCCACAGCCAGGTTTCGGCGGCGTCGACCTTGTGCCAGGCCGAGACCTGGTCAGCAGCGAGCAGAAAATAGATCGCCGTGAAGCGCGATCGGCCGTCCGGACCGGGCGCTGCGCGATGGGTTTCGACATAATGGCCGCCCTCCGGATGGGGCCTCATGCCGAGCATGCGAATGATCTCGTTCACGCCCAAATCACCGGTTGGCGTCATGATGCACTTCCTTTTGGCCTGAAATTTGCAAAGCATTCTCAAAGTAGAACAGGTGCAGGTCCATGGCCCAGAACACGTTCGGAAAACTGAAATTGCTCAAATCAGGCGGCTCGACAAGCCGTGTGATTGATTTGTTGTCGGTTCACGAATGCGCCGGTCCGCTGGGCATGACCAGCAAGACCGCCATGTTCAACACCAAACGCCTCAACACCAGCTTCATTGTGAAACACACTTTGCGGCCGTGGGAGCGCGAACAGCTGAGCGGCGCCCGCATCTCAGCCACGAAGATCATCATCCCGATTTCCGAACGCAATCTGGATACGGGCGGTCATAGCATTTTTGTCGAGGACCCGGCTCTGGATGAGAAGCTGAGCAGCCATCTGGGCGTGTCGCGCGCCTTGCCGCGTTTCCGTGAAGACATCACGCGCCTGCGCGAGCTGTCCAAGCTGCCGTCTTTTGACCCGTATTTGCTGTTTGACCATTTCCGTCTGGATAAGCGCCCGGTGTCTGACGCGTATTTCGAGATGAACGAGCGTGAGCTCAGCGCCATCAGCGAGTTTGTGGCGGGTCAGATCAATCTTCTGGTTCGCCGGGCGATGAATTCAGATCAGGATGGCTCACTGTCCAAGGCGCGCAAGCTGGCGTCGACCCTGTTTGAGGATCACACCTCCTCCAAGCTCGATGTGTTGCGTCTGGCGCTGAACATGTCGCCCGAACAGTATCGCGACGGCGTCAACGGCTGGAAGGGCACGCTGTACTATTGCTGGCGCGCAGG
The DNA here is from genome assembly GCF_002354675.1 of Oceanicaulis sp. UBA2681. NCBI lineage: Bacteria > Pseudomonadati > Pseudomonadota > Alphaproteobacteria > Maricaulales > Maricaulaceae > Oceanicaulis > Oceanicaulis sp. UBA2681. Next base: position 28,449 of record NZ_DEMB01000011.1, on the reverse strand, counting down.
CAGCTGCAATACGGAATTGTCGGAGTTCATCGCATCCCTCAAGCAGCTCAATCTGGGACAGCTGAACGCCAGTGACCGCGATGAGTATCGCCAGGCCATGGGCGGACTCGCCCGGCTGGCGGGACAGCGCTGGGCGCGGGTCCAGAACCGCCTGTCGCAATACCATGAGCAGTTCTCACGCTTCATCAAGGATGGCGACGGCGCCGCCCTGTCGCAATTTTTGATCATGGCGCCGGATATGTTCGTGGAAATGGGCGAGGATATGAGCCGCATCCAGCATGTGTGCGCCTCCTGGCGCTTCTGGGTCGGCGACAGACAAGCCTGTGACCTGCCGGTCGCCGAAGCACGCAGCCTGCTTGAAGATTTCGACGCTGCGCTCAGCCTGGAGCCGCACGCTCAGGCGGCTTGATCAGAACGTGTCCTTGCGCCGCCGCAATTCGGCGAAAACTTGCGCATCGCTGGCCGTTTGAAGGCCGAGGCGCGCCCGCAGCCCCTCATCATCCCATCGTAAGAACGGATTGGCTTCGCACTCCGCCGCCAGAACGGTGGGGATGGTCGGCTGATCGTCTGCGCGCAAGGCGTCCACGCGGCGCGCATAGCTTTGCAAAGCCTGATTGTCGGGATCGATGCTCAACGCAAAGCGGGCGTTGGCCTGGGTGTATTCATGGGCGCAATAGATCACGGTTTCAGGCGGCAGAGAGCGAAGGCGCGCCAGCCCGGCCTGCATCTGCTCGGGCGTGCCTTCAAACATGCGTCCGCAGCCCAACGCGAACAGGCTGTCGCCCACAAAGGCCACCCCCGCATCCTCGAACCAGTACGCCACATGGCCCAGCGTGTGGCCGCCCACATCAATCACTTGCGCGCGCTCATCGCCCAGCATCACCGTGTCGCCGGGGCTGACCGGCTGGTCCACATGACCGATCGTCGCCTGTTCAGCACGCGGCGCGATGATCTGCGCGCCCGTGGCTTTGGCTATGGCGGCGTTGCCGCCAGCATGGTCCCAATGGTGATGGGTGTTCCAGATCGCGGAGATCGGCCAGCCCAGCGTCTGGGCCTCTTCAAGAATGACTTCGGCTTCGGGCGTGTCGATCACAGCGACCTCTCCGGTTTCGGAGCACCGGACCAGAAACCCGTAATTGTCCTGAAGGCAGGGAAACTGCCGGATTTCGAGCGCCATGAAGTCGCCTTTCACAGATTGGACTCTTTGAATGGAGCCAAGCCTTACCCAGATGAAGGGAACAGCCTAGCATGGGGCTGAACCCTGTTTCCATGAGCTGACTGATGCGAACCGACGCGCTGGACATCGCCCGCTTTTACCGCACGCCCCCCGGCCGGGCGGCGCGCGACATGGTGCAGCGCCGGATCCAGGCGCTTTGGCCGGATGTGGAGGGGCTGGACATGCTCGGTTTTGGCTATGCGCCGCCTTTTCTTGAGCCGTTCAGAGACAGGGCGCGCCGCGCCATCGCCTTCATGCCCGCCGCACAGGGGGCGGTGCCCTGGCCGGCGCAAGGCGTGGGCAAGGGCGGCCTGACCATGCTGGGCGATGAACAGCGTTTTGGTTTCAAAGAGGCCCTCTTTGATCGCGTCATCCTGGTGCACGCTCTTGAAGAAGCCGCTGACCCGGCGCGTCTGCTGCGAGAAGTCTGGCGGGTGATGGCCCCTGAAGGCCGGCTGCTGGTGATCGCCGCGCATCGGTCCGGTTTGTGGTCGCGTGTGGATTCAACGCCGTTCGGGCACGGCCGACCGTTTTCGCGCAGCCAGCTTGGCGGTTTGCTCAGCGATGCTTTGTTTGAACCGGTCGCCTGGTCACGCGCGCTCTACGCGCCGCCCTGGCGGTTCGCCTGCGGCCCCAAGACTGTCCGCGCGTTTGAGTCGACAGGTGAGCGGCTCTGGCCGGCCTTCGGGGGATTGATCCTCAGCGAGGCGGTCAAGCATGTGGGCGCGGTGCGTCCGGGCGGCGCGACGCAGCGTGTGCGCAGAAAGAGCCTTGAAGGCGCGACAAGGCCCGCGCTATCTCCTCGCTCAGATACGACCTCGCATTCAGATGAGCAGAAAGGCGCATCATGACGCTTCAGCCCCGTCCCGGTCTTCTCGACATCAAACCCTATGTGCCCGGCGCCGCTGCGCCCGAGGGGGCGGTGAAGCTGTCCTCCAACGAGAACGCGCTGGGGTGCAGCCCGAAAGCCGCCGAGGCGTTCAAGGCGTCGGCGAGCGTCCTGCACACCTATCCGGACGGCGGCGCGACCGCGCTGCGCGAAGCCATCGCCAAGATGGAGAACATCAAGGCTGAGCAGATCGTCTGCGGGGCCGGCTCGGATGAATTGCTGCAGCTGATCGGCAAGGCTTATCTGGCGCCGGGCGACAAGGTCGTTCAGAGCCAGTACGGCTTTCTGGTCTATCGTCTGGTGGCGATGCAATCGGGCGCCGAGATCGTCTCCGCCCCGGAAAAGCATTACACGGCGGATGTGGATGCGCTGATCGAGACCGCGGGCGATGACGCCAAGATCGTGTTCCTCGCCAATCCCAACAATCCCACCGGGACCTGGATTCCGGGCGCGGAAATCCGCCGTCTTCGCGAAGGTCTGCCGGACTCCACGCTGCTGGTGGTCGACTGCGCCTATGGCGAGTTTGTTGATGCGCCGGATTATGAAGACCCGCTGGCGCTGGTGAGTGAATACGACAATGTGGTCGTCACGCGTACCTTCTCGAAAATTCATGGCCTCGCCGGCCTGCGCCTGGGCTGGATGTATGGCCCCAAACAGGTGGTGGATGTCATTCACCGCGTCCGCGGCCCGTTCAACGTCAACCTGCCGGCGATTGAAGCTGGCGTTGAAGCGATCCAGGATGTCGAGTTCGTCGCGAAATCAAAAGCGCATAACGATCAGTCGCTCGCCTTCCTGACCCAGCAACTGGGCGGCCTGGGTCTCGAAGTGACGCCGTCGGTCTGCAATTTCGTGCTGGTCCATTTCCCTGAAACGCCGGGCAAGACCGCTGACGATGCAAATAAATTCCTCGCTGAACGTGGTCTGATCGTACGCGGCGTACAGCCCTATGGCCTGCCCAATGCGCTGCGCATTTCTGTGGGGCTGGACGCGCATAACCGCGCTGTCGTGGATGCGCTGACGGCGTTCACCCAAGGCTAGCCGGGCTCCTCGATCAATTAGAAAAACCCCGGACGGTCATACCGTCCGGGGTTTTTGGTGCTCTCAGCCAAGAGGTCTAATTCAGTGCGCCCAGATCGCCGATCCGGGCCGGCCCCAGGAACAGGCCGCCATCTTGCAACAGGAAGGGCAGGGCGATGCCCTCATCCCGACGCGGCGCCATCATCGCGGCGAGGCGCAGGGCTGCGCCCTGTTCGTCATAGACCAGCCGGGCGTCTTCCAGGGCCGAGATCAGACTTTCGGGATCAGACACGACCACGCTCAGCCGTCCGGCCGGGCGGATCTGGCGATCCAGCGTCACCTCTCCCGAACCGGTCAACGCCGCCGGGCCCCAGTCCAGACGCGTTTGGCGGATGATCAGGCGTCCATCCGCGCGGGTCCAGGCCAGCGGGTCGCCCTCCAGAGACAGGGTGTCAAATTCGGTCAGGACACTGTCGAGCTGCAACAGCTGGACAGTCTCGCCGAACGCAGCCTGTAGCGGATTGTCCAGCCGGGAGTCATCAAAGCGCAGACCTTCCACAATAAACCCGCTGAGCAGTTCTCCGGTCTCGGACATGCGCCCGGTCATAGCGAGGCGGTCCACGGCGGAGGCCAACGGTTGCGGTCCTGACAGCGCTTGCACCGTGAGGCCCGTGATCTCGGCTCCGATCTGGCGGGTGACGCCGTTCCGGGTCATCAGGCTGAACTGCGCCTGCTCGCTCAACAGCTCGTACTGCGCGTCTTCGGCGCCGATCACAGTGTCCAGCACCACGCGCTCGTCCAGGCCGACAATCCAGTGATTGAGGTTGTAGAACTGGGCGCTGGCGGTGGCGTGCTCGACAGAAATGCGCCAGCCCCCAGCACTTGCGGGAGCCGAGACGTCATTGTCAGACAGATGCAGGGTGAAGCGGAACGGATAACCGCGCACGTTCATCGCGCTGTACTCGATTGCGTATCCCGCTTCGATCTTGTCTTCGATCCAGGCTTGCGCCGATTGATGGATCCGCCCGGACATCATGACCCAGTAGACCGCGTGCACCAGGATCGCGGCCGCCAGCAGGGCGAAAGGCACGTAAAGACCAAGCCGTGACGGCGGTGTGTCGGTGGCCGGTTTGCCGATCATGCTGCGTCTTTCTGGTTCGTGTCCGTCAACAGGGCGTCGGACGCGGTTTCAATCCGGGTTTGAAGTTCGGTCATGAAGGCGTCTTTGCTCAGTCCCGGCTCAATAGCGGGCAGAAACTCGACAATGATCAGTCCGGGCTTGCGTACAAAACCATGGGGCGGCCAGTACAGACCCGAATTGAGCGCGACGGGCACGCAGGGTGTTTTCATGGCGTTGTACAGTCCGATCACGCCCGGCTTGTAGGTGTCGTGTTCACCCGGCTCAAGCCGGGTGCCTTGGGGGAAGATCACCACCTGCCGACCTTCGGACGCCCGCTCCCGCGATTGCTTGAGCATGTTGCGCAGAGCCTTGGCCCCGGCGGCGCGATCCACTTTGATGTTTTTGAGCTTCATCGCGTACCAGCCGAAGACGGGCAGGTAGGACAATTCCTTTTTCAGGATGATCGCGGGATCGTCGAGAATCGCCCAGAAGGCCAGGGTCTCAAACATGGACTGGTGTTTGGAGGCGATCAGCGCGCCGCCCTCAGGCAGGTGCTCGCGGCCCCGCACCTCGTAACGGATGCCGCAGATCCAATGCAGGCCGCCGAACACCAGCGCCAAATAGAGCCGCATGCAGGCTTTTACGCCAGAGCGCGGCCCCAGCAAGAAGGGCGCGCATAACAGGCCCATCACAAGCATCAGCCCATACATCCAGACGACAAAAATTGCTGACCTGAGTGCGGCCACAGGCATCTCCCCGACAGTTCAGAAGCGCTTAAAGCGTGCGAAAGCGTTCGCGTCCATAGACGGCGGCGTATTTTACATACTCCACCATCCAGCGCCGGGCCTCGTGGCCGCCGCTCCAGGGCGCCGGCGCGGGCACGCCATAGGCGCTCAGGCGCACATCCGGCATGGCCGCCTGCAGCTCTAACAAGGCGCGCGGCATATGATAATCGCTGGTGACCACGATCAGATGCTCATAGCCGTGTGACCGCGCCCAGGCGGCCGTCTCAGCGGCATTGCCGATGGTGTCAGACGCTTGCAATCCGAAATCCACACAGCATTCAAACAGGTCTTCGGACGCGCCGGCGGCGGCGGCGATGTCGGCGGGCGGGCTGTCGGGGTTCACCCCTGAAATCAACAAGCGCTGGCCTGATCCGTCTCGCAACAAGGCGGCGGCGGAGCTGACCCGGTTCGGTCCGCCAGTGAGCACCACAATGGCTTCTGCACGAACCGTCGCCTCGGGCATGAAGGTGCGCGCCTGGCGCACGAACAGGGCGAAGCCCACCACATAGGCGGTCAGCAGGATGAAGGCGGCAAGCCTGAAGAACCGTCCGCTGCTCATATCCATCTCGCCTTCAAATCACTGGCGACGGCGGAGCGCGCCGCCAGGGCTGCGATCAGCGCCGCGATCAGGGCGGCCAGGGGCGGGATCAGCAAGGCGCTCCAGCCCAGCTCCAGCGTGGGGACGAAGAACAAACCGCCTGACGCTGCCCCCGCTTGCGCGAGCCCCAGGGCGGCGAGCGCTGCAGCGGCTGAGCCCGCCAGCCCTGATTTCAGGCCCAGAAAGAAAAACCGTTCCTGGAACAGGCCGGTGACATAGCGGTCCGGCGCGCCGACCAGATGCAGGGCTTCCGCCACATCCCAGCGCGCGGCGAGCGAGGCGCGGGCGGCGAACGCGACCACGGCGGCGGCGGCGACCGTCAACAGCAGCACCAGTCCCAGCGCGAAATAGCGCACGGCGTTGGCGGCGCGCTGCACCGCATCTTCCCAGCGCTGATGATCATCCACCAGGATCTCATAGGGTTCGTCAGATAACAGGGCTTCAATTGCGCCTGTGGCCGGTGGAGCCTCGGCGTCGATCTGAACCGCGACCAGACGCGGGATGGGCAGGTCTTCAGGCAAATCCGCCGAGCCAAGCCAGGGGCTGACCAGGCGCTCGGCCTCGGCCCGATCCAGCGCGGTCACTCCCGTCACGCCGGGCAGGCGGGCGATGGCCTCAGCAGCGGCCACGGCGTCCGCATCCGCGTCCCGCCCATCACCGGGCAGGATTTGCACCGTGATTTCAGCGGTCAGCTGATCGGTCCAGCCATCCGCGGCGCGCCAGGCGCCTGCCGCGCCAAAGGCGGAGAGGCAGGCGAGAAAGACCAGGATGGCCGCCACCGCAAACAAGGGCCGGTCCCGCCCCGAATCAGGGGGCAGCAAGGGGGCGACGCGCGGGGATTTGCTCTGCTTCTCACTCATGCGGCGCGCACCTTGCCCACCAGCCGGCCGTCAGACAGCTCCAGCACCGGGGCGTTCAGGCTATTGACCAGGGTCAGGTCATGAGTGGCCATCAGAACGGTTGCGCCAAGCCGGTTCAGCTCGACGAACAGGCGCAGCAGACGGCGCGCCATTTCCGGGTCCACATTGCCCGTAGGCTCGTCCGCGATCAGAAGATCCGGCTTTGAGATGACGGCGCGGGCGATGGCGGCGCGCTGTTGTTCGCCGCCTGACAAGGTCGAGGGGAACGCGTCCATACGCTCGCCCAGCCCTACCCAGGCTAGGAGTTCAGCCACATCCTCGGCATAGGCGGAGCGCGCCTGACCCGCCACACGCAGGGGCAATGCCACATTGTCAAACACGGTGAGATGGTCGAGCAGGCGGAAATCCTGAAACACCACGCCGATTCGCCGACGCAAGGTCGGCAGGGCGTCGCGCGGCAAAAGCGAGGCGTCCCGGCCGAACAGATTGATCAACCCGCGGGACGGCCGTTCAGCGCGATAAATAAGTCGCAGCAGAGAAGACTTTCCCGCGCCGGACGGACCGGTGAGGAAATGGAAACTTCCGCTTGGTAACTCAAAGCTTAGGTCGCTGAGCACTTCGGGCCCCCGACCATAGCGCATGCCCACGGAATCAAAGCGCACTGTCGTCTCATTGGCGTGAGCTTCTGGTGTCGTATCGTTCGGGTCTGAGCTCATGGGTCTGGCGTACCGCAGCTTGGCGAGAATTCGAAACTGACTATGCAGGACAAGCGAGGCGTCCGTCCATGATCGTGACCTGTCCCAGCTGCGAGGCGAAATATCGCGTGGATGCAGCAGCCCTGGCCGCCCGCGGCAATAAGGTGAAGTGCGCCGCGTGCGCGCACTCCTGGGTCGTGGAAGATGAAGGCCTGACGCTGAACGAACCCGTGGAGCCAAGCTTTGATGTGAGCGAGGCGGCTCCCGAACCCACTGATGCGGACTTTGAAGACGATCCTGCGCCGTCCATTCGCGAAAAGCCGGCCGCCGCCGTGCGCGCCCGCGCCGAACAACAGCGCCGCAAGCAAGCCATGGCTGTCGAAGGCGCAGGCTGGGCAGGCGTCGCCGCCTGTGTGGCTGTCGCCCTGATCAGCGCGGTGATCTTCCGCGTCAATATCGTCCAGACCTGGCCGCGCACCGCCGGCGCCTATGCGGCGGTGGGCATGGACATCAATCCCTACGGCCTGGAAGTGGGCATGCTGACCGCCAGCTTTGAAGACGGCGGGCTGTATGTGGAAGGCGTTCTGGAGAACATCACTGGCGGGGAACGCCCGACCGTGCCGCTGAACGCCCGTGTGCTTGATTCGCACGGCGCGGTTCTGAACAGCTGGCCGGTGCAGCTGGAATCCGCGGTTTTGCCGGGCGGCGGCGCCGAGCGGTTCTACACCAGCCTGGACACCGTGCCCGAGAGCGCTGTGCGGGTTGAGGTGATTATTGCGGAAGAGGGTGTGGCCGATCTTGCAGACGCTCAGGCGCATGAGGGTGAAACCCACGCTGCGCCAACATCACACGAGACACCGGCTGCAGAAGGCGAACATGGGTCTTCAGATCATGGCCAGCCATCTGCCGAACCGCATGCATCCGAGCATCACTGAGGCTCAGAAACGCTCCAGCAAGCGGTCGATATAATCGAGCTCTTCCTGGGGGCGGCCACGTTCGGCGGCGCGGCGGCGCAGTTCTTCCAAGATGTCACGGGCGCGCTGGCGCTCGCTTTCACTGGGTAAATTGGTGTCCTGACCTTCAGCAGCGCCGCGGCCGAGCGGATCTGAGCCCTCGCCGTCTTCGCCCTGGCGCAGTTCTTCTTCCAGCGCCTGGGCTGCGGACTGGGCGGCGCTGCGCAGACCCGCCAGCGCTTCATCCTGTCGCGCCAGAGCATCCTCGCCATCGCCTTCGCGCAGGGCGCGGGCGGCGTCCTCCATGGCGCGGCGTGCGTCATCGAGCGCCTGACGCGCCTCTTCCCCGGCCTCCCCGCCGGAGAGTGAATCGTCCACATCGTCCAGGCTGCCGGGCAGGTCTTCTTGCGGCCCGGCCAGATCGCGCAGGCTCGCGCCTCCGCCATTGTCCTGACGCTCAAAACTCTGGGCGCCATCATCTTCAGGTCCGCCGCCGGGCTCAGCCTCGCCCGGCGCCAGCGGATCAGACAGGGGATCGCGGCCTGTCTCGCCGTTCTGGCCCTGTTGGCCGTCACGCTGGGCGTTGAAGGTATCCTCCATCAGACCGCGTTGTTCGGTGATGGTTTCGCTCAACTCTTCCAATGCTTCGCGCAGGGCCTGAGCTGCGGCGCTTTCCCCCTCGCCGTCGCCATCGCCCTGACCCAGGGTCACCTGCATGTTGCGCAGAAGTTCTGCGAGCATGGCCAGAGCCTGTCGCGAACCTTGCGTATCGCCCAGCTCCGTCGCTTCACGCAGGGCTTCCAGCAATTGCTCGAGCATGTCCGCGCTCATGCCGCCGCCTCCGCCCTCGGCGAAGCGGCCCGCCTCGGCGGCTTCGCGCATCAGAAGCTGCATATAACGGTCCATGGCCTGCTCGAACGCATCCAGAAGAGCGGAGATTTCGATCTGGTCCGCCCCACGCGCCAGCGCATCCGCCAGAGCGCGTTCGGCGGCGGCGAGGGCGGCTTCCGCATCCGCCAGACTGCCCAGTTCCGCACGCAGGGCGATCTCCCACAGATCGCTCTCCATATGATCAAGTTCGCCCAGCTCACGCGCCCGGCGGACTTCCATCAAGGCGGTCCGGAGTCCCATCCAGACGATGGGATCATCGAAATAGCGCGGCGGCGCGTCGCTGGCGGCGTTCAGCGCCAGCGCCAGTCGCTGGACTTCATCCGGCGCGCGTTCCAGGCGGCGGCGGGGCTGATCATCGAGAAAGCCGGTATTGCGCGGCGGTCCGTCGGGCATGGCCGCATAATCGTTTGAGACCTGGAGAAAGCGGCGGCGTTCACTGGCGACAGAGCGCGCCAGCGGATCCAGAAACACGCGCTGGGGCAGGGTGATCGTCATGTCGCCGCTTTGCCCACGCTGACCGGCGCCGTCGACGCCCGCCAGACGGATCACCACGCGCTCGCCGGCGAGCGGATCGCGCGACAAGTCGATCTCGGCCAGGCTGAACCCATCCTCATCAGACGGACGGATCTGGCCGGGGCTGATCTCATAGCGCTTGAAGTCTGACGCGGTCGCGCCGTCGCTGCCCGTTGCTTGGGCGTATTCAAGATAAATCGTCTCCAGCCCGTAATCGTCCTCGGCGACGAATTCGAGTTTCAGCCGGCCCTGTGCATCGCCTTCGGGTTCTGCCGCGAAGGTCAGGTGGGGCGGCGTGTCCTCAATGAGGGTTAGATCGACAGTTTCGCGCAAACGCCCGGCGCGCAGACTGATCACGCCATCTGATTGCGGTTCGATGCGCGCCAGCTGTACGCCGTCTGAGAGGGTTTCGGTGCTGGATGGCGCGCCGGAAATGCTGGGCGCGCGGTTCAGGCCTGCGATGCGGGCGAACAGCACCGAGCCTTCAGGAATCTCCGCGCTGCGCCGGTCGCGCAGGAACAAGGCGGGGCGGTTCGTGTAGTCCGGCGCCTCAACCCACAGATCCACGCGCGCATCCTGTCCTCCGCCCGCCAGCAGGCGTGGCGCAAAGGCGTCCGACAGGCGCGGTCCCGCCAGCTCGCCTGACAGGAACGCGCCGGTGAGCAGAACCAGCATGACGCTGGCGCGCAAACCATAAGGATCAAGTCGGCCCCAGGCCGCTTTCGGGCGACGCGCATGGGCGTGTTCGAGCCGGGCCTTCATGCGCGCGATATGCGCGTCCCACAGGGCCGGATCGCCGGACGCCGGAACATCGCGCATAGCCTCGAACGGGCGGTCCGTCAGGCCGCTATCATCCTCGATCCGGCGTTCGATTTCGGTCTGGTTCGGCCAGGAAAAGGCAGGCAGGCGCCAGCGGATGAAGGCGGCGGCGCCGCCAAGGGTCAGCGCCAGGCTGATCAGACGCCATGGATCACCCAGACGCTCGAAAACGCCGAACAGAGCCAGCGCGAGATACAGGCCCAGCAGAGCCGCCGGGCCGATCAGCACCGGGGCGGCGCGCTCCCATAAAAGCGCGGCGCGGGCTCGGAAGAAGGCGGTGGCGCGTCGCATGATGTGAAAGCTAGACCGTCAGGCGCGGGTTTGCACGGGGGAATGGCCTAGCGCGTTTGCTCACTTGCAGTGGGTTCGGG
>NZ_DEMB01000011.1:0-17575 GCF_002354675.1 Oceanicaulis sp. UBA2681 | reverse complement strand
TCCGCGCCCCAGAAGGGCGGCGGGCGTTCAAGATCGCCGCGAATGCCGCACCCGGACAGCACCAGAGCCGCCGCGAAGCCCAGAAAGGCGAGGGTCAGTCGTTTCATGCCGTCTCTCCATCATCGCCGCTGGCATAGAGGTCCAGCTCGAATTCGAAATGCTCCTGCCAAGCTTTCACCTGTTCCATAACCCGGACCGGGGCCGTGCCGCCATAGCTGGTGCGGCTTTCCATCGAGGCGCGGGCGGACAGGACCGAGAAGACCCGGTCGTCGATCTTCGGCTCGATGGCCTGATAGTCTGACAGCGGCAAATCCTTCAGCGGCAGGCCCTTGGCTTCGGCGGCCTTCACGGCCGAGCCCGACACATGGTGGGCGTCGCGGAAGGGCATGCCCAGCTCACGCACCAGCCAGTCGGCGAGATCCGTGGCGTCGGAATAGGATTCCCCGGCCGCCGCTTCCAGCGTCTCGCGATTAAAGCTCAGATCGGCCGCCATGCCGGTCATCGCCGCGATGGCGAGCGCCAGATCGTCGAATGCATCGAAGACGAGCTGTTTGTCTTCCTGCATGTCCTTGGAATAGGCGAGCGGCAGGCCCTTGCAGACAATGATCAAGCCTTGCAGCGCGCCGGAAATCCGGCCCGGCTTGGCGCGCACCAGCTCGGCGGCGTCCGGGTTGCGCTTTTGCGGCATGATCGAGCTGCCGGTGGAGAAGGCGTCCGTCAGCTGGGCGAAGCCGAACCGGCCCGACGTCCACAGCACGATTTCCTCGGCGAAGCGCGACAGGTTCACCGCCGTGATGGCGGCGGCGGCCAGAGCCTCCAGCGCGAAGTCGCGCGAGGAGACCGCGTCCAGCGAGTTCGCCATCGGCACATCAAAGCCGAGCGCCGCCGCGGTCATGCTGCGATCAATCGGAAAGGCGGTGCCCGCCAAGGCGGCTGCGCCGAGCGGGCTTTCGTTCAAACGGTCGCTAGCGTCCAGAAGCCGGCCGCGATCGCGCTCGGCGGCTTCAACCCAGCACAGAAGGTGGTGGCCCAGCGAAATCGGCTGCGCGGTCTGAAGATGGGTGAAGCCCGGCATCACCCAGTCGGCATGGGCTTCGGCCTGTTTGACCAGCGCTTCCTGGTAAGCGCGCAGGCCCTGGGCGGCGTCATCGAGCGCGCCGCGCAGCCACAGCCGGAAATCGGTGGCGACCTGATCATTGCGCGACCGTGCGGTGTGAAGTCGTCCCGCAGGCGCGCCGATTTTCTCTCTCAGCGCCGCCTCGATATTCATGTGGACGTCTTCAAGCTCGGGCTTCCACTCAAACTCACCGGCGATGATGTCGTCGCGGATGGCGATGAGGCCGGACGAGATGGCATGTTCGTCTTCGCTTGAAATCACACCGCAGGCGGCCAACATCCGGGCATGGGCGAGGGATCCGGCGATATCCTGTTCAAAAAGTCGTTTGTCCACGTCCACAGACGCATTGATCGCTTGCATCACGGCGGAAGGTCCGGCGTTAAATCGGCCGCCCCAGATGCCGCTGGCTTTTGCGTTCTGGGATTTTACATCTTCGGTCATGGGCGATGCGTCCTTGGGCGGGGTTCTGAAGCGGAACCGGTAGGAAAGAGGGTCGCTATGAAAGCGCCGAGTTTGAAAACAGGCATTCTCACAGTCGGCGCGATTGGCGTTGCTGGCATCCTATACGTCATTTCCAGCACTCTTGTCAGTTCCACCCAGGGTCCGCTCGACAGTTTTGCAACCGGCGAAATGTCAAAGTTTCGCACCGTGCCTGAAGCGCCCGAGCAGCCGCGCAACACGCTGATCACCGGCGAAGGCGATGAGATCACCCTGGCCGACATGCGCGGCAAGATCCTGCTGGTCAATTTCTGGGCGACCTGGTGCGCGCCCTGCGTCGTCGAAATGCCCTATCTCAATGAGTTGCAGGGGGCGTATGGCTCAGATGATTTTGAGGTGGTGACCATCTCCATGGATCGTCGGATCGAAGAGCCGCAGGCGTTTTTCGAAGAGTATGAGCTCGATCATCTGAACTTTTATTTTGATCCGGGCATGAGCATCGCCTTCGGTGTCATGGGTAGCGCCAATCGCGGCCTGCCGCTGACCATTCTGTATGATCGCAACGGCGTCGAGATCGGCCGCGTCGCGGGCGAGGCGGAATGGAACAGCCCGGACGCCTACGCCCTGATCGAGGCGGCGCTGGAGCGGTATTAACCCGCATTCACTTGCCTTTTGCGCGATAGAGCGTCCCCAATGAGGTTTTCAGTCTGGGGAGGACGGTCTCATGAAAAACCTGTTGATCGCTGGCGCGGGTGTCGCAGCACTGAGCTGGGTCATGCCCGCGCACGCTCAGGAGACGCCCGGCGAGGCCGTTGAGGCGCTCTATGAGGTGATATCCGGTCCGGTGGGGGAGCCGCGGGACTGGGAGCATTTTCGCGCGATGTTCCTGGACGGCGCTCAGATGACCGTGCTGGCGCCCATGCCCGAAGGCGAGGAGCGCGTGGTGACGCTGACTGTCGAGGAGTATGTCAGCCGCAATGCTGAGCGTCTGTCCGAGATGGGGTTCACCGAAGCTGAAACCCGTCGACAGACCCATGTCTATGGCGGCCTCGCCACAATTCTCAGCGCCTATGAAGCGACCCGTTCGGATACGGGCGAGACCTTTGCGACCGGCGTGAACACCATCGTGCTGGCGCGCGAAGAGGGCGTGTGGAAAGTTGCGAGCCTGGCCTGGCGGTCTGAAACCGAAGACTGGCCGGTTGAGCGAGCATTCGAGGCGCAATGACACACTCACAAGATATTGCAGCGGCTGAGGCTCTGTTTGATCAGGCCCAGAAACAGCATGGTGTATTGGCTATCCTTCGTTCAGCGTTGAATCTCGGCGCTCTGATCGGCTTCAACGGCAGAACGCGCAATAATCGCGTGAAGGCTCTACGGCGCTCAAACCAGTCAAAGATGTTGGCGCAAGGGCTGTCAGGCCTGGGGGCCGCGGGGCTGTCTTATTTCAATGGACTGGCGGTTGTGAACAAGGAGCAGGCCGAGGCGGCGTTCCGGTATACGGCCATCGTCAATTTCACGGCGCCCATCACGGTTCTCGTGATCTTCAACCAGATCATCGAGGGCGGGCTCATGGGTGTGTTTGAGACGGCCTCGGAGTTCGATAGTTGGAAATTCGCCGCGTTGGCGGCGTCCTTCATGACCATTGTGATCGGCGTGATTTCCTATGCCTATATCGGCGCCCAGATGGCTCGGGACATCCTGCACCTGACCACTCTGGAACAGGCGCGACGAGGCGGCTTCAGCGCAGCTGCGCCAGACGAGGATGACGGGATGGTCGAGCCGGCCGATCTGTAGTCTGGCGTCCAGAAACAGAAGGCTGGCCGGTCGAGCGCGCGTTCTCGGCGCTTTAGCGTCTAGTCCTCGGGCGTGTCGGAAGGCGCTTCGGAGGGACCGGGCACGTAATCGAGAATGTCGCCGGGTTTGCAGTCAAGATACTCGCACATCATCTCGAGATTCTTGAACCGGATGCCCTTCAGCTTGCCGGACTTGAACAGGGACAGGCTGGTTTCGGTCAGGCCCAGATGTTTGGCGAGATCCTTGGACTTCACCTTCCGTTTGGCCAGCATGACGTCGAGATTGATGATCAGGGGCATGGCGGTCACAGAAACTGCTGGTTTTCAGACAGGGCGGCCTGCCCGCGTCTGAGCTCACGGCAGACCAGAAACAATACAAGGCTGATCGCAAGAAAAGTCAGGGACTGCATGTCCAGCACGAGTGCGATGCCAACAGCGCCCGCGCGCCAGTTGGCGAGACTTGCGAGCAGGACGTCCCCGACCACACTCAGTCCGGCATAGACCGCCAGACCCAGCGCCAGCCGGGTGATCGCGCTGATGACGGCGTCGGGTCGTTCCTGCGCCGTATCGAGGGCGCGGACCGCGCCCCGCAATAGCCAGAGCACGGTCAGTAGCGCCGCTGTGGTCAGACTCGTCAGGATGAAATCGCTCAGGCCAACGTGCGGGCCAGACGCGCCAAGGCTGTAGACGACCTGGAACCAGCTGCTGTCGAGATTGAACGCGGCGCCCAACCAGTACGACAGATGCGCGAGCAGGACGAGCGCGGCCCAAAGCAGAATGCCCGCTTGCAAAAGACGTGACCGAGACATGCTGGAAATCCAACTCCGATTGACATAAATTTAAATGCGATTTAAAGAAATCGCAATCTGGCAAAGAGATGCGAGGCAAGCTCGCACAGCCGGTTGGTTGTGTCGAACAGAAAAACGAGATCAGACATGAACGGTCAGGTTCAGCTGCGCGAAGCGGCTTTGAGCATAGTCGCCATCATCGGCGGCTATTTCCTTGTGGGCTACGCCCTCAAATTCACCCTCGGGCATGCCGCCATAGGCGGTTACGCCATTTCCTGGAGCGTCTGGGCGTCTTTGATCCTGTCGCTTGGGGTGATGGGGTTCGTGTGTAAGCGCCGGGGTGCGCTGGACAGTCTGGGGCTGTCGCGTCCGCGCTCGATCCTCAAGGGTGGGCTGACCGGCCTTGTCGGAGGGGTGGTGATCTTTGCGGGCGTGGCCCTGCCCGTCTCCCTGTTGAGCGCCGTCGGCCTTATCAGCCCCCCAGCAGGCGCGTCCTCGCTTCTCGTGGAGGGACCGAACGCCCAGCTCAGTCTGGCGCTCTCTCTGGCGGTCATGTGGATCAACGCCGCCTTTGGCGAAGAGCTCTTGTTTCGCGGTTTTCTGATGAACACGCTGATGCGGGCGCTGGGAGACACCCGCCGGGCCGGGGTCGCGGCGAGCCTTGTGATCGCTCTGGCCTTCGGCGTGATGCATATGCCCTCTCAAGGGCTCTATGGCCTGGTGGTCACCGGCATTGTGGGCTTCCTGATGGGATTGCTGTTCCTGTTCGGTAAACGCAATCTCCTGCCGGTCGTCATCGCGCACGGGCTGATCAACACGGTGAGCATGATCGCGGCCTCGGCTGGTTAGGGCTCAGCGGGTAGAAAGCACAAAAAACCCCGGAAGCGCGGCTTCCGGGGTTTTCTGTTTTCAGCTGAAGCCGCGGCTTAGAGGCCGACTTTGCCCAGCTCGGCTTCGAACTCGGGCACAGCCTGGAACAGGTCGGCGACGAGACCGTAATCGGCGACGGAGAAGATCGGAGCTTCCTCGTCCTTGTTGATCGCGACGATGACCTTGGAGTCCTTCATGCCGGCCAGGTGCTGGATCGCGCCGGAAATGCCAACGGCGATGTACAGCTCAGGCGCGACGACCTTGCCGGTCTGACCGACCTGATAGTCGTTCGGCACGAAGCCCGCATCCACAGCGGCGCGCGAGGCGCCGACGGCGGCGTTGAGCTTGTCGGCGA
Source organism: Oceanicaulis sp. UBA2681 (assembly GCF_002354675.1). NCBI lineage: Bacteria > Pseudomonadati > Pseudomonadota > Alphaproteobacteria > Maricaulales > Maricaulaceae > Oceanicaulis > Oceanicaulis sp. UBA2681. Next base: position 12,214 of record NZ_DEMB01000011.1, on the reverse strand, counting down.
CCTTTTCGAGAATGGCGAAGTTCTCGCCATTGCCCATGCCGCGACCGCCGGAGATGACGATCTTGGCGGCGGTCAGCTCGGGGCGGTCCGATTTGGACAGCTCTTCGGAGACGAACTCGGAGTTGGCGGAAGCCGCAGGCGCGTCGAGGCTCTCTACGGACGCCGAACCGCCATCACCCGCCTTTTCAAAGGTGGTCGGGCGCACGGTGATGACTTTCTTGGCGTCGTTGGACTTCACCGTCAGCATCGCATTGCCCGCATAGATCGGGCGCACGAAGGTGTCGGCGCTTTCAACAGCGGTGATGTCGGAGATCAGCATCACGTCGAGCTTGGCGGCGACGCGCGGCATGAAGTTCTTACCCACGGTCGTCGCCGGGGTGAGAATGGCGTCGTAATCGCCAGCGATGGAGACCACGACGGCTTCCATGGCTTCGGCGAGCTTCTTCTCGAGCGTGTCGGAATCCGCGTGCAGGACCTTGGAGACGCCGTCGAGCTTGGCGGCGGCGTCAGCAACAGCGCTCGCGCCCTTGCCGGCGACCAGCACATGGATGTCGCCGCCCATTTTGGAAGCCGCGGTCACAGCGGCGCGCGTGGCGTCGTTGAGTTCCGCGTTGTCGTGCTCAGCAATAACCAGAACAGTCATTTTAGATCACCCCCGCTTCGTTCTTCAGCTTGTCGACCAGCTCTGCGACGGTCTCGACCTTGACGCCGGCTTCACGCTTGGGCGGCTCGGAGACCTTGACCACGTCCAGGCGCGGCGTGATGTCCACGCCGAAATCGTCCGGGGTCTTGGCGTCGATCGGCTTGCGCTTGGCCTTCATGATGTTGGGCAGAGACGCGTAACGCGGCTCGTTCAGGCGCAGATCGGTGGTGATGATCGCCGGGGACGGAATGGCGAGGGTCTGCAGACCGCCGTCAATCTCGCGGGTCACCTTGAAGCCGGAATCGGTTTTCTCGACTTCAGAGGCGAAGGTGGCCTGCGGCCAGCCCATCAGTGCGGCGAGCATCTGACCGGTGGCGTTGGCGTCGTCGTCAATCGCCTGCTTGCCCAGAAGGACCAGCTCGGGGGATTCCGCTTCCACCACGCCTTTGAGGATTTTCGCCACGGCGAGCGGTTCAACCGTCGCGTCCGTGGTCACATGGATGCCGCGATCCGCGCCCATGGCGAGCGCAGTGCGGATCGTCTCCTGAGCCTGGGCCGGACCGATGGAGACCACGACGATCTCTTCGGCGACGCCCTTTTCCTTCAGCCGGATCGCTTCTTCGACAGCGATCTCGCAGAAGGGGTTCATGCTCATCTTGACGTTGGCCAGGTCGACCCCGGTCTGATCCGGTTTGACGCGGACCTTCACGTTGTAATCGACTACCCGTTTGACGGGGACGAGGATCTTCATCGACGGCTCCGGTTTCTCTTCGTTTGAACTGCTCGGCGCGAGGGAGCCGATTGCTCCCGAGACCTGGCGCCGACTATGGTCAGGCTTGAACTTAGGCGCGGAAACTGCCCTTGCCACCCCCATAAGTCAACGCGGCATGCGGCAAGGTCCGGACAAGGCGTTGCAGCGCAGCACTCGGAACCTGCGACAGCCGCCTCACCCTGCGGGGAGCGGACATGAAAACGGCCGGCGCTCACGATGGAGGCCGGCCGTTGATCGCGCCATCAGAAACAAGACGCTTCTGGCTGATTATTCTTCAGTGACGACGGTCAGCTCGGTGTTGATCTCGATGCGGACTTCATCAGAGACAGCCGGGGCCGCGTAGCCCAGACCCCATTGCGAGCGAAGAATCTCGCCGGTGGCTGTGAAACCTGCAGTGGGGGTCTCGGAGAACGGGTTCGGGCCGCGCTGGTTCAGCGTAACGTCCAGGGTCACCGGATGGGTCTGACCCAGCAGCGTAAGATCGCCCATCATCTGGCCGGTTTCGCCATCCTCGGTTTCAAAGCCGGTGGCGACAAAGCGCGCGGTCGGATATTCGGCGATGTTGAACAGGTCCGGCGAGCTCAGATGGCCCACGAAACGGTCCTGATCTGCGCCAACCCAGAAGCCGTCTGCAAGATTGAACGTCACGTCCACAGTGGAGTTCGCAGGCTCTTCAAAGTCCAGCATCAGAACGCCGTCGAAATCGGTGAACTGGATGGCCTGATGGGAGAACCCCAGATGGGTCCAGGTCGCGCGGATCGCAGTGTGAGTCTTGTCAAACTCGTACTCGACCGGATCAGCGAAAGCTGAGGGGGTGAGTGCGGCGGCGCCCAGGAAGGCCGCGAGCGAGGCGGCGGCGTATGCGGTCTTCATCATGCTCTGTCCCTATATGTGAACTGCGTAACTGCGGCGACGGGCCGCACGCTGATACATAGGGAGGGGCGCCCGCCTATTGCTACCCGTCTGGCGTGAATTTCGTTGTTTCCGGAATGGAAACGCTTCACGAGTTGGTGAGCGGGCGGCGTTTTCGAGCGTCAGCGGTTCGCGCCGGGAATCCACTTCACATCGCGCGCGCCGTCATCATTGGCGATCCGCGCCGCCACGAACAGATAATCAGACACCCGGTTGAGATAGGTGATCGCCGGCGCGCCCACGACGTCGCCCCGGCTCGCCAACTCGACGGTCCGGCGTTCGGCGCGGCGGGCGATGGTGCGGGCCAGATGCAGGCGCGCGGACAATTCCGCGCCGCCGGGCAGAATGAAGCTGTCCAGCGGTTCCAGCTTTTCATTGTGGGCGTCGATGCGCGCTTCCAGCCAGTCGGTCTGCGCAGGCGTCATGCGCAGAGGCTCCCAGTCGAGCGTTTCACCCCGGTCCGGTACGCACAGATCCGCGCCCAGATCAAAGAGGTCATTCTGGATGCGCGTCAGCTCAGGCGTCAGCGGGTGGTTGTCTCCTGCGCCGCAAACCGCCAGGCCTAACGCGGCGTTCAGTTCGTCCACCGCGCCATAGGCCTCGACCCGAAGGTCGTGCTTGTCGGTCTCGCTCATATCGCCCAGCCGGGTGCGGCCCTTGTCACCGGTGCGCGTATAAATTTTCGTGAGCCGGACCATGGCGCTCTCCTCTGATTGCACGGGCAAACTATCGAGCGGACTGAACTAGGACAATGGGCGGCTGCCGCCCATTGGTGTCACCTAGAAGTTACTCTTGACGGGATCGTTTCAGGCTGGCAGAACTCAAAAAGTCACCTTTGCGTAACACAACCTAGGAGCCTGACATGAAAGTCTTGTTCGCTGCGACGGCGCTGGCCTGCCTGTCGGTCGCCCATGCCCAGCCGCTGACGGAGTTGCAGTCAGTTGCGGATTCAGCGCTCACGGAAAGCGGCGCTCCGGCTGCAGGCGTGGCGTGGGTGACGCGCGATGGGGAGCGCAGCGTCGCCGTGGCAGGCGTGCGCAGTCAGGACGCGCCAGACCAAGTGACGTCAGACGATCTGTGGCATCTGGGGTCAAACACCAAGGCGATGACGGCGACGCTTGCGGCGCGCCTGGTGGAAGCAGGCGTGATCGATTGGGACACGACGCTGGGCGAGGCGCTGTCAGACTTGGGCCTTGAAATCCGTGCGGAGTTCGGACCGGCGACGCTGGCGGATCTGCTGCACCATCGCTCCGGGCTGCCGGCTAATCTGGGACGGTTCTCGACGATTCGTTTTCTGGGATCCGATGACAGCCGCGACGTTCAGGAGGACCGGCTCCGCTACGCCGAAATCATTCTGGCGCAAGAGCCGGCCCAGCCGCGCGGCGCGTTCGTTTATTCCAACGCCGGGTATGTCATCGCCGCATTGATGATGGAGCAGGCCGCGGGCCAGCCTTACGAGACGCTGATGCGCGAAGAGGTGTTCTCACCCCTGGGCATGGACAGCGCAGGCTGGGGGCCGCCGGGCGAAGTGGGCGCGAATGACCAGCCGCGTGGTCATGGCGCGGGCTTGTTTGGCGGTTTGTCAGCGCGAGAGCCGGACGAGAGAGCGGATAACCCGCCCGTTTTAAACTCGGCGGGCCGGGCGCATATGACCCTTGATGACGTGCTGGATTTTCTTCAGGCGCATCTGGCCGCTGAAGACGGGCCGTATCTCAGTGCGCGCAGTTGGGAGACCCTGCATCGGCCAGTGGGAGAGGAAGCCTACGCCATGGGATGGGGCGTCACCTCAGAGGGCGCGCTGGGCCATAGCGGCTCCAATACCATGTGGTTGATCCGGGCGCGCATCAATCCGGTGCAAGGCCGCGCTGCGGCGGCTGTCGTCAATGATGGACGGATTCAGCAAATGTCGCCGGTTCTGGGAGACGCGCTGACGCACATGCTGGAGGCGGAGACGCCCTAGGCGCCCAGCTGGTTTTTCAGCCAGAAGCCGGCGACCAGCACCAGAATGGCGACGAACTGGATCGCCACGCGCGCCCGCATGAGCTTGTTGGACCAGGACCGTCCGAACTCTCCACCCTTGAACAGGGAGAAAATCCCGACGCACAGGACAACAAAGACGACAACGAGCAGGATGTAGAGCAGGATATCGACGACTGTGATCATGTCGCTCATGTAGGCTGGAAGCCTCAAGCTGGCAATGGCGCGGTCTCAGACCAGTCAGAAGGTCGCACTACTTCCGCGATAGGATAAATAATACTCGCCTTTGGCGGGCATAATGAAGGCGCTGCCTGTTCATCTGAATGGAAAGCCCTCATACTCCGCGAATCGATGAATGCATTTAACGCCAGGACGAACGAAATGCGTGATCTTGCCGGGGGCCGCGTAACGCGCCGTGATATGAGGCGCGAAGCGACGAAGGCCGCTGTTCTTGAAGCGGCCGAAAAAGTCTTCCTGTCCCAAGGTTATGAAGGGGCGACCATCAAGGCCATCGCCGATGAAGCCGGCGTGTCTCCGGGGACCGTTCTGAACGCGGAACCCTCCAAGGCGGCTTTGCTGATGGCTATTCTGAGCAATGAAGTCGAAATCATTGCGGAATCTGTCGAGCAGATGGAAGCGGCGCTGTCAGGCGGTCTGGCTGACCGGATCATCGCGCTGTTGCAGATCATGCTTGAAGCCCAGTCGCGCAATAGCGAGTTGTTCGCCGCCGCAGTAGGCCATAGCTGGATGGTGGCCGACCCCACCTATCAAGCTGCATTTGACCAGATGGAGCTCGCCTGGCGGCCTATCCGACGCGTCATTGAATCAGGGATCGCCTCTGGTGAGCTGCGACAGGATGTCAGCCCGGACACGATTATCGCTGTCCTCAGCGATCAGTTCCTGGGCGCGATGCGCGCCAAGCGCCGCAGCGAATATGAAGAGCGTCCCATGGTGTCTCTCGAGGAGCGCGTCCGCCTGGTGATCGAGGGAATTCTGACGCGCTAGGCGTCTAGGTTCTCCAACGCAGGACGGCGGGTTTGACGGGGTTCTTGAACGCCCGGCCTTCCGCCTTCGCACTCATCCATTCGCGCTTGAGCCGCCGGTACCAGACCATCAGCGTATCGGCGTCCGGGATCTGCATCAGCGGCGGATCATAGGACAGGCCTTCGCCTTGGAGCTTCATGATCCGGGCGTCCTGCTGCAGGAAGGCATGGGTGAAGGGACGGGCGATCAGCTTCACCAGGTTCAGGATCGGCACGTCCCAGTACATGATCTCGCGGATTTCACACAGATTTTCATCAATCGGCGTGATCGCCGCCAGCCCAATGAAGCCGTACTTCTCGTTGCGGATGGATTCCGAGCGCAGGCCGGGCAGCAGGAACTGGATCTCCACCCGGATCTCGCCGCCGATAATGTTGTAAATGTAGGAATTGACCGGCTTGTGAGAGAGCATGGTGAAGCCCAACTCGCTGGGCGCGTAATGCTTCTCTTTTTCCTTCAGCGTTTTGGAGCTGCGCCAGAGCGGGCTCTTGTGCACAAAGGGCGTATGGGCCGGGTCCAGAAGGCCGATCACGGCGTGGTCCTGGTGACAGGCCAGTTCGGCGCGCTGGACGAACTTCACCTTGCCTTCGCTCTGGCCCTTGTGAAGCACCATGTTCTCAAAACGCGGCGGTTCGCTGTCGGGTTCGCCCGCCGGGTCGGTGGGCATATAGATCCAGACCAGCCCGTCCTGTTCGCGCAGGGCGTATTTGCGCACCTGGATCTTGCTCAGGTCAAAGGGCTGCCCCTCCACCAGTGACGGAATATGTGCGCAGCCGCCATCCGTGCGGAAGCGCCAGCCATGATAGGGGCATTCCACGGTCTTGCCGCCATCGGGCTCGTCCAGCATCTGGCCTGAAGACAGCGGCACGGCCCGATGCGGACACAGATCGCGCAAGGCGAAGGGCGCGCCGCGCCCGTCGCGCCCCATGACGATGGGTTCGCTCAGGAACTTCTTCTTGTAGAGCTTGCCGGCTTTCAGCTCGTCAGACGTCATCGCCACATACCAGATGTCGCGGATCAGCGGGCCGCCCAGAGCGCGGAACGGGTCGTCGCCGGTCTTGGGCGTGGACGAGGCGCCCGGGGCGCTGGCGGAGGCGGAAGCGGCGGTGTCGGTCATGGGTCGGGTTTAGCCGCGCCTGCGCCCGGGGTCGAGACTTGAACGCCAGCGCGTTGTGCGGCGTAAACGCCGACCATGACCAGCGCGGCGCCGATCCATTGCAGGGGTGTGAAGGCTTCGCCGAACAAAACCCATCCTGCAAAGGCGGAGACCACGGGCTGGATCAGGATGATCAAGGTGGCGAGGGCGGCGGGCGTGTGGCCCAGCCCATAGGCGACCCCGCCCTGACCGCCCACATGAACGATCAGCGCCAGCGCCAGCAGCGGCCACCAGCCTGACGGGTCCGGCGGCAAGAGCGGTTCATTGAAACCGGTCGCCACCAGAAGCGCGATGGGCGCGCCCACGAAAGCGGACCAGAACATGACCTCAACCGTCGCAGCGCCCGCCTTGCGCGCCGCGCGGATGCTGAGGATATAGGCGGCGTACCACATCGCGGTCAGGGCGGAGAGGATGTCTCCGCTGACCCGTTCAGGGGCGAAGCGCACATTGCCGCCCGCCAGGCACACCGCGCCCAAAATCGCCAGTACGCCCGCGACGAACATGCCGCGCGTGGGACGTTCCTGAAACAGGAACCAGGCGGCGATCGCCACCAGAATGGGCGTCAGATTGGCCAGCAAGGTCGCATTGGCGGCGGTGGTGATCTTGATGCCGGCGTGCCAGAAGGCGAGATCGCCGGCAAAGAAGACGCCCGCCAGCGCCAGGGCGCGCCAGCCCGGCGGTTTGAGCTGGAGCGGTTCGCCTGCGCGTCGCCGTACCCAGAGGCGTCGGCCCAGCAGCGCCGCGAGCAGCGGCAATCCCAGCGACAAACGCCAGAAGGCGATGGCTTGCGGGCCAAGGTCTGACGCTTTCACCAGAATGGACGCGAATCCCAGAATGGCGGCGCTAATCGCCAGTACGACGACGCCGGGGACTTGCAGGCGCGTAGACGAGGAAACCGGCATGGGCGAACGCCTGACAGAGAGAGCGCAATCAGATCAGGCCATTTGCTGGACCGGTTGGGGGCTTGTCCAGTTTTGTCTTTACGCTTGCGGCGCAGAAAGGGGCTGTGCGCCAGCGCTTTGAGTTTGCATAGTCGGTCATAAGAGATGGGGGATACGCATGGATGATCTTGGATCGACCGCCGGCGTCGTGTTGATCACACTGATCGCTTACAAGCTGGGGCTGATTTCGATCGGGGTGCTGGCGTCGCGCTTCACCCATGATGAAACCGACTTCTTTCTGGGCGGCCGCAAGATGGGACCGTGGGTGGCGGGCCTGTCCTACGCCGCCTCCACCTCTTCGGCCTGGGTGCTGCTGGGGTATACCGGTTTTGTCTATGATCAGGGGGTGTCGGCCCTGTGGATGGTGCCAGGCATTCTGGGCGCCTATGCCGTCATCTGGCTGTTTTTCGGCCCGCGCCTGCGCGCAGCGTCGGCACAGGACAAACACATCACCGCCAGCGATTACATGGCGGCGGGCGCCGGGCGCTGGAAAGTCTGGGTGCGGAGCCTGGCGGGTCTGCTCGTTCTGCTCACCTTCATGGTCTATATCGCCGCCCAGTTCGGCGCCGCGGCGATCGCGTTTGAAAGCCAGTTCAACCTCACTCATTGGGAAGGCGTGCTGCTGGGCGCCTGGGTCATCCTGATTTACGCCCTGATGGGCGGCTTCTGGGCGGTGTCGCTGACTGACACCCTGCAAGCGGGCGTCATGGCCGTGATCTCGGTGGTGTTGCCGCTGTTGGCGCTAATCAGTGCTGGCGGGATTGACGGTGTCTGGACGACGCTGTCCGCAACCATGCCCGCCGCCTATCTGGATCCCATGGGCGGGCGTGGTCTGTTCGCCTTTATCGGCTTTGCGACGGGGCTCGCTTCAATCGGACTGGGAGCGCTTGGCCAGCCGCATCTGCTGGCGCGTCTGATGGCGGTGCGTGATGACAGGGCGCGCAAGCGCGGTTTCGCGATCGCCATCGGCTGGGGCGTGATCGTTCACGCCGGCATGGCGATCCTGGCGCTTTCGGGGCGGGCGCTCGTCATGGACGCTGCGGACGGCGAGGCGCTGTTTTACCAGATTGCAGCCATGGTTCTGCCTGCGGTGCTGGCGGGGATCGTGATCGCTGCGGTGCTGTCTGCGGTGATGAGCACCGTGGATTCGCTGCTGATCGCAGCCTCGGCGGCGGCGGTGAATGATCTGGGGCTGGCGCAGCGTTTTCCGGGCCGCGAAATGCTGATCAGTCGCTCGGTGATGTCTGCTCTGTGCGCCTTGGCCGTGGCTCTCACTCTCAGCCTGCCCGCGTCGATCTTTGATCGGGTGCTGTTTTCCTGGTCGGCGCTGGGCGCAGCCTTCGGTCCTGTCATCCTGATGCGCGTCTGCTCGGTGGAGCCGCGCGGGCTGGCCATTCTGGCCTCGATCGTGTCCGGCTTTGCGCTGACGGTGGTGTTTTATGTCTTTGGACAGGTCAATGGTGAGGCGTTGGGCGGTCTTCCGGCGCTTTTATCGCGCCTGGCCAGCACGCCCGGTGATCCGTTCGAGCGGATCTTCCCCTGGGTGATCCCGCTCGTCCTCCTCTTCACCTTCCGCCAGTCCCGGAGCTGACGTCAATGACCGCGACCGCTTGCCCGACCTTGACTACCGAGCGTCTGATCCTGCGCGAAACGCTGTATGAGGATTTTGAGCCCAGCGCGGCGCTCTGGGGTGATGAAAGCGTCGTGCGCTATATCAGCGGCAAGCCGTCGAGCCGCAGCGACAGCTGGGCGCGGCTGCTTCGCTTTCCGGGCCTCTGGGCCTTGCTGGGCTATGGCTATTGGACCGTGATCGAGCGCGAAACCGGCCGCTTTGTGGGGCAGGCCGGGCTGGCTGATTTCAAACGTGACATGACCCCTTCCATCGAAGGCGTGCCGGACGCCGGCTATGTCATTTCACCGGCCTTTCATGGCCGCGGTTATGCGACCGAAGCCATGCGTGCGGTGATGGGCTGGGCGGATGATGTGCTCAAGGCGCCTTTGACCTGCGCCATCATTCAAGATGAGAACACCGCGTCGATCCGGGTGGCGCAGAAGCTGGGCTTCGGGCGCGCGGAGACTGCCGATCTGAGCGGAACGCCCGTGACGCTGTACTGGAGGGACCGGCCCGCCGCTCCGTAAGGACACGGGCGCGGGTGGGACCCGCCGAGCGGTCGCGCAGGCTTCGATCGCCCCCCTCTGACGATTGTGTGCCGCGCTGGTACACGCAAGACGAGCCCCAAGCTGGTACACGCAAAGAGCGTGCAGCTCAGCCATTACACGTTCGCGGAACTCTGTGTCCGGAACTGTTCGATACGGCGCCGAAATTGGGACGGGCGCACACGAAAGCGTGCGTCCTAGCTTTCGTAGGGCAGGATTTCTGTCAGCTCGATCGTATAGGCGGTGTCGCCCAGATCATTGTCATGACGATCAGTGTGCATCACGCCTTTGACGTAGACCGGATCCCATAAGCCCTGAATTCGAATGGGCTCTTCAGCATGCACATAGACCAGCTGATTGGGCGGCGGCGGCGGCACGTGAATGCAGGCGCCCACATAGGGCACCAGCAAGAAGCGGCTGATTTCCTGCGACCCGGTGAAATCAAACGGCAACACATAGCCGCCCAGGCGCACGATCTGACCGTCCAGCGCGTCCACCGTGTTGAAGGTCTGCACCTGCGGCATCCGGTCGGCGCCGAAATGGTCCATGCCGTTCTGGATCGCCTGCATCTGTTGCAATTGGGCGATGCGCTCGGCTTCGCCTTCGGGCAACAAATCGGCCCAGGACAGGTCCAGGAATTGCGGGGTGGACTGCGCTTCGGCGCGGTCCATGGAAACGGCTGCGGTCGCGCCGGTCAGCGCGGCGCCAGCCACAAAGGCGGAGAGAAGAAGTTTGCGCATCATGCCTCGCAAAATGCGCTCGCTGATGCTCAAGCGCAAGTTACGAGGCTGAAAAGAGTGCGCGTCTTAGTCCAGACGCAGAACCGGCCTGGCCGGGGTGAGGTCCTGGGCTGCGGCGCGTGCGCCGTCAAAGTACTGAACTTCCACCGTTTCAAACGGATTGAACGCCTCAAACAGGCCTGACAGGTCCACCTCTGTAAGGCGCTCGGGGCGGGCGCAATCAAACGTCCAGCTCACCACCACGTCGGCATGGCCATGGTTCGTATGGTCGTCGTGACTATGATCATCATGGTGATCGTGGGGGGCGGATGCATCCTCATGCATGGGCTCATGATCAGCTTCATGCTCATGCTCATGCTCATGGTGATGGTCATGGTCGTTGGATGCTTCGGCGGGGCCGCCGCCGACTTGCGTCCCTGTGAGCGTGCATTGTGCGGCGCTGGACAAGGCGATCATGGAGGGGCTCGCCAGAGTGCGCGCCGCTTGCGCGACCACGGCCTGGTCCTCAGGGGTCTCGGGCGCGTGTTCGAAGACATAAAGATTGAACGCAGGCGTCGTCAGCTCGGCCAGCACGGCGCCGTCCGCATCTGCGGCGACCGCCAGCTGCGCCGCGCCATGCACGTGCGCGCCGAGCTGTCGCATCGGGTCCGCGCTTTGCGCCAGAGCGGTTGAAGACAGAAGGCAGGCGGTGAGGCATGAGATACCCAAACGCATCAGCGGTCTCCTTGGGAATGAGAATATCGGAAGTCAGGCAGGATCGACGCCCCATGTCCATGGGAGTCATGGGAATGCCCGTCTGAATGACCCAGCGTCATAATGGCGGCGACGCCGGCGCCCGCGAAAACGGCGCTCAAGCCCTTGAGCCAGCCTGCTTGCGCGGTTTCCCCCAACAGATGCGAGGCGCCCACCTGCAGCAGCAGACCCGCGACCACAGCGAACAGCATGCCCAGCAAAGCTGGGTCAACACTGAGGGCGAACGGGCCTGAAATGACCGCGGATAAAAGGGTGGTCGCGCCCGCCGCCAGAAACGCCAACACGGTGGCGGCGCGATCAGAGAAGCCGCCGCGCTGAAGCAGCAAGAAGCAGATCAGCGTCTCAGGCATTTCATGCAGGATCAGACCGGTCGCCGTGCTGATCGCCGTGTAGGGATCAATGGCGGAGGTGACGGCGTAGACGGTCCCGTCCAGGGTGGAATGCACGGCGATCGCCAGAACGGGCGCCAGCGCCCGCATGCGGCCGGCTGTGGTCTGCGTCTGCATGGTGGCGCCCACCAGGACGTGCAGCACAAGCCCGAAGCCGAACCCGGCCAGCACCAGCCATCCTGCATAGGGATGCAGGGCCAGCGCTTCAGGGATCAGCCGCACCAGGGCGAGCGTCACCACCACGCCGCCAGAGAAGGCGGCGAACAGGGGCGCATTGGCGCGCGTAAAGCCGCTGGCGCGATGTACCAGCACCAGCGCCAGGGCGCAGACAAGCGCGGCGGTCAGCCCAAGGCTGAGCGTGAGGAGATAGGCGGCAGACACGGAAGCGGGACACCTGAGTGTTATATTGTTTCACTCTGATAGCGGCTCCTGTTCAGAGGAGCAAGCGTGCTGGCTGTACGAACGCCCCTTGGGCAGGGCGTGCAGGGTCTGAAAACGAAAACGCCGCCCAATCGGGGCGGCGTTTCAAAGTCTGGATTGAATGACAGCCTCAGCCCATCTCGCCGGGCGACATCTGGCTTTGCATATAGCGTTCTTCGCCCACTTTCTCGATCAGGCTGAGCTGGGTTTCGAGATAGTCGATATGCTCTTCTTCAGATTTCAGGATTTCATCAAACAGCTGACGGCTGCCGTAATCGCCGACCTGTTCGCAATACGCGATGGCGTCCTTGTA
>NZ_DEMB01000005.1:29243-32607 GCF_002354675.1 Oceanicaulis sp. UBA2681 | reverse complement strand
TCAAGATCGACCGGGTGTTCATCGGCTCCTGCACCAATGGCCGCATCGAGGATCTGCGCGCTGCCGCCAAGGTGGTCGAAGGCAAGAAGGTGGCGTCCACCGTCTCGGCGATGATCGTTCCAGGCTCCGGCCTGGTCAAGGAACAGGCGGAAGCCGAGGGCCTCGACGTTATCTTCAAGGATGCAGGCTTTGACTGGCGCGAGCCGGGCTATTCGATGTGCATCGCCATGAATGGCGATAGCGGTCTGGCGGGCGAGCGCATCGTCTCCACCTCCAATCGCAATTTCGCTGGCCGTCAGGGCCGTGGCGTGCGCACCGTTCTGGCCAGCCCGGCCACGGCGGCCGCCTCCGCCATCGCCGGCGCCATCGCTGATCCGCGCCGTATTCTGGAGGCGTCTCATGCTCAATGAACCCATCACAAAGGTCACCTCCCGCAGTTTCGTGATCAAGGACGCCAATATCGACACCGACCAGATCATTCCGGCGCGCTTCTTGACCACGACCGAGCGCGGCGCGCTGGGCGAGGCGTGTTTTCATGACTGGCGCTTCACCCCTGACGGCGCGCCGACCGCGCATCCGCTCAATCAGGTGAACCGCGACGAGCAGCGCATCCTGATCGCGGGCGATAATTTTGGCTGCGGCTCGTCGCGCGAACACGCGCCCTGGGCGCTGCGTGATTTTGGCGTCGAAGCCGTCATCACCTCGCGCGCGGCGGACATCTTCAAGTCCAATGCGCTCAAGAACGGCCTTGTGGTGTGCGAGATCGACGAGGCGGCCCATGCGGCTTTGCTCGACCGCGAGGACCTTGAAGTGACCGTCGACGTGGTCAACCAGACCGTGACGGCGGGCAATATCACCGCCAGCTTCAAGCTTGATCCGTTCGCGCGCACCTGTCTGATCGAGGGCGTGGACCCCTTGGGCTTCATCCTCAACCAGTCTGACGCCATCACCCGGTTTGAGAGCGAGACCGCGGCATGAGCCAGTCCATCCTGATCCTGCCTGGCGACGGCATCGGGCCTGAGGTCGCGCGCGCGGCGAAGGCATGTCTTCAGGCGGTCGCCCAGCTGGAAGGGCTGGAATTCACCTTCTCCGAAGCCGCGTTTGGCGGGGCGGGGATCGATGCCAGCGGCGAGCCCTTGCCCGAAGACACGCTGAAAGCGGCTGAGGCTGCGGATGCGATCTTCCTGGGCGCCGTGGGCGGACCGCAATGGGATCACGCGCCGAAACGGCCTGAGCAGGGCCTTCTAGGTTTGCGCAAGGCGCTGGGTCTGTTCGCCAATCTGCGTCCGGTCAAGGTCTTCAAAGGGCTGGAGCATCTCTCGCCCCTGAAGGAGGACCGGGTTGCGGGCGCGGACGTGCTGATCGTTCGGGAGCTGACAGGCGGGCTGTATTTTGGCGAGAAGCGCGAGGGCGAGGACGAAGCCTTTGACGGCTGCACTTACTCGCGCGCGGAAGTCAGCCGCATCGCCGAGATCGGCTTCAAGGCCGCGCAAGGTCGCAAAGGCAAGCTCACCAGCGTGGACAAGGCCAATGTGCTCGCCACGTCGCGGCTCTGGCGCAAGACAGTGAATGATCTTTCCAGTCAGTACCCTGATGTGACGGTCGACCATCTGTATGTGGACGCCGCCGCCATGGCGCTGGTGACCCATCCCGCACGCTTTGACGTCATCGTCACCGAGAACCTGTTTGGCGATATTCTGTCTGATGAAGCCGCCGTGGTGGCGGGCTCGATCGGGCTTCTGGGGTCAGCGTCTCTGGGCGCCTCGGGGCCGGGCCTGTTTGAACCCATCCATGGCAGCGCACCGGACATCGCCGGGCAGGACAAGGCGAACCCGTCCGGCGCCATCGCCAGCGCGGCGATGCTGCTTCGTTATGGTCTGAACCAGCCCAAAGCCGCGGACCGTCTGGAGGCGGCGCTGGAAGCGGCCTTGTTGCACGAGGAGCGCACGGCGGATCTGGGCGGGACGGCCAAAGGCTCAGCCTTTGCGCACTCCGTCCTCGCTCATATCCAGAAGGAACAGGTGATGGAGCCGGCGCAATAAGCCGGCTCTAGTTCGCCTCGCGGCGTGCGACCTTCTTCTTGATGAAGTCCCAATACTTGATCGGGAAAACCCGCTCCATGATCGCCAGTGTGTGCGCGTCGCGGCCCACCAGCACGCGCGGGCGGCGGCGCTCGACGCCGCGCAGGATGATCTCGGCGGCTTCGGGCGGCGGCATGACCAGGCCCTCCTTGGCCATCTTCTTCACCGCTTTGAGTTCGGCCTCGGTCATGTCGGCGGGCTTTTTCGCATCCTCGGCGATGCGGGTGTTCACGCCGCCGGGGTGGATGGTCGTCACCCCGATGGAGGTGCCTTCAAGCTCGTGCATCAAGGCGTTTGAAAATCCGCGCACGGCGAACTTGGCCGAGGAATAGGCGGTCTGACCCGCCGGGGCCACAATGCCGAAGATCGACGAGACATTGACCAGCTGGGCGGTGTCGGCCCGCTGCATCAGGGGCAGGAAGGCGCGGGTCATGCGCACCACGCCATAGAAATTGATGTCGATCAGCCATTCAAAGTCATCGTCGGTGACCCGGTCGAACGTCCCGCCCAGCGCCACGCCGGCATTGTTGAACAGGGCGTGTACCGCGCCATGCTCGGCCTCGACCGCTTTGGCAAACGCGGCGATCTGGTCCTTGTCGGCCACATCCACCTTATGGGTAGTCACCTTGATCTCATTGCTTTTCAGGGCGTCCGCCACCTCAGCAAGGCGATCCTCCTGAATATCGGCCAGCGCCAGATTGGCGCCGCGTGCGGCCAGAGCTGCGGCGAGGGCCGCGCCAATGCCGCTGCCGGCGCCGGTGATGACCGCCGTGCGGCCTTTGAAATCGAGCTGTTGGGTCATGCGCTCCCCTCTGGATTTTCTTGCCGGATGAGATGTGAACGCTGTTCACTCCGGAGTTTGCCGCAGAGTTTCAGAGTTTCTCGCTTCTGTCCATTGCGTCGGCGCGGGGTGCGGCGCTGAGTCTGACTTGTCACCGAAATCAAATGAGATCACAGTCGTAATACACACAATAATCATAGGGAGGAGTTCGCATGGTTACGCTGGAAAAAGTGCGTCGGGATGCGCCTTGGGCCTGGATCAAGGGCGCGATCGACGACATGGCCGCCGCCCCCTTCCTGTCCATTGGTTATGGCGTCGTGTTCACTGTGATCGGCCTCGCCATCACGGTCGGGCTCTGGTCCTTGGGTCAGGGCGCGGTCGTCCCGGTGATGATGGGCGGCTTTGCGCTGGTGGCGCCCGCCTCGGCCATTGGCATTTACCGGATCAGCCAGATGCGCGATCAGGGCAAGACGCCGGGGCTGTGGGATTTCTGGTCGATCCC
>NZ_DEMB01000005.1:0-29036 GCF_002354675.1 Oceanicaulis sp. UBA2681 | reverse complement strand
GAGGCCGATTTCCGCCTCGACAGCTTCCTGCCCTTCCTGTTCACCGATGTGCAGGGCGTGATGCTGATGGTGATCGGAACCCTGGTCGGCGCCGCTCTGGCGCTGGTGGCGTTCATGGTCTCCGCGCTCTCCTTCCCCATGATGGTGGATCAGGATGTGGACGCTGTGACCGCGGTCGTCGCCTCGATCAAGGCGGTGAAGGACCAGCCTGACGTGATGCTGGTCTGGGCGTGGCTCATCGCCTTTGCGACCGGGGCGGGGCTCGCCCTGTTCGGCATCGGCATCGCCATCACCTTCCCGCTGATCGCCCACGCCAGCTGGCGCGCCTACAAGGACTTCAATCCGCGACCCTCGCCAAGCGCCAAGGAAGTGGAAGCGCGACTGGCGGAGAAGAATAACGCCTGACCGCACACGGGTAACGCTGATACAGAAGCCCCGGTTCACTCGCCGGGGCTTTTTCGTGCTTGAGGGCGGCTAGCGCTCGTCCTCATCATCCACAATGGGGCCGTCATCATCAATGAGGATGCGTTCGGCGGCGCCGTCGAGGTCATCATACTGACCCGACTTCATCGCCCAGAAGAAGCCAAGCAGGCCCATGGCGCCGAGCACCAGGGCGGCGGGGATCAGCCAGAGTAAAGCGGTCATGCGCGCCAGAGCCTCAATGCGTTGGCCATCACCACGAGCGAGCTGGCGGACATGGCGATGGCGGCCACAAGCGGCGTGACCAGACCAAAGACCGCCAGCGGCACGGCGATGACGTTGTAGATGTTGGCGAGGGCGAAGTTTTCCATCATCCGCGCCCGCGCCGATTTGGCGATGTCGATGGCGCGCGGCAGCGCCGCCAGGCGGTCGCCCTGGATGACCAGATCCGCCGCCGAGCGGGAGATATCCGCCGCCGAACCCATGGAGACCGACACATGCGCCGCAGCGAGCGCGGGGGCGTCATTGATGCCGTCACCCACCATGATCGGGTTTTCGCCCGCCTCCTTCAGCGCGTTGATCCGGTCGATCTTGCCCTGGGGCTTCAGCCCCGCCTGATACCGGTCAAGGCCCAGCGCCCTGGCGGCGGCGGCCACGGGCGCGTCGCGGTCGCCGGACAACAGCTCGATCGGCAGACCCTGCGCTTTCAGGCCCTCAACTGCTTCGGGGGCATCCGCGCGCAAGCTGTCAGAAAAGACAAAGCGAACCGGCGCTTCGCCCTCCACCAGAAGCCAGGCTTCCAGAACGGACGGATCTGAGTCCTGGCCCTGTTGTTCAAGGCCAAGCCAGGCGGCGGAGCCAAACTGGATCACCGCGCCATCGGCCGTGCCCGTCAGTCCGCCGCCCGCGATTTCCTGAAGGTCATCTGCCAGCGGGCCGGGCCCGGCGGCGTCCGCCAGAGCGCGCGAGATCGGATGGCGCGAGCCGCGCGCCAGACGGGCGGCGAGAGTGAGCGCGCGAGGCGAAATTTCGTCTGAATTGATCAAGGCGGGGCGACCCAGCGTCAGCGTGCCGGTCTTGTCAAAGACCACAGATTTCGCTTCGGCGAGCCGTTCCAGCGCATCACCGGATTTGAGCAGGACGCCTTCGCCATAAAGACGGCCTGACGCCACCACCTGCACCGCCGGGGTCACCAGCGCCAGCGCGCACGGGCAGGTGATGATCAGCACCGCGATGGAATTCATCACCGCGTCATGGACATCACCGGTGATCGCCAGCCAGCCGACCAGCGTGATCAGCGCCATGGCGAACACGCCCGGCACATAGGCGCGCGCGGCCTTGTCGGCATAGCGCACATAGCGCGACCGGCCTTGCTCGCCGGCTTCGACGAGACGCGAGATTTCCGCCAGCAGGGAATCGTCGCGCGCAGCGCTGGCCTTCACCGTCAGCGGCGCGTTGAGATTGATCATGCCCGAATAGACAAGCGCGCCGGGCTCCAGCATCTGAGGCTGGGTCTCTCCGGTGACGAGGGCCGCGTCCACTTCGCCGCGGCCTTCGATCACTTCGCCATCCACCGGCAGGCGGTCGCCGGGCGCAATGCGCAGCAGATCGCCGGGACGCACGTCGCGGGCGGGAATGGCCTTGATGGCGCCGCCCGGCTCGATCCGGTGCGCGATGCGGGCCTGCAGCGCCGCCAGATCGCGCGCGGCCTGTCCGGCGCGAGCGCGCAGGCGCACATCCAGAAACCGGCCGATCAGAAGGAAGAACAGCAGCATGACCGCGGCGTCGAAATACGCGGCGCCATGCCCAAGCGCCGTCTCGTAGATGGATAATCCGCAGGCCAGCAGCACCGCCAGCGAGATCGGCAGATCCATGTTCACGCTGCGGGCGCGCAGTCCTGTGAGGGCGTTCTTGAAGAACGGCCAGCCTGCATAGGCGACGGCGGGCAGGGCGATCAGGCCTGAGATCCAGTGCATCAGGGTGATGGTGGGAAGGCTCATCTCGCCTTCGCCCGCCCAGACCGAGATCGACAGCAGCATCACATTGGCGGAGGCGAAGCCCGCCACGCCCAAAGCGCGCAGCAGGCGCTTTTCCTCGTCTGATCTGGGGTCGTCCGCCGTTTCAGGCTGATAGGGCTTGGCGCCATAGCCGAGATATTCGAGCCGGTGGACGATCTCCTCGGCTGTGCTGTCCGGGCCTGTGAAACTCACCGCCAATCGTCCGGTCGAGAGGTTCAGCCGGGCGCGCTTGACGCCGTCCATCTTTTGCAGCCCGTCCTCGATCTTGACGATGCAGGCCGCGCAATGGGCGCCCTCGACGGCGAGGTCGATGGCTTTGCTGTCCTCGGTCTGGCGCACGAAGGCGGTGATCTCGTCGCCTGATGCGGAAGACGCGTCGCCGAACGGCGGACTTGGGGCGTTGATAGCTGGCTCTAGCGACGCCACAGCTCGCGCTCCAGCACGAACGGGGCGTCCGCGTCGACGGCTTCGGCGTGCAGCGTCCAGCTTCCCAGCGGCAAATCCTCGACCGGCGCGGAATACACGCCCGGCCGGGCTTCGGTGAACACCAAAACATGATCGAGATCGGTGCTGGCGGGATGGCGCAGAACACCGTCCAGCGTCAGCCCCATGACGGGCGCGTCCTCAGCGTCGGTCACACGGACCAGGACCCGGTCCTCGGCCAGATTGACCGCCGCCGTCCAGCCAAGCTCAGCCTGGGCGCGGCGCTGGGCGATGATGTCGTTGTATTCCAGACCTTGCACATAGGAGCGGCGCTGGTCTTCGCCGGGGAAGGAGCGCATGGCGAGGGTGATGAACACCGTATTCACGGCGATGATGACGGAGAAGAACATGATCATCCCCGCCAGCACATGCCAGCCCTTGATGCGGAAACCCGGAGCGGCGTCGGTCGCGGAAAGGTCGGTCATCGGGTTTCTCCGGTCTGGAAGGCGGAGCGGGTCTGCGCCTGCTCGCCGGTCTCGTTATCTGTGACGATAAAGGTCAATGCTTCAGACGGCGCATCCACCGCGTCGCGCGGCAAGGTCACATAGAGCCTGAAATCCTGCGTCTGGTCCGCGCCGACTTCAAGCTGACGCGATGTCTCATCGGCGCCCAGCACCCGCACGCTCATGGCGGGATCGCCCTCAATCGTCAGTTCATAGGTGCGCGGCTGGCTCGACTTGTTCAGAACCGTCAGCGTGTAGCCATTGCGCACGGCGCCGTCTGACAGGCGGACATAATTGGGATTGCGATCGCGCGAGGCGTTCAGCTCCAGAACCGAGCGGTTCATCAGGCCGAACAGCATGATGCCGCTCACCGCCGCCAGCAAGACGGCGTACAGCACGGTGCGGGGACGGATGAAGCGATAGCGCGGCTTCTCCTCCCGCGCGCGACGGTCCACATTGTCCTGGCTGTCATAGGAGATCAGGCCTTTCGGGCGTCCGATCTTGCCCATGATGTCGTCGCAAGCGTCGATGCATAGCGCGCAATTGATGCATTCCAGCTGGTCGCCGTCGCGGATGTCGATGCCCATGGGGCAGGCGGCGACGCAGGCCTTGCAGTCGATGCAATCGCCGCGGCCTTCCCAGCTCTCGCCCTTCTTGTGACGGCCGCGCGGCTCGCCGCGATCCACCCGATAGGTCACGCTCAGCGCTTCCTTGTCGATCAGGGCGCCCTGAATGCGCGGCCAGGGGCACATATAGGTGCAGACCTGCTCGCGCATGGAGCCGGCGAGGATATAGGTGGTGAAGGTCAGCACCGCGAAGAAGATATAGCTCGTCAGAGCCGCCTGGCCGGTGACGAAATTGTTCACGACCGCAAAGGCGTCGTGGAAATACAGGATCCACGCGCCGCCGGTGGCCGCTGCGATCAGGATCCACACCGCGTGCTTGCCGATCTTGCGCCAGGCCTTGTTCAGGCTCCAGTCGGCGCGGTTGAGCATGATGCGTTTGTTGCGGTCGCCTTCAAACAGGCGCTCGACGGCGATGAACAGATCGGTCCAGACGGTCTGCGGGCAGGCATAGCCGCACCAGACCCGTCCAAACAGCGCGGTCACCAGGAACAGGGCCAGCGCCGACAGGATCAGCAAACCCGTGATGTAATAGACTTCCTGGGGCCAGATCTCGATGAAGAAGAAGTAGAAGCGGGCGTTGGCGAAATCCACCAGAACGGCCTGATCGGGGGCGTCCGGGCCGCGGTCCCAGCGCAGGAAGGGCGTGATGTAGTACACAGCCAGCGCCAGGGCCATGAAGACCCATTTGCTGAAGCGGAACTTGCCGTGCACCAGCTTGGGGTGGATGGGCTCGCGTTTCTTGTAGAGCTCGCGTGAATGGGCGGCGTTGACCGCGACCGCATCATGGGCTTCCACCCCTTCTGCGGCCTGTTCCCGGTCTGCGGGACGGTTTTTAATTAGATTCATAGCCTTTTCCGGCTTTCAGCCGTTGTTCGGACTATTGCGCCACCTGGCTCGCCCCAGTGTAGCCAGATGGCGCAATATCGTCAGACTTATGGCGCGTTGGACCGTCCTAGCGGCCCGCCGCGTCCAGCGTACCCATGGCGTCGGCCGCACTGGCCTCGGTGTAAGCCCCATCGCTTTCACCACCGCCCAGAAGATAGACATAGGCGGCCAGCGCCGTGATCACTTCTTCATCCAGACGCCCTTCCCAGGCCGGCATCATGCCATAGGGACCGCGCCAGATCGTGTTGGAGATCTGCTCACGCGTCCCGCCATAAAGCCACTCCTGGTCGGTCAGGTTGGGCGCACCCTGCATGCGGTCGCCCATGCCGTTCGGGCCGTGACAGGCCGAGCACTGGAATTCGTAGATTTCAGCGCCTGTGGTCTGGCCCGCCTCGGTGGGTTCGATCATGTCAGACAGGGTCATGACGTAATCGGTGACCGCCGAGATTTCCTCGCGGCTGAGAAGCTCATCGCGGCCATAGGCGGGCATTTGCGAGAAACGGGTGTCGGGATTGTTTTCCCAGCGAATGCCCACATGCAGGGTGTGACGGATATCGTCGAACGAGCCGCCCCACAGCCAGACATCGTCATTGAGGTTGGGATAGCCGATAAAGCCCTGACCGCCCGCGCCGTGACAGGTGGCGCAGTTGTCGCCGAATGCGGACGAACCCGCGGCCAGCGCAAAGTTCAACAGGTCCGGATCCGCTTCAATGGCGCTGATGCCGCCTGTATCCGCCGCCTCGGTGAGGCGGGTGAACATGGGGGCCCGGCTTTCTTCAAGCTCGGCGATCGCGACGGCCACATTGGCGCGTTCGGAGTGATCGCGCACGCCGCGCAGATGGCCGTCCATGCCCGGCAGAGCTGGCCAGGACGGCATGAAGACCCAATAGATCACTGACCAGACGATGGAGGCGTAAAACACCCACACCCACCAACGCGGCAGCGGGTTGTTGAGCTCCTTGATGCCATCCCATTCATGGCCCGTCGTGTCCACGCCGCTATAGGCGTCGACGTCTTTCTTGTGCTCGTCAGACATGAGTGTCCTCCGTGTCCGAGGCGGCGTCCGGATGATCATCGTCTTCCAGCGGCACGCGCGCGGCGTCGTCAAATTTATCCTGGTTTTTCGGCCAGAGGGCGTAGACCAGGACCGTGGCGAAAATCACCACGAACCCGATCAGCCCCCAAGTCTGTGCGAAGCTTGACAGCGTTTCGTACATGACGACCTACCTCAGGTTCTCGTCAGCGTCGGCCTGATAGGTGGAGAAGTCCACCATCGTGCCGAGCACCTGCAGATACGCGATCAGGGCGTCCAGCTCGGAGATCATCTCCGGATTGCCGTCGAAATCGCGGATCGGCGCGCCCGGATACCGGGCCACGAAGGCGTCATAACTGGCCGAATAGGGATCGAGCTGGGCCTCCAGATCAGACTCAGCATTTTCGATCATCTCGTCGGTGTAAGGCACGCCCAGCCGGCGCAGCGCCCGCAAACGACCTTCCACCACTTCGGTTTCCAGCTCGGTGGTCTCCAGGAACGCATAGGGCGGCATGATGGATTCAGGCACCACGGAGCGCGGATCGCGCATATGGTCGCGGTGCCATTCATCAGAATACTTGTTCCCCAGCCGGGCCAGGTCCGGCCCGGTGCGTTTGGAGCCCCATTGGAAGGGGTGGTCGTACATGCTCTCGGCCGCCAGCGAGTAATGGCCGTAGCGCTCCACCTCGTCACGCAGCGGGCGGACCATCTGGGAGTGGCAGTTGTAACAGCCCTCCCGGATGTAGATGTCACGGCCCATCAGCGCCAGCGGTGAATGGGGACGCACGCCTTCCACTTCCTCGATGGTCTCATCAAGATAGAAGAGCGGAGCGATCTCCACGAGGCCGCCAATGGAGACGACAGCCAGCACGCCCACGGTCAGCACCAGCGAGTTCTGCTCGAGAACCTTCTTGTGCCAGCCCCAGATCGGATTTTCTTTTTTCGCCATATCCGCCTCCCTATTCGGCCGGTTGGATAGCGGCGGACTGCGGGTTCACCGCGTCCTCGGTATCTTCGACGTCGCCCTTGATGGTCTTGTAGACGTTCCACACCATCAACAGAGCGCCCGCCAGGTACATCAGCCCGCCCACGGCGCGAATGATGTAGGACGGATGCATGGCTTCAACGGTCTCGACGAACGAGTATTCCAGGAAGCCCAGCGAGTCATAAGAGCGCCACATCAGGCCTTGCATGATGCCCGACACCCACATCGAGGTGATGTACAGAAGGATGCCCAGGGTCGCGATCCAGAAGTGCCACTCAATGAGGGCGCGCGAGAACATGCCCTTGCGCTTCCACAGCCAGGGAACCAGGCAGTAGATCGCGCCGAAGGAGATGAAGCCCACCCAGCCCAGAGCGCCGGAATGCACGTGGCCGATCGTCCAGTCGGTATAGTGCGACAGCGAGTTCACGGCGCGCACCGACATGACCGGGCCTTCAAAGGTCGACATGCCGTAGAAGGCGACCGAGACCACCAGCATGCGGATCACCGGGTCGGTGCGCAGCTTGTCCCACGCCCCTGACAGGGTCATCAGGCCGTTGATCATCCCGCCCCAGGACGGCATCCACAACATGATCGAGAAGGTCATGCCCAGCGTCTGCGCCCATTCCGGCAGAGCCGTATAGTGCAAGTGGTGCGGGCCCGCCCAGATATAGATGAAGATCAGGGACCAGAAGTGGATGATCGACAGGCGGTAGGAATAGACCGGTCGCTCAGCCCGCTTGGGGATGAAATAGTACATGATCCCCAGGAAGCCGGCGGTCAGGAAGAAGCCCACGGCGTTGTGGCCGTACCACCACTGGGTCAGCGCGTCCTGTACGCCCGAGAAGGCGGAATAGGAGCGCGAGCCCAGCAAAGACGCCGGCATGGCCAGATTGTTGACCACGTGCAGCATCGCCACGGTGACGATGAAGGCGAGATAGAACCAGTTCGCCACATAGATGTGGGGCTCTTTGCGCTTGGCCAGCGTGCCCAGGAACACCAGCAGGTAGACGACCCAGACCAGGGTCAGCCAGATATCGGCGTACCATTCAGGCTCGGCGTATTCTTTCGACTGGGTGATGCCCAGCAGATAGCCCGTGGCCGCGACCACGATGAACAGCTGATAGCCCCAGAACACGAACCAGGGCCACACGCCGCCAGCGAGGCGGGCGCGCGTGGTGCGCTGGACCACATAAAAGCTCGTGGCGATCAGCACATTGCCCCCAAAGGCGAAGATCACCGCACTGGTGTGAACCGGACGCAGACGTCCGAAATTCAGCTGAGGAAGCGCATCCCAGGAGAGGAAAGCGGGCCAGGCCAGTTGCGAGGCGATGATGACGCCGACTAGAAGGCCCGCAATCGCCCAGAACATGGAGGCGATGACGCCGTATTTGACGATGTTTTCGTTGTACTGGGTGGGGTCGCGCTCGACCCCGCCGTTTGAGTACACGCCCACCATGCCGAACAGGCCCAGCACGAAGCCGGCCCCGATCACCCAGGCGTGAAGTCTCATATTGGCGTCTGCGCCATTGGCTGCTGCAAACAGCGACCAAAGGGCACCAAGCAGCAGTATGCCGCCGATTATCATAGCGTTGGCGTCTAAGCCGGTTTTGGGTCGGTCCGCGTGCGCGGTCATTTCGCCCCTCCCTGATGAAGGCAATGTCCGTGACTGTCTTGGCTGGGAAAGGAGCAAGATGAAACTATGGCAATATGCCTCAGCACCTTTTCCTCGCGGGCGGCCATACAGTCCGATGCGCCGAGATCACCTGTGTTCCCATAGAATTTCAAGGGTTTTGCGGCGCACTGAAAGACAAGGCCTGAAGGAGGCGACACGTTGACACACCCCGGAATGGATGTGGGGCCGCTTCTGGGCGGCCGCGTGGAAATCGATTTTCTCGCCGGATTGATCGCCGGCCTGTCCACCAGCGCCCATTGCCTGGCCATGTGCGGCGGCATCGCCGCAATGCTGGCGCTTGGCGGGGCCGACGGGTCGCCGATGCGGCGCGCCTCGCGTTTGTTTCAGGCTCAGCTGGCGCGGGTCGCGCTCTATGTGGGGCTGGGCGTGATCGCAGGCTTTATCGGGTGGGGGTTACAGGACCAACGTCCGCCCGCCGCGTTTCACGACATTGCGCGTTATCTCTCCGCACTTGTGCTGATGGCGGCCGGGTTCTCGATCATGGAGATCCCGATTTTCGGCGGACAGGCTGGACGGTTGGGGGCGCGTCTGTCGGCGCCGATCACCAAGCGCTTGCATCACTTGCACCGTTTCGGTCCGGTCGGTCTGGGTCTTGTCTGGGGGCTGATGCCCTGTGCGCTGATTTATCTGATGACGTTCTACGCCGGGCTGACCGGATCACCTGTGCAGGGCGGGTTGGTGATGGCCGGGTTCGGTCTCGGGACGCTGCCCGCCCTGATGGCGGTGGGGCTGGGCGTGGGCGCCTTGCAGGCTCTGGCGCGCCAGCTCTGGCTGCGGCTTCTGGCCGGCGGCGCCCTGATCGCGCTCGCGGTGTGGACGGTGCTTGATCACGGCATGTGAGAAAGCGCTAGACAAGATATAAACATATCCTTATATCCATATTTGCGCCGATTTGAGCTTCAGCTTGCGGGCGCGGAATAAGTGCGGCTAAAGCGAAGCGTCGAGTTTGTCTGGTCCTGACCTCCCTCAGTCCGTTTCGGACGCACTCGACGCACCGCTCTCTTGTTCCGCCCGGTTGCCCAGACCGGCGCGTGTGAAAACCAAGGAGAGCATCATGACCTATCCGGCCTTGCTGGATCACCCCGCACAGTCCTCACCGTCCCATCCGCCGGTTCGCCGCATGCGCGCGATCATGCTGGGCTGCGGCGTTGTGGGCGGCGGCGTGATCGAGCGCCTGCCGGACGGCATTGAGCTCCTGGGTATTCTCACTCGTACGCCGCGCCCCGAAGGCGTTTCGGGCTTTCCTGTCTTCACAGATGCGGACGCTGTTTTTGCGCTCAAGCCGGAGCTGGTGATTGAAGCGCTGCCCGGCGGGGCTGAGGCTGAAGCCCTGGTCGAACGCGCGGTGCGTGAAGGCTGCCATGTGGTGACCGCCAACAAGGATGTGGCCGCCCGCCGTCCTGATCTGGTCGCCAGAACTTATGCGGCGCGGCGCACCTTTGCCTGTTCGTCGGCCGTCGGAGGCGGCGCGCCGGTTCTGGAAACCGTGGCGCGTCTGCGTGATAGCGGCGTCAAGGTGGGCCGGGTGCGCGGCGTCTTGAACGGCACCTCCAATTTCGTCCTCGACCGTCTGGCTTCAGGCCGCAGTCTCTCGGCGTCGGTCCAAGAGGCGCAAGACGCCGGCTTCGCCGAGGCGGACCCCAGCGCAGACCTCGATGGTCTCGATGCGGCGAACAAGCTCGCCTTGATCGCGCGCGAGGCCTGGGGCGTCGTTCTTGATCCCGCCGCCATTCCCACGGCCTCGATCCGGGACCTGCCCGCCCATGTGCTGGAGGCGGCGCGCCTGGATGGCCGTCGCATCCGCCAGATCGGGTGTCTGTCGCGCACGGTGTCAGGCGTGAACGCACAGGTGCGCCTGGAGGCTCTGCCGCTCAATGATCCGCTGTCGCGGGCGCGGGCGGAAGGCAATGTGGTCGTGCTGCTGCCTGAGCGTGGCGCAGAAGTGATCGTGGCGGGCAAAGGCGCGGGGCGCCTGCCCACCGCTGGCAGCCTGATCGGCGATCTCAACCGGCTTCTGAAGGCCCAACGCTCATGACGGCGCTGGCGTCAGACACTGGCCGATGTCGACCCTCTCATTGGCGAGTGCAGGAGTATAGCTGCGGCTTTGAACGCCCGAATGGCGGCGGCTGGTCAGATGTGCGCGGCCGCGTCGTCGGACCTGACGACGGCGCCGCGACCCTGGTGCTGGGCGGCATTTCGGCGGATCGCAGACTGGTCGCGGATGAAGACGGGCCGGGCTGGTGGCGGGGCGTCGCCGGTGCGGACGGCGCGCTTGACCCGAGCCGTCGCCGCCTGGTGTCGATGGATTTTCTGGACGACGCCGCAGAACCGTTTCCGACCGTCGAGGACCAGGCGGCGGCGGTGTTGATGCTGGCGGATGCGGCTGGAATTGAGCGTTTCACATTGGTGGGCGCCAGTTATGGCGGCACTGTGGGGCTGACGCTGGCGACCCTGGCGCCGGATCGGGTCACACGGCTCGATCTTTTGTGCGCGAGTGCGGGCGTGCATCCGATGACTCAAGGGTTGCGGTCGATCCAGCGCGAAATCCTGAAACTGGCGATTGACGCTGGCCAGGGCGCGCGTGGGGTCGATCTCGCCCGCCGCCTGGCTATGACCACGTATCGCACCGCTGACGAATTTGCTGAACGCTTCGGTCCGGACGGCGAGCCGGGCGGGATTGAAGCCTATCTGGCGGCGCGTGGGGCAGAGTATGCGGGCGTCGTCACGCCCGAGCGTTTCCTGTCACGCTTGGCGTCGATGGAGGCCGCCGCCCCGGACCTGTCGAAAATCCGCTGTCCGGTGCGCCTTCTGGCCTTCGCCTCTGACACGCTGACGCCGCTGGCTCAAATTCAGGCCACGCGTGACGCCCTGACCGGGTGTGAGGCGCGGCTGGTCGTCCGCGACAGCCTTTACGGGCATGACGGATTTCTCAAGGAGACAGCGTTGGTCAACGCGTTTCTGGAGGGGCGAGATGACTGAGTTTCGCACGCGCGCGGTTCGCGCCGGGATCAATTGCGATCCCGGTCATGGCGCGGTTGTCGCGCCCATTCAGGTTTCCAGCGCCTATCGGCGGGCCGATCCGGCCCAGCCTGGCGCGTTTGACTATGCCCGTACTGGCCAACCCGGTCGGGCGGAACTGGCCGCCGCCCTTGCAGCGCTGGAAGGGGCCTCCGGCGCGGTGGTGGCCAGTTCGGGAATGGCGGCGATTGATCTGGTGCTCAATCTGTTGCCCAACGGCGCGCGCATCGTCTGCGCGCATGATTGCTATGGCGGCACGCGGCGCCTGATGGATGCGCGCAGCCAACAGCGCGGCTTTGACCTCGTTTATGTGGACTGCACGGATGACGCCGCGCTGGAGGCGGCGCTGTGGGATGGGGCGGATCTGGTCTTTTTCGAGACTCCGTCCAATCCGCGCCTGCGCCTGACCGATCTTCAGACCGCCTGCGTGCGGGCCAAGGCGGCGGGGGCTCTGGCGGTGGTGGACAACACCGTGCTGTCGCCCGCCTTGCAGCGCCCGATCGCGCTGGGCGCGGATCTGGTGGTCAGCTCGCTCACCAAGATGATCAACGGGCATTCCGACATGGTGGGCGGCGTGGTCTGCGCGGCGGACCCCGACCATGTGGAGCGTCTCAGCTGGTGGGCGAACGCGGCGGGCGCCGTGGGCGGAGCGTTTGACGCCTTTCTGGCGATGCGCGGGCTGCGCACCTTGCCGGTGCGGGCCAAAGCCCAGTCTGACTCCGCGCTGGAAATCGCCGGACGGCTCAACGCCCACCCCAAGGTGGTCCGGGTGGACTATCCCGGCCTTGAAACCCATCCCGGTCACGCCATCGCCAAATCCCAGCAAGACGGGTTCGGCCCGCTGATGAGCCTGGAGCTGACCGGCGGTGAGGCGGCTGCGCGTCAGTTCGTTCAATCGCTTGAGCTGTTCATTCTGGCCCAGTCGCTGGGCGGGGTGGAAAGCCTGTGCGCCATCCCCGCAACCATGACCCACGCCGCCATGACGCCAGACGCGCGGCGCGAGGCGGGCGTGACGGACGGTCTGGTGCGTTTGTCGGTCGGCCTGGAAGCGCCGGACGATCTCTGGGCGGATCTCGAACAGGCGCTCAGCGCGCTTTAGCGCCCCTGCGTCTTGACCCCTGAGCATACAGGGGGTACCGCCGCATGTTGACTGTACTTATCTGGTGCAGGCTTTCCTCCGCGAATGGCATTGTCATGTGACGCGCCAGTTAAAGGCG
Organism: Oceanicaulis sp. UBA2681; assembly: GCF_002354675.1. NCBI lineage: Bacteria > Pseudomonadati > Pseudomonadota > Alphaproteobacteria > Maricaulales > Maricaulaceae > Oceanicaulis > Oceanicaulis sp. UBA2681. Next base: position 16,215 of record NZ_DEMB01000005.1, on the reverse strand, counting down.
TGGGGAAGCCGTCAGAAACATGTGAGACGAGGATTGATATGGCCGACGCGACCAAGAGCGACGCCAATACGGCTGGAGGCGCATCCGAGCGCCGTTTTCCCACGGTTCCCGGACCGTCGGAGCTGCCCAAGATCGATTCAGACATTCTCGCCTTCTGGAAACAGGACGGCACTTTCCAGGCCTCGATCGACGAGCGCCCCGAAGACGACCAGTTCGTGTTCTATGACGGCCCGCCCTTCGCCAATGGCTTGCCGCACTATGGGCATTTGCTGACCGGCTTCGCCAAGGACGTGATCCCGCGCTATCAGACCATGAAGGGCAAGCGCGTCGAACGCCGTTTTGGCTGGGATACCCATGGCTTGCCTGCGGAGCTGTCCGCGGAGAAGGATCTGGGCATTTCCGGGCGCAAGGCCGTGCTGGAAATGGGTATCGACAAGTTCAACGCCGCCGCGCGCGCGGGCGTGATGAAATATGCCGGCGAGTGGGAGGACTATGTCACGCGTTCGGCGCGCTGGGTCGATTTCGAGAACGATTACAAAACCCTCGACACCAGCTTCATGGAAAGCGCGCTGTGGGCTTTCAAACAGCTCTGGGACAAGGGCCTGGTCTATAAGGACTACCGGGTCGTGCCGTATTCCTGGGCCGTGGAATCCCCGCTGTCGAATTTCGAGACTCGTCTCGATAATTCCTATCGCAACCGGACCGACCCGGCTGTCACCGTCGGCTTTGAGCTGAAAGCCGGTCAGGGTGATTTGTCAGGCGCGAAGATCCTGATCTGGACCACCACGCCCTGGACCCTGCCCTCCAACCTCGCCTGCGCGGCGGGCGCGGACATCACCTACGCCATCATGCAGAAGGGCGAGGAGCGCTTCATTCTGTCCGTGAACGGACTGGAGAAATACAAGAAGCAGCTTGAGGGCGCCGAGCAAGTCGGCACGGTCAAAGGATCAGAGCTTGCGGGCCTGACATATCACCCGCCGTTTGATTATTTTGTCGGCCGCGAAAACGCGCACCAGATCCTGCTCGAAGACTTCGTCGTCGATGAGGACGGCACCGGCATTGTTCACATGGCGCCGGGCTTTGGCGAGGATGACCTGAACGCCTGTCGCAAGGCGGGCATCGGCGTCGTCGTGCCGGTGGATCAGGCGGGCCGCTACACCAGCGAAATCCCTGATTACGAAGGCCTGCTGGTGTTTGACGCCAACAAGCCGATCATCCAGCGCATGAAGGAAGAGGGCAAACTCTTCCGCCATGACACCTATGATCACAACTATCCCCATTGCTGGCGCACCGACGAGCCGCTGATCTACAAGGCGGTGGACAGCTGGTATCTGAAAGTGTCGGACTTCCGCGAACGGATGGTCGAGCTGAACCAGCAGATCAACTGGTCTCCGGCGCACGTCAAGGACGGCATTTTCGGCAATTGGCTGGCCGGCGCGCAGGACTGGAATATCTCCCGTTCGCGCTTCTGGGGCACGCCGATCCCGGTCTGGGTGTCGGACGATCCCAATTATCCGCGCGTCGACGTCTACGGCTCCATCGAGGAGCTGGAGGCGGAGTTCGGCGTCAAGGTCACCGATCTGCACCGCCCTTACATTGACGAGCTGACCCGTCCGAACCCGGATGATCCCACCGGCAAGTCCACCATGCGCCGTGTCGAGGATGTCTTCGACGTGTGGTTTGATTCCGGCTCCATGCCTTACGCCCAGGTCCATTATCCCTTTGAAAACAAGGAATGGTTCGAGGCGAACTTCCCGGCGGACTTTATTGTCGAGTATGTCGCCCAGACGCGCGGCTGGTTCTACACGCTGATGGTGCTGTCGACGATGCTGTTTGACCGGCCGCCGTTCAAGAACGCGATCTGTCATGGCGTGGTGCTCGACGAGAACCGCCAGAAGCTGTCAAAGCGCCTGCGCAATTATCCCGACCCGATGGAGTTCTTTGACCAGTACGGTTCGGACGTGATGCGCTGGTTCCTGATCTCCTCGCCGGTGCTCACCGGGGGCGATCTGCTGGTGCCCAAAGAAGGCCGCGAGATCGCGAGCGTGCAGCGCGAGGCCATCGCGCCGCTGCTGAACGCGTATTCCTTCTTCTCGCTCTACGCCAATCTGGAAGAGCGCCAGCCGCAGATCATCACCTCGGCCGATGATCCGCTGGACCGCTATATCCTGACCAAGACCGGTGAGCTGGCGAGCGCGGTCGAGGCGGCGCTTGACGGCTATGACGTGCCGCGCGCCTGCAAGGAAGCGACGGCCTTTTTCGACGCCCTGACCAACTGGTATATCCGCCGCTCGCGCGCCCGGTTCTGGGGTTCTGAAGACGAGGCCGCCAAGAACGCCGCCTTTGACACGCTCTATACGGTGCTGGTGAAGGTCTGCCGCGTCCTCGCGCCGCTGCTGCCGATCGTGTCCGAGAAAGTCTACAAGGCGCTGACGGGCGACCGCTCCGTGCATCTGACGCTATGGCCCAAGGCGGACGAGTTCCCGTCTGACCACGCGCTGGTGCGGTCGATGGATCTGGTGCGTGACGCCTGTTCGGCGGCTTTGGCCGTGCGCGAGCGCTCGCGCTTGCGGGTGCGCCTGCCGCTCAAGACCCTGACCATCGTGCATGCCGACAGTGCGGCGCTGGAGCCGTTTTCGGATCTGATCCGTGACGAGGTGAATGTGCGCGCCGTGGCGACCTCCACCGATCTCGACGCCTATGGCCGGGTGGAGCTGAAACCCGATCCGCGCATCGGCAAGCGTCTGGGCAAGGCCATGAAAGACGTGATGGCGGCGTCGCGGTCTGGTGATTTCACCCTCAATGATGACGGCACGGCGAGCGTGGCGGGGCAGACGCTGGCCGCGGAAGAGTTCACCATGCGCGTCGTCACTGATGAAGGCTCGGACGCCGAACCGTTCGCGGGCACGGGCGCCATCGTGCTCGACACGTCAGTCGATGAAGACCAGGCGCGTGAAGGCCTGGCGCGCGATCTCATCCGCGCCATCCAGACCGCCCGCAAGGATGCGGGGCTGGATGTGTCGGACCGGATCGCGCTGGGCATTTCCGGCGGCGACGCGGTGGCGGCGGCGATTGCAGAGCATGGTGATTTCATCCGCGATGAAACCCTCGCTGTCAGCCTGTCGACCGAGGCGGGCGCAGGCTTTGTCAGCGAAACCGATATTCAGGGCGATGCGGTGCGCATCAGTGTAGAGAAAGCGGCGGCGTAGGCCGTCCGGGACGATATTTGATGACCGAACAGACCGCATACGAGTTCAACGCCCTTGAGAAGAAGTGGCGTGCGTACTGGACCCAGGCGAAGACGAACGCCACGCCGGACCCCAAGCCGGGCGACAAGACGTTTTACGTGCTCGACATGTTTCCCTACCCGTCGGGCGCGGGTCTGCATGTGGGTCACCCGGTTGGATATCTGTCTACGGACATTGTCGCCCGCTATAAGCGCATGGCCGGCTATAAAGTGCTGCACCCGATGGGCTGGGACAGCTTCGGCCTGCCCGCCGAACGCTACGCCATGAAGACGGGCGTGCATCCGGAAGTTTCCACCCAGGCCAACATCGCCAATTACAAGCGCCAGATGGATCTTCTGGGCCTTGGGTATGACTGGGATCGCGAGATCCAGACATCGAGCCCGGATTATTATCACTGGACCCAGTTCATCTTCACCCGGCTTTATAACGCCTTCTATGATGCGGAGGCCGATGCGGCGCGCCCGATCAGCGAGTTGCCGGTCCCGGCTGAGATCGAGGCGCAGGGCAAGCTGGCGGTTCAGGAGTATCAGGACGCGCGCCGGCTTGTGTATTACGAGACCGCGCCGGTGAACTGGTGCGCGGAGCTGGGCACGATCCTCGCCAATGAAGAGGTTTTCGACGGCAAGTCCGAGCAGGGCTATGAGGTGATCCGCGTTCCGCTCAAACAGGTGAAGATGCGCATCACCGCCTATGCCGAGCGCCTGATCAGCGATCTGGACGCGCTCGACTGGCCTGAAGGCATCAAGGATTCCCAGCGCAACTGGATTGGCCGCTCTGAAGGCGTGCAATTGCGCTTCAAGGTGCAGGGCTCGGATCAGGACGTTGAGACCTTCACCACCCGCGTGGATACGCTGGGCGGCGTGACCTTCCTGGCCGTCGCGCCCGAGCATGAACTGCTCGATCAGCTGACGGCGGCTGAGCAGAAGGCGGCCGTCGACGCCTATCGCGACGAGGCCGCACGCAAATCCGATCTCGATCGCACCAAGGACGCCGAGAAGACCGGCGCGCCGACGGGCAGCTATGCGATCAACCCGGTGACGGGACGCGCCGTGCCGATCTTCGTCGCCGATTATGTGCTGCCTGATTACGGCACCGGCGCGGTAATGGGCGTGCCGGCCCATGACGAACGCGATTTCGCCTTCGCCAACACCTATGGCCTCGACATCGTCCCGGTGATAGACCCCGGCGCCGATGCGCCTGAGCGCGCGGCTGTGTTGGCGGGCCAGAAGTGCTGGACCGAGGACGGCGTCATGCTGGCGGCGCCCGATGAGAGCGGACTGTATCAGGCCGGCGTGCGCTGGCGCGAGGCGCGAGAGGCGGTGGCCGATCATCTGGAGGCGCAAGGCGTCGGTCAGCGGGTGATCAGCTATAATCTGCGCGACTGGATTTTCGCCCGTCAGCGCTATTGGGGCGAGCCGATCCCGATCATCCACTGGGAAGACGGCACCCGCACCACCGTGCCCGAAGACCAGCTGCCGCTGACCTTGCCGCATATCGACAATTACAAGCCGACCGGGCACGCCGAGTCTCCTGTGGCGCGCGCCGAGGACTGGGTCGAGGTCACCAATCCAGAAACCGGGATGAAGGGCCGCCGCGACACCAACACCATGCCGCAATGGGCGGGCTCTTGCTGGTATTATCTGCGCTTCAAGGATCCCAGGAACGACACAGCCATGGTCGATCCTGCGCTCGAAAAAGCCTGGGGCATGGTGGATCTGTATGTGGGCGGCGCGGAGCATGCGACGCTGCACCTGCTCTATGCGCGCTTCTGGCACAAAGTGCTGTTTGATCTGGGTCTGGTCTCCACCAAGGAGCCGTTCCAGAAGCTGGTGAACCAGGGTCTTCTGACCAGCCACGCCTTCAAGAACGCCCGCGGAATCATCCTGCCGGTCGACGAAGTGGTCGAGCGTCCGGATGGGACGTTCGTCCATGAGCCGTCCGGCGATGTGGTCGAACGCGTGGGCGCGAAAATGTCCAAATCGCTGCACAACGTCGTCACGCCAGATGACGTGGTGGAACGCTTCGGGGCGGACGCCTTCCGCGTGCACATGATGTTCATGGGGCCGGTGGAGGCGATGCGCGAATGGGAGACCGAGAAGGTCTCAAGCGCATTGAAATTCCTGCGCCGCGTCTGGCGGTTTGCGACCGAAGGCCTCGCCAATCCGTCGTCTGAAGAGAGCAAGCCTGTCAGTCTGGCGCTGACCAAGCTTGTGCTCGCGGTCACCGAAGACCTCGATAATCTGCGCCTGAACACCGGCATCGCCGAGCTGATGAAATTCCTCAACGCGGTGGAAGGTCAGCCGGTCTCCAAAGCCGTGCTGGATCAGTTCATCACCGTGCTCGCGCCGTTTGCGCCCTTCATGGCGGAAGAGCTGTGGGAGAAGGCCGGTCACAATCCGTCCGTCTTCGACGCCCAATGGCCGACTGCGAACGAGGCCGATCTGGACGCTGCGATCGAGGAGATCGAAGTGGTGGTGCAGGAAGGCGGCAAGCGCCGCGCCACCATCACCCTTGCTCCGGATGCAGATGACCAGACCGTGCGCGATGCCTCGCTGGCGCGTCTGGCGGAAATGGGCAAGCCGATCGACGGCGTCGATATGAACCGCGTCATCGTGGTGCGCGACAAGAAGTCGGGCCGGGTGAAGCTCGTGAACGTGCCCAAGCTGGGCGAGTAACCGGCTCATGAATGCAGAAAGCCCCGGCGGTGACGCCGGGGCTTTTTTGTATCTAGACCCCTCTTTCCCGGACTTGGTCCGGGATCCAGAGACCATGAAGCGCTGCGTTTCCGGCGCTGGGCCCCGGCCTGCGCCGGGGAAGAGGGCGGGGGAAACTGAAACTCAGGCCAAGCGCTATGCTCGCCCGGGCATTCAGATCAGTCCACGTCCAGCGGAGCGCCGTCTACCGTGATCTGCGCTTCCATCACCTCTACAGCATGGTTGAAAGCGGTGTCCGCGTCCTGTTCGCCATCAAGCAGGGCCTGTCCTTCGTTCAGAAGCGGCATGTAGAGCATGGAGCCTTCCGCATCGTCTTCGGCGGTGAAGCGATCTGCGGTTTCCAGAATCTCGTCCCAGACCGCACGCACATCCGCCCAATAACCTTGAGTGCCGTCCCAATAGGTTTGGGCGGCATGATCGCCCTCAAGGTCATAACGGCGATAGGTGTTGATGCCGTGCTCGCGCACCAGCTCGCGTGTCTGCCCGTCGCGCAGCACGACTTTCGAATTGTCCTGCTCGTGGGTCCAGCCCCAGCTCAGGATCGTGTGCCGGTTCACTGCGTCGATGACGTCGTAATCATCACGCGTGGTGGCGTCGCGGCGCGGCAACGGGCGCCAGCTGCGCGCCGGCTCCCAGGTAGAGGCCTCGTCCGCATGCTCCCAGCGGGCGATCCCGGCGTAACGCGGGCTGTCATCCACCTGGTAGACGGTTTGCGACCAGGCGCCGCGTGACTGGTCCGGGCTCAGAACATCCATCGTCCATTCGCCGAAGCCTTGATAGGCCATCAGGCGTGAAGGCTCGTACGCCCAGTCCTGACGCCAGTGCTTGACCACGAACGGGTCTTCGGAATCGCCCACCAGCAACAGATGCTGTAGCGAGATGAAGTCGCCCTCGTCGGCGATCACATAGACCACTTCACGCGCCGGGGTGACCTTGGGGTCGGCCAGCTCATACCCGGCCGAGATCGGCAGGAATTCGGTAAAGTCGAACGTAACCTCGTATTCGCCCGCCATGGCGAGGATCGCTTGACGGTCCGCTTGCAGGTCCGCCTGTTGATGATTGTGCGTGTACGGCGCTTCGGCCAGAGGCGCGCTGTGCTGAGCGCCGGTGCTGGCGCACGCGCTGAGCGATACGGCGGCCAGGCTGGCGGTTGCGAGCGTCATGAAACGAAGTTTGGTCATCTGTGTCCCCCTGTCTGGGTCGCCGCTGCAGAACGGCGATCGGATCGTGGTCAGGCGTCTATCGCCAGTCTGCGATCTGCATAATGCGAAAGATTCTTACTTGCAATCGCAAATGACCTGCGCCATTCAGTCTCGTAATGAGAACGGTTCGCAATCAGGGGCGAGACATGACAACAATGATTTCCAAATTCGACGGGCGCGGCTGGCTGGCGGCCAGCGTCTCGCTTCTGGCGCTGACAGCGCCGGCGCTGGCCGAGGCTGACGCCGGGCAGGGCGCAGAAGCCAGCGATGTGATCGTGGTCACCGCCACGCGCACCCAGCTGACCAATTTTGATTATCCGGGGCTGACCAGCGCCATCTCGCTGCAGACGCTGGAGGAGAACCGACCGACGGATCTTATTGAACTGCTGGAAGATATTCCGGCGTTGCAGGTTTCGGGCGGGCCGCGCCGAACCGGTCAGACCCTGAGCCTGCGCGGGCTGGGGCGTGAAAACGTCACCTTGCTGATTGACGGCGCGCGGCAGAATTTCAACAGCGCCCATGACGGCGTCTTGTTTCTGGACCCTGCCTTGCTGGGGCGGGTGGAGAGCGTGCGCGGGTCCGCCTCCTCCTTGTACGGATCGGGCGCGGCAGGCGGGGTGATTGCTTTCGAGACGCTGGAAGCTGACGATCTTCTGGACGAGGGCCAAAGCTTTGGCGTGCGCGCTTCGGCGGGGTATCGCTCGGTCAATGAAGAAAGCCGTGGATCGGTGGCCCTGGTCGGCGATGCTGGAAACTTTGAGGGCGTGGCCGCGCTCAGCGTGCGCCAGTCCGGCGATATCGAGCTGGGCTCAGGCGATGCCTTGACGGTTGAAGACGATATCGTTTCCGGTCTTCTGGGCGGGGAATGGGATATCAGCGACGCCCTTGAGCTGGAGCTGGGCTGGCTGAGCTTTCGCAATGACAGCGTCGAGCCCAATAACGGGCAGGGCGCGGCGGGCGTGGACAGCCTGAACCCGCTGATGAACAAGGACGTCTCCTCTGACAGCCTGCGGGCAACCCTGCGCTTTGCTCCGTCCAACCCGCTGATCAATCTTGAGACGACGCTCTATCATAATATCGGCGAGGTGGATGAAACCGATCCGAGCCTCAACCGCTTCATCGAGCGCGATCTGACCACAACCGGCATTCGGGCCGAGAACCGCGCCGAGTTCGCACTGGGCGGTCTCGACATGGCGCTAGTGACGGGCGCGGAATGGTATGAAGACGAGCAGGAGGGGACGGACTCCGCCACAGCTGACGGCGTGCGCGGCGGCGTGCCCAGCGGGTCGACCCGTTTCACCGGCGTCTGGGCGCAGCTTGAGAGCACGCTCGATCTGGGCGCGGCGGGCGAGTTGATCGTGCTGCCCGGCGTGCGGTTTGACCAGTTTGAGAGCGAGTCAGACCAAGCCGACAGCAATGATGACGACGCGGTTTCCCCGCGCATCGCCGCGACCTGGGCGCCCAATGACAGCGTGCGCGTGTTCGGCAGCTGGGCCGAAGCGTTCCGGGCGCCGTCGCTGAACGAGCTCTATCTCAGTGACACCCACTTTTCCTTGCCGCATCCGATCCTGGGCGCGCCGGTCTTCATCACCAACAGCTTCATCGCCAACCCCGATCTGAAGCCCGAGCACACCGAAACCCTCGAGATCGGCGCCGCGTTCAGCCATGAGGGCCTGTTCACGGGCGATGACCGGTTCGAGATCAAGGGCGCCTGGTTCCAGACCGAGGCGGAAGACCTGATCAATCTGAATGTGGACTTCGCGTTCAACCCCACCTGTTTCGCGCCGCCCTTCCTGCCGTGCTCGGCGGGGACCACCTATTCGGAAAATCTGGCGGAAGCGGAACTGGAAGGCTTCGAGATCGCGGCGGCTTATTCGGTTGGCGCGTTCGAGCTGTCCGGCTCTCTCTTTGAAGTGGATGGCGAGAACAAGGCCACGGGCGAGCCGCTGGGCGCGCTGCAGCCGGTGATGGGCTTTGTGAACGCGCGCTACACGTTTGAAGCCCAGGGTCTCACCCTGGGGGGACGCGTGGCCTTTGCAGCTGATTTCGACAAGGCCGACAGCGTCGCAGAGGCGCGGGACGGTTACGCCGTGCTCGATCTTCATGCTGGCTGGACGCCGCTGGCGGATCAGCCGCTTCGCATCAATCTGGGCGTCGATAACGTGTTTGACGAAGACTATGAGCGCGTGTTTGCGGGCGTGTCCGAAGCCGGCCGCAGCGTGCGCATTGACCTGACCTGGACGGGCGCTTGGTAGAGAGGGCCTGACGCCTGTCCCATGAAGGGCGCGTCCGGACGCGGGCGCGCCCTTTTTTCATTCATCGCTTGCCGCTCGTCCCTTGCCGGGACACAGTCCGGAAAAGCGTATCGGGGAGGCTGTTCATGCGTTTGGGTTGGAAGTTGGCGGCGATCATGTCCGCCCTGTTTGTGGTGTCTGCGTGTACAAGCGTCGAGCCTGCGCCAGAGCCGCATCCCGACACGCAAAGACTCCTGTCTTCCGGTCCCGTGGTCGGGTTCTTCAGTGAAAATGGCGCTCCGACCTGGCTGGGCCTGCCCTATGCGCAATCGACAAGCGGCGACAACCGCTGGCGCGCGCCCGAACCGACGCCGTCCCATGCAGAGCTGTTTGAAGCGTTGCAGCATCCCGAGCCCTGTCCCCAGATCGTCAATCGGCTGAGCACGGAAACCACCGGCTTGCCGGTGGGCGCGCTCTATGGCGCGGAAGATTGCCTGAAGCTTGATGTCTACGCGCCCGCCGGGGCGGACGCGGACGGCCTGCCTGTCATGATGTGGATTCATGGCGGCTCGAACACCTGGGGCTACGCCAGCCAGTATGACGGCTCGAAACTGGCTCAGGAACAAGGCGTGGTCGTGGTGGTGGTCCAGTACCGTCTGGGACCGCTCGGCTTTTTCGCCCACCCCGACATTGATGAGGGTCAGGGCGCCAATTTCGCGCTGCTGGACCAGGTCGCAGCCCTGAACTGGATCCAGGCTGAAATCGCGCAGTTCGGCGGCGATCCGGACAATGTCACGATCTTTGGTGAAAGCGCGGGCGGTCAGAATGTCGCCGCGCTGCTCGCCTCGCCGCTGGCGTCCGGCCTGTTTCACCGCGCGATCGTGCAATCGGGCTTCTTTGACAGCGTTCCGCTCGACGAGGCGCGCAACGGCGACGTGAACAGCGCCATTCCCGCCGCAGATCGCATGGTGGAGGCGCAAGGGAACGAGGATTTGCGCGCGCTCTCGCTGCAGACCGTTTTTGACGCGTATAATCTGGGCGATCCGCGTGCTGAATTGCCGCGCGTCATTGCCGACGGCGTGAGCCTGCCTCGCACAGGCCTGGCGAGCGCGTTCGACAGCCCAAATACGTTCAACGCCGTGCCGGTGATCACCGGCACGAACCGTGATGAGATGAAGCTGTTCAACGCCCTCAACGATGATCTGACCCGCCGGCGTTTCGGCGTGCTGATTTCAATCCGCGACCGGGCCTATTACGACCGGTTGAGCCATTACCAGTCGCGGCTCTGGCGCATTCTGGCTGTGGACCGGGCGGCTGAGCGGATGCAGGCGGCTGGCCATGACGCGATCTGGGCTTACCGGTTTGACTGGGACGAAGGCGGACGGCTTCTGACCATGGATTTGTCGGAGATTTTCGGCGCGGCCCATGCGATGGAAATTCCGTTTGTGTTCAACCATTTTGACTTTTTCGGCCAGCTGGACCGGGCGCTGTTTAACCGCAGCAATGAAGATCGGCGAGACGCGTTGGCGGCCAGCATGGGCGCGTACTGGGCGAATTTTGCCCGAGATGGCGATCCCGGCGCGGCAGGCGGCCCGGACTGGCCGCGCTGGTCCTCTGATGCTGAGCTGATGCGCTTTGACGCGCCGTCCCCTGAACTGATTGAAGGGGCGGACAGTCTGTCCGCGCTTTTGTCTGACCTCAGCTCTGATCCAGTGCTCAGCGCGGCGCAGATCTGCCGCGCGGCGCAGGCGCTGGGCAATTGGCGGGATGAGCTGGAAGATCAGATCCTGGCGCAGACCGATTGCGCGGCCTGAGGACGATCCCCTCTTGCGACATTGAAGTGAACGGTGTTCACTCTTGTTAGAAAACGAGCGGCTTGATCCGCCAGGGAGGAATTCATGTCGTCCACACTCGCTGCGCCTTATGAGGCCGAGCTTGATGTTCTCATTGTCGGGGCGGGCCTGTCCGGCGTCGGCACGGCTTGGCATTTGCAGCATCGCTGTCCGGATCAGTCCTATCTGATCCTGGAATCGCGTGAGTCGCTGGGCGGCACCTGGGATCTGTTCCGCTATCCGGGCATTCGCTCTGATAGCGACATGTACACGTTTGGCTACGCCTTCCGCCCCTGGACGGACGGCAAGGTGTTCGCCGACGGTCCCTCCATCCGCAACTATGTCAAAGACACAGCGGAAGAGGCGGGAATCTCCGAGCATATCCGGTATGGCCACAAGGTGGTCGGCGCGCACTGGAACACCGAAGACGCGCGCTGGACGCTGGAGGTGGCGGTTGACGGGTCTGACGAGATCAAGCGCTTCCGCGCCAAGTTCATGGTGCTGTGCTCAGGCTATTACCGATATGAGCGCGGCTATACGCCTGACTTCCCCGGCATGGCGGATTTCAAGGGCGATGTGATCCATCCCCAGCTCTGGCCTGAAGACTATGACTATTCCGGCAAGCGTGTGGTGGTGATCGGGTCGGGCGCCACCGCGATCACGCTGGTCCCCTCCATGGCGGAGAAGGCGGCCCATGTGACCATGCTGCAGCGATCGCCGAGCTATGTCGCGGCGCGGCCCTCGGTGGACAAGACAGCGGACTTCCTACGCAAAATTCTGCCGTCCAAAGCCGCATACTCGCTGACGCGGATCAAGAATGTTCTGCAGGCGATCCTGGTCTTCCAGATGTCGCGGCGCTGGCCGGACTGGGTGAAGAAGGGCGTGCTCAAGGCCATTCAGGACGAGCTCGGCGAAGACTTTGATGTCGAGAAGCATTTCTCGCCCAGCTATCGTCCCTGGGACCAACGCTTCTGCCTGGCGCCGGAAGGCGATTTCTTTGAGGTTCTGAAATCGGGCGAGGCCGATATCGTCACCGATCAGATCGAGCGCTTTACCGAAACGGGCATTGAACTCAAATCCGGCGAAACGCTGGAGGCGGACCTGATCATTCCCGCCACGGGTCTTGATATGCTGGTGGGCGGCGGCATCGATATCAGCGTGGATGGCGAGCCTTTTGTGGCGCCTGAACACGTCACCTATCGCGGCATGATGTTGTCAGGCGTGCCGAATGCGGCTCTGGCCTTTGGCTACACCAACGCCTCTTGGACGTTGAAGGTGGACCTGACGGCGGAGCGTGTGTGCCGGCTGATCAATCACATGAAAGCGCGCAATCTCGACTATGTGGTGCCGGTCCCGCCTGCGGATCTTGAGACCCTGCCGCTCCTGGATTTCTCGTCCGGTTATGTCCAGCGCGCCTTGCCGACCCTGCCGCGTCAGGGGGCGACGACGCCGTGGCGGACCTATCAGAACTATATCCAGGACATGCTGGCGATCCGCTTCGGCAAGCTGGCGGACGGTCATGTCCGGTTCGGCACGGCGGGCGATCAGGTCTTCGACGCCAAGGAGCCGTTCAGCGAGGCGGCGGAGTAACGTACTCAGACAGCTGTTCAACAGGGGGCATTTCCCAAGCGCCGCTCAGGGCCTCAGGCTGGGGCGAGTAGAGCCGGGCCGTGATCGCAAAGGGCTCGCCTGCGCGGACGGGCAACCAGTTGCTCTGTCTTGAGGGCGGCGGCTCGGCGCTGAAGGTGAGGGTCAGCCCGCCGTCAGCATCACGCTGAAGATCGGACTGGCTGTGGATCGTATACCGGCCTGAGGACGTATCCATCAGATAACCTTGCGCGTCATAGACGGTGACCGACCAGAAGGCGTCCACCGGTGGGGTTTGATCCGGCGAGAAACGAATCTTATAAGCGTGATCGCCTGTCAGCGGCGTGCCTTCGCGGTCAATGTCGGTATTGGGATAAATCGCGTCCTCGGCGCGATTGGCGCCCAGGCCGACCAGGGCGACACCCGCGCGAAGCGCGTAATCCTCGCCATACTCGCCGACGCCCTCGCGCAATGTGCGCCAGTTTGTGGGGCCGTAAGGACGCGTGTTGACGCCTTGGGCCAGCTGGGTGCGGGCAACTGAAACGCCACGATTCATCGCCCCACGCGCCAGCAGGCCAAGCTTTGCTGGCTCGTCCTCCCGCTGCGGTCCATAGCCCAGCGGTGTGAGCGCACCGAGGGCCTCAGGGTCTGAAAAGGAGACCACGCCCGCCATTCGGGTGAAAAACGCATCAGCGCTCAGGGCGTTCACATACTCAGGCGGCAAGCCGCCGATGGCCGCGGGTCGCGATAGGGGCGTTGCGCCGGTCAGGCGCACAGCGTCTTGCAGCGCATGGATCGGGGCGAGGTCTTCGCCGGGCGCAATGGCGATCCGCCCGATCAGCCAGGCCGTGCGGGTGGAAACGGTCATCATCGCCATGCCCGAGTCATCCGGACGGGGCTGGTCCGGGCCGAGGATCAGGACGTCATGCGGGCCCGGACCGTTCAGTCGCCGGCTGGGCGCGCCTGCGACGTCGGTCCAGGCGTCCAGCACCTGAAACATCCAGTCGCGCTCGCCAAAGTCCGGCGTGCTCAGCAGGACGGGACCTTCAGACAGGTCGAGAAAGGCCAGGGTGTAAAGCGTATCAAGATTGGGGCGGACGACGGTGCGGTCTTCATGGGTTGGCCGCGTGCGTCGGTGATAGAGCGTGTTCAGAGCCGGCGTCTCGGCGCGCGCCAGAAAGGCCTGACGGGTGACATCGCTGAGCACGAGGGGATAGCCATAAATATAGGCGTGTCCGGACCGCTCGCCGAGCGCACGCAAGTCCAGCTCTTCGGGGTTTTTTGTCAATTTGGGCCATGCGCCGATCGTGATGAGCCCCATCACGATCACCAGTCCCGCCAACACGATGATCTGTCGCATGTCTTACCCTCCGCCTCGCAGCGGATCAGCCTTGCGCGCTTATCCGACACGCGCAAGGCTGAAGCCATGGACAAGGATTTGTATAAAGCCGAGCTCTACCCGCTTCAGGTCAATCTGGTGGCGCTTCAGCGTCATCTGATCGCTGATGACCGCAAGCTTCTGGTGATCTTCGAGGGGCGTGACGCCGCCGGCAAGGACGGCGTCATCAAGCGCATCGTGCAGCATCAGTCGCCGCGGGAGACGCGCGTGGTCGCGCTGGGCAAGCCGTCTGACCGGGACCGGGCGAGCTGGTATTTCCAGCGCTGGGTCAATCATTTGCCGTCACAGGGTGAAATGGTTCTGTTCAACCGCTCTTGGTATAATCGCGCCGGGGTCGAGCGGGTGATGGGGTTCTGCTCCGAGCAGGACTATGTGCGCTTTCTGCGTGATGTGGACCCGTTTGAAACCTTGCTGGTGGATGATGAGCTGATCGTGCTCAAATACTATCTCGACCTGTCCCGCGACGAGCAGGCGGACCGGCTGGAAGCGCGCAAGAGCGACCCGCTGAAGACTTGGAAAATTTCACCCATCGACGCCGTGGCGATGGAGAAGTTTGACGCCTATTCCGAGGCGCGCAACGCCATGCTGGCCGCAACCGGCGATGCCGCCCCCTGGCGGGTGGTGAAGGCGGATGACAAGCGCGCGACGCGCCTGGCGGTGATCCGTGATCTTCTGTCAGCCGTCCCCGGCATTGAGTATCCCTATCCGATCAGTCCGGCGGATCCGGATGTGTTGCGGATCTGGTCAAAGGGTGACAGACCGACAGACTTTCTGGAACATTAGTGCTTAACTAACATTCGATGAGGCGGATCACCGCCCGCGCAATTTGGGGAGGACGCCATGGGTTGGGCCCTGGCCATCAACAAAGCCGATATTTCCGACGCCAGCCTGGTGGAAACCCAGCCGCAGCCGCTGAGCGACGGGCAGGCGCGGCTTGCGATCAAACGCTTTGCACTGACGGCGAACAACATCACCTACGCCGCGTTCGGCGCGCCCATGCGTTATTGGGACTTCTTCCCCGCGGAAGACGGATCAGGCCGCCTGCCGGTCTGGGGCTTCGCCGATGTGGCGGAAAGCAAAGCGTCCGGTCTTGAGGTCGGCGAGCGGGTCTATGGCTATTGGCCGGCGGCGGATGAGGTCGTCCTGACCGTGGATGCGGTCAAACCGGGCTCGTTTCAGGATGTCTCGCCCCATCGTGCGGACCTGCCGGGCGCCTATAACCGTTATGTGCGCTGCGCGGGCGATCCGGGGTATGCGCCCGAGCGTGAAGCCGCGCAGATGGTGCTGCAGCCGCTGTTCATCACCTCCTTCCTGATCGACCTGCATTTGCGCGACCATGATTTCCTGGGCGCCGGGCAGATCACCCTGACCAGCGCGTCGTCCAAGACGGCGCTGGCCCTGGCGCATCTGCTGCACGCTGATCATCCTGAGGGCGTGAAAATCGAGGCGCTGACCTCGGCGCGCAATAAGGGCTTTGTCGAGGGCGCCGGCTATTACGATGTCGTCAGCACCTATGACGAGATCGAAGACTTCAAGCCGGAACCGCGCCGTCTGGTGGTGGACTTCGCCGGAGATTCCAAAGTGAACATGGCGATCCACGAGACGCTGGCGGACAGTCTTGTGGGCAATATCCGGGTTGGCGGCGCCCATTGGGAGAACTCCGCCCCGCCCGGCGCCATGCCGGGGCCGAAACCGGTGTTTTTCTTTGCGCCCGATCATGTGCGCGACCGCATGAAAGCCTGGGGCAGCGAAGAATTCGGCCGCCGCTATGGCGCGGCCTGGATGAGCTTCGCCGAAGCCGGTCAGAAGCTGTTTGAAGAGCAGGAGCTGGAGGGCGGCGCGGGTGCGCTCAAGGCTTATGACTCGCTGATCGGTGGCCAGTTCGATGCGGCCGCCGCCATGACGATCAAGCTGGGGTAAGACGCAACTTATCCGCCTCCTCCCAAAGCTGAGCCATACTCTCATCCGTTCCTCCCATGACGGGCGGCCGGCGCGTTCA
>NZ_DEMB01000012.1:213851-214113 GCF_002354675.1 Oceanicaulis sp. UBA2681 | reverse complement strand
GGTCGCGTCGTTCTGAGCGGGCGCTATATCGGTACGGGATGGACGCGGCTCAGCCTCGACGGGTCTGGCGGCTTGCGCCTGCGTGTCCTGCGGACGCGGGTCTTCGGTCACGGTCCGTGTTTCAACGGTTTGCGTCTCTACACGGCGTGTGTCGCGGGCTTCATCGGCGTTCCGGGCCTCTGCGGCGCGCGCCTGGCGCTCAGCGGTTTCCGCTTCTCGGGCTGAGGTCAGCGTCGCGGCGAGGGAGTCTGTCTGCGGGCTG
>NZ_DEMB01000012.1:213431-213690 GCF_002354675.1 Oceanicaulis sp. UBA2681 | reverse complement strand
CGAGGGAGTCTGTCTGCGGGCTGAGCTCAGGGGCGGCGGGCGCCGTCACTTCACGGCTTTCAACCGAAACCTCGGTCGTCGTCTGGCGCGGAGAGGCCGTATCAGACTGATCGGGTTGCGGTCGGGTCTGCACGCGCGCTTCCTGCGCTTGCAATAGGGCAGCGTTGGTGGAGGCGTCCAGTCGGTCACCCACCGCCTGGCCGAAGCCCTCGGCGGCGGCGGAACGAGTCTGGCGGTCGTCGCCAGCGCGGTTCTGATC
>NZ_DEMB01000012.1:212791-213262 GCF_002354675.1 Oceanicaulis sp. UBA2681 | reverse complement strand
ACTGCAGCCGCATCGCGTGCGCTGGTCGTGTTGATCAGGGCGGGCTCGGATTCACGGGGCGGGGTTCGATATAAATCAGCGAGATATCCCGCACCGCCTGCAATGTCAGCGACCATGGCGCACCTCTGCACAACTGGGTTCACCCAAGAGCATACACGCCAGACGGCCTGATGTTTCGCCTGACAGGGGATAGTGCTTTCCAACCGGTTAACAGGCGGGCGCAAAAAAAGCCCCGAAGCAGGGGCTCCGGGGCTTCTCAATCAGGTCTTGGAAGTGAAGCCTAGCCTTCGCTGGCGTCGTCCTCATCCATCAGCTCTTCCATCAGGAAGGTGTATTCGAGCGCCAGACGGCGCGCGCTTTCCTGAAGGTTGGCGGCGGCGGAGTGACCACCCTCCATGTTTTCATAATAGAGGACATCCTGATCCATCTCATTGAGAAGATAGGCCAGTTTGCGAGCATGGCCGGGATGCA
>NZ_DEMB01000012.1:212267-212698 GCF_002354675.1 Oceanicaulis sp. UBA2681 | reverse complement strand
TTTGCGAGCATGGCCGGGATGCACCCGGTCATCCTTGGTGGAGGTCAGAAGGAACATCGGCGGATAGTCGACGCCGGTCTCCACATTGTGGAAGGGAGAGATCGAGCGCAGGAAGGCGCGCTCTTCGGCGTTCTCGTCGGGGAAGCCGTACTCGTCCTGCCAGCTGGCGCCGGCCAGCAGCGTGTGGAAGCGCAGCATGTCCAGAAGCGGCACCTGGCTGATGACCGCGCCCCAGAGGTCGGGACGCTGGGTGTACATCACGCCGGTCAGCAGCCCGCCATTGGAGCCGCCCTGAACCGCGAGATGATCAGACGTGGTCACGCCGTCATCAATTAGGTCTTCAGCCACCGCGATCAGATCATCATAGATGCGCTGACGGTTGGTGCGCAGACCCGCTTGGTGCCAGGCCGGGCCGAACTCGCCGCCGCCGC
>NZ_DEMB01000012.1:196450-212161 GCF_002354675.1 Oceanicaulis sp. UBA2681 | reverse complement strand
CCGAACTCGCCGCCGCCGCGGATGTTCGCCAGCACATAGGTGCCGCCGTTTTCCAGCCACATCCGGCCGCGGGTGCCTGAATAAGACGGGGTCAGGCTGACCTGGAAGCCGCCATAGGCGTAGAGCAGCGTGGGCTGCGGGCCTTCGGCGTCTTCCGCGCGAACGATGAAGTAAGGGATCATCGTGCCGTCCGTGCTCTCAGCCTGACGCTGTTCGACCACCAGGCCTTCGGCGTCAAACCAGGACGGAGCCGCTTTGGCCGGGTCCAGTTGCAGGTCGGCGGACAGGCGGTAAAGCGCTTCAGGCTCCAGGAAGCCTTCCACATTCACATAGGCGAGATCTGAATGATCATCGGCGGTGACGATGGAGATCGAGGCGTTCTCCGGCGTCTCGACGCTTTCGCTGGTCCAGCCGCTGTCAGAGCGTGTGAAGGCTTCCAGACCGCCCACCACATTGTCATTGATCACCATCAACAGATGGTTCGCCGTGGTGGCGACGCCATCAATGGACTGGCGCTCATTGGGGGTGAACACGACTTCGACTGCGGGAAGGTCGCCGGTCTCGACAAATTCGCCCATGTCAAAGCTGAGGATCGAGCCGGTGGGATAGGTCTCGCCGCCCTCGACGGGGGTCCAGTCTTCTTCAACGGAGAAGACCAGCTGGCCGTCAAACAGGGTTTGCGGATTGGATTTACGCGGCAGCGGCATTTGCACCGGCTCGCCGGTCGCGCCGTCGGGCAGGTAATAATAGACGCTTTCAAAGAAGCTCGCGGCCTGGATGGCCATCATATAGGCCGTGCCGTCCGCCTGTTCGAAGCGGGCGGGCCAGACGCCCACATTGTCCTCGGCACCGGAGATGACCACTTGCGCCTCTTCGATCGGCGTGCCGCGGCTCCAGCGCTTGACCACGAAGGGATAGCCCGACTGGGTAGCTTCAGCCGGATCGAGCGCCGTGGCGATCAGAAGCGTGTCTTCGTCAATCCAGGCGGTTGAGCCCTTGGTTTCATCAATGACGAAGCCGTCTTCGATGAATTCGCGGGTCTCCATGTTGAATTCACGGCGCACTGCTGCGTCTGACCCGCCATCTGACAGGGTGATCATGCAGCGCGTGTAATCGGGCGCCAGGCAATCGGCGCCGCGCCAGACCCAGTTATGGCCTTCCGCTTCGCCAAGGGCGTCCAGATCGAGCACCACATCCCATTCAGGATTATCTGTGGCGTAGCTCTCGACCGAGGTCTTGCGCCACAGGCCTTTGACGTGGTCGGCGTCCTGCCAGAAATTCCACAGCTCGCCGTTGCGCACGCCCACATAGGGGATGCGGTCGGTGGATTGCAGCACTTCAAGCGCCTGATTGTAGAGCGTGTCATAGCGCGGATCAGAGGTGAGGCGATCGAGCGATTGCTCGTTCATCTCGGTTGCGAAGGCGAGGGCGCGTTCGCCTTCAACGTCTTCGAGCCATTCAAGGCTTTCGGTTTCCGCCTGGATGGCGGCGTTCAGCTGCGCGCCGGGCAGATCGGCGGTGTCTGTCACGCCGGACTCCTCAGTATCAGTCATGTTGGTTTCTTCGGACGGCGAACAGGCCGCGAGCGCCATAACGGCGGCGGCGGCGGACAGGTGATAACCCCAGCGGCGCATCATGCTCTCCCCTTGTTGAGCGACTGCGCGCATTCAACAGGGGGTTGGCCTCCGGGTCAAAGTGATACTGTATTACAGGCCGTTTATCTTGCGGCTTGAGCCTCATGAGCGTATCGCTGCCGGTATGAGAGCTTATGCCATGAACGGGGCGGGAAACGCCTTTATCGTGCTGGATCGCCGCGACGAAACCGGCGCGTCCGCTTTTAGCGCCAAAGATATCGCCGCGATGCTGGGCGTGCATGCCTTTGACCAGTTGATTGTCCTCGATCCGTCATCAGAGGCTGACGCCGACCTCAGGGTCTGGAACAGCGATGGCGGCGAGGTGGGCGCCTGCGGCAACGGCACGCGGGCGGCGGCCTGGTTATTGTTTGAAGATGGCGCGAAGCCTCATCTAAGTTTCACCTCAGCGGGCGGACCCATGCGGGCGCAGCGTTTGCTATCGGGCGCGGCCGAGGTCGATCTGGGCTCGGCCCGGCTTGACTGGCGTCAGATCCCGCTCTCGCTGCCCATGGATACGGTGCGGCTCGATTTCGGCGTCAATCTGCCCGGCGGCGGACGGTTGGAGGGTCCGGGGGCGGTTTCCATGGGCAATCCCCATGTGGTGTTCCCGGTGGACGATCTCGAGAGCCTGCCCATCACCGAGATCGGGCCGACGATCGAGCATGATCCGCTGTTTCCGGAGCGGGTGAATACGGGTTTCGCTCAGGTGCGCGACCGTGATGATGTCCGCCTGAAAGTGTTCGAACGCGGCGCGGGCCTGACGCTCGCCTGCGGGACGGGCGCTGGCGCGGCGTTGGTCGCGCTTCATCGTCAGGGCTTGGTGGATCGTGAAGCGGTGATCGAGGCCGATGGCGGCAAGCTGCCTGTGCGCTGGGACAGCGAGGGCCATGTGCACCTGTCCGGCCCGGTTGTGCTGGAGCGTGAGCTGGATTTGCGCGGCGTTTGACGCATAGCCGCCTTGCAGACTCCCTTCCCCGCTTGACCCAAACCCGTCTCAACCCCACTTTGCGCGCCAATGAGCACACCTGTGGAAAACCCTGCCCCGTCCCATGAGGCCTCAGAGGGGCGCGATGTGGAGATCGTCACTTTTGGCTGCCGGCTGAACGCCTGGGAGTCAGAGGTGATGCGCGATCATGCGCGTGCGGGCGGCCTGTCTGACGCTGTGATCATCAATACCTGCGCGGTGACTAACGAAGCCGTGCGTCAGGCGCGCCAGACCATTCGCCGGATGAAGCGCGAGCGGCCCGACGCGAAGATGATCGTCACCGGCTGCGCCGCCCAGATCGACCCCGAGCAGTTCGCTAAAATGGCTGAGGTGGATCAGGTGCTTGGCAATGCTGAAAAGCTGCGTCCGGAAACCTTCAAATCCACCGTCATTGCAGGCGGCGACAAGGTGAAGGTCGATGACATCATGGCGGTCAGCGAGATCGCCAATCATCTTGTGGATGGCCTTGACGGTCGCGCCCGCGCCTATGTGCAGGTGCAGACAGGCTGCGATCACCGCTGCACTTTCTGCATCATTCCCTATGGCCGCGGCAATGCCCGCTCCGCCCCGGCGGGCGAGGTGGTCGAACAGGTCAAACGCCTGGTGGAAACAGGTCATTCCGAAGTGGTTCTGACCGGCGTCGATATGACGAGCTGGGGCCAAGACTTGCCGGGGACGCCCAAGCTGGGCCGTCTGGTGCGCGCCATCCTCAAGCAGGTCCCTGACTTGCAGCGCCTGCGCCTGTCCTCGATCGATGCCATCGAGATCGACGAAGACCTGTTCCGCGCCATCGCCGAGGAAGACCGGCTCTGCCCCTATATGCACCTCTCGCTTCAAGCGGGCGATGACATGATCCTCAAACGCATGAAGCGCCGCCATTCCCGCGATGACGCGATCGCCCTCGCAAAGCGCCTGCGCGCCGTGCGCCCGGACATTGCGTTTGGCGCGGATCTCATCGCGGGCTTCCCCACCGAGACCGAGGAGATGTTTGAAAACTCGCTTCGGCTGGTGGATGAGTGCGATCTCGCCTTTGTCCATGTCTTCCCCTACTCGCCTCGTCCCGGCACGCCCGCCGCGCGCATGCCGCAGGTGGACCGCGAGGTTGTTAAAGAGCGCGCCGCTCGCCTGCGCGCGAAATCACACGAGGCGCTGCAACGCCATCTCGCCTCGCGCGTTGGGCAGGAGATGACGGTGCTGGTGGAAAAGCCCGGCTTCGCCCGCGCCGATGACTTCACGCCCGTGCGTATGGAGTCCTCGGCACGGCCCGGAGCGCTCGTCCGCGCGATGATTACGGGCCATGACGAGAAAGCCCTGACCGCAACCCCGCTGGAGGCTGCCCTGTGAGCTGGTTCAAATTCGGTTTCGGCAAGAAAAAACAAAAGGACGAGGCCCCGTCCGAGGTTCCGGCGCTTGATGCGCCAGAGCCTGCGGCTGAACCCGAAGCGCCTGCTGAAGCCCCGGTCATTGCGGCGGTCGACGCGGCGCCAGAAGCCCTGGATGAAGCGCGTCCCGCCGAGCCGGCGCCCGCTTCCGCGGATGCCGATGATGTGTTGGAAGCGCGCGCCGAGGCCGTCATTGATGACAATGCCCCGAGCCCGGAAGACATCGCTGAAACCCCAGCCCAGGCGAGCGGGATCGAGGATCTGGCTGAAACACTGGCGCAGCCTGAGACTGTTGACCCGGTGACGGAAGAAGCGCCGCCAGCACCTGAGCCTCAGCCGGCGCCGGAAGAGGAGAAGAAGGGCTTTTTCGCACGGCTCGCGGCGGGCCTGAAGAAATCCTCCTCGCGTCTCAGCGATGGTCTCAGCGCGATGTTTACCCAGCGCAAGCTCGATCAGGCGGCGCTGGATGAGCTGGAAGAATTGCTGATCGCAGCCGATATTGGCGCGGCGACGGCGGCCAAGGTGATTGATCGCCTGGCGAAGGACCGGTTTGACAAGGATGTCTCTGACATCGAGATCCGCGAAGCGCTCGCAGACGTGGTCGCTGAAACGCTTCAACCCTATGAGCAGCCGCTCGACATGACCGGAGACGCCCCGCGCGTGGTGCTGTTCGTCGGCGTCAACGGCTCAGGCAAGACCACGACGCTTGGCAAGATCGCGGTGAAGATGACGCGTGAAGGCGCGGGTGTGATCACGGCGGCGGGCGACACGTTCCGCGCCGCGGCGGTCGAACAGCTTCAGGTCTGGTCAGAGCGCGCCGGTGCGACTTTCATGTCGCGCGATCTGGGCGCGGATGCGGCCGGCCTCGCCTATGACGCCATCCAGCAAGGCCGGACCGATCAGGCGGACGCGGTGCTGATCGACACGGCAGGCCGTCTTCAGAACAAGGCCGAGCTGATGGACGAGCTGCGCAAGATCGTCCGGGTCATCAAGAAGATGGATGAGACCGCCCCGCACCATGTGCTGCTGGTGCTCGACGGCACGGTGGGCTCGAACGCCATCTCCCAGGCTGAAGCCTTCATGGAAGCCTCTCACGTCACCGGCGTCATCATGACCAAGCTTGACGGCACCGCCAAAGGCGGCGCTTTGGTGCAGGTCGCCGAACGCTTCAAATTGCCCATCCATTTCATTGGCGTGGGTGAGGGCGAGGCGGATTTGCAGGCCTTTAAGGCGAAAGAGTTCGCACGCGCCCTGGCGGGACTCGAAGCCTAGCGGGCTTCACGGTCCTGGGCCGGAGACACTAAAGACCCCCGCCGACGCGGTTCTTCCAATAGCCCACATCCTCGGCGTATTTGCCGACGACCTCGCCCAGCACCTGGTTGAGCTTGAGGGTGTGAAAGCTGATCCATTCGCCCTGATCGATTTCCTCGAGCGCCTTCATCGAATTGCTCAGGAAGAAGGCGTAGAGCATGGCGATCAGGATGAAGAGCACCGGAAAGACCCAGCCCAGCGCGACAATGGTGGCGAAGGGGTTGAACAGGTCGAGCGCTGCGGCGAGCCCGAACAGCGCCGTCACCGCCAGGATGAAGGCCGCCGGCACGAACAGCAGATAATAGCTCGAGTTTCTCGTGATCTGGAACACCACATTGCGCACATAGCTCTCGATGAAGAACACGCGCAGGGCGATCCAGTTGATATTCAGCGTCCACAGGCGCGCCTCGGCCGAGAGCTGTTTGGAATCGCGCTCTTCGCCGACGGTGACGGACTTCGCCCGACCGATGGCCGTGCGGTAATGATCATTCAGCCGCGCGCAATACCGGGTCAGGAAATTCGCCATTTCGCGCGCCGTGTTGCGCTGATAGGGGGAGTATTCGGTGTAATAGAGCGCCCACATCACCAGCGCCGCCAGCACGCAGGATCCCGCCCCGAACATCAGCGAATTGAGCGCGCCGGCGGTGTTCTCTCCGAACAGATCGCCATGCAGCGGGCCGAACGCATCCACCACGCCCACGGCGTTCAGCACGATGTTCGCCACAAGAACCAGCGTCAAAATGGCCGACAGCCAGATCGACAACCGTCGCACATTGGCGTTCATCAGCTTGCGGGTCTCGTTGAGCATGTACAGCAGACCGTGTTCGCTGTCGGCGAATTGCTGCGCGATCACCGCGCCTTCCACGTCTTCGAACAGGGCGCGCGGATCCGACGCGATGGGCACCGGAGCGCCCAGGAACCGGTCGGCCAGCTCGGCATAGTCTTTCGCCAGGGCGTCGGTCATCTCTTCAGGCATGCGCATGAAGCCCACGCGCACCATCATCCATTTGAAGATCAGGCCCTGGCGGGAAATGAAGCTCTCTTCATGGTCGAAATCCTCGCCCAGCGCGCCTTCCAGCAGGGTCTTGTGGCCTGACACCGCCGCAGCCCAGGCGCCGGGCCCCATTTCACTGGCGGTGTTCGGGCTCGCCTTTCGGCCCAGTCCCACAAGCCTCAGCAACAGACGGAAAGGAAAGGAGAGGCCGCGCAAGAGCCCTGCGCCCAGCCGGGAGGCGTAGCGGCGCAAGCCATACACCAAAAGCGCCAGAAACAATCCCGCCGCCAGCCCGGCGGCAAACCCTGTGACAGTCATCAATCCGTCCATGTTCGAGGCCCCCCTCTGAACCCCGGCCCTGAAAGCTGAGGTTCATGGGGAGTCTAGCCGCAATTCATGACGGATGCGAGGATTGGTTAATCCGCATTTACCCTTAGAACGGGATCCAGTTGCGCTGACGCGAATAGGCGAGATAGCCCACATTGGCCCCGGCGCGCAGGCCGACGCCCGAGCGGATCGGCGCCAGGGTGATGCCGTCGGCGCGTTGATAATTCACGCCCAGCCCCGCCACGAAATACGCTGAGCCTTCCACGCCGGGAAAGCGCTGATAGAGCCGGTCGGTGTCGTTGAGGCGATAGACCAGGGTGAAGACCCGGCTGGCGTTGCCTCCGGCGTCGAACCCGATGCTGGGGCCCTGCCAGTAGACTTTTTGCTGGTCGGCGCTGCCTTTTAGGCTCAGATAGCCTTCTCCATAACGAAGGCCGATGCCGGCGGCGCCGGAGACTTCCTCACCGGCGATATAGCCGACGGGACGTCCCAGATCCGAGAAGACGCGTTCCAGCGCAGAGGCGGCGGCTTCGGCGGTGACGCCAAAGAAGTCGGCCGTGACTTCCACCAGCTCTTCCCGTGAATAGGTGTCGATATTGGACTGGTACTCGCTCGGCTGGCCGTAATCGGGATTGTCCGAACGGGAGGCGGTCTGCGCTCCGCCCGTGCTCGCACAAGCGCCGAGCGCCAGCGTCAGGGCGGTAGTCGTGATCATGGAAAGAATGGATCGTCTAATCATGGTGCGCCTGCCTTGTCTGACCGGTTTCATGCGCCGGACGCTGAACGTCAATTAGGGCCTCGGTGAGGCGAAAGGGTAAACGCTGCGTAAACACGCGGCCCGGACGCTGGCTTTACTGCCAATAAGCTTGGCGCGGAGGCTTGCCAGTGCTAACTCCCGCGACATGAGCACAGATCCGTCCCTGATCCGAAATTTCTCCATCGTCGCGCATATCGACCACGGTAAATCCACCCTGGCCGATCGCCTGATCCAGCACACTGGCGGTTTGACCAACCGCGAGATGAAGGAACAGGTGCTCGACAATATGGAGCTCGAGCGCGAACGCGGCATCACCATCAAGGCGCAGACCGTGCGTCTGAGCTATACCGCCAAGGATGGTCAGACCTACGCGCTGAACCTGATCGACACGCCCGGCCACGTGGACTTCGCCTATGAAGTCAGCCGCTCGCTGTACGCCTGCGAGGGCGCGCTGCTGGTGGTGGACGCCGCCCAGGGCGTTGAGGCCCAGACGTTGGCGAACGTCTACGCCGCCATCGATGTCGATCTCGAGATCGTGCCGGTCCTCAACAAGATCGACCTGCCCGCCGCCGAGCCTGACCGGGTGAAAGCCCAGATCGAGGATGTGATCGGCATCGACGCCTCTGACGCCATCGAGATTTCCGCCAAGACCGGCCTCGGGATCGAGGATGTGCTGGAAGCCATCGTCACCCGCCTGCCCGCGCCAAAGGCCGGCGATCCGACCGCGCCCCTGAAGGCGCTGCTGGTGGACAGCTGGTATGACCCCTATCTGGGCGTCATTTGTCTGGTGCGGATCATCGAAGGCACCCTGAAAAAGGGCATGCGCGTGCGCCTGATGGGCGCCGAGGCCAGCTATGGCGTGGACGGGGTGGGCGTGTTCACCCCCGCCAAGGAAAACCGCGATACGCTGGGTCCGGGCGAGATCGGCTTCCTGAACGCCTCGATCAAGCAGGTGCGCGATGCGCGCGTGGGCGACACCATCACCGAGGAGAAACGCCCCACGGATTCCATGCTGCCGGGCTTTGAGCCGGCGGTGCCGGTGGTGTTCTGCGGCCTGTTCCCGGTGGATGCGGCCGATTTTGAAGACCTGCGCGACGCTGTGGAGCGCTTGGCGCTCAATGACGCGTCCTTCAGCTATGAGATGGAGACCTCCGCCGCGCTGGGCTTTGGCTTCCGTTGCGGCTTCCTGGGGCTTCTTCACCTTGAGGTCATTCGCGAACGGCTCGAGCGCGAATACAATGTGGATCTCATCACGACCGCGCCATCGGTGGTCTACAAGATCAAGATGACCGACGGGTCCGAGGTCGACATGCACAACCCGGCTGACATGCCGGATGTGGTGAAGATCGACAATATTTCTGAGCCCTGGATCAAGGCGACGATCCTGGTGCCGGACGAATATCTTGGCGGCGTGCTGAAGCTGTGTCAGGACCGCCGCGGCATCCAGCTGGAGCTGACCTATGCCGGCTCGCGCGCCATGCTGGTCTATGAGCTGCCGCTCAACGAGGTGGTCTTTGACTTCTATGACCGTCTGAAATCGGTCTCCAAGGGCTACGCCAGCTTTGACTACCAGTTCATCGAGCATCGCGAGGAAGACCTCGTGAAAATGTCGATCCTCGTGAATGAAGAGCCGGTGGACGCCCTGTCTATGATCGTGCACCGCTCGCGCGCCGACATGCGCGGTCGCGCCATGTGCGAGAAGCTCAAGGAGCTGATCCCGCGGCACATGTTCAAGATCCCGATCCAGGCCGCTATCGGTGGCCGCGTGATCGCCCGCGAAACCCTGTCCGCCATGCGCAAGGACGTGACCGCCAAATGCTATGGCGGTGACGCCACCCGGAAACGCAAGCTTCTGGACAAGCAAAAGGCCGGCAAGAAGAAGATGCGCCAGTACGGAAACGTCGAAATCCCGCAGGAAGCCTTTATCGCCGCGCTGAAAATGGACGACGATTAAGCCTCAAGCGCTCTGACGACACGAAAAAGCCCCGGCCGATGGCCGGGGCTTTTTGCATTCAGGACCGGGACACTGAGTTAGTGACCGTCACCTTCAGAGGCTCCAGTTTCATCGTCATCGGCCATCTCATGACCCTCATGGCTCATCGCGCCCATTTCCGGATCAAGCTCGGGGGCGGTGTCGCGGACGGGCAGGGTGACGGCGAGAGTTTCGCCGTCGGCGAATTCCAGCGTCAGGGTCATCTCGCCATCCTCGAGCTCAGCCGGCTTCACGCCGAATATCATCAGATGGTCGCCGCCGGGCGCAAGGCTCGCTGCGCCGCCAGCCGGGATGTCGATGGCGTCCACATGGCGCATGCGCATCACCGCGCCATCCATGGCCATGGTGTGCAGCTCGATGGCGTCTGCTTCCTCGGTCGAGGCGCCCACAAGCTGGCCGCCGGGCGCGCCGGCGGTGAGGTTGATGAAGCCTGCGGTGACGTCTCGTCCGCCCAGAGGCGCGCGCACCCAGCCTTCAATCACGGCGTAGTCTGCTGGTTCAGCACTGGCGGGGGCGTCTTCAGCCGGCGAGCAGGCGGCGAGGGTAAGAACGCTTAAAGGGGCAAGGGCGTAGAGGGCGCGTTTGAGCATGTCATCTCTCCATATGAGACGGGCGACGCCAATGGCGCCGCCCGAAACCGGTCGTGTTCAGATTTGGCGCTTGGCGCGCGTTGGCGCAAGCGCGTCGCCTGCGGCGTTTACGCGCCCCAATAGCCGATCAGTTTTTTCACTTCCGCCATGACCGGCTGGGCCGCGGCGCGGGCGCGCTCGGCGCCGTCTTTCAGCACAGCGTCGATCTCGGCCTTGTCGTTCAGCAGGCGGGCATATTCCTCGCTGACGGGGGAGATATACTCCACTGCAGCCTCGGCGAGTTTGGGTTTGAAAGTCCCGAAGCCTTCGCCGCCGAACTCTGCCAGAACGTCCGCTACCGATTTGCCGGTCAGCGCGGCGTAGAGACCCACAAGGTTCTTCGCTTCCGGGCGATCATTGAGGCCTTCTGCGGTTTCGGGCAGGGGTTCAGGATCGGTTTTCGCCTTCTTGATCTTGCGCGCGATCGTGTCCGCATCGTCATGCAGGTTGATCCGGGCATTATCGCTCGGGTCGGATTTCGACATCTTCTTCGTGCCGTCCTTGAGCGACATCACGCGCGCACCGGTCGGCATGATGACGGGTTCAGGCTGAGGCAGGATGATCTGGCCGCCGCCAAAGTCGCGGTTGAAGCGGGCTGCGATGTCGCGCGACAGCTCCAGATGCTGTTTCTGGTCTTCGCCGACAGGGACATGGGTTGTCTTGTAGACCAGAATGTCCGCCGCCATCATTACGGGATAGGTGAACAGGCCGACGCTGGCGCGTTCGGCGTCCTTGCCGGAGCCGGCCTTGTCCTTGAACTGGGTCATGCGTTCCATCCAGCCCATGCGGGCCACGCATTGCAGGACCCAGTTGAGCTCGGCGTGCTGAGGCACGGCGGACTGCGCGAAAATCGCGCTGCGCTTGGGGTCGACGCCTGCGGCGATATAGGCGGCCGCCACGCCGCGCACCCGGTCGGGCAGTACGGCGGGATCGTACTCGATCGTCATGGCGTGCATGTCCACGGCGCAGAAAAAGCATTCCTTGCCGCTGTCCTGCATGGGCACCCAGTTCTTCAGCGCGCCCAGATAATTGCCCAGATGCAGGCGGCCAGTGGGCTGCATGCCGGACAGAATGCGTTCGGGGCCGGAATAGACGGGCGTCGCGTCAGTCATGGGAGTTTCCGCTACAGAATGGAGAATAAGGGAGGCTGTGTCTTAAAGGGCGGGACGCCGGGCCTCAAGCGTCGGCGCCGTCTTCGGCCTGATCCTTGATCGAGGGAGCCGGGTCCCGTTTAAGAGCGCCTAACAATTCCTGAGGTCTCAACCCGCCCAGCGCCAAGGTGCTGACGCCAAACACCGCAAGACCGCAGAGAACCAGGAGTCCCATCCAGACCAAGGCGATCAGCGTTGTAGGAAGCAGGGTTTGCATCGCGGCGAGAATTGGCGCCTCCCCGAATGCAACGAGCGCCCACAGCGCCCCCATCATCAACAGGCAGGCGAACAGGATGCGGGGCAGGCGGTGCATGAGCCGGGTGTCTGGTGTGAATTGCCGCCGCCGGATCAGCGTGACGCCCAAAAGCCCAGCGTTCAGCCAGCCCGCCAGAGTGGTGGCGAGGGCCAGACCCGCATATCCCAGAGGTCCAAAAAACAAGGCGATGCCGGCGATCATGTTCAGGGCCATCGAGGCGGC
This sequence comes from Oceanicaulis sp. UBA2681, assembly GCF_002354675.1. Lineage (NCBI taxonomy): Bacteria > Pseudomonadati > Pseudomonadota > Alphaproteobacteria > Maricaulales > Maricaulaceae > Oceanicaulis > Oceanicaulis sp. UBA2681. Next base: position 200,520 of record NZ_DEMB01000012.1, on the reverse strand, counting down.
GGCGAACTTCATCGGCGTTAATGTGTCTTCGCGCGCGAAAAAGCCCGGTGAAAAGACCTTGATCAGCACAAAGGCTGGCAGTCCTGCAGCATAGATCGCAAGCGCCAGCGCTGTGCGATCTGTGTCGGAGGCTTCAAACGCCCCGCGCTGGAAAAGGCCTGCCACCACGGCGTCCGGGATCACCAGAAGAGCGGCTGCGGCGGGCAGGGTCAGCGCCATGGATATCTCGATCGCCCGGTTCTGACCGCCCATTGCGCCGCTGTCATCGCCCGCCCGCAAGCGTTTGGACAGGGCGGGCAATAGTGCAACGCCCATCGCGATGCCGATTACGCCCAATGGCAACTGATACAAGCGCTCAGCATAATAGATCCAGGACCGCGCGCCTTCCTGAAGCGTCGCAATGGAGCCCGACACCAGCTGGTTGATATGGGTTACCCCCGCCGCCGCTGCGCCTGGGACGCCCAGCACAATCAGGCGTTTGACCCCCGAAGTCAGGCGCGGCGCCTTAAAGGCCAGCCTGATCCCTGCTCGCCGTGCGGCCCAATAGAGCCATGCGGTCTGTAACACGCCTGACACTGTGACGCCTGCGGCTAGATATAGCGCCAGATCATTACGCTCGCCTGGCGCGGCCAGAAGGATCGAGATCAGAACGACGTTGAGAAGGATGGGCGCCGCCGCCGCAGTGGCGAACCGGGCATGGGTGTTCAAAGCGCCGGAAATCATCGCCGCCATCGACATGCACAACAGGTACGGCATGGTGATCTGGGTCATCAGCACGGCAAAACCGAACAGACCTGGATCACTGATGAAACCCGGCCCCAGAAGGTACATCAGCCAGGGCATTAGGATTTGCGCGATGATGACGATGCCTAGCACTGATAGCGTCAGGACTGACAAGACTTCACTGGCGAACCGGTCCGCTTCCTCGGCGCCCTCGCCCTCTAGCCGTCGGGCGTAGAGCGGGATGAAGGCGGAGTTGAACGCGCCTTCGGCGAAGATCCTGCGAAAGAGGTTCGGGAATGTCAGGGCGACGAAAAAGGCGTCCGTCAACGGGCCGGCGCCCAGACGCGCAGCGAGAAGGATGTCCCGCGCCACGCCGAAAAACCGGCTCAGCAGTGTGAACCCACCCACAACAGCAGAGGAGCGCAATAACCGCATCCGCTAGCGTCCTGCGCTGGCGGGAGTGGCGACCAGGCCCTGCTTGGCGCGGTGCACGGCGACGGCGTCTTCAGCGTCGGAGAGAACGTTCATCAATTGCACCTTGATGCCCACAAGCCGGGCGTCGCCAGAGGGTTTGCCGCCTTTTTCGGTGACGTAGAAGGTGTCGACGGCGCGTTCTCCATAGCCGTCAATGCGCGCCGCCTCCAGCGACAATCCGATGTCAGACAGGGTTTTGGCCAGCGCATGAAGAAGGCCCGGCCGGTCGCGCCCCGTCGCCTCGATCACCAGCGCGTCATCGGACGCCTCAAGATCAAGATTGACCGAGGGCGTCACGGTGAAGGCGGCTTCGCGGCGTCGCAGGGGTTTGAGCATGGGCCGGGCGTCATCGCCGGACAGACCGTGCTCGGCTGCGTGCTGGACGCTGTCGCGCAAGCGGTCCTGGATATAGCTGTCTGACCAGCCAAACGGCTTGCCGCCCTGCTCCTGCACGTAGAAGACGTCAAAGGCGCGTCCGTCCGAGGTGGTGGTCACTTGCGCGCCGACAACATTGGCGCCTTCGCGCGACAGGGCCCCGGCAATGTCGGCAAAGAGACCATGCCTGTCTGGCGTCAGCACCATGACTTCGGTGGCCGAGCGGCGCTTGTCGGTGCGTACGCCGACGCTGGTCGCCTGGCCGCGTTCAAAGGCGGCGCGGGCGAAGGCGGCGTGACGGAAACGGTCATCCTCGCCAAAGGCCAGCCAGTAGGAATGATCGAGCACTTCGGTCCAGATGCGGGTGAACTCCGGATCGATGCGCGACAACGCTTCGTGGAAATGATTGCGGGCCAGCGCGGCGCGCTCGGCGAGGCGGGCGCGAGCTTCGGCCTCGTCGCGCCGGTCTCCGCCCTTGAGCACAGCGGCGGTGGCCTGATACAGATCGCGCAGCAGCTGGGCCTTCCAGCCATTCCACACACCCGGGCCCACCGCGCGAATATCCACCACTGTCAGGATCGTCAGAAGGTTCAACCGGTCCATCGTGCCGACCTTCTCGGCGAAATCGAGCACGGTGCGTGGATCGGAGAGATCGCGGCGCTGGGCGACGTCGCTCATTTCCAGATGGTTCTCGATCAGCCAGGCGACGAGATCGGTCTCGTGATCATCGAGCCCCAGACGCGGACAGACCTGGCGGGCGTTCTCGCCGCCCTCAACGCATTGATCGCCCTTGCCCTTGCCGGTGTCGTGCAGCAGCACGGCCAGATGAAGCGCCCGGCGATGCAGGATTTCCGGCGCCAGCTTGCTGGCCAGCGGATGGTCGGCGTTGAGCTTGCCCTGCTCGAGAAGCCGTAACAGGCCCAGCGCGTTCAGCGTGTGCTCGTCCACCGTGAAGCGGTGATACATGTTGAACTGGGTGCGAGCGACAATGTCGCCAAACTCAGGGATATACGCGCCCAGAAGCCCCGCCTCGGTCATGGCCCGCAGGATGATGCGCGGATCATCAGCGTCCAACAGCACCGCAAAAAAGCTGCGGGCGGCGCGGGGGTCTGTGCGGAAGCGATCATCGATCTGGCGCAGGCCGCGACTGATGGCGGCGACGGCGTCCGGGTGCAGATCCAGATGACGCGCGGCGGCCTTTTCAAACAGGCGCAGCATCATAACCGGATCGGTTTCTGGCGCTTGCGGATCCGCGAAATCCAGCCGCCCGGCATGCAGGGTGAAGCCGCGTTCAGCCAGCTCGGTTTCGTTCGCGCTGCCGTCGGCGGGCAGGAAGCGGCCCCCTGGCGGGTCTTTGAGCTCTTCGGCTTCCAGTTTGGCGCAGACCAGTCGTGTCAGGGCGCCCACATCAATCGCCTTGAGGAAATAGCTGCGCATGAAGGCTTCGACGCCCAGCTGGTCGTCGGTGTCTTCAAACCCCATGCGGCGGGCGATTTCAGGCTGCAGGTCAAAGGTCAGCCGGTCATCCTTGCGGCCGGCCAGGGTGTGCAGGTGAAAGCGCAGGGTCCAGAAGAAATCCGCCGCGCTGAGATAGCGTTTCACATCGTCGATGGAGAACAGGCCGGCCACCACCCAGCGTTCCAGCGCATCGTCGCCATAGAGGATTTGCGCGAGCCAGCGCAGGGTCTGCAGGTCGCGCAGCGCGCCCTTGCCGTCCTTGATATTGGGCTCGACCGCATAGCGGCTGTCGCCCTGACGATCCACGCGCTCATCACGCTCGGCCAGCTTGGCGGCGGCGAATTCAGCATCGTTCTTGATGCGTATGTCTTCATCAAAGCGCGTATGCATCTGGCGCACCAGTCGGATGTCGCCAGAAATCGAGCGCAGATCGAGCAAAGCCGTGCGCTCTGACAGATCGTCCTGGGCGAGCACGATGGCTTCATCCAGCGTACGCACCGCACCGCCGCCGATCTGCAGGCCGCTATCCCAGATCGCGTACTGGGTCTGCTCAATGATCGCCTGGGCGAAGTCGGGGGGCGTATCCGAGGTGAGAAACACCAGATCGATGTCAGATTGCGGCGCCAATTCGCCCGCGCCATAGCCGCCCAGCGCACACAGGGCGAGGCCGTCCAGCGGATCGTCGGTGTAATCTGAGGTGATGGAATCAAACAGGGCGCGTAGCGCCGCGTTCATCACGCCCGACCAGGTGCGCGCCGCCTCCAGCCCGCCTTCCGCGCCATTGAGGCGCGTCTGGGCCAGGGCCCGGCCTTTCTCGAGATAGCGTTTGAGTCGGCTCATCGCCAGCTGACGATTGGCGGGCTTGTCCCAGCCGTCGCGGGTGGCGGCTGACAGCTCGGCGCGCAAGCGCAGCCCATCAAGACTGGCGGGGAGGGTTGTGGGTCTCATGGCGTTGATTCTACGCGAGGGCGACCGGCGCGTCAGCCAGAGTTTTGGCTCAAGGCTTTAAGCGCATACAGCACGTCCAGCGCTTCGCGCGG
>NZ_DEMB01000012.1:183030-196245 GCF_002354675.1 Oceanicaulis sp. UBA2681 | reverse complement strand
GCGAGGCTTGAGAAGAGCGGCAGATCCGCCAATGCCGCCGCGGGCGCGTCATCGCTTTCCAGCCTTTTGAGAATCTCCGTCGCGCGCTTCACAGCTGCTTTGGGCAGGCCGGCGCGCTTGGCGACTTCCACCCCGTAGGAGCGATCCGCAGGGCCCTGCTGGACCTCGTGCAGGAAGATCAGATCGCCTTTCCATTCCTTGGCCTTGAGCGAGCAATTGCCCGCCGCGTCCAGCTCTTCGGCCAGGCGTGTCAGCTCATGATAGTGGGTGGCGAACAATGCCCGGCTCTGATTGATCTCATGCAAGTGTTCGACTGCCGCCCAGGCGATGGACAGGCCGTCAAAGGTCGCGGTGCCACGCCCGATTTCATCCAGGATCACCAAAGCGCGCGGCCCGGCCTGGTTAAGGATGGCGGCGGTCTCGATCATCTCCGCCATGAAGGTCGAGCGTCCGCGGGACAGATCATCGGCTGCGCCGACGCGCGAGAACAGCCGATCCACCAACCCGATCCGCGCTGATTTCGCCGGCACATACAGACCCGCCTGCGCCAGGACCGCCATCAGCGCGTTCTGGCGCAGAAAGGTCGATTTACCCGCCATGTTCGGTCCGGTGACCAGCATCAGGCGCGGATGATCCCCACCCGCGCCGTCCAGATGGCAGCCATTGGGCGTGAAGCGACCCTCGCCGGATCGTTCCAGCGCGCGTTCGACGACAGGGTGTTTGCCGCCCTCGATATCAAAGGCGAGGCTGTCATCCACCTGTGGGCGCTCCGCGCCGGTTTCCTCAGCCCAATGAGCGGTTGCGGCGGCCACATCCAGCCCCGCCAGGGCTTCGGCCGCGCGTCGGATGGGCGCATCCAGCGTTTCGATGCGCGCGCGAAAGGCGTCAAAGAGTTCAAGCTCCATCGCCAGGGCGCGCTCGCCCGCCTGGGCGATTTTCGCCTCCAGCTCGCCCAGCTCTGGCGTGGAGAAGCGCACGGCGTTCGCCATGGTCTGGCGGTGGATAAAGGCGGTGTCGCCCATCAGGGCGTCGGCGTTTTTCGCACTCACCTCGATGAAATAGCCCAGCACATTGTTGTGTTTGACTTTCAGCGCGCTGACGCCGGACTGCTGGGCGTAGGTCGCTTGCAGACCCGCCACCACGCGGCGCGATTCATCTCTCAGTCCGCGCGCTTCATCGAGCGCCGGGGTCCAGCCCGGCGCGACGAAGCCGCCATCACGCGCCAGAAGCGGCGGTTCCGCCACCAGCGCCTGATGGGTTTCCTGCACTAGGCGCGCCAATTCAGGATTTTGCGCCAGCGACAGGGCGTCGAGCGCCCGGTTGATCGGCGCGGGCGGGGCGTTCAGCGAATCCTTGGCGAAGCCGGCGATCAGCTTTTCGCCCTCTTTCAGCGCCCGGCTCAATTGCGCCAGATCCCGCGGCCCGCCGCGACCCAGAAGCAAACGCGACAGACACCGCGCCGGATCCCCCGCCGCTTTCAGTCGTTCGCGCGTTTGTTCGCGCAGGTTTCGATTTTCCAAGAAGAAGTGCGCCGCATCGAGCCGACCCTGAATTTCGGTCAGGGACATGGACGGGCGCGCCAGCCGGTCCGCCAGCAGACGCGCGCCGGGCGCCGTCAGAGTGCGGTCGATGGCGTCGATCAAAGACCCTTTGCGTGATCCCTGCAGCGTGCGATCGATCTCAAGGCTCATCCGGGCCGCGGGATCAATCACCATCGCGGCGCCGGACGGCAGGCTGAGCGGCGGGCGCAGGCGCGCCGGAGCGCCTGCCTGTGACAGTTCGAGATAATCCAGAAGTGCGCCGAGCGCAGACAGCTCGGCCTTTGTGAAGGCGCCAAATCCATCAAGGCTTTGGACGTTAAAGCGCTGCTTGAGGCGACGCTCGCCGGCGGCTGAGTCAAACTTGGCCCGAGCGCGCGGCGTGATCACCGCATGAGGCGCCAGATCTGACGCCAGCTTGGCGTCCTCGTCAGAGCACAGCACTTCAGACGGGTTGAGCGCGGCCAGTTCCGCCTCCAACCCCTCATTGCCGACGCGCATGCTGGCGAACTCACCGTCGGACACATCCGCCCAGGACAGGGCGCACTCACCCGTCGCCAGGCGCGCGATGGCGGCGATGCGATTGGCGGCGCGGGCCTCAAGCAGATCATCTTCGGTCAGCGTGCCAGGGGTGACGATGCGGGTGATGCCGCGTTTCACCACCGATTTCGCGCCGCGCTTCTTGGCTTCGGCGGGGTCTTCCATCTGCTCGCCGACGGCCACCTTGAAGCCCGCCTTGATCAGACGCGACAGATAGACGGGGGCGTTGTGGACGGGCACGCCGCACATGGGCACGGGTTCGCCCTGGTGCTCGCCGCGCTTGGTCAACGCGATGTCGAGCGCTTCGGAGGCGCGCACGGCGTCGTCAAAGAACAGCTCGTAGAAATCGCCCATGCGGTAAAACAGCAAGGCGTCCAGCGGCGCTTCGGCGCGCAGCTCCAAAAACTGCACCATCATCGGCGTCCCGCCCTCAGGGGTCGGGAAAGCGCGGGCGTTCAGGGCGATCGGATCGGCGTGTGACGTCATGGGCGCAAGGTAACCGCGCCGCCGCCCGCCGCAAGTGTGACAGCGCGTGATTTGCTGTACGCCGCGAAGCGGCTAGTGTGCAGGTCCACACCTGTCCACCGCCCTTTTTTCCGGATCCGCCATGACTGACCGCCGCTCCCGTGTCGATGACGAAGAAGCCCTGAACTTCCACCGTTTCCCGAAGCCCGGAAAACTGGCGATGACCGCCACCAAGCCCATGGCGACCCAGCGTGATCTGTCGCTGGCCTACAGTCCGGGCGTGGCTGCGCCGGTCAAGGCGATCGCCGAGGATCCTGACCTCGCCTACGATTACACCTCCAAGGGCAATATGGTCGCCGTGATCTCCAACGGCACCGCCATTTTGGGCCTCGGCGATCTGGGCGCGATGGCGTCCAAGCCGGTGATGGAGGGCAAGTCGGTGCTCTTCAAGCGCTTTGCGGATGTGGATTCCATCGATATCGAGGTGGATGAAAACGATCCTGAAGCCTTCATCGAATGCGTGCGCCGGTTCGGCGCCAGCTTTGGCGGCATCAATCTGGAAGACATCAAGGGCCCCGATTGCTTCATCATTGAAGAGAAGCTGCGCGAGCTTCTCGATATCCCGGTCTTTCATGATGACCAGCACGGCACGGCGATCATCTCCGCCGCCGGGATCATCAATGCATGCGAGCTGTCGGGTAAGGATATCAAGGCGCTGAAAGTCGTCGTGAACGGCGCCGGCGCCGCCGGCATCGCCGTGCTCGAATTGCTCAAAGCCATGGGCGTGCAGCACGACAACGCGATCCTGTGCGATTCCAAGGGCGTCATCTACAAGGACCGCGACCACGGCATGAACCAGTGGAAATCCGCCCATGCCGCCGACACGGATGCGCGGACGCTGGATGAGGCGATGAACGGGGCGGACTGCTTCATCGGCCTGTCGGTCAAGGGCGCGGTGACCAAGGAGATGGTGCGCTCCATGGCCGCTGATCCGATCATTTTCGCCATGGCGAACCCCGATCCCGAAATCACGCCCGAAGAAGTGCGCGAGGCGCGTTCTGACGCGATCATGGCCACGGGCCGGTCTGATTATCCCAATCAGGTCAACAATGTGCTGGGCTTTCCCTATATCTTCCGCGGCGCGCTGGATGTTCGCGCGCGCACCATCAATGAAGAGATGAAGATCGCTGCCGCCAAGGCGCTGGCCGAGCTGGCGCGTGAAGACGTGCCCGATGAGGTCGCCGCCGCCTATCACGGCGCGCGCCCGACCTTTGGTAAGGAATACATCATCCCCGCCCCGTTTGATCCGCGCCTGATCAGCCATGTGCCGCCCTATGTGGCGCAGGCGGCGATGGAGTCCGGCGTGGCGCGCAAGCCGATCTCGGATATGGAGCAATACAAGGCGGCTCTGGCGCGCCGGCTCGATCCCACGGCGGCGATCCTGCAATCCATTCAGGATGATGTGCGGGCGGGCGAGCGCAAGACGATCGTTTTCGCTGAAGGTGAGGAACCGTCCGTCATCCGCGCCGCCTACGCCTTCCAGAACCAGGGTCTGGGCGAGGCGATCCTGATCGGTCGTGAAGAGACCGTGCACGCCAATATGCGGCTTCTGGGGGTTCAGTCCGACGCCATCCGCATCGTCAATGCGCGCCTGTCTGACAAGAACGCCGACTATGCCGACTTCCTGTTTCATCGCCTGCAGCGTCAGGGTTATCTGCGTCGCGACGTGCAGCGCCTGGTCAATAATGACCGAAACGTCTTCGCCGCCTGCATGCTGGCGCTGGGCGATGCGCACGGCATGGTCACTGGCGTCACGCGCAACTACGCTCAGGCGCTGGGTGATGTGAAACTGGTGCTCGACACGGCTGAAAATGAGCGCGTCATGGGGATGAGCCTGGTGCTGTCACGCGGACGCACGCTGTTTATCGCCGATACCAACGTCACTGAATTCCCGAGCCCTGAAGCGCTGGCGGACATTGCGGTGGAGACGGCGGCGGCGGCGAAACGCTTCGGCGTCACCCCGCGCGTGGCCTTCCTGTCGTACTCGACCTTCGGCAATCCGTCTGGCGACCGGGCCGACGCCATCCAGAAAGCGGTCGGCTATCTTGATGAGCGGGGCGTGGATTTTGAATACGAGGGTGAGATGAACGCCGATGTGGCGCTGGATCCTGACCATCGCAGGCTCTACCCGTTCTCGCGCCTCACCGGCCCGGCGAACGTGCTGGTCATGCCCGCCATTCACTCCGCCTCCATCGCCACCAAGATGATGCGCGCCGCAGGCGGCGCCACCGTTTTGGGGCCGATGCTGGTTGGGCTGGAAAAACCGGTTCAGATCGCGCGTCTGGGCGCCAGTGTGAACGACATTCTCACCCTAGCGGCGTTGGCCGCGCATGACCTCTCAGACGAGCGGGCGGAGAAGGCGCCGGAGTGATTACTCCGCCTTTTCGCCCTCGGCGGCGTTGTCGGCGGTGCGGCGTTCGGCGAATTTAAACTGTCCCTTCGCCGCCATCGGCCCCCATCCCAGCACCAGCCCCAGCAACACGGCGGCGGGCACGGTCCAGCCCGCGGTCAGGATAAAGAACCACACCCAGCCCACCTGATCAGCGAGCACGCCGGAAAAGCCCGCCATGAATTTGGGCAAGAGGGCGTAAAAGGAACTCAGGAGCGCGTACTGGGTGGCGGCGTTCTCCGGGTCCACAAGGCTCGACAGGTAGGCGATGAACACCGTCGTGACGAACCCGCCCGCCAGGTTGTCGCCGACCACCGCAATCGTCAGCTTGCCCAGATCGTCAGGCCCCGCCGTGGCCGCCAGCCACGCATAGGCGCCATTGGTGATCAGGGTGATCACCAGACCGATCACCAGCGCCCGCATCATGCCGAAGCGCAGGCTGGCCAGACCGCCGAGGAACAAGCCTGTCATGGTCGCGATCAGGCCCGGCCCGCCTTGAATGCCGCCTACGGCGTCACGTGCGAAACCCAGATCGGAATAGAGCGGCGCCGCCATCACACCCATGGTGAAATCACTGATCCGATAAAGCGTCACCAGCAACAACACCGGCAAAAGCCACCAGCCGAGCCGCCCCATGAATTGTTTGAACGGGTCGACCACCGCCTTGACGATTTTCGTTGGCAGGGACCCGGTCAGGGCATGCTTGTACGTCCCCGTCGCGGGTTCTTTCATAAAGAAGACCAGGCCCGCAGACAGCGCCATGGCCGCGGCCATGGCCAGGAAGGACCAATCCCAGTCCGCCCATTCGGAGATCGCGAGCCCGAGCCCCGAGGTCATGTAGGCGACGCGGTAGCCAAGCGAATAGGCGGCGGCCATATTGGCCTGCATGTCATTGGGCGCGCTTTCAATGCGCCAGGCGTCGATGGCTACATCCAGCGTGGCGCTGGAATAGGCGAGCAGGAAGGCCGCGATCGCCACGGGCGCGAGGCCTTGGGTGGGATCGGTCTGGGAGATGATCACCAGAGCGATGACCGTGCCGGAAATGGCGGTGACGATCCAGGATCGGCGGGGCCCCAGAAGTTTGGCGAGGAATGGAATCTGCACCCGGTCAATGATCGGAGCCCAGAGGAATTTGAGGGTGTAGGACAGCGTCACCCAGTAGAAAAACCCGATGGTGGAGCGTTCGATCCCGGCGTCGCGCAGCCAGTAAGACAGCTTCTGGAACACCATGTAGAGCGGCAGGCCGGAGGCGAAGCCCAGCACGATCATCGAGAGCATGACCGGGGTGAAATACACCCGCACGGTTTGCGCCCAGCTGCGCGCGGGCGGGTCTGTTTGCACGGTCATGATGATCCCTCGTCTGGTGCTAACCGAAACTGGCCCGGTTTTGCGGGGCGCACAAGCCGGTGAGGATCTCGATCAGGGCCTGGGGCTGCAAGGGCTTGGTCAGGAACGCGTCCATGCCGGCGGTCAGACAGGCTTCGCGGTCGTCTTCAGTGGCGTTCGCGGTCAGCGCGATCAAGGGCAGCGCCGCGACCGGGCTCTTGAGGCTGCGAATGGCGGCGGCGGCGTCCAGCCCGCCCATTTCAGGCATGCGCATATCGAGGAGCGCGGCGTCAAACTGGCCGCCCGCGACGGCTTCCAATGCGGCGCGGCCCGTATCGACCACCGCGACCACCGCGCCCAGACGGGTCAGAACCGTACGCGCGATCATGGCGTTCACCGGGTCGTCTTCGGCCACCAGAATATTGAGCCCATCCAGGGCGCGATCGGGCACGCTGGGAGCGGGAGGTTCTTCGGGTTCGATCTCAAGCCCTTGGGCGTAAGCGGCCAGCGAGCTGAGCCGGACCGGCGAGACCAGCCAGCCATCAATGCCGGGCGGACCGTCCTTGTGGGTGAAGCGGTCCTTGGTGCGCGGTTCGGCCAGCACCAGAATGCGCAGATCGGGCGCCAGCGACTTGAGCGCGGGGGCCTGGTCGGCCCAGTCCGCATCCAGGATCAAGGTGGCGGCGTCCTCGGTCTGGGTCACCAGATCGGAAATGGCGTAGACCGATGCTGTCTCAAGCGCCTGTCCGCCCAGGGCCTGCGCTTTCAAGGACAGCGCTTCGCGGCGAATGTCGGAGGGCGAGGCGATGATGATGGTGCGGTCCGCCAGCGGGCGTTCGGTCGGCGGCGGCGACACGGCGGGGGCCGGAAAGCGCGTCCAGAACACCGCGCCCTGGCCGGGTTCGGAACTGACCCCCACATCGCCTTCCATGGCCTCGGTCAGGCGCTTGACCATGGCCAGGCCCAGCCCGGCGCCAGGGGTGGCGTTATGCTCCGCCGCGCCGCGCTCGAAATGCTTGAACAGACTGGATTGATCGTTCTTGGCTATGCCGGGGCCGGTATCCTTGAACGCGAGGCTCAGCTCGCCTCCATGATAGCTCGCCTGCACCAGAACGCCTCCGGTTTCGGTGAACTTCACGGCGTTGCCGCCCAGATTGAACAGGATCTGCCGCAAGCGGGCGGGGTCGGCGCGAATTTCAGCGGGCACGTCAGCGCTGATGGCGTGGGCGAGCGCCAGCCCTTTTTCCGCCGCGCGGGTCGAGAGGATTTCGCACGCATCTTCGATCAGGCTGCGCAAATCGACCGGTTCGGCCCGCAAGGTGAGGCGTCCCGCCTCCAGCCGTGACAGGTCCAGAATATCGTCGATCAGGTTCAGCGCATGCTGGGCGCTCGAGCGCACCGCTTCCAGGTAAGCGGCCTGGTCGGGATGAAGGCCGCTGTCCTTCAACAGCGCTGCGGCGCCCAGCGCGCCCGATAGGGGCGTGCGCAATTCATGGGTGACCGAGGCGAAGAACACGGACTTGCCTGCCGCGGCTTCGCTGGCCTCGGCGCGTTCGCGGCGTTCGTCGCTGACATCGCGTCCAATGGCGACGGTGCCGCCAGTCTCAAGCGTGGTTTCCGACCATTCAATCCAGGCCGCTCCGGCCCGTGTGCGCATCGCGGCGTCATACCGCCGGGCCTGGCCTGACGAGCTGAGCGCGGGGGCGACGGCGAACCAGCGCCCGATCCAGTCCGAACGCGTGCCGCCAAACGCATTGAGAAAGGCGGTGTTGACCTCGGTCACGCGTCCCGAGGCGTCCCGGGCAAGCACGAGCTCCGCCATCGCGTCCAGAAGACTGCGCTGAGCGGTCGTATCTTCGGCGGCGGGGTCCCATTCACGCGTCATGAACCTTGTGTACGCGCCGCGCGTTAACGAAGCGTCGAAAGCGACGCCGATCCTTTCATGGCGGCGGGAGTGGAGACCGCCTGCCCTTGCGAAGCGGCGCGGCGGGCGCTCAGCGCTTCGGCCACATGGATGCGCCGCACCTGTTCGGATTGATCCAGGTCCGCCAGGGTGCGCGCCACCCGCAAAACACGGTGATAGCCGCGGGCGGTCAGCCCCATCGCCTCGCACGCGCGTAACAGGAGCGCGCGCCCCGGTTCGTCAGGGCTGGTGTGCCGGTCAAAGGCTTCGCCGCTGAGATGAGCGTTCAGCGCGCCGCGTTCGTTCTGGATGGCGCGGGCTGCGGCCACGCGCGCCGCAGCCTCCGCTGTGCCTTCAGGGGCGGGGGGCAAAGCCAGATCCGCCGGCGTCACGGGCGGAATGTCGATCTGCAGGTCGATCCGGTCCATCATCGGGCCAGATACGCGGGCCTGATAGCCTTGGGCGCATTTGGGGCCGCGGGCGCAGGCCTGACCATTTTCGCCCGCCCAGCCGCAGCGGCAGGGATTCATCGCTGCGATCAGTTGGAAACGGGCGGGATAGGTGACGCGGGCGTTGGCGCGCGCCACGGCGATTTCGCCGGTTTCCAGAGGTTGGCGCAGGCTGTCGAGCACCTGAGGGTGAAATTCGGGCAATTCGTCCAGGAACAGAACGCCGTGATGCGCCAGGGACGCCTCGCCAGGCCGGATGCGCGTGCCGCCGCCCACCATCGCCGCCATGGAGGCGGAATGATGCGGCGCGCGAAACGGGCGATTACGCGACAGGCGCCCCCGATCAAGCAGGCCCGCCACCGATTGCACCATCGACACTTCCAGCAGTTCTGACGAGGTGAGCGGTGGCAGAAGGCCGGGCGCGCGGGAGGCCAGCATGGATTTGCCAGCGCCGGGCGGGCCGACCATGAGAAGATTGTGCCCGCCCGCCGCAGCGACTTCCAGCGCGCGCTTGGCGGTTTCCTGTCCGCGAACTTCACGGAGATCCCGGCACGGATCAGCTTCGATCAGATCACCTGGCGCTGGCCGGGACAGCACCTGTCCGCCCTTGAAATGATTGACCAGCTGGATGAGCGAGGCGGGCGCCAGGATAGGCAGCTCGCCGCCAGCCCAGGCGGCTTCCGGCCCGCAGCTTTCAGGACAGATGAAACCCAGATCCTTTTCTTGCGCCAGCATGGCGGCTGGGAGTGCGCCCGGCGAGGGCGACAATCCGCCATCTAGCCCCAGTTCGCCCATCACCAGATGCTCGGCCAGCATGTCCACGGGCAACACGCCCATGGCGGCCATCAAGCCCAACGCGATCGGCAGGTCGTAATGGGCGCCTTCTTTGGGGCGGTCGGCGGGGGCGAGATTGACGATCAGGCGCTTGGACGGCAGCGACAAGCCGACGGCGGCGAATGCGGCGCGAACCCGTTCACGGCTTTCTGCGACCGCCTTGTCGGCCAAGCCTACGATCATGAAGTTGGGCATGCCGCCGGCTATCTGGACCTGAACGTCCACCAGCCGCGCCTGGGCGCCGTCGAAAGCGGCGGAGTATGTGCGAATGCCCATGGCGCCCTCATTCAATGAATCTGATTACTCAAACAACACGGTTAACGCGAGTTATCCACAATACGCGGAACAGAGATGTTCAAAACAGGAACATTAATAGAATAAGTGACGATTAGGGGTCAACCTATAGGGGAATTTTTTTCTATGTGACGCGTTTCAGGATGGCTTTGCAACCCAAACCTTAATCACTTCCAGGCCCGCTCAAGCCTCGGGATCAGCAGACAGATCACAGGCCTGCGCCTGTTGCGCGCCGCGCGCAGGCAAGTTGGGCGTGACGTCGGGGGCCCGTGTGAGAACCACCACACGCTCAACACCCTCCACCAGCGCAGCGTGGGCGGCGGCGCGATCACTTTCCGCAGAGCTGCGCGCGAAGCCCAGCAGATAGACGACGCCTGAGTGAGTTTCGATATTGAAATTGAGGCTGCGAATGGCGCTGTCGGACGCGAGTCGCGAGCGCACTTGCTGGGTGATCCAGCCGTCTCGCGTGGCGTTTGCAAGGCCGCGTCGCCCGCCCAGTTCGATCTGATTGGAGACCGAGCGGACGCTCTGAACGGACCAGGCGAGGCATTCAGCATACACCCGGTCTTCAGCGCGCGGTGCGCGTCCGGTCAATAACGCGACGCCTTCAGTGATCTCCACGTCCACGCCGTTGAGCGCGTAGCCCTCGGCGCGCAGCATGGCCGATTTGAGCGATACTGAGGCGTTGAAATCATCAACCTGCCGTCCCACCGAACGCCCGGGTTGAAACGCCGCACAATTGGTCAGGAGCACAGTCGCAAGAACAAGAAGGACAATTCGGATCACGGTCATGAGATTTGTCTTTCTGTGGGAGACGGAGACGGTCAATTTATCCCCGGGACGTGAGAATTGGGTTAACCGAGCGTTACCGCTTCAGCTTTTATCCCGATCAGATCAGCCCGACCAGATTCTCAGTCTCGATCATGAAGGCGCCTTTTATATGGCGCGGCCAACCGTGTTCGGGCCAGGCGATGACGTCAAAACGCGGCTGCAGGGCCGCCAGAGCGTCATGACGGCTGCGCCACAGGGCGGCGGCGCGGATCAGCCGGCGTTTCTGATAGGGCGTGACGGCGGTCAGCGCATCGTCAAGACTGACCCGATTTTTGACCTCGATAAAGGCCAGAACCGGTCCGCGACGCGCGACCAGATCAAGCTCGCCGACCCCGGTTCGCGCCCGCTGATCTAGGATGCGCCACCCTCTGAGCTGCAGCCAGAGCGCACTGAGCGCTTCGCTGCGCCGACCTCGACGTTCCGCGTTGCGTCGGGCTTGTGTCATGACCGCGTCACCCGCTGCGCGCATGCTTGCCCCTGACGCAGCCGGGGGTTAGCTTCGGCGCGGACAAAGGCGGCGCCGCACTGCGCCGGTCGGGGGGAAGAGGTGGCCGTCATGGTTGAAAGCTTTACACCTATAGCGGGCAAGGCGCGAGTCGGCTCAGCTCTGGCGGCGCTGGGCGCCGCGCTTCTGCTGAGCGCTTGTACGGCCTCTACGCCCAGCGCACCGATCCAGACCGTGCCGGATCGCCCGGTCGTGGGCGCGCCGCCGCCGCCAGCGACACTGCCGGTCGAACTGGCTGATCGTGGATACACGCCTGCCTTTCTGGAGGGTGAGCCGGATCTGGTGAGGGTCGCGCTCTTGCTGCCATTCAGCGCGTCGTCTTCCGCAGCGCGAAACGAAGCGGCGCAATTGCTGCGCGCCGCAGAGCTGGCGATCTTTGAACGCGGCGGGACCAATCTGGTGCTTTTGCCAAAAGATACGGCCGGAGATCCAGCAACGGCCCGTACGGCGGCCGAATCCGCCATTTCAGACGGCGCTGATCTGATCATTGGTCCCCTGTTTCAGGACGCAGTCGCCGCCGCAGGCCGTGCCGCACGCGACGCGGACGTGCCGATGCTCAGCCTGTCCTCCTCCAGCGCCGTGGCCGGTGACGGGGTGTATCAGCTGAGCTTCCCGCCCGATGAAGAGGTGCGGCGGGTGACCGAGTATGTGGGCGCGCTGGGCGCGACCCGTTTCGCTTTCATCGGCCCGGCCTCGGCCTATGGCCAGGTCACCCAGGCCGCCTATGCAGAAACCATTGAAGACTTGCTCGGCGAGTTTCCGCTGCCTGAAACGGTGATGCTGGAAGAACCGGTGTCTGATGAGGAAGACGCAGAGACGATCATGGTCGAACGCACATTCGACACGGGCCTGGTCGCCAGCCAGTTCTATGATGGCGGCGTGTCGGCGATGACGGAGGCTGCGGCCCGTCTGGCGACTGTTGGCGTTGAAGAACTTGATCCCGCCCAGGCGGCGATGATGAGCGGCGCGAATTGGGCGCCCTCTCCCGGGTCAGCTTTCCAGGTGGTGCTGCTGCCCGAGGGCGGCGATCAACTGCGTATGCTGGCGCCGGTGCTCTTGTATCAGGATATTGATCCGCTTCTGGTGAAGTTTGTCGGCACCGGCCAATGGCTTGATGACTCCCTGGCGCGAGAACCAGCGCTGGCGCATGGCTATTTCGCCGGACCTGATCCTGAGGCCCGCACTCGCTTTGAACAGGTCTTTGAAGAGTATTATGGCGCAACGCCGTCTCGTCTGGCGGGGCTTGGTTATGACGCCGCTTCGCTGGCGGCCTTGCTGGCCGAGGGCGGTTATGGCGCAGATCGCCTGACCGGGGCGGACGGGTTTGTCGGCGTGGACGGATTGTTCCGCTTCCGTGAAGACGGCACGATCGAGCGCGGCCTCGCCGTGTATACAGTCCGTGGCGGGGGCTTCCGGGTTCTCGACCCTGCGCCGGAACGCTTTGGTCCGGCCGACATGTCTGATGATGACATGTCTGGCGCGGACACGATGGATAAGCCTGTCACAGACCCGGCTTTCTAGGCGTCGAAATCGGGGATCAGCGCTTCGGCGACATGATCGGCGAATGCGCGCCCGGACTCTGTCAGGACGAGCCATGATCCGGTTTGCGTGATCAGCGACTGGGCTGTCATGCGCTCAAGCCCGTTAGGGTCAGGTCTCAGCCCGGTGCGCGCGAACAGGCGATCAAGGTCCATACCATCCTCGGTGAGCCGGATGCCCATCAGCAAACGTTCAGTCAGCTCCGCCTCGGCGTTCAGCTGCTCGCGCTCATGAGCGTCTCCCTCGGCGACGCCCGTGATATACGCGTCCGGGCGCAGTCGGGCCGCTGCGCCTTCTCGTCCGCCGCCATCGAACCCGCCCGTGCGTGAATGCGCGCCCGGCCCGATTCCGATCCAGTCTTCGCCTTCCCAATAGAGCCGATTATGCACCGACTGATCGCTCCGGCTCCGGGCGTGATTGGAAATCTCATAGGACGGCAGGCCTGCCGCCGCGCAGACAGATTGCGTTAGGGCGTACATGTCCGCAGCGGCGTCATCTGTGGGCGGCGTGAGCGAACCGCGTTTCAGTTTGCGCTCGAAGGC
>NZ_DEMB01000012.1:176435-182787 GCF_002354675.1 Oceanicaulis sp. UBA2681 | reverse complement strand
AGCCCCGTGCGCGCATCATGATCGCGGCCCAGGCGTTTGAGGCTGGCGTCATCCAGCGCCTGAACGCCCAGAGACATCCGCTCCACCCCGGCGGAGGCGATGCCGGCGAAACGGTCATGCTCCATCGGATTGGCTTCCAGCCCGATCTCACACCCTGGCGTCAGCCCGAACAGGGCGTCAGCGCGTTCAAGGATGGCGGCGATCGCCGCCGGCTCCATCAAAGAGGGCGTGCCGCCGCCAAAGTGCACGCTGTGGATCGTGCGCGGCCCCAACCTGTCGCGCCAGTGCGCCAGATCGTCGAGCATGGCGGCCAGCAGCGCCTCAGGTTGCGCGTGGGCGGCCTTGTAGACGTTGAAGTCGCAATACGGGCAGATGCGCGCGCAATAAGGCCAGTGCACGTAAAGACCCAGGCGATCGGGCGCGGGGCTCATGCGCCGAACACATCCTCAACCAGCAGGCGGAAAGCGTGGGCGCGATGGCTCATGGCGTGTTTGATCGCCGGATCCATCTCGGCGAAGGTCAGCTCATGACCGTTGGGAACGAAGATCGGATCGTAGCCAAATCCCTTGTCGCCTCGTGGGGGGAAGGAGAGATGGCCGCGCACCTCACCTTCATAGACGCGAGTCTCGCCATCCGGGTGCGCCAGCGCCAGCGCGCACACAAAGCGGGCGCTGTAATCTGTGGCCTGGCGAGCCTCAAGCTCTGTGCGGACTTTGTCCATCGCGGCGCCAAAATCGCGCGGCTCTCCGGCCCAGCGGGCGGAATAAATGCCGGGCGCACCGTCCAGCGCAGTGACTTCCAGCCCTGAATCGTCGGCCAGAGACACCAGTCCGCAGGCCTCCGCGCCCGCCCTGGCTTTGAGAAGCGCATTGCCGGTGAAAGTTTTTTCAGTCTCTTCAGGCTCGGGCAAACCCAGCGAATCCGCCCCTTCCGCAACCAGTCCATAGGGGGCGATCAGCTCGGCTATCTCTTTGATTTTGCCTTTGTTATGGCTGGCGATCGCCCATTTGGGAGCCGTCGAGAAAAGGGTCATGGAAGGGCGTCCTTTCATCCGTACATATCGCCTTTCGAAAAATTCATATCGATTTTCGATATTTTTTTGTTGCGAAGCGATAGGACGTGGTCTACATAGATACTCGTGGCGAGGGGGAAACACCCCCGACCACACCGAAGACCCCCGGCGATAAAGGATCGGAACGGCTTCGGAAACTGGTTGGTCGAACAAGAGACTTAGGAGAGTATGAGATGGTCAGGTCCAAAAACAATGCCGGTCACAGCGCAATCGCAATGGTGATCAATCTGGCTCTGGTGGCGGGCGTTTTCGCCGGCATGGCCGCCGCGGTCAGCTCGCTGGTCGGTTAATGAATGTCCGGATCGAAGGCCGGGTGAGACGAGACACGCCGTTCCTCCCCTCGCGGAAGATGTCTCGCCGCCCGGTCGACGATCCAGCTAACAAGCCCTTGGGGGATGCATGAAGACGCTGGGTCAGGGATCGCTGGCTTCACTGCTGAAGATCCTCCTCGACATCGTCTATTATCTGCTTTGGGCGGTATTGGGGCTCGCCAGTCTCATTATCGTTCTCATTGTGTTTGGCGGGATCTCCCGCCTTTTGGGTTTTGGCTCCGATCTGCCGCTCAGCATTCGCCAGTTTCTGGCGATGGATGTGGTGCTCGCCCTGCCGCTCGCCATTGCGGCGCTCGCAGCGGTGACCTTCGTGGTGGACCGGTTGCGCCGGATCATGGCGACTTTGATCGCCGGCGACCCGTTCGTTGAAGAAAACTCCAATCATTTGCGCGCGATCGCCATTGGCATCGCCGTCTATCAGCTCTTGCACTATGGGGCGCACGGCGTCCTTTCGCTGATGATCACCCTGTTGGGCCGCCCCGTTGAAGGCGGCGCTCGCGTTGTTCCCGAATTCAGCCTGAATCTCGGCGCCTGGTTTGCTGTGCTCGCCATGCTTGTGTTGGCGGAAATTTTCCGCGAAGGCACCCGCATGCGTGAAGAGCAGAAACTGACGATTTAGGGAGCGCGGAACACACATGCCCATTCGCGTCACCCTGGACCGTATGCTGCTGGATCGCCGCATGTCACTGACCGAGCTGTGCGATCGCGTCGGCATCACCATGGCCAATTTGTCGATCCTGAAAACCGGCAAGGCCAAGGCCGTACGCTTCTCCACGCTGGAAGCCTTGTGCCGTGAGCTGGATTGCCAGCCCGCTGACCTTCTCGTTTTTGAGGACGAGGACGAAGAAGAGTAAGAGGCGGACAGCGCATAGCCGCCCGCCTGCTTTCAGTCCTGTTTACTGGCCGAGAGCCTTGAGCTGGGCTGCGCACAGATCGGTCACGCCCCTGCGCGCCAGGGCGAAGATCTGGTCAAACTGGCTTTGGGTCATCGGCGTGTCTTCCGCCGTGGCCTGCACTTCGATCACGCCGCCACTGGACGTCAGCACGAAATTGGCGTCGGTTTCCGCCACCCGGTCTTCCTCATATTCCAGATCCAGCACGCAGTCGCCGTTCACGACGCCCGCAGAGACCGCAGCGATCTGAGCAATGACCGGATCGGTTTTCAGAACGCCTTCTTCCATCAGGTAAGCGACGGCCGCTTTCAGGGCGAGCCAGGCGCCGGTGATCGCCGCGGTGCGAGTGCCGCCATCGGCTTGCAGGACATCGCAATCTACGACGATCTGACGTTCTCCCAGGGCTTTGAGATCGACCGCCGCGCGCAGCGAACGGCCAATCAGGCGCTGGATTTCCTGCGTCCGGCCAGAGGGTTTGCCCGATTGCACTTCGCGGCGATTGCGCTGGTGTGTGGCGCGGGGCAGCATGGCGTATTCGCCTGTCACCCAGCCCTTGCCCTGGCCGCGCAGCCAGGGCGGCACGTTTTCTTCCACCGACGCCGTGCACAACACTTTGGTGTTGCCGAAACTGATCAGGCAGGAGCCTTCGGCGTAAGGCGACCAGCCCATTTCAAAACTGAGCGGGCGCAAGGCGTCGGGTTGGCGGCCTTCAGGGCGCATGGGTCATCTCCGGATGTTCGTGTGTCTGTGGCTCTCGTGTTAACCGAGCAGGCGCGATGGCGCAAAGCGCTTTGCGTGCAATCTTGGTGATTGCGCCGGACGGGGAGCGACACTAACTCTGAAAGCGTGATGACCCATTCACCGTCTTCCCCCTCTGGCCTGATGGCGCTTGATGAGCGCTCGCGCTCGATCTTTCGTGATCTGGTGGAGACCTATCTTGATACCGGCGAGCCGGTGGGCTCGCGCACCCTGTCCAAGACCTCCGGGCTCAACCTGTCGCCTGCCTCCATCCGCAATACGCTTGCGGATCTGACATCGGCGGGCTTGCTGGCCTCGCCGCATGTCTCGGCTGGCCGCATGCCCACGCATGCCGGTTTGCGCCTGTTTGTGGACGGCTTGCTGCAAGTGGGGGACCTGGAGGCGGATGACCGCACCGCGATCGACACCCGCGTCTCCGCTGTAGGACGCCGTCCTGAAGATGTTCTGTCGGAAGTCTCAAACCTTCTATCGGGCCTGGCGGGCGGCGCAGGTCTGGTGGCGAGCCCGGCCCATGACGCGCCCTTGCGCCATGTGGAGTTCGTGAACCTGTCGCCCACAGAAGTGCTGGCGGTTCTGGTGACCGAAGACGGCAATGTCGAGAACCGGCTGATGCGCCCGCCGCCCGGTCTGCCGCCCGCGGCGTTGATTGAAGCGGGCAATTATCTCTCCGCCCGGCTTCGCGGTCGCACCCTGGCCGAAGCGCTGAGCGCCATTCGAGAAGAGATTTCCGCCAAGCAGGCCCAGCTTGACGGCGCGGCGTCCGCGCTGGTGGAGGCCGGTCTCGCCGACTGGGCGGGGCCCGAGCAACGCACCCTGATCGTGCGCGGCCAGTCGCGGCTGCTGGAAAGCGTCGAGGCGGCGGAGGATCTGGAGCGCATCCGGCTTCTGTTTGATGATATCGAACGTCAGGAAGGTCTGTTGTCGCTGCTGGACGAAGCGCGGCAAGCGCAGGGCGTGCGCCTGTTCATCGGGTCCGAGAACCCGTTGTTTTCGCTGTCAGGATCGTCGGTGATCGTCGCGCCCTACAGAAATCGCGAGAACCAGATCATCGGCGCGATCGGCGTGATCGGTCCCACGCGTTTGAACTATGCCCGTGTCATCCCAATTGTTGATTACACCGCCCAAATGGTCGGCCGGCTTCTATCCGGGCCGCGATAATCACCCGTCCTGGTGAACCTTTGGGTTGACGATCACCCCTCTAGCCTTGAATGACCGCACGTATGAGCAACGAAAACCAGACACCTGAAACTGAAGACGCCGAACTGAACGCTGAAGCTGACGCTGCACACGCCGCCGACGCCGAACAAGAAGCGCCCGCGTCTGAAGAACCCGATCCGGCTGAGGAAATCTCCAATCTCAAGGACCAGCTGCTGCGCGCGCTGGCGGAGATGGAGAACACCAAGAAGCGCGCCGAGCGCGAAGTGAAAGACACGCGCGCTTACGCCGTGACCGGTTTCGCCCGCGACATGCTGGACGTGGCCGACAATCTGTCGCGCGCTTTGCAGTCGATCAGCGACGAGGCCAAGTCCGAAGCCGGCGAAGCGCTGAAAACCCTGCTGGAAGGCGTGGAGATGACCGAGCGTCGTCTTCTGTCGTCACTGGAGCGCCATGGCGTGAAGAAGGTGGAGCCCGCCCCCGGCGATGCGCTCGATCCGAACATGCACCAGGCCGCCGCCCAGATCCCGGCCGATCAGCCCAAGGGCGCCATCGCCCATGTGATGCAGCCCGGTTACAAGATCGGTGATCGCACCCTGCGCGCCGCCATGGTGGTGGTCAGCGCCGGCCCCGCCACCCCGCCTGCAGGCGGAGAGAACGAAGGCGGCGTCGACGTCAGCGCCTGATTGCAGCTTTAATTCGGTGTGTGCTCGACCACCCGACGCTGGAAATATGGATTTCCGGGTTGCAGGTCGAGCGCGCGCCGCATGCTGTGGAGCGCGGCGGCGCCTTCCCCAAGCGCCAGCTGCGCGTCCGCCAGAGAATCCCAGACATTGGCAGAGTCTGGATAGAGGCGCGTATTGAGCGCGAACAAGGTCTGGGCCTCGGCGGGGGCCTCTTCCAGGCGGTCATAGCCGAGCGCATTGAGCACAGCTTCTGAGCCTTCAAAGCCATAGCGTGTGTCGGAATTGTTCCACTCACGCTCGAATAGGGTAACCAGCGTTTGCGCAGACGCGTCTTCTGATCCGTACAGAAGGCTGGCGATGTGAGGACGCGGAGCCTCGCCTGACAACAGCGCACGCATCACCATCTCGCCAACATGAATAGTCAGTTCCCGATTGCCGACCTGGTCGGTGCAGGCCATCACTCCAACGCCGGCTTGCGTCGCGTAGCGCAGATTGGCCCGTGCGCCTCCGCCGCGATGGCCGATCGTCGTTTCTCCAGCTACATCTTCAAGGATGACGCCGAGCCCATAATTGTCTTGCATATAGGCCGGGTCCGTCAGTAGGTCCGCCAGGAAGTCGCGATTTGCGATTAGACCTGCGTTAAGGGCCTCAAAGATCCGCGCCATGTCAGACGCCGTTGTGACATAACCGCCGGCCGAGCTGATCATGGGCATTGACTTCGATCCGTCAGTGATCTGGCCATAGACCGTGTCATTTGATTGCGCCGGGCCGGTGAGGTGCTGTTCGACGAGCGCAGGCCAGGGCTGTCCCAATCTTGCCTCGGCGATCATTTCGGAGACCGCGTATCCGCTTTGCTGGTAGCGGGAATGTGCGCCGGGTTCAAAATCTAGCGGCAACTCGCGCACGATTTCATAGATGGCGGTGTTGCCGGCCTCGGGATCCTCCGCGATGCCGCTGAACGCCTCCTGCGTGACGATCATGGCGAGTCCGCTGGTATGGTTGTAAAGACGCCAGAGCGGGATATCGCGCCATCCCTCAGGGCTATCTGTCAGCAGCTCCCCCACACGGGCGTTCAGATTGACGTCGCCATCTTCGATCAGCGAGGCGAGTGTGAAAGCGGTCAAGGCCTTGGTGGCTGAATAAAGCCCGCATTGCGACTGAGCCGCCACCGGGCCGTTTTCGAAAGACCCGAAGCCCTCGGACAGAATGACATCGTCTCCACTGACGACGCTGACGGCGAGACCCGAGACGCCATATGCCGCTCTCATGGTTTCGATTTCAGTTCTCAAGGCATCTGAAATGTCTGAAGCGTCTGACTGCGAGAGCGTGGTTGAAGCCAGCGCCAGGCTGGTCAGGATCGTGGAAAACATAACGTCCTCTGAAAATTTATTTTCAACAGAACGCTATAAGTAACCGTAGGACGAACAAGTGAACTTCATGTCATGAGGGTTTTGT
>NZ_DEMB01000012.1:103279-176275 GCF_002354675.1 Oceanicaulis sp. UBA2681 | reverse complement strand
AGAGCCGCCCTTTTCTTGGCGTGAAGGGATTAGCGCGATGCTTCGTCCCGCAAGTTCCTGACGTTCTCTTCAGCCACGTCCGCGGCTTCCCGACCGCGATCCTCGGCGGTGTTGACGGATTCCGTGACCACTTCAGACACTGCGTCGAGACCGTACGCCAGGCCGCAGCGCGCATGATAATCCTGGATATGGCCTGAAATCAGTGTCAACGCGCCCTCTCCGTCGCTGGCGAGGATGCGCTGGCTGAGTTCAGTGCGCATCTCGGTGCGGCGCGAGCGTACGGCGCTTTGCAGCGTCCGCGTCGACTGGCTTTCCAGAATGGTGTCTTCCAGCGTGCTTTGCGCGCCGGTGAAGAAGGTGGAGATGCCCGCCAACAAGTTGGCGCTGCGTTGCGGCGCGGACAGGCCCGCCGCCGTTGAGGTTCCCAACGCCACCAGGCTGAGCGAGGCGCGTGTGGTGTTGGCGGTGGTGGTGATGGAGGCGAAATACTCGTCACACTGCCGGTCGGACTCCGAAATCAGCAGCATGGCTGTGGCGCGGTCCAGACGATCGTCGCGCGGCGCGCTGGCGCGGGCGGCCAGCACAGCCGACGCCTCCAGCGGTTCGTCGCCGGTATGGTTGATCTGCAGGCTGCGCGCTGTTTCAGCAGAGAGCGTCAAGGGTCGCCATTGCGGCATCCCGTCAACCGCATCGCTGAACGAGCTGCAGCCTGTCAGACAAGCCCCAGCAGCAAGACTGAAAAGAATTCGGATCATGAACGCCCCCAGAGTTGGTCGATGGCCTCACCATATCAACCCATGGGGGAATGTGAATAATAATAGTACCCGCTTTCAGGTGCGGATTTGAATCTCGGCGAGAAAAAAGGGCGGCTCATCGAGCCGCCCTTTTGCATTAAGTTGTTTGAAGGCCTAGCGGCGCGGGGCGCGGGTGCGCGGCTCGCCATTCGCCCAGAACGTGTCGCCTGTGCGGTAATCGGTATAATAGGAGCGTCCCGAATACTGATCGTAGATCAGTTCTGAATGATTGGGATTGTTGGGGTTGTGGCCGCAGCCGCCCGGACGGGTGCACCCATAGGCCGCGCCAGCTGCAGCGCCGACGCCTGCGCCGATCAGCGCGCCGGTTTCCGCGTTGCCTGACCCCACATTGTTGCCGATGATCGCGCCAGCGACAGCCCCGACGCCTGCGCCCACACCGGCGCCGCGAACGCCCTGGTTGGTCGCACAAGCGGTCAGCGCCAGAGGCGCAGCGATCATGATAGCGATAAGACCTTTAGTCATGGCGCAAACTCCTTTGCTCGCGCCCATTCCCAGCCGGACGCTCGTATCGATCATGTCAGGACAAGCTGGGCGGAAACAAGGCCCGGACGTGTCTGTTTGTTGAAATTTTCAGGTCACTCGGCGCAGGGTCAGATTGAGCCGTCCCGGCCGCCAGTCGGGCGGCAGCACCGTCGAGCTGCCTGCATAAATCCGGTCCACGCCATGATGAAAGCGGCGGCTTTCCCCGCCGAGCACCACCACATCACCGGAATTGAGGCGCAGCGAGCGCGTCGCCCCCTTGCGGGTCGGGCCGCCCAGACGAAACCTGGCGGAGTCGCCCAAGGATACCGACACCACCGGCGCGGTCTTTGCGTCTTCATCCGCATCCACATGAAGGCCCATGCGCGCATCGGGCCCATACCAGTTCACCAGACAGGCCTGGGGCGGATCGGGCCAGCCTGAAACGGCGTCCCACAAGGCGAGCAGTGTTTCGGGAATATCGGGCCAGGGCTGATCGGTGACCGGATGACGGCTCTGATAGCGATAGCCGCCCTGCTTGTCGGTCATCCAGCCCAGCGGACCCAGATTGGTCATTTTCACGCTCAAGGGCTTGCCGGTGCGCGGCATGGCGGGCTGATACAGCGGTGAGCGCGCGACACGCTCTAAAATCTCAAGCGCCAGCGCGTGTTGTGCGTCGCGATCAAACCAGCCCGTGTGAAGGGCGAAACCGTCTGGTGTTTCGATCATGGCGTGATCACGTCCCTGTCACGTCTCCGCCAGACTGGTTCAGCTTTGCGGCCTGCCGGTCTAGGCTGGATCAGCTTTGTTGCGGGGGAAGACATGATACCGTCCTGGGTGCTGGATGTTCTGGGGGTGATGGCGCAGCTCTTCATCGTTCTGGTCGGGGCCGTGGCTGCTCTGATCGTATTGTTCTGGCTTATTGATTCCAATCAACGCGCCGACGCGGTGCGCCGCAATTATCCGGTTGTGGGCCGGTTCCGCTCGCTGTTCATCCGGCTGGGCGAGTTTTTCCGAACCTATATGTTTGCGCTCGACCGTGAGGAATTGCCCTTCAACCGCGCCGAACGTGAAGCGGTGAACCGGATGAGCCAGGGGCATGGCAATATCATCCCGTTCGGCTCGACCAAATTGCTGACGCCTGTGGGTACGGTGCTGTTCGTCAATTGTCCGTATCCCGTGCTGGAACAGGATGTGGCGCAAACCCAGCCCTGCGAGTTCGGCCCCTACGCTGACAAGCCTTATAGGGCGCCTTCGGTCTTCAATATTTCCGGCATGAGCTATGGCGCTTTGTCAAAACCTGCGGTGCGCGCGCTGTCGCTAGGCGCGGCGAAGGCCGGGATCTGGATGAATACCGGCGAAGGCGGGCTCAGTCCCATGCATCTGGAAGGCGGGGGCGACATCGTTTTCCAGATCGGCACGGCCAAATACGGCGTGCGCGACAAGGATGGGCTGATGTCGGACGACAAGCTGCGCGAGATCGCCGCCCACGACACCGTGCGGATGTTTGAGGTCAAACTCGCTCAGGGCGCCAAGCCGGGCAAGGGCGGACTTCTGCCGGGCGAGAAGGTCAACAAAGAAATTGCGAAGATTCGCGGCATCGAGCCGTTCAAGGATTCCGTCTCGCCCAATCGTCATCCTGAAATCTTCGATAATGGCTCGCTGCTCGATTTCATCGCCCATGTGCGCAGCGTCACCGGCAAACCGACAGGCATAAAGACGGTGATCGGCGCCTATGGATGGCTGGAGGAGCTGTGCGATCTGATCTGGGAGCGCGGGATTGAGAGCGCGCCCGATTTCATCACCATTGATTCAGGCGATGGCGGCACTGGCGCAGCGCCCATGCCGCTGATGGACAATGTGGGGCTGACCGTGCGTGAAGCCTTGCCGCTGGTCTGCGACATCCTGATCCGCAAAGGGCTCAAGGACCGGATCCGAATTGTGGTCTCCGGCAAGATGATCACCCCGTCCGGGGTCGCCTGGGCCCTGGCGGTGGGGGCGGATGCGGTGGTCTCCGCACGCGGCTTCATGTTCTCGATCGGCTGCATCCAGTCGCTCAAATGCGACAAGAACACCTGCCCGACCGGTGTGACCACGCACAAGAAATCGCTTCAGCGCGGGCTTCAGCCCAAGCAAAAATCGGTGAAGGCGGCGGAATACGCCAAGGCGATGATCAAGGATGTGGAGATGATCGCCCATTCGTGCGGCGTGCCCGAGCCGCGCGCCCTCAAACGCAAGCATGTGCGTGTGGTGGGCGCGGACGGGACGACCCGGCCGCTTGATGAGATCATGCCTTATCCGCAGGTGGAGACTAAAGGCTGAGCTCCGCTGTGTCTCTCAGCGACATTGTCAGTCCTTGGATCTTGCCCATGCCGCCATCTTGGCGCTGTATCGGATAGGGCGACATAACCGCCTGAATGCGTAAGCAGCCCTTGCGCCCCCGCGCCCGCCTTCCTAAATCGCCCCATGACACGCATGGCTTTTCACAAAGCCGTGACAGTGAAGACCATCAAAGCGGTCCAAGAGCAGTCGCTTGAGGACCAAGTTGTTGAAAATTTGAACGCGAGCAAATAGGGGGGCGGCTCCGGCGAGAGGGAAGCGCTTCGGGCTTCTCACCACCCCGCCCCGCCCCGCCGCTAAACAGGAGAGACGCACGCGATGAGCAAAGTTATCGGGATTGACCTTGGGACCACCAACTCCTGCGTCGCCGTCATGGACGGTGATCAGGCCAAGGTGATCGAAAACGCCGAAGGCATGCGCACCACCCCGTCCGTGGTCGCTTTCACCGAGGATGGCGAGCGCCTGATCGGCCAGCCGGCCAAGCGTCAGGCTGTGACCAACCCGGATCACACTTTCTTCGCCATCAAGCGCCTGATCGGCCGGACCATGAACGATCCGACCGTGAAGAAGGACGCTGACATGGTGCCGTACGGCATCGTGGAAGGCGCCAATGGCGACGCCTGGGTTCAGGGGCGCGACAAGAAGTACGCACCGAGCGAGATTTCCGCTTTCATCCTGCAGAAGATGAAAGAAACCGCCGAGAGCTATCTGGGCGCGACCGTCGAGAAGGCCGTCATCACCGTGCCGGCTTACTTCAACGACGCCCAGCGCCAGGCCACCAAGGACGCCGGCAAGATCGCCGGTCTTGAAGTGCTGCGCATCATCAACGAGCCGACCGCTGCGGCGCTCGCCTATGGTCTCGACAAGGGCGACAACCGCACCATCGTCGTTTACGACCTGGGCGGCGGCACCTTTGACGTGTCCGTGCTGGAAATCGGCGACGGCGTCTTTGAGGTGAAAGCCACCAATGGCGACACCTTCCTGGGCGGCGAAGACTTTGACATGCGCATCGTCTCCTACCTCGCTGACGAGTTCAAAAAAGAGACCTCCATCGACCTGCGCCAGGACAAGCTGGCCCTGCAGCGTCTGAAGGAAGAGGCTGAAAAAGCGAAGAAAGAGCTGTCGTCCGCTTCCTCATACGAAGTGAACCTGCCTTTCATCACCGCCGATGCGTCTGGCCCGAAACACCTCAACATGAAGCTGTCCCGCGCCAAGCTGGAAAGCCTTGTTGAAGACCTGATCAAGCGCACCATCGAGCCATGCAAGGCTGCGATGAAAGACGCCGGTGTTTCCACCTCCGAGATCGACGACGTGGTTCTGGTCGGCGGCATGACCCGTATGCCCAAGGTGCAAGAAGCGGTGAAAGGCTTCTTCGGCCGCGAGCCGCACAAGGGCGTGAACCCGGATGAAGTGGTCGCCATGGGCGCCGCGATCCAGGCGGGCGTGCTGCAGGGCGACGTCAAAGACGTTCTGCTGCTGGACGTGACTCCGCTGTCTCTGGGCATCGAGACCCTGGGCGGCGTGTTCACCCGTCTGATCGACCGCAACACCACGATCCCGACCAAGAAGTCCCAGACCTTCTCCACTGCGGATGACAATCAGACCGCTGTGACCATCCGGGTCTTCCAGGGCGAGCGTGAAATGGCGGCGGACAACAAGCTGCTGGGTCAGTTTGATCTGGTGGGCATCCCGCCGTCGCCGCGCGGCATGCCGCAGATCGAAGTCACCTTCGACATCGACGCCAATGGTCTGGTGAACGTGTCGGCGAAAGACCAGGCCACCGGCAAGGAACAGGCGATCCGCATCCAGGCCTCTGGCGGTCTGTCCGATAGCGACATTGACCAGATGGTGAAAGACGCCGAAGCCAATGCGGACGCGGACAAGAAGCGCCGTGAGCTCGTGGACGCGAAAAACAACGCTGAAGCGCTGATCCACCAGACCCAGAAGCAGGTCGAGGAATTCGGCGACAAGGTGTCCGCAGAGGACAAGGCCGCGATCGAGGACGCGATCAAGGAGCTTGAAGGCGTCAAGGACGGTGAAGATCCTGAAGCCATCCAGCAGAAGACGCAGGCCCTGATGCAAGCGGCCATGAAGTTGGGCGAAGCCATGTATGCGGCCCAACAGGCCGATGGCGGCGAAGCGGCTGCGAAAGCGGATTCCGATGCCGAAGAAGGCGTGGTCGACGCTGAATTCACCGAGGTGAAAGACGACGACGACGACAAGAAGAGCGCCTAAGTCTGATCCAGACGCGGCGCGCGGCCCCGTCCCGGACCCGGGGCGGGGCCGCGCTGCTTCTGTCTAAACGTCAAGCAAGCGGACCCTACGCATGAGCAAACGCGATTATTACGAGGTTCTGGGCGTCGCCAAGGACGCGGACGCGAAAGCGATCAAGTCGGCTTATCGCAAGCTGGCGATGAAATACCATCCCGACCAGAACCCGGATGACGCCGAAGCCGAAGCCAAGTTCAAGGAAGTGGGCGAGGCTTACGCCATCCTGTCGGATGCGGACAAGCGCGCCGCCTATGACCGCATGGGCCACGCGGCGTTTCAGCAAGGCGGCGCAGGCGGCGGCCATCCGTTCGGCGGCGGCGCCGGATCGGCGGACTTCGCCGATATTTTCGAACAGGTGTTTGGCGACGCCTTTGGCATGGGCGGCGGACGCCGCGGAGGTGGCGGACGCCGGTCTGGTCCCGCCCGCGGCTCGGATCTGCGCTATGACATGCAGATCAGCCTGGAAGAGGCCTATCACGGCAAGGACGCCAATATCCGCGTGCCCACCACCGTGACCTGTGAACGTT
The DNA here is from genome assembly GCF_002354675.1 of Oceanicaulis sp. UBA2681. NCBI lineage: Bacteria > Pseudomonadati > Pseudomonadota > Alphaproteobacteria > Maricaulales > Maricaulaceae > Oceanicaulis > Oceanicaulis sp. UBA2681. The sequence continues at coordinate 169,863 of NZ_DEMB01000012.1, read as the reverse complement.
GCGAGGGTGACGGCGCCGAGCCGGGCACGGGGGTGACGACTTGCGAGACCTGTGGGGGCGCGGGCCGGATCCGCCGCACCCAGGGCTTCTTCACCATGGAGCAGAGCTGTCCCACTTGCGGCGGGCGTGGTTCGTACGTGGAAACGCCGTGTCAGGAATGCGACGGGGCGGGCCGGGTGCGCAAAACCCGCGATCTGCGCGTCCAGATCCCGGCGGGTGTTGAAGACGGGATGCGCATTCGCCTGGCCGGCGAAGGCGAGGCGGGCGCCCGCGGCGGCCCCAAGGGCGATCTGTATATCTTCGTCTCTGTCGGCGCGCATGACTTGTTCGAGCGGGATGGCCCCAATCTGTATTGCCGCGCGCCCGTGTCCATGGTGACCGCTGCGCTGGGCGGCGAGATTGACGCGCCGACCATTGATGGCGGCAAGGTCAAGATCCGCATCCCCGAAGGCGCCCAGACCGGCGAACGCATGCGTTTGCGCAACAAGGGCATGATCAAGCTCAATGGTGGCGGCGCCCGCGGCGACATGTATGTGGAGCTGTTTGTGGAGACCCCGCGCAAGATGACCGAGCGTCAAAAAGAAATCCTGCGTGAGTTCTGCGAGATTTCCGGCGATGGCTGCAATCCTGAAAGCGACGGGTTTTTTAACAAGGTTCGGCGCTTCTGGGACGATTTGAACGGCGAAGACGAGCACGGCCAGCGCCCCGAGGCGTAATCTTTCAGCTGTTGGGGCGTTACGCTTTCTTCACGCAAACGCGCGATGACCAATCGTCAGGTTGTGAGGGGCGTCATGTCAGGATCCAGCATTCATATCGCCGTCACCGGCATTTCCGGTCGATTGGGCCGCGCCATCGCGACAGAAGTGATCCGCGCCAACGATCTGTCGCTCGTGGGCGGCATGGTCAGCTCGGATTCTCCCAATCTGGGCGCAGACCTAGGGGAGATGTGCGCGGCGGGCTTCATGGGGATCGACGCTGTCGTCTCTTTGGAACAGGCTGCGGATCAGGCCGATGTCCTGATCGACGCGTCTTTGCCCAAGGTGACAAGTGCGATTGCGCCGCGACTGGCGTCCATGGGCCATCGCGCCCTGGTCACCGGCGTGACTGGGCTGGATGACGAGCAGCAGGCGGCTCTGCATCAGGCCGCCGAGGTCATCCCCGTACTTCAGGCGAGCAATTTCTCTCTCGGCGTGGCGCTGGTCGAACGTCTGCTCGCACAGGCCGCGAAAGCGCTGACGGCTGAACATTTTGATATCGAGATCATCGAAGCGCATCACAAACGCAAGGCCGATGCGCCTTCGGGGACGGCGTTGAGCCTGGGTGAAACGGCGGCCAATGCGCGCGGCGTGGCGCTTGAGGACGTCGCCCAGTTCAACAGGCCGCGCCATGACGGGCATCGCCCGATGGGCGCCATCGGTTTCTCCGCCATTCGCGGCGGCGGCGTCGTGGGCGAGCATGAAGCGCGTTTCCTCTCGGCGTTTGAGGAAGTCAGCATTTCTCACAAGGCCTATGATCGGTTCATCTTCGCCCAGGGCGCGCTAGAGGCGGCGCGCTGGATAAAGGGCAAGGCGCCGGGGCTATATTCCATGCAGGACGTTCTGGGTGAGTGAGACGGCTGACACGCTGCGCGGACCATATCTTGAGGTCCGACTGCACCAGGTGTCGCCTTTTCCGCCCGTGCTGAACGGGGTGTTGGTCAGCGCCTGTCTGTATGGCTTGTATCTGTTGCTCTCTATGCAAGTGGGCCAGCCGATCATCGAGCCTTCGGCTCAGGGCGTGCGGTTTAACCCGGCGGCCTGGGCGGCGCTTGTCGTCTGTTTGATCTTTGGCGTAGCCACAACCATGCCGGCGATTACGCAAGCGCAATGGCGCGCCTCCTTGCCTCAGTTGCACACGGTTCTGGACGCCGAGGGGCAGGGTAAAGCTGAACAGATCGCCATAGGGCCGACACGGCGTCAGTCGCGGACGTCTCTTGTGGCCTTCGTGATCGGGGCGATTGTCGGTTTGTTGGTCAATGTCTGGCTTCTGAACCCGCCCAATATGCCGTGGCGTGACTACTGGACGTCCATATCGCCATTCTTCGCGATCATGAACACCGTGGTGTTCGGGCTCGCAGCGCGGGGCGGTTATATGGTGCGGTATGAAGATCGCGAGATGAAGCGCCTGGTGGAAAACCACCTTCAGGTTGATCTGGCGCATCTTGAGCGCAATCTAGTGTTTGGGCGGCTGGCCCTGCGCGGGGCGTTGGCCTGGCTGGTGATGACAGCAGTCATCTTGCTGTTTTTTGTGGAATCGACGCCCGCTCTGATTTCAGCGACGGCGTTAGGGTTTGCGCTGTTGGCAGCGGTTTACGCCTTCGCGAGTACGATAGGGCCTGTGGTGCGAAAATGCTCTGACGTGCGCGATGAAACGCTAAAAGCGGTGCGCGAGCGCATTCAGGCCCGCGCCAGCGCCATGATGGGTGAGAGATCGGACGAAGCGTCGCCTGTGTCAGAGCTGATCGCTTATGAAGCCTGGCTGGAGAAACTGCCCGTTTGGCCGATCTCCGCGCCTGTGACCCGGCGTCTGGCGCTCTATGGTTTCATTCCGGTGTTGGCCTGGTTCGGCTCGGCGGCGGCTGAACTTGTTCTCAACCGCTTCTCCTGAATTCAGGCGTGACCGAACAAATCCGGCTGGCGCGTCAGGGTTTCAAAGTCCAGACGCTGCGACGGTCGCCTCAGGCGGGTCAGTGTTCGGCTGGGCGGCGGCGCCACCATGGGTGCGGGGGATTTGAGCGTCAGGCCAAGCGCGACGGCCTTGGCGCGTATGGCGCTGTCGGGGCGGCCCAGTTTCAGGCTGATCAGACGCAGGCTGGCGCCCTGGCGCGCAAGCGCCTTGAGCAATTTCACATCCTCGCCGCGCCAGCGCTTGCCGGCGTTGCGCGCATACCCTGCGGACTTGGTTGCATAGGCCATTGTTCCACTCCTTATGGAGTAGAACATAAGCGGAACATTGTGGAGCGTCAAGAGGTCTGCAAAAAGGCCCGCCATGCGGGCGGGCCTTTGAGCGCAGAGAATTTTACCAGCTGCCGGTGTTTTCCATGCTGGCCCAGGGCTCTGAGGCCTCCAGCGCCTCGCCTTGCTGCAGCAGCTCCACTGAAATGCCGTCCGGGCTTTTGACAAACGCCATCCGGCCGTCCCGCGGCGGGCGATGAATGACATAACCCATGGAGGCGAGGCGTGCGCACAGGGCGTAGATGTCTTTCACTTCATAGGCCAGATGACCGAAATTGCGGCCGCCGGAATAGGGTTCAGGGTCCCAGTTATAGGTCAGCTCGATCATCGGCGCGCCTTTGGGCAGAAGCTTTGAGTCTGCGTTGACGCCGGATTTGGCGATATCGTCGGGGCTGGCCAGAAAGACGAGGGTGAAACGGCCCGCTTCGTTCTCGCTTCGGCGCACTTCCTTGAGACCCAGGCCGTCGCAATAGAATTTCAGTGAGGCGTCAATATCGGTGACGCGCACCATGGAATGCAGAAAGTGCATTTAAGGCTCCTTTGAGGGGCTTAGCTATCGGTCTCTGTATCGGCGGTGTCGATCTTGATCTTGCGCGCCCATTTGGGTCGCGGACGCCATCCGGTGTCTTCAATCGGTTCGCCGCGCGCTCGCGCCAGGGCGTGGTTGAACGGCTCCGGCGCTCGCAGATGATGCAGGCGGGCGATGAAGGCCGCCAAAGCCGCCCAGATGAACACCACGCCGAAGAACAGCGAGAACATGAAGACATAGCCTGTGCGTTCGCCCCAGTCCGGCGCCCCGTTGGCGCGCCAGATCACATCATAGAGCGCCGGCACAGCCAGAAGTGCTGCGGGGCTGACCACGATGGCGGCCGCAGCCGCGGCGGCGGCGTACAGCGTCCAGCGCGGTTGAAAGCTCGTGACGAACAGGCGAACGAATTCGTCCTGGTTCACGCCGCGCACGCTGGCGGGCTTTTCCGCGCAGCGGGTCTGGTATTCCTCTGTCGCTTCCTGGGTCAGTCCGCGCACGGCGATCGCCCAGCGGCTGAGGCTGGCGAGGATGAAAAGGACGAAAACGCCCCCGAGAATGTATAGCGACAGATCAAACATGGGACGGGTTTTAACTGGTTGCGGTCTCATAGGCGAGCATTGCGCGCTTACGATCGAGTCCCCAATGGTAACCGGTCAACCGGCCGTCTGCCGCCAGAACCCGGTGACAAGGGATCAACCAGCTGATCGGGTTCGCGCCGACCGCTGCGCCGGCGGCTCTCGCCGCCTTGTCGCGCCCGGTTGCGCGGGCGATATCGCCATAGCTGACCGTGCGGGCAGGCGGGATATTCAACAGCGCCCGCCAGACCTGCCGGCGGAACGGCGCGCCATAGAGCGCCAGCGGCAGGCGGGCTTCACCGGCAGCGGCGTCAAATATACGGCCCGCCCAGTCGCGCGCTATCGCGTCATCACGCAGAAAGCGCGCTTCGGGAAAGCGCTGGGCCAGATCGTCAAACGCAGCCGCTTCTTCTCCGCGATTGCAGAAGGCGAGACCGGACAGGCCGCGCGGCGCGATCAGGAACACCGCGACTCCAAAGGGTGAGGGTGCGAAGCCATAGATGAAATCAAGCCCGGACCCTCCGGTTTTCACCTCGCCAGGGCTGGCGGCTTCCTCGGCGATGAAGATGTCGTGCAGGCGCGACGGGCCTGACAGGCCGGTCTCCAGCGCTGCGTCCAGAACGCTCGCCCCGTCCACCAGCAATTTGCGGGCGCTGGCGTGGGTGAGGGCCTGCACCAGTTTCTTGGGACTGGCGCCGGTCCATCGCGTGAAAACGCGCTGGAAATGATGTGGCGATAGACCTGCGGCGCGGGCGGCGGCGGCGAGGTCGGGCTGATCACGCCAGTGCGTGGACAGAAACTCAAGCGCCGCGGTGACACGCTCATAATCCGCTGCGCGGGTCTGAAGGCTGTCGAGATCGGCGGGAAGGGTCAAATCAGTCGTCATGAGCGCACAGTGCCGGGCGCGTTCAGGCGCCGCCACCTGATTCTTGCGCCAGCTGCGGGCCGCGTGCGCGACGCGCGTCGTCCAGAGCGGTGCGAACCGCGTCCGCCAGGCTCTCGCGCTCCTTGGGCGACAACCAGCTGCCAATGATCAGGCTTTTTCCCATGGCGCTCAACCGCGCCTGTACATCGGGCTCGCCCTCGCCTTCCACGCTCACTCGGGTCCAGGCGCTGGGCAGCACGAACTGGGTGTGGTGGCCGGTGGGATAGCGCCGTGTGATGCGGATTTCGCGGCGCGTGATCTTGATCGTCTCCAGGCGTCGCCCGTCGCGATAGGAAAGCCTGAAGCCCAGCCAGATCAGAAAGACATCGAGACCGAAAAAGCCCAGGACGGGCCAGGCGCCCATCAGCATGAAGCCGATGCCGGCGGAAAAGCTGATCACCCCCATGGCGATCATCAGCGCGATGAAACCGGGATTGGGCAAGGAGCGGTTGGGCCGGACCTGCGCATCCATAAATAGCGCTTCGTCTTCAGCCAGCGGCGGGGCTGAAGGGTCTGCAGGCCAGGTTTCATAGATCCGGCGACGTTCCATACCCGGCAAAATAGGGCGCGGGGTCACCCTTGGCCAGTTGGTGGCGAAGAGAGCCAAAACTCAAGCAAACACCGTGACCATCTGCCGACCTTTGGCGACGCACGCCCCGTCCGTGTTCCAGATCGTCATGTCCTGGCTCGACAGCCCGCCGCGCACATGATCGGCGCGGCATTCCAGAAGCCACCAGCCATCGCGGGTCTCAGGCGCATCGGTCAGAACATCCATCATCCAGGTCATTGACGACAGCGGGGTGGGTTTGTTGAGCATCGGGGTCAATGCGGGCGGCAGCACGTCGCCGATGCACATCAGGCTCAGCGGATGATCGCGGGACGCGCTGTCTTTATGGCGCGCCCACATGCGCACCACCGCCTTGCCCGAGTTCAGGAACGGCACGCCGCCACCCGCCCAGATGAAATCAAAATTGCGGGTAAAGCCGGGCGCGCCATTGGGGAACGTCAGAAGTTCGCTGGCCTCGGTCGGCGCTGTGGCGCGCTCGGGCATGGGCGCCGGGTCGAGCGACAGCGCAGACTCGCGTTCGCCACAGAAGGTGAAGACGGTTTCAAGCCCGATCCCCGCCTGGCTGGTGAGCCGGCTGCGCACCGAACACGCCGTACGGCCTTCGCGCAATTTCTCCGCCGTCACTTCCACTTCGCCCTCACTGGGGCCGACAAAGCTGATCTGCGCGCTGCGCAGCGGGCGTTCGCCCGCATGGGGCAGCGCCCCGTGAAGACAGAGCGCTGCGGACATCCCGCCATAGACCGTGCGCCCCTGCTTCCAGCTGTCAGGCACGTCCAGCTTGAACCCGGCCTTGGTGGGGCGGGCCGCGGTCATCATTTCAGCAAGGGACATGGGCGGGATCCTGTCGTCGTGAACGCCGTTCAATCGGGGCGGCATAAGACCGGGTTCCGTCAGGGCGTGCAAGCAGGCCGCTGATGTCTGACGTGAATCTGAACGCTCCGGCCTTTCTCACGCCTAATTCAGGGTCTAGACAAAGGGTATGAACACGACCGCACTTCTCCTCTCCGCCGCGCTGAGCCTGTTCACAGGCGCTCAAGCGACCGAAGCCCCTGTCGACGCTGCTGCAGACGCGCCAACGGATGCGCCCGTCGCCGTTGAAGAGGCGCTACCCGAACCGCAAGCGGTCGAGGCCGCGCCGGGCCAGATCAGCTCTGCAGCGGGCGCCGCGCGCGCTCAGGCCTGGCTGGAAGGGCTCGACACCCTGCGCGCCCGGTTTGACCAGATCGCAGCGGACAATTCTGAAACCTCTGGCGTGCTTGAGATCGACCGACCCGGCCGCGCCCGGTTCGATTACGACGATCCCAATCCGATCCTTGTGGTCGCTGACGGGTCGACGGTGGCGATTGCTGATTTTGATCTTGAAACCATTGATCGCGCGCCCATCGGTGCGACGCCTTTGCGGTTTCTGCTCGAAGAGAGCCTTGATCTTGCTGGCTCCGGCGTTGTTCAGGACGCGGGCCGTTATGATGGGCGGCTCTATGTGACGCTGGAAGACCCAAATGGCGAGATTCAGGGCCGTTTGACTTTGGTGTTTGAGGATGCAGACCCGGACGCCGCCCCCAACGCGATGATGCTGGCGGGCTGGTACACGGTTGACGCCATGGGCGGCATGACCGAAGTGCGCCTCAGCGAGATCGAAACCGGCGTACGCATCAGCCCGCGCCAGTTCATCCTTGATGATGAAGACGTGATGGGCGGGGATCGCCGCCGACGGGGCCGCTAGGCGCTAAAGCGCCCACCAGAACAGCAAGGCCGCCAGTCCCAGCCGGTAGATCACGAACGGCAGGAAACCCAACCGGTCCACCACCCGCATCAGCACCGCGATAGACGCGAGCGCGGCGAAGAAGGACAGAACGGCCACGATCAGCCCGTCTGTCAACGAGTGGGCGGTGTCCGCCCCGCGCGCCAGCTCGATCACGGCCAGAAGGCCGAATGCGGCGATCACCGGCACCGCCATCAACATGGAAAAGCGCGCCGCCTCGCTGCGGGTCATGCCCAGGGCGCGAGCCGCTGTCATGGTCACGCCCGAGCGGCTGGAGCCGGGGATCAGGGCGAACATCTGCGCCAGCCCGATCAGGATGGCGCCGCGCCAGCTCAGGGTTTCCGTCGTCACGGTCTGTTTGCCGAAATGATCGGCCAGCCAGAGCGGCAGCGCCAGAATCAGCGTCGCCCAGGCGATCACCAGCGGCGAACGCAAAGCATCCGCCATGCCGGAGACATAAAGACCGCCTCCCGCGATCAGCACGGGGGGTGTGGCGATGGCGATGAGCAAGGCCAGCTTGCCGCCGGGGGTCATACGGCCTTGCAGCAAGGCCAGCTTTCCAGTGACCACGTTCGCCACATCGGAGCGGAAGTACACCAGCACAGCGAACAGCGTGCCCAGATGGGCCATCACGTCGATCAGCGGGCCCTGATCTGCGTCGCCGAGCACCTGGGGCGCCAGGATCAGATGGGCTGAGGATGAGATGGGGAGAAACTCGGTGATCCCTTGGACGATCGCCAGAATAATGAGATGTAGAAGGCCCATCGCGTGTCTTTCCCCTCGGTCTTTGCGGGGCAGAGTGCGCGCGATTGAACAGATCGCCAAGAGCAAATTCCTCTTGGAAAACAGATAAGGACAGACCGCCATGGCGCATGACGCGCTGGATGCAGGCCCGGGCAAGATGGCGCCCGCCGAGGCCCGGAAGATCACCGGTCAGGTCACGCGGCTATCAGTGATGGTGGCGGCGACGCTGGTGATCGCCAAGCTGATCGCCTGGATCGCGTCTGGCTCGGTGGCGATGCTGGCCTCACTGGCGGATTCAGGTCTCGACCTGGTGGCGTCCCTGACGACCTTTTTCGCCGTGCGCTATGCGGCGAGCCCGGCGGACAAGGAACATCGCTATGGTCATGGCAAGGCTGAAGCCCTCGCCAGCTTGCTGCAAGCGCTCCTGGTGGCGTTGTCAGCGGGCTATCTGATCCATGAGTCGTGGAACCGTTTCCAGGACCCTCAGCCGATTGAGGCGGGGCCCTTGGCGCTGGGGGTGATGGGGCTGTCCATCGTGCTCACGCTGGGGCTGGTCTACATGCAGACCCGCGCCGTCAAGCAGACCGGCTCCTTGGCCGTGTCGGGCGACCGCGCGCACTATTTCGCCGATCTGGGCTCGAACGTGGTGGTCATTGGCGGCCTTGGACTGGCGCTGGCGGGCTGGGAGCGGGCGGACCCGATCATGGGGTTCATCGTCGTGCTGTGGTTGTTCTGGACCGCCTATGAGGTCGGTCGCGATGCGATCGGCTCCCTGATGGACCATGAATTGCCTGATGAAGAGCGCGAGCACATCATCGCGCTCGCCGGCGATGACGCCCGGGTTCTGGGCGTGCACAATCTGCGCACCCGCGCGTCCGGCCCCTTCATCCATATCCAGATGCATATGGAGCTCGACCCCGATCTCACCCTCACGCAGGCGCATGCGATTCTGGTGGCGGCGGAAGCGCGGGTGATGGTCGCCTATCCGGCGGCGGACGTGTTGATCCATCCCGATCCCAAGGGCCACGCCGCTCCCCATGGAAACGCTTATTTTGATGACGCCGATCAGCCGAGTGCAGGTCCAGCCGATGAACCGGCTTAAGCCGTATCGCGAACCGCGTTAGGGTGGCGTCATGCGTATTTTGCACCATTGGCCCCTCGACCCCTGGTCCCGACAGGTCCGCCTCGCGCTGGCGGAGAAGAAGCTCGATTTCGAGACCGAGTACCAACGTTTCTGGGACGCGCCGGATGATCTGATCGCGCTCAATCCCACGGGCTTGCCGCCCGTTCTGGTCGAAGAAACCGAGAAGGGCCGCACCGCCCTGTGCGAGAGCCGGGCGATCCTGGAATATCTGGAAGAAACCCATCCCGAGCCGCCGCTCTTGCCGGGCGGCCCTGCAGACCGCGCCGAGGCGCGGCGGCTCGCGGCGTGGTTTGATGTGAAGTTCTCCGCCGAGGTGAACGCCTATCTGCTGCACGAAAAGCTCGAAAAGCGGGTGCAGTCGCTCGGCGCGCCGGATATGGAGGCGATCCGCATAGGGCGGGACGCCCTGCGTTGGCACTTGGACTATATATGCGGGCTCCTGGACCAGCGCGACGGTCTGGCCGGGCCGCGCTACACGCTGGCCGATCTGGTCGCCGCGGCGCATCTGTCCTGCGTGGATTATCTCGGTGATGTGCCGTGGGATGATTTTCCCGCCGCCAAGGCCTGGTATCAGCGCATCAAGTGCCGCCCCGCTTTTCGCGCCATTCTGGCGGATCGCCTGCCCGGCTGTCCGCCGGTGGACGGCTATCAGGATCTGGATTTCTAGAGATGTCGGCGCCTGAAGATCAGGCCGAGCGGGTCAGGGCCCTGGCGCTCGAGGCCGGCTTCTCGGTCGTGCGCGTCACCCGCGCCGACGAACCCTGGGAGGCGGGCGCGCGCTTGCGCGAATTCGTCGAGGACGGGCGCCATGGCGAGATGGCGTGGATGGAAGACACGCTGGAGCGGCGCTCCCACCCCACCGCCATGTGGCCCGATGCAAAATCGGCGGTCGTCGTCGGGCTTGATTACGGGCCCGAGCATGATCCGCTGGAGATCCTTGAGCGCACGGATGAAGCCGCGATCAGCGTTTATGCGCAGAACAAGGATTATCACGACGTCCTGAAAAAGCGCCTCAAGCGGTTCGCCGGCGCGTTTCACCGCGAAACCGCGGCGGAGGTGAAGGTGTTTGTGGACACCGCGCCCTTGATGGAAAAACCGCTGGCGCAAAAATCCGGGCTCGGCTGGCAGGGTAAACACACCAACCTCGTGAGCCGTACTCATGGCAGCTGGCTGTTTCTGGGGGTCATGCTGACCGCCGCCGAGCTGACGCCCGATGAGCCGGAAACCGATCATTGCGGTTCGTGCCGGGCGTGTCTCGATGTCTGCCCGACGAAGGCCTTTCCCGCGCCTTATCAGATCGATGCGCGGCGCTGCATCTCCTATCTGACGATTGAACATAAAGACCCGATCCCTAAAGAGTTTCGCGCCGCCCTGGGCAACCGGATCTATGGCTGTGACGATTGTCTGGCGGTCTGTCCGTGGAACAAGTTCGCGCAGGCCAGTTCCGAGGCCGCGTTTCATCCGCGCGAGGCCCTGACCGGCCCCAAGCTCGCTGAGCTGGTTCAGCTTGATGACCCTGGGTTTCGGGAATTCTTCAGAGGGTCGCCGATCAAGCGGATCGGCCGGGATCGATTTGTCCGCAACGTTTTGATCGCTCTTGGGAACTCGGGCGATCCAGCGCTGGCTGAGCGGGCCGCTGTCTTGCTCGACGATCCGTCAGAGCTGGTGCGCGGCGCGGCGATCTGGGCGCTGGGGCGATTGGACGCCGAACGCTTCGCGACTGAGAAGGCGCAGCGCAGCGACACGGAGATTGATCCAGACGTCGCCGCGGAATGGGCGCAGGCCTAGGCTTCGCCGATGCGCGGCGGGCCGCCCTTGTCTGCTTCGCTGGGACCAAAGGCGCGGTTCAGAAGCTGGGTTGAATCCTGCGCCAGTTCAATGGCTTCAGTGAGGTGCTCCAGCACTTTCACATTATTGGCCAGAACGTGCAGGGCTTCGGGGCGTTCATCACTGGAGATCTTGGTGCAGCGAATGAGAACATCCGCCCGCAGCTCCATCAGGATGTCTTCCAGCTTTCGACCGGTCGGATTTTCGTGCGACACCAGATAGCGCGTCATGTCCGCCTCCGTGAATTGCAATCAGGAGGTTAAGTTTACGCCCTGACCCCCTCATTTTTCGTAAACGCAGGGTCTGGCCCTTGAAGCGCGGAGCAATTGCGGCCAGCTTCCCCCTCAACAGTTTAGGAGGACATCATGGCGGACAAGATCGGCGCAGACGCTTTTCTCAGAAAGTTTGACGGCTGGACGGCGGTGGACGATCGCGACGCCGTGCGCAAGGTCTTCAAGTTTTCAGACTTTAAAAGCGCCTTTGCGCTGATGACCCAGGTCGCGATGAAGGCCGAGCAGATGGACCATCATCCAGAATGGTTCAATGTCTACAACACTGTGGATGTAACTCTGTCCACGCATGACGCCGATGGCGTCACCGAACTGGATGTGGAGCTGGCGCGGTTTATCGAAGAGCGCGCGGCGATCCTGAACGCCTGAGACTGACGCCCAGGCGATCAGTTGGCGTGAATGATCACGGTGTCGAGCACGACAGTCGCCTGTCCCGGCCCGATCAGGCGGTCGGTTTCCGCTTGCAGCAGGCGGGCGATGGCGTCTGCGTCGGGAATGTCGCCCCAGCGATACATGCGGCCTGAATACATCAGCATGGCTTGCGAATACGCGTCGCGGAGCCAGAGCTGTCGTTCGGCGATGGTCTGACGCGTTCGGCTGTGCGGCGCATCGAGCGCCAGGCCGACCTGCAACAGACCGCGCATGCGGTAATCGGCTTGCACCGAAGCCCGGATCGGCTCGATTCGAACATAGCTGTTCGCATGGCTGAGCGAGCGGCCGAGCGCTTCCTCGGGCGCCGCCTCTGGGGCAGGCGCTGCAGGAGCGCCGCCCAGGGCATGGGCGGGCGCAGCGCAGAGCAGCGCACACACAGCAGACAGACGCAGGATATGATCCAGAGCTTTCATGCCTTCGTAATGACACATCGAGGTAAAGAAACAGTATGGTTGTATGAGTTGGCGTGGCCTGCCGCCGGAGTTGTGTGCGTTCACGCCCTGAGGGGGAATGGAATGAAAAAAAATATCTCATCAGCGCTGGTTCTGGGCGCGCTGGCCCTGGCCGGAACGAGCACGGCTCAGGCTCAGATTGCGGAAGGCTCGCAAGCCAGCCCTGTGCCGACCAATTATATCGCCGCCGGTGCGGCGATGCTGCCTGATTACGCTGGCTCTGACGATTATCGCGTCATCCCCTTTGGCGCGGCGCGGTTTGAGCTGGGCGGGATTTCTTTCCGAACCCAGGGGCCGGGTCTGGCGGCGAATCTTTATGAGACCGGACCTTGGGAATTTGGCGCCTATGTGCGCTGGTCGGGCGGCCGCGATGATGTGGAAGACGAAATCGTCGACCGCATGCGCGATGTGGACTCCTCCCTGATTGCAGGCGGCTATGCGCGCCTCACCGTGGCGGAAGGCGTTCTGACCGAACGGGACCGGTTTGGCCTCGGCGTGGATCTGGGTGTAGACGCGCTGGGCAATTTTGACGGCCTCGCCTGGAGCGCCTCGGCCGATTACGGCGTCATGGTGTCTCGCGGCGTGTTTGCAGCCCTGTCGCTGTCCGCCAGCGGTTTCTCCGATGATTACGCCGACACCCTGTTCTCGGTGGACGCAGTGGACGCGGCTGCGACGGGCCTGTCTTTGTATTCAGCCGAAGGCGGCGTGCGTGATGTGGGTCTGACCGCGATTGTGGACGTCTCGGTCTCGCGCAACTGGTCTGTGACGGGCGTTGCAGGCTATTCGCGGCTCCTGGGCGATTACGCCGACAGCCCTATCGTCACGGAACGCGGCAGCGAAGATCAGGTCTTCCTCGGCCTGGCGCTGGGACGACGGTTCTAGAAACAGGCTTCAGACAGTCCGACACGCCCCTGCAGATTCATCTGCGGGGGCGTTTTCTGTTGTCGATTGAATAGAGGGCTGCTGTCCGAAACGGGCATGGCGCCGTGAGTCATAATCCCGTACACTCAGAAGGGTTATATCGCGTTTCTTAAGGCTCGCATGATTACGCTGACCATCAATGGACGTGTTGCTGAGGGTGAAGCCGGAATGACCGTGCTTGACGCAGCGCGTGCGGCGGGCGTGTCCATTCCGACACTGTGCTGGTATCCGGGCCTGCCGGCCCATGCCGTCTGCCGCATGTGTCTTGTTGAAATCAACGGCGATCCCAGGCCACAGCCAGCGTGCACGACTGTGGTGAAAGACGGCGACAGCGTCGAAACAGAAACGGACGCCCTGCGTGTGTTTCGTCAGACCAATGCCGAATGGTTGTTGGCGCGCCACCCTAATGACTGCCTGCATTGCGAGGTGAACGGCGGTTGCCAGTTCCAGCGTCTGGTGCGCGAGCATGAATGGGAGACGCATTGGCCTGAATCCTCTGGCCGGGCGCCTGACGCGCATGATCCAGACCTGACCGACCACACCTCGCCGAGCATCTGGCGCGATGTGTCCAAATGCATTGAGTGCGGTCTGTGCGCGGAAGCATGCGGCGAACCGGGGCAGCAACTGAATGTGATCGGGTTCGCCGATCGGGGTGAGGACCGTCGTCCGGTCACCGTTTTTGACCAGCCTTTAAGCGAGACCGATTGCATTTCGTGCGGTCAATGCACGCTTGTATGTCCGGTCGGGGCGCTGATCGAGGCGCCGCACTGGCATGAGGTGCTCAGTCGGCTTGATTCCCGACAGCAGGCGTCTGTGGTTCAGGTCGCGCCGGCGACGCGGATCGCGATCAGCGAAGAGTTTGGTTTCAAGCCGGGGACGGTCAGCACCGGCCGCCTGATCAACGCTTTGCGGCAATTGGGATTTGACTATGTCTTTGACACCAATTTCGCGGCGGACCTGACGATCATGGAAGAGGGTTCAGAGCTTCTGGCCAGGGTGAAGGCCGAGACGGACCTGCCATTGTTCACATCGTGCTGTCCGGGCTGGGTGAACTGGGTGGAATTGCACCGGCCAGACCTGCTGCCGCATCTGAGCACCACGAAATCGCCTCAACAAATGCATGGCGCCCTGTCCAAGCGCAGCCGGTTCGCGCGGTCTTTAGGTCCCGAATACGCCGATGGCGCCAAAGAGCCCTATGTGGTCAGCGTCATGCCCTGCACGGCCAAGAAAGACGAAGCGGCTCGACCCGGCCAGTCTGGAGATGTGGATCATGTTCTGACCACGCGGGAGCTGGCCCGGATGATCCGCTCGCGCGGCATCGCCTTTGGCGCCCTGGACGAGGATGGCGTGTTCGACAACCCGCTGGGTGAGAGCACTGGCGCGGCGCAAATCTTCGGCGCTTCGGGCGGCGTGATGGAGGCGATGGCGCGCACGGCTGCGCATCTTGCCGATCCGGACAGTGCGCCAACACTGGAATGGCGGGCGCTGCGCGGCGTGAACGCCGGCGTGAAGACCGCTCAGGTTCCCGGCGTCGGCGCTGTCGCCGTCTGCAACGGCATCGCCGCCGCGCAGCGCATGCTGCAAACACAGGACTGGCGGACACACTATGTGGCGATTGAGGTGATGGCGTGCGTGGGCGGCTGCCTGGGCGGCGGCGGCGAGCCAAAATCCATGGACCCGGACGTACTCAAAAAGCGCGCGCAGGCGGTCTATGCGGTGGATGGAGCGGCGCCGCGTCGCCGGTCTTTCGAAAACCCTGACGTCCAGGCGCTGTATGCATCCGAGCTGGGGCGCCCAAATTCAGCTGCAGCCCATGCCCTGCTCCACACCCGGTATGCCGGGCGACGCTCAAAACGGGCGCTTTTGATGCAGTTTCTGGACTGCGTCGACCGGCGGGACGGACGCGCGGCGGCGGCGCTTTTTCATCCCGACGGGGTTTGGTCCACCGCGTCTCACTTCGGTGATGTTCAGGGCGCTGAGCGTATTGAAGCGCTTGTCAGCACGCAGTTGCCGCCGCGTAAACACGGTCCGGCGTTTGTGCGCCATCAGATGGCCTCAGCGGCGGATGGCGATGACCTCACGGTCATTCTGCCGGATGGTCAACGCTGCCGGTTTGAAATCGCGCTTGAGACGGCCCAACGGGAGGGACAAGACACGACGTTGATCAAGTCGCTGGTGCGGCGCGTCGAATAAGAGTGTTTGGGATAAATCTGGTGGACTTAAGGGGATGGTTCTCGAACCCCGAAGCGCTGATTGAGGTGCTGGAGGAGATGGAGGAAGTGCTCACCGGATCGGCCGGCCGCGAAAATGATGGGACTATAAAAAAGGCCTTGGAGTGTGATCCCAACTGATGACTGTGCCGCCGGCGGATTCGCCGCAAAGAAATCCGCCCCCACTGCTTCCCGAGGGAAAATGCCGACTTCGTTTGCATTCACGCGAGGTCGAATATGGCTGCTTTGCCAACCGCTGAAAATCGTCAACTTAATGCTACGGAAGACGCGGAGGCCGCCTTTGAGCGCCTTGTCGTCCTTCTCGAGCAGAAGCGGCGACCGTTCGATTTCGCGGCTATGACTCGAATTGGTAAATGCGTTTTTGTAGGTGAAGGCGATCTGAGCTTCGCACATGCTTTGGCGCGCGACGCGAAAAGCTGCGCTGGGCATATCATAGCGACAACCTTTGAAGCCGAGCGCAGCGTTTGTCCGGCGGGAAGGAGAAACGCCCGATCACTGAGCGATCTAGGCGCCAAGGTTTTAAACGGCGTCGACGCCCGACACCTAGATGATCGAAACTTGCCAGCAATGGCGGAGCTGATCGCGTTTCAGTTCCCGAACACGGGCACGCGAAGGTCGGTCCACGGTCGTACAGAAAATCATATTCTGTTGCGCCGGTTCCTCCGGGCGGCGGCCTCGCGACTTAAGTTGACCGGTCGGATCGCAGTTACGCTTGTAAATAGCCCGCATCATCTGGGCGTATTTGATCCGCCTTCGGCGGCGGAATGGGCGGGCTGCGAAGTAGTGGAGGTGCTTCCATTTTATCGGTCTGCCTGGTCGGGCTATGGTCACGTCAACACCAACGATGCGAGCGAGAGCGCTTTGTCGAAATACCGGTCTTGTAGTACCTGGCTTTTTAAACCGGTGAGGCGATAGGATGACGGACACGGTGAGCTTACCGCCCGGCGCATGCCTCATTCGCGACTTCGTGTCGGAGCAAGCCGTGGGACGCCTGCTCGCGGCGATTGACGCAACGGACTGGCGTGCAGATCTGAAACGACGCGTGCAGCATTACGGCTGGCGGTACGACTATCGCGAGCGGCGCGTGACGGAAGAGATGCGGCTTGGCCCGCTGCCGGACTGGCTTCTTCCCGCCGCCGAGGCTGTTGGAGACCTGCCGGAGTTTGATCGGCGACCCGATCAGGTGATCGTGAACGAGTATCTTCCAGGTCAGGGCATATCCGCGCATGTCGATTGCGAACCGTGCTTTGGGCCGGCGATCGCCTCGCTCAGCCTTGGAGGCGAGGTCGAGATGGTCTTCAAAAAGCGCTCAACTGGCGAACGCCACAGCGTCATACTTGAGCCCGCAAACCTCCTGATCCTGTCTGGTGAGGCGCGCTATGACTGGAGCCACGAAATTCCGGCGCGTAAATCCGATGTGATCAAGGGCGTGCGCCAGCCCAGAACTCGCCGCGTGTCGCTGACCTTCCGGACAGTGACCCTTTAGGCTCGTGGGTTATGGAAATGGTGGAGCCGAGGGGAATCGAACCCCTGACCTCGTCATTGCGAACGACGCGCTCTCCCAACTGAGCTACGGCCCCGTTCCAGAGGATGGCTGACGTAAGAAGCTCGACTGAAGTTGTCAAGGATTGCGACAAAGGTCGCGGATGATTGACGTTTGCGTAAACGGAACTTCGTTATAAAACATGCGTCATGGGTGAGGGGACAGGAATTGCCGGTGAAGCGCCGCTTCACCAGTTCGGTATGGGAGATGGCGCGGAGCCGTTTATCTTCCACATGCTGACTCACGCCCTGGTTTTCAGCGCCTATGCGCTGATTGCAGGAACGCTGATCTGGCAAATGCAGCGGAACAAGAAGCTGCTGCGCCTGAAAATGGTGCGTATCGTTATCGTTCTGGCGTCTCTGGCCGGGCTGGCGCACCTGGCGGGCCTTCTGTCAGTGGGCATGCCGCATCCGCGTCTTGACGCTGTGGTTCACCTGCTCAGCGCGGCGTTTGGTTTGTGCGGCGCCATTCTGCTTTGGTACTGGCTGCCGCAAATGCTGGCGCTGGCCCAGGAGCGCCGATTGACCCCGGTCAACATGGTCAGCCGCGCCGATTATCAGGCTTTGCAGGCCAAGCTCGACAACACCCATGCGGGTCTGCAGCGTTTCGCGACGGCTGCGTCGCATGATCTCCGAGCGCCTTTGCGCCATATCTCGGTCTTCGCCGGACTGATCGAGCGTGAGGAAGGCGATCAGCTGAGCCATGCCGGCCGCGACTATCTGGACCGGTTGAACACCTCAGTGGGGCGGATGCAGGACCTGACTGAGGCTCTTGTAGAATATGTGCGCGCCATCAGCATGATGCACGAGCCGACGCGACTGGAACTCCGCGATGTGCTCGCTGGGGTCCGCAAGGACCTGGCGGTTGAAATCGAAAGTCAGAACGCGGTGATCGAGATTGCGCCCATGCCGGCCGTCTGGGCGGATGACACGCTCGTGGCTCTTGTTCTTCATCATCTGATCGACAATGCGCTGAAGTTCGCCAAGGACCCGCCTGTCCTCAGGCTTTATGCGCGGGAGGCCAAGGCGGGATGGGTGGAGATCGTCGTCGAGGATGAAGGCCCCGGTATCGACCCGCGCCAGAGCGAAATGGTGTTCGACGTTCTGTTTCGCATGTCTACAGGTCCGGTAGAAGGCGTCGGGCTGGGCCTGGCCTTGTGTCGGCAGATCATTGAGGCTGCGGGGGGCCGAATCTGGCACGACGCTGAGTATGACGCCGGGGCTCGTTTCGTCTTCACCCTGCCCGCTGCGCCGTGATTGCGACCGAAGCTGCTTGTCAGCGCCCGTCGGTGAGGGCTAGACCAGCACGCAGTGAAGTGAATTCTGAACGAGAGCGCTGATACCCATGGAACACATGTCTCTGGCGCAGGTCCTGGTTTACCTGTTCCTGCTGATCCCGCTGCAATTGCTGGTCTATGTCATTTTTGTGGGGGTCATCCTGAGTTGGCTCATCTCGTTTAATGTCGTCAACGCGCACAACCAGCTCGTCAGCACGATCTGGCGCCTGACCAGCACGATCACCGAGCCTCTGCTGCGCCCGCTGCGCAATTTCCTGCCGCCTCTGGGCGGTCTGGACCTGTCGCCGCTGGTATTGCTCTTGTTGATCATGTTCGTGCGCAACTGGCTGATCCTTGGACAAATCTTCCCCCGTCTCGGCTAACGTCCTGCCCGCGCAGGCCGCCGATGGCGGTCTGCGGTTGTTCGTCAGGGTCCAGCCCAAAGCCTCGCGCGCCGGCATAGGCGGTGTGCGCACGGGCGCTGACGGGCGGGTGCGTCTGACCGCGAAAGTGCGCGCCGCGCCTGACAAGGGCGCCGCCAATACAGAACTCTGCGCGTTGGTCGCCAGAGCGCTGGGGGCGCCCAAGTCCACGGTCAGCGTGATCAGTGGCGCGACCCAGCGCGAGAAAACCCTGTGGGTCGTCTCCGATGACGCCCAGGCCCTGCTTGACGCCGTCACAGCCTTGCTCCATGACCCCGCCCCATGACCGAGATCATCACGTCCTCCCGCGCGACCGCCAAGCTGATTGACGGCAAGGCCGCCGCCGCCGCCGTTGATGCCGCCGCCGCCGAGGGCGCGCGTCAGCTCGAAGCCGCCCTGGGCCGGCCGCCCTGCCTGGCCGTCGTGCTTGTGGGCGATGACCCCGCCAGCCAGGTCTATGTGCGCAATAAGGGCCGCCGCACCGAAGCCGCCGGCATGCGTTCGGTGGAGCATCGTCTGCCCGCTGACGCCAGGCAGAGCGATGTGGTGGCCCTGGTGCAGACGCTGAACGCGGATGATGGCGTGGACGGCATTTTGGTCCAGCTGCCGTTGCCCGAAGGTCTGGATGAGACCGAAGTCGTCCAGACCATCCGTCCGGACAAGGATGTAGATGGACTGACGGCGCAAAGCGCCGGAGCCCTGGTTCTGGGGGCGCCTGGCATGCGGCCCTGCACGCCGTCCGGCAGCGTGTTCCTCGCCAAACAGGCGCTCGGTGATCTGACGGGCAAATCCGTGGTGGTGATCGGCCGATCGATCCTGGTGGGAAAACCGGCTGCGCTGTTGTTTTTGGCGGAAAACTGCACAGTCACTCTGGCCCATTCACGCACGCAGGACCTACCCGCAGTCTGCCGTCAGGCCGACATTGTCATCGCGGCGGTCGGGCGTCCCAATCTCGTTAAAAGCGACTGGATAAAGCCTGGCGCTTGCGTCATTGACGTGGGCATCAATCGCGTCGAAGGAGAGGCTGGGAAATCCCGCCTTGTCGGGGATGTGGATTTTGACCAGGCTATTGAAACCGCAGGTTTCATTACGCCTGTTCCTGGCGGAGTGGGGCCGATGACCATCGCCATGCTGCTTGCGAACACAGTCGCCGCTGCAGCCAGACGGGCTAACGTATCCGTGCCAGACAGCGTCAAGGATGTTTTGCCGGGTTAAAACCTGCTTAAGCATGCATCCAGTAGTTTAGCGCCTAGCAGGAGAGAGTGATGCCGCAGCCCTTGTCGGTTCTTCATGTCGAAGATGACTTCGCTGATGCGATGTTGCTCCAGCACGCGCTATGCGATGCGGGCGGCTATGACATGGAGCTTCAGGTCGTCCGAACATTGCGGGATGCGCGTTTCAAGCTGTCTCGCAATTCTTATGACCTGATCATCGCTGATTTGCGCCTGCCTGACTCCACTCAGCCCAATGAGACGGTCAGTTTGCTCGAGCAGCAGGCTCGGGGCACGCCGATTCTGGTGCTGAGCGGGTCAGCGGGTGTGGACTCCCACCGAACCGGCGATCAGGTGAAGTTTCTCGATAAGAATGATTTCCTGAACAAGAACCTGGACGAGAAAAGCCAGGAATTGCTGTTCTGGGTCAAAAGCACGGCGCAGGGCCAAGGCGAAGGCGTTGTTCTTGATGATTCATCAGGAACCTACGAAATCTGACCTGAACTTGAGCTGGACGCAGAAGGCGCGCAGCCTATCTTGCGGGTTCATGACTGATTTAGCGACGTTTCCAGACGGGTTTCGGGCCTTGATCGTGGGCGCCTCCGGCGGCGTCGGCGAGGCCTTGACCACCCGGCTTGTGGATCACCCTCGATGTGCGCAGGTTTTCGCTGCCAGCCGCTCTGGCAAAGCCGTCGCCGGCGCCCAGGCCTTGTCACTGGATTTTGAAGATCCCCAATCGGTTGAGGCTGCGGTCGAGGCCGCCGCTGAAGCGGGTCCGCTCCATCTGGTGATCGTCGCCAGCGGGGTTTTGGCGGATGGCGAAGGGCGTGGACCGGAAAAGTCCTGGCGACAGATTGACGCCGCGTACATGACTGAGGTTTTCAAGGTTAACACGATCGGCCCGGCTCTGGTGGCGCGCTCGGCTCTGGACAAGCTGGCGAGAGGTCAGAAAGACGCGCCGCAAAAGGCTGTGTTCGCGGCCCTGTCTGCGCGCGTCGGCTCGATTTCAGACAACCGGCTGGGCGGTTGGCATAGTTATCGGGCCTCCAAGGCGGCGTTGAATCAGATCCTCAAAACCTGCGCCATCGAGTTGGCGCGCAAACGCCCTCATGCTGTCTGTATGGGGCTGCATCCTGGAACCGTGGACACAGCCCTCTCCAGCCCGTTTCAGGGCAATGTGCCCGACGGCAAGCTGTTTACGCCCGACTATAGCGCGGCGCGCTTGCTGGAGGTTGTGGACCAGGTGTCGGCGGACCAGTCAGGCTGCGTTTTTGACTGGGCCGGCCAGATTATAGACCCTTAAGTGCTTGAGCTTTTTAGCCGGAGGGGCTTTCCTACCTGAAGCTGACTTCAAGGAGGACATCATGACCGGCCACATCGATCCTGCACGAGACGCGTTCGCGCTGTTCAAGGATTTGCCGCGCGACCAGCCGATCCAGATGCTCAACCTGTTGCGCTTGCGTGAAAAAGCCGCTTACCCGGATGGTCGGGACGTGAGCGGATTCGAAGCATACAAAACGTATGGCAAGACGTCCGGGCCGATTTTCCGTCGCGTGGGTGGGACGATTGTCTGGCGTGGCGCGCCGCAACTCACCTTGATCGGCCCGGCTGAGGAAAGCTGGCATTTGTCTTTCGTCGCAGCCTATCCCAGCGCCGCCGCCTTTCTGGAGATGGTCACGGACCCGGTTTACCAGAGCGAGGCCGTGCCGCACCGGCAGGCCGCCGTTCTGGACAGTCGTCTTGTGCGCCATGCGCCGCTGGAGCTGAACTCGGAATTCAGCTGAATTTATTCTGACAGCAAGTTGAGCTGCATCGCCATCCGAACCAGGTGGGACAGGCTGCGCGCCTGCATTTTTTCGACCACCCGGGCGCGATGGATTTCCACTGTGCGGGCGCTGATGCCCAGCTTGTGCGCGACGACCTTGTTGGGGTGACCTGCGGCCACTTCAACCAGCACTTCGCGTTCACGCGGGGTCAGGTTTTCAAACCGTTCCCTCAGAGACGTCAGCGCCTGGCTGGCCTCAGCCTGTTGCTGACCGGCCTGCAACGCCAGCTCGACGCTTTCAAACAGGCGGTCTTCCTCATAGGGTTTCTCGATGAAATCGAGCGCCCCAGCCTGCATGGCGCGCACCGCCATGGGCAAATCGCCATGACCGGTGACGATGATGACAGGCAGGGTCGCGTTGCGGGTGCTCAGCTCCTCCTGAACTTGCAGCCCGGACAGCCCCGGCATTCGCACATCCAGCACCGCGCAGCCCGCCCAGTCTGGCGCATATTCGGCCAGAAAGGCTTCGCCGCTGTCAAAGGTCTTCACCTCATGACCGGCTGAGAGCAACAGCGCCTCCAAGGATTCGCGGGCGGCGGCGTCATCATCAACGACGTACACGAGGGGGGCTATGTCGGTCATGCTCTGTCTCCTGGCGTAATGACGGGCAGGCAGAAGCGAAAGACCGCACCGCCATCGGGGCGGTTCTCTGCGCAGATCTCGCCGTCATGGTCTGAAATGATGGAATGGCAGATCGACAGACCCACGCCCATGCCATCGGATTTACTGGTGTTGAAGGGCTGAAACAGTTTCGCCTGCTGGGCTTGCGACAGGCCGGGGCCCTGGTCGGCGACTTCGACCCAGATCTGATCATTGCTGCTCCAGCACGCCACATTGATGACGCCCTGCGCTTGTTCGCCCATGGCTTCCGCGGCGTTGCGGATGAGATTAAGCAATACCTGTTGGATGTTGACCCGCTGCAACAAGGTGTGCGGCGCATCCGGATCCAGCTCGCAAGATAAGGACAAACCGGCCGCGGCGACCGCCGGCTCGATCAGCGGCAGCGTGTCATGGATCACGTCATAGGGGCTGGCGAACTCGGTTTCTGATTCCCCCTTGTCGAGGAAGGTGCGCAAGGAGCGGATGATTTCACCGGCTCGGGACGCCTGCGAGATCGCCTTCTCGACCATTTGAATGGTGCGGGACTCGCCATCAAACTCTGTCCTGGAGAGGCGGCGGGCTGCGGCGAGATAGTTCATCACCGCAGACAGAGGCTGGTTCAGCTCATGCGCCATCGCCGAGGCCATCTCCCCCATGGCGCTGACGCGGGAGACATGGTGGAGCTCGCTTTGCAGGGCCCGCGCTCGCGCTTCAATTTCACGACGCACGCTTAGATCAGTGGCCAGCACCAAGAGACCGGTGCGATTGGCGTAGCGGATGCGGCTGGCGGACAGGCGCACCGGAATGCGCTCGCCCTCGGCGGTGACGGCGAATGGCGTTTCTGTTTCCGCCGCGCCCTCGCGTTGCACCTTTCGCCAGAACGCCGGGATTTCACCGGGGGCGCCGACAAAGAGGTCTTCCGCGCGCAACAGGCGTAATTGCGCCTCGCTATAGCCGAACAGCTCGCAGGTGCGCTTGTTCTCGTCGAGAACGAAACACGTTTCGGCGTCAATCAGGAAACCAGCAGCGTTCGAACCGTCGAACATGGCGCGGTAGCGCTGTTCGCTGTCGCGCAATTCCTGCTCGGCGCGTTTGCGCTCGGTGATGTCGCGGAAGGACACCACAGCCCCGGCGATCCGACCGTCATCCCAGATGGGCGTGCTGACATACTCCACCGGGAAGGACGTGCCGTCCTTGCGCCAGAACACATCGTCATAGATCCGGTGTATCTTGCCGTCGCGCGTGGCTTCATGAATGGGACATTCCACGCTGGGGAAGTGCCGCCCGTCGGCATGAGAATGGTGAACCAGCTCATGCAGGTTCCGCCCCAGCATCTCTTCCACCGAATAGCCTGACATGCGCGCCGCCGCGGGGTTCACAAAGGTTGAGATCCCTCGGTCGTCAATGCCGTAAATGCCGTCACCTGACGCCATCAGGATCAGATCGCGCTGGCGCCGGAACAGGTCAGCCGGATTCTCGCCTTTGCTCGGGTCTGTGTCTGACATGCGCGATCCTTTCCCCTCAGCCGACAGTTCTAGACCAGAAACTTCAGGTCTGACGAGAAGGTTGGGTACGCATAGGTCATCGTCGCCAGCTCCGAGGCGGTCATCCCGGTCTTCATGGCGAGCGTGAACAAATGGATCACCTCTTCCGCGCCATGTCCGGCCAGATGCGCGCCCAGGACCAGATCGGTCTCCGGATCAATCAGCACTTTGGCGAAGGCGACGGCTTCGGCGTAGGTCTTGGCGGAACGCCAGTCGCGCAAATCGTTGACTTTTATGACCGGATCAAAGCCCGCCGCCTTGGCGGCGGTTTCATCCAGACCGACGCTGGCGATGGCGGGGACCGTGTAAACAGCTGACGGGATGGTGGTGTAATTCGGTGTGGAGCCTGCGCCCAGAATGGCGTTCTCGCCTGCGATGCGTCCTTCATAGCTGGCGACCGGGCTGAGCTGCGGCGATGTGGCCAGCGCATCGCCCGCCACATAGACGGAAGGGTTGGAGAGGCTGCGCAAATTGGCGTCCACTTTAATCTGGCCGCGGTCTGAAGTAATGCCGCCAGCTTCCAGGTCGAGCGCCTCGACCGCGGGACGACGCCCGGCGCCATTGACCACCAGATTCGCGTTCAAAGACACGATCTCATCGCCGATGACGACATCGACCGTAAAGGAGTCCTCTTCTCGGGAGATGGACTGGACGCTGACGCCGGTATGGATTTTCACGCCCAAGCTGCGCGTATAGTCCACCAGCGTGTCCACCATGTCCGGATCGAGGCGCGGCAGTACGCGCGGCGCGGCTTCCAGGATTGTCACCCGTGCGCCGGCGCGGATCAGGACATGGGCGAATTCAAGCGCGATCACGCCGCCGCCGATGAAGACGACTTCGTCCGGCAGGGTCTCAAGGGTCAGAAGATCGTCACTGGTCCGTGTATGCGACCAGCCTTTGATCGGCAGGGTTGCGGGTTCGGATCCGGTGGCGATGACGATCTTGTCAGCCGTATAGGTTTCGCTGTCCACCTCGACGGCGTTCGGGCCGATGAACACCGCCTGGCCCGTGACCAGCGTCATGCCGCGATTGAGGATCGAGGATTTGAACATGTCGGGCACGCCGTCCACAAAGGTCCGCTCGCGTCGGATCAGGGCTGGCCAGTCGAGCTGGACCTTGCCTGTCGTGATCGCGTGCTCGCCAGCGCGGGCGATGACATCCAGACTTGCGGCGGCGGCGACCAGCACTTTCTTGGGGACGCAGCCGCGAATGGCGCAAGTGCCGCCCACATCGCGCGATTCAATCAAGGTGACGGATTTGCCTTCGCGATGAGCGATTCCAGCGGCGGCCATGCCGGCGTTTCCAGTGCCGAGAACCAGAAGGTCTGAGTGATGGGTCATGGGTCAGTCTCGCAATGTGTGTGGGGTCAGGCCGAGCTGCGCACGCCGGCGCGGCGCAGGGCTTTGACTTCGGACAGCAGATCCAGAAGCCGGGTTTGCAAAATATCGGTGGGGTCGAAGTTCCGGTCGGTGAAGCAGTGATATCGCATCACGCTGCGCGCCAGGGCGAAGCCCGCGCCCGCGGACGCCAGGGTCAGAAGGCAGAAGGGCGCGATATTCACCCAGCCCCAGACCCGGATCAGGCCGGCGCTTAGCGCCAGTCCGGCGGCCAGGCTGAACAGGTTGAGGGCGGCCAGAGACAGGCCTGCCCAATCCCGGTCACGCTGGATCACTTCCACATGACGCCATTCAAACACCACGTCCTGAACGCCTTCGATGACATATTGATCTTCATCCCGGGCCAGGCGCTCCGCCGCGATGGAGGCGCGCATGTTCACCCGGCGAAACAACCGGTCGAGCCCGTTATGGGTCTCAAGCCAGACCGCGCCTTCCGCCAGAGCCAGTCCCAGAGCTCCAACGCCCGCAGCGCTCAGGACAGCGGCGCGTATCTCGACGCCCAGGGCGTACAGCGCGACCAGCACAAGGGCGTACAGCGCGCCTGAGACAGGCAGGGTCAGACCGTGCATCAGCATCCAGCGCCGATAGGTGCGCTCGAACTCAGTGTCTGACGGGCGGGCGGGGCGGGTCATGATCTACTCCCGGAAACGGGGGAGGCGGGGGCTAGAGCCGCCGCTCTTCCTCCTTGATGGCAATATCGTTGACGCTGGATTCGCGGCGGCGCATCAGGCCGTCCGTGTCGAATTCCCATTGTTCATTGCCGTGCGAGCGGAACCATTGGCCGGTCTCGACCTGTTTCCACTCGTAAAAGAACGCGACAGAGATGCGGTTGCCGGTGAAGGCCCACAGTTCTTTTTTGAGTTTGTAATGATCCTCAGCGGACCATTTTTCGCGCAGGAAAGCCTTGATGGCGGCGCGTCCCTTGAAGAATTGATCGCGATTGCGCCATTCGGAGTCTTCAGAATAGGCCAGCGCGACGCGTTCAGGGTCGCGGCTGTTCCAGGCGTCTTCAGCAAATTGCACTTTGGCGCGAGCGGTCTCTTCGGTGAACGGGGGGAGAAGTTGGGTGGCCATTTTCTTATCTGTTCTTGTGTATTAGAGCCAAAACGAGGGTCCGGCGGAGATGGGGACGACCGCCGGACCCTCTTAGGACCCGTCCCTCGTGGAGGGGCAGACATTCAGGACGGGGATCGGGTTAGCGGCTGTAGGCCGCAGTGATGGCGCTGACCGTTTCATCGGTGTCGCCCACATGGTTGGCGATCATGCGGAAATTGGTCACGGCTGCGGCGTAGCCGTCATAGCCTGGCACCTGGGCGGCGGCGGTGGCGTCGGTGACGACCAGCACTTCAAAGCCTTGCTCGATCAGCTCGCGCATATGGGATTCGGTGCACAGGTTGGCGGACATGCCCGCCAGGATGACGCGGTCCACGTTCTGCTTGCGCAATTGCAGGACCAGATCGTTGGTTTCCGGGCCATAGACCTTGTGCGGCGAGGTCACCACGGTGTGGTCATGCTCGATATGCGGGCGATACTCTTCCAGCCAGTCAGCGCCCGAGCCTTCAAAGCCTTCAAGGTCAAGCGGACCGGCGCGATCGAACATGCCGATCGAATGCATCAGCGCTTCCAGAGCGCCCTCAAAGCGCCATTCATGGTCATGTTCGTAGTAATAGTGCGGCGAGACGAAGACCGGCATGCCGACCTCGTGGGCGGTCTCGAACAGGCGGCCGATATTCTCCACCGTGCCGTTCTCGGTGACGTTCTGACCCACGACGCCCCAGGTGACGCCGTCCGGGCTGAGAAAGTCGTTTTGCGGGTCGGTGACGACCAGGGCGGTGACGCCGCGCTCGATCTGCATGCCCGGATCGGGCAGTTGCGCGAGCGCCTGGCCAGTGAAAAGCGCGACGCCGGCGGCGGCGCCAGTCAGCACGGTGCGGGAGAAGGTTTTATAAGCACGCATGGTCCGTATCCTTTGTCTGTGAGCAAGGAAGTCTCCGGGGGGAGGAGGATGATTGCTCTGGGACAAGAGATACGCAGCTGACGCCGCTCGCATAATTCGTTTTTGTGCGTAAGGGGAATTCCCTAGACCTGATGCAGGATGGCGCGTCTTGCTGTGCTTTCAGGAGAGGTCGACAACCCGATCTTTACCTCGATTTGCTCGAATACCCCTATTACGGAGGGGACGCGTGAGCGGTCTATTTGAAATCCTGATCGCCATAACCAGCCTGTCGGCGAGTGCGATCCTGTTCTTGAATTTGCGTCATATGGCGCGGTTGAGGCGGGGCAGTCAGCTGATCGTTGGCGGATTGCTGGTGATCGGTGTTTCGGCCCTCATTGATTCCTCAAACGGTTTCGTACCGTATTCGCCAGGCCAGCTTGAACCGGTGCACGACTGGATCGAGGGCGTGTCTTATATCGGCGACGCTCTGGGGTTGTTTCTCATCAGCGTCGGTTTTTTCCGGTGGCTGCCGCTCTTGCGCCGGATCGACACCGAGATCTCTGCGCGCATGGAAGCCGAGAAGAGCCTGCAGCGAACCCTGGATCGCTCGCGCGAAATGAACCAGCTCAAACGCGAACTCGCGCAGGACCATCTCAACAAGGGGTGGAATTACGACCATATGACGCGCCAGGTGGTTCAGAGGCTCGCGGCGGCTCTGGATGTGGACGAAGCGGGTTTGTGGCTGTTCTCAGAGGATCGCAGCGCCTTGCGCCCGCATTGCGTCTGGAGCTCGACGGAAGGTGAAATTTTCAATGCGCCCCGACTGACCGAGCATAAGGCGCCTGAGGCCTTTCGGTTCGCCAGTCAGGGCGCCTATATCGATGCGGTCGAGATCAGCGCCGCTCACGAGGACGCCCGATCATTGGGCCAGGCGCTCCACAATGTCTCAGAAGGCGCTGTGCTCGCCGCGCCTATCTTGCAAGAACACAGCGTCAGCGGCGTTTTGAGCATTTGCAAGAAGGGCGAGCGCCATGAGTGGACGCCTGAAGAACAGGCGCTGATCTATGCGCTCGCCAATTACATCGTCGTTGCCGAACTGGTGCTCAACGCCCGCACTTTGACGCGGAGCGCGCGAGATGCGCAAAGCGCTGCTGAGCGGGCCAGCGAGGCGAAAACCGAGTTCGTCGCCAATGTCAGCCATGAATTGCGCACGCCATTGAACGGCATGCTGGGGCTGGTGCGGGTTCTGTCGGAAGCGGAGCTTGAGCCCGGTCTGCATGACAAAGTCGAGCTGCTTCAAGTGACGGGCGACCAGCTCTTGCGAGTTCTCAATGATCTCCTGGATCTGTCGCGTCTGGAGGCGGGCCGGTTTCAGCTTGAACCCGAGGCCATGGACCCGACACGCTTGCTGAAAGAGGTCAGCATGCTGTTCCGGCCGAGCGCTGAGGAGAAGGGCCTCACCCTGGACGAAGAGATCCTCGCTTTGCCCGCCAGCGTGGAGCTGGATCAGACGCGCTTTCGCCAGTGTGTATTCAATCTTTTATCCAACGCGATCAAATTCACGCAAACAGGCGGCGTCAGCTTGCATGCCTATGCCCAGCCTGTGTCTCAGGGCCAGTGCCGCATCACCGTCTCGGTTAAGGATACAGGTCCCGGTCTTGAACCGGCTGAGGTGAACAAGCTGTTTAACCGGTTCGAGCAGGGCGACGGGGATGCGGGTTCGTCAAAGAGCGTGGGATCAGGCTTGGGTCTGGTGATCACCCGCGAGCTGGCGCGGCGGATGGGCGGCGATGTGACGATTGAGAGCCAGCCTGGCGACGGGGCGTGCTTCACGCTGACCTTGATGGCTGGCATGCACGCAGATGAACCGATCATCGCGTCGCATGTCGATACATCCCATCCTGGTGCGGCCACGCTTGCAGGGGCGCGCATCCTTTTGGTGGATGATAATGACATCAATCGTATGGTTGCCCGTTATATGGTGGAGCCGACAGGCGCTGAAGTCACCGAAGCCGCTTCCGGGGCTGCTGCGCTGCGTTTGTTCTCAGACGAGCCTTATGACCTGGTGCTGCTCGACGCCAGCATGCCGGTCATGTCGGGAGAAGAAACGCTCAGCCGTTTGCGCGCCATGAACGAGGCGGGGGCGCAGGTGCCCGTCATCGCGTTGACGGCCCATGCGGGACAGGGCGAGCGTGAGCGGTTTCTCGCCATGGGCATGGATGATTACATCCCCAAACCCATTGTCGAGGATGAGCTGATCGCCGCCTGTGAGCGTTGCCTGAAACAGTCACACCCCGCCTGACCGCGAACCTTCAGGTTCGCAAGGCCAACGGCCGCCCGCAGCTTCAGCGAGGATCGACCGAGCGGAGGCGAGGGAGAACAGGCGTCGCGCCAGAACCTTCAGGTTCGCAAGGCCAACGGCCGCCCGCAGCTTTAGCGAGGATCGACCGAGCGGAGGCGAGGGAGAATAAGTAAGAAGTGGTGCCGCATAGGTGACTCGAACACCTGACCCCATCATTACGAATGATGTGCTCTACCAACTGAGCTAATGCGGCGCCGGAACCAGGCGAAAGCCTGCCTCGGAGGGCGCGGAAACTAGCCTTGAACGGCGATGGGGGCAAGCCGGTTTTGCCAGCTGGAATGAGTCTGGCTCAGGCTTTGCCGAAGTCTTTGACCTTGTCGACGATGGGCGCAGCCAGGGTGTCGAAAAAACTGCTGAGATGATCGGCCGGTCGGGCGGCCG
Source organism: Oceanicaulis sp. UBA2681 (assembly GCF_002354675.1). NCBI lineage: Bacteria > Pseudomonadati > Pseudomonadota > Alphaproteobacteria > Maricaulales > Maricaulaceae > Oceanicaulis > Oceanicaulis sp. UBA2681. The sequence goes on along the minus strand of NZ_DEMB01000012.1, from coordinate 139,973 downwards.
CCGCGTCATTGCGGATCAGGATGTCGGCGTATTCCTTGTTGGGCGACGTCCATTCATGATGCATGGGCCGAACGGTGCGCAAATACTGGTGGACGACAGAATGCGAGGTGCGTCCCCGCTCGTTCACATCACGCAGGAGGCGGCGAGCCAGGCGGATATCGTCGGGCGCTGACACATAGACCTTCAAATCCAGGCAATCGCGTACGGCTTCATCGCAGAACAGATGGATGCCTTCCACGATGATCACATCCGCTGGCGCGATGGTGCGTGTGTCGCTGCGGCGGCGGTGAATGGTGAAGTCGTAGATCGGACCCTTGATGCTCTTGCCGGTTTTCAGCGCGGCCAGATGCTTGGCCAGCAAAGCATGGTCACGCGCCTGAGGATGGTCGAAATTGAAGTCTGAGGGGTCAAAATCGGGCTTCGAGCCGTGATCGGCGTAATAATCATCTTCTGACAGGACCAGAGCGCTCAGCGGGTTTGCAGCACGGGCGGCGGAGCGCGCGATTTCGGTCTTGCCTGAGGCTGAGCCTCCGGTCACGCCGATGATCAGGCGCGGGCGAGCTGAAGCAGATGCGGTCATGAGCGTTGAGAAACCCTAGATGTCGCCATCGGATGCGCCGGGATCGTCCGGCGCGGGACCGGGTACATAGAAGCTCGGACCGGATTTGTCCTCGCCCGCACTGCGCTTGCTTGCATCGTTTGCAGTGGGGCGTGCTTCGATCAGCATGGCTTCAGGCGCGGCCGCAGCGGCGATCTCATAGCGTTCATGACGCGGATGGATCAGCAATGCGTGCCGGCCCCAGCTATCCACCATCCGTTTCCAGTCAGCGTCGGTATAGAGAAACGCTTCTCCAGCTTCGTTTATGTCAGACCAGTCCGCTTCAGCGGGGGCGTGCGAGGCGCGCGCCATCCAGCGCTGGGCCTCTGCATCCTGACCTTCGAGTTTGGCGAGACGGGCGGCGAGGGCGCAGGCGCGCGCTGAAACCGGCCCAGTTTCTAGCACGGGTGTCAGAGCGGCGTGCGCGGCTTCGCGATTGCCCTGATCGAGCGCGGTCTCCAGCAGCAACAACCGGCTCTCGCGATGATCAGGATTGCGTGCCGCCAGCTCACGCAGGCGTTCAGCGCGTTTGGCCTTGGTGTCAGAGCGTCTGAGATTGGAGAAGGCCCGCGCCAGCGCAGGGTGCGGCGCATGCTCCCAGGCGGTTTCCAGAAGATCTGCGGCCCGGCGGTGGCGTCGTTGTTCGGCGAGCAATCGGCCTGCCAGCTCGGCGGCGGGCGCAAAGCCCGGCGAAGCCGTCGCGGCGCGATCCGCGAGTTTTGCGGCCAGCTCAGGGTCCGTGGCTTCGATCCGGCGCGCTTCGGCGGTCAAAAGCACCGCGCGCATCCGGGCGGCTTCAGTGCGATCAACATGGCCGCGGCGTTCGCCTTCGCTCAGCGTAGTTTCCGCCTTCGCCCATTGGGCGGCGTTCACCTGGGCTTCAAACAAGGCGTCAAACGCCCAGCGGGCCTGCCCGGCCTGATCGAACGCGTCCGCAGCGTGTGTGAGCAGGGCTTGAGAATCAGACCGATTCTGGGCGATGCCCACCAGCCCGCGCTGGGCGACCAGCCGGGTTTTGGCGTCGCTGAGCATGGCTTCGTAATGAATTTGCGCGCTTTCCAGATCGCCAGCGGCTTCTGCGGCGCGGGCCGCCAACAGGCGTGACAGGGCGGGACGGTCCAGCAGCGCTTCGGCGCGAGAGGCTTGCCGGACGGCCAGATCGCCCTGACCGGCGGCGGAGGCGATCAGAGCGCGCTCCAGCGCGTCAAAGCCCTGATCGCGGCGTCGGCGCAGGGAGAAGCGTTTCCAGGCGTCGGGCGCAGCCCAAAGTTTGGCGATGACCCACCAGGCGACGACCAGCAAGAAGGTGGCGACCAGCAGCGCGCCCAGAGCGAGCGCGAAGGGCGCCTGGGCGTTCATGCCCAGGAAGTCGATGGTCACCACGCCCGGATTGTGCGTCAGGAAGACCGCCAGCATGGCGGTCAGCACGCACAGGATGACGGTTAGGATCAGGCGGATCATGGCTTATCGCGCTCCGTCTTGCTCGGCCTGTCGGTTCAGGGCGGCGCGCATGTCATCCAGCACAGCGTTCAAGGCTTCGCGTTTGCGCGCCTCGGTCAGCCAGCTCTCCAGCGGGACTTGCGCCGCCTCGGCGTCCAGCGCTTCGGTCTCCCGGATCGCCTGGCTCAGCGCGCCTTGCTGCAGCAGGCCGACAATCCGGTCTGCGGCGCCGTGATCATCACCGGCGCGGCGCACTTCGATCACGCCCCAAAAGCGCTGGGTCTGACCCAGGGCTTCGCGCACCGCCTGGGCCGGGAAGCTGTCGGTGAGATCGTCCAGAGTGGGCGCGCCCGTGCGCGCAGGCTCGGTCAGCGCGATCAGATGGGCGCGATTGGGCCAGATCTGGCTCAGCATGGCGTATTCCATGGCGAAGGGCTGGGCCTGGGCCGCCGCTTCGGCAAGGTCTGAAAAGGCCAGCGCCTGTCGCGCCAGAGAGACCGAGGCGGTCTGCGTCTGGCCGGTTTGCGTTTCAAGCCCTTCAATCAGGCTTTCCAGCGCATCCATCCGCGCCGCCAAAGCCTGCGTATCGCCCGCTCCGGCTTGCAGGTCGCGCACAGCGCTTTGAAGGGCTGCAAGATCAAGACGGAGCGCGGACAAGGCGTCCGAGGAAACACCGGTTGTCTGGGGCGCCGCCCGGTCATCAGGTTGAGCGAGCGCTTGTTGCAGGGCCGATTGCGCGGTCTGGGCGGCGGCGAGCGCCGTCTGCGCGTCGTCAGCGGTGGTGTTGAGCTGGCGTTCAAGGGCCTGCAGACGCGTATTGATCTGATCGCTGAGACCCGCGCCGCCCTCGGCGCCGGGCTCGAGCGCTTCAAGATCGGTGCGCAGGGCCGCGACATCCCGGATCAGCTGCTCGAAAGCCTCGGTGCGCAAAGGTGCGCCGGCGGTCTCTTCCTCGACGGTTTCCAGTCGGTTCTGAAACGCAGCGAGTTGGTCCGCTGAAGCGGTCTGAGCTTCCAGCGTTTCGATCCGGCTTATCAGGGCAGGGTCAGTGGCGCCTTCACCGGACGCTGGCAGATACCGGCCCAGAACCCAGCCTGCGCCGCCCCCTATGCCCGCAGCCAGCACGGTCAGGCCGATAAACGCGAGGACAGGCGTTTTGCCGCCGCCCGACTTGGCGGCTTTTGGCTTTTTGGTCTTGGATTTTCCGCGTGAGCCGCCGCTATCCGGCGCGGGCTCGAACTCGGCGTCGACCGGTTCTGCAGCGTCTGGGCGGGGAGTGTCGGCGCTCATGATGTCCTCGGGGGCGCGGGGCCAGTTGTTTCGTGTCGACAAGTCTAGGCTGCGTCGTGTCGCGACGCCACCATCAGCGCGTTTCGCCGCACTGCTTTTCCAGCGCGTCAAACAGCGCGCTTTCATCGGGGCGCGCGGCGATGCTCAGCCTTAAAACGCCGTGACGGCGTAAAGGTTCAGCCGCGGCCTCTGAGATCGCGATGACAGGCGCAGCGCGCAGCGTTTCAGTTTGACCCGCTGTCTGCGCCAGCGCCCAGAACCGTTCCGCGCCTTTTGCGGAGTGGATCAGCACGCACGCCCCGGTTTCAAGAGCGTTCCAGACCGTGTCAGGCAGCGCGGCTACAGGCTCGGCGGCGTAGAGGATTTCAGAGCGGGCGCTCAGGCCGTGCGCGTTAAGCTCAGTGCTCAGATCGCCGGTCTGATCGAACCCGCGCACATGAAGCACCCCGCCTTGCGGCGGATGCTTGCGGATCATCGCCAGCAGGTCGCGGGCGTCGCCGCGGGCGCTTGTGACGTGCTTAAAGCCAGCGTCTGACAGACGCGCCGCCGTTATGTCGCCGACAGCGATGACGGGCGTGCTGCGATCAGATGTGGCGTTCGCCAGACAGGTTGCGCCAAACGGGCTGGTGACCGCAATCAGGCCGACGCTTTCAAGGTTCAGCGTGACAGGGTGCGCCGTCAGATGGGCGGTGGCGGCGTTGATCGTCTGAAAGCCGCGTTCGCTCAGCGCCGCGCAGGTGCGCGCCGCGCCGGGCTCGGCCCGTGTGACCAGCACGCAGGGTTTGGACACGGCGCTCACAAATCAGCCCGTCTCGGCGACGATCCGCGCCAGCGCATCCCCGCCCGCGCGTTTCACCTCAAGACCCAGCTCATAGCCCAAAAGGCGTGCGGCGCCGGGATCAAGCTCGGGCAATTGCGTGCGGGTTTCATTCGCCCAGCGTTTGGAGCCGTCCGGGGTTAGCGCTTCGCCACGCAAATGGATTTCCAGGTCGTCGAGCGTGGCATGGGCGGCGATGGGGGTGCGGCATGACCCGTCCAGCGCCTGCAGGAAACCGCGTTCAGCCGCGATGCAGATCTGGGTGGTCAGATGATTGAGCGGCTCCAGCGCGCGCCGCGCCTCGTCGTCGTCTGAACAGATCTCGATTCCGACCGCGCCTTGCGCCGGGGCCGGGATGACGGCTGACAGCTCCAGCGGCGGCAGCTCGCCCTGTTCGCGGCCCAGGCGCCGCAAACCGGCGCGCGCCAGGAAAGTGGCGTCCATCTCGCCCGAGCGCAGCTTTTCAAGCCGGGTGTCCACATTGCCGCGAAGCAGCACGATGTTCAGGTCCGGGCGCAGGGCCAGGGCTTGGGATTGCCGCCGGATCGAGGCGGTGCCCAGCGTCGCGCCTTCAGGCAGGTCTTCGATCCGGCTGATCCCGTCGCGCGTCAAAAGCACGTCGCGGGGGTCTTCACGCTCCAGCACGCAAGCGATCTCGAGGCCTTCGGGCAGGGTGGTCGGCACGTCTTTCATGGAATGCACGGCGAAGCGGGCCTTGCGATCCAGCAAGGCGCGCTCAAGCTCCTTGGTGAACAGGCCTTTGCCGCCCGCCAGCAGCAATGCGCGGTCGGTAATCTTGTCGCCCGTGGTGGTCAGCCCCAGAATCGGGAAGCTCTCTTCGGGCTCTTTTTCGCCATGGGCGCGGGCGAGCCGGGCCTGAACATCGCGGGTTTGCGCCAGAGCCAGGGGCGAGGTGCGGGTCGCAATCGGCATATTGAACAGGTTCACGACAGACGCACTCCTTCACGCGCTTCAAGGTCTCGCCAGCAGAGGCTGATGATTGCGCCGAAACGCCAGCGAGGGTACTGCAAGGTCATGGCGTTATCCCATGATCAAGTCCACCCGCAACCGGGCGCGGCGCCGCAGGGCGCTTTAACCGTGCTCGGTCTGGAATCGAGCTGCGATGACACCGCAGCCGCCGTGCTGCGCCGTCATGGCGATGGCCGCATCGAAGTTCTGGCCGAAGCGGTGGTGGGACAAAACAGCGCTCACGCCCCATTTGGCGGCGTGGTGCCCGAGATCGCCGCTCGCGCTCATGCCGAGCGTATGGACGGTCTGGCTGCAGGCGTGCTGAAAGAGGCGGGGCTGAGCCCGTTTGATCTCGATGGCGTCGCGGCGACCGCCGGACCGGGCCTGATCGGCGGGGTGATGGCGGCGCTAATGACCGCCAAGGGCATCGCGCTGGGCGCTGACCTGCCCTTGCTGGCGGTGAACCATCTGGAAGGTCACGCCCTCTCGCCGCGCCTGACGCACGCTCTGGCCTTTCCCTATCTGCTGCTTCTGGTCTCGGGCGGGCATACCCAACTGGTGATCGTGGAAGGCGTGGGCCGGATGACGCGGCTCGGCTCCACGCTTGACGATGCGGCGGGCGAAGCGTTCGACAAGACCGCCAAGGTCATGGGGCTGGGTTTTCCAGGCGGCCCGGCGGTTGAGCGTTTTGCGCAAGACGCCGAAGCGCCGGACCGTTTTCCCCTGCCGCTGATGCTGGCGCGCGACGCAACGTGCAATTTTTCGTTCGCGGGCCTGAAGACTGCGGCGCGGCGTCATTGGGACAGCCTTGCGGCGCCTGATGATCACGATCGCGCCGACCTCGCCGCATCCATGCAGGCCGCGATCGCGCGTCATCTGGCGCAGCGGGCGGGTCGGGCGATGGGCATTTTTAAGTCCCGCTTTGAGTCTCTGGATAACCCATTGCCGCTGGTTGCGGCGGGCGGAGTGGCGTCCAACACCGCTGTGCGTGAGGCGCTTGAGGCCGAGGCGCAGCGCCATGGGTTCGAGCTGATTGCGCCGCCGCTGAAATACTGCACCGATAACGCGGCGATGATCGCGCTGGCGGGTGCGGAGCGACTGGCGTTAGGTCTGACAGACGGGCTCGACGCGCCTGCGCGGCCACGCTGGCCGCTGGATCAGGACGCCGCCGCACACGATCCCGCCAGCGGGTCGGGCCGAAAAGGGCCAAAAGCGTAAGCGCGCGAATGAAGGGGACGGACATGGCGAGTTATCAAACCATCGGCGTGATCGGCGCGGGCGCCTGGGGCACCGCGCTCGCCCAGTCCGCGGCTCAGGCGGGCCGCTCTGTGAAAATCTGGGCGTATGAGCCGGAGGTGGTCGAGGCGATCAACACCGTTCATGAAAACACGGTCTTCCTGCCCGGCGCGCCGCTCAATCCCGCCATCACCGCCAGTTCCGATCCGGCGGACCTGTCTGATTGCGACGCCTTTTTGATGGTGGCGCCGGCCCAGCACGCGCGCGGCATCCTGAAGCGGTTCGCCCCGCACATTGCTCAAGGCGCGCCGGTTTTGCTGTGCGCCAAGGGATTTGAGCGCGAGAGCCTGGCTTTGATGACGGATGTCTTGCGAGAGACCGTCCCGCACGCAATTCCCGCCGTGTTGTCTGGTCCCAGCTTTGCGATTGATGTGGCGAAAGGCCTGCCGACGGCGGTGACTTTGGCGTGCGAGGATCGCGACACGGGTGAAGCGCTGATGGAGGCTGTGGGGTCGCAAACCTTCCGCCCCTATTGGTCGGGCGACCTTGTGGGCGCGGAAGTCGGGGGTTCGGTCAAGAACGTGCTCGCCATCGCCGCCGGCATCGTGGAAGGCCGGGCCTTGGGCAAATCCGCCCATGCGGCGCTGATCGCCCGCGGCTTCGCCGAGATGACCCGCCTGGGGCTGGCGCTGGGCGCGAAACGCGAAACCCTGACCGGCTTGTGCGGTCTGGGCGATCTGGTGCTCACCTGTTCTTCGCCGCAATCGCGCAACATGTCTTGTGGACTGGCGCTCGGGCAGGGCCAGACGCTCGAAAGCGTTCTGGGCGCGCGCAAGGCGGTCACCGAAGGCGTCACGACGGCGCCCGCCGTGGTGGCGCTGGCGAAGACCCAAGGTGTCGACATGCCCATTTGCGCCGCGGTGGACGCGGTGCTGGCGGGCCGCATCAGCGTCGATGACGCGATACAGGCGCTGCTCAATCGCCCGTTCGGGCCTGAAACTGACTGATCAGGGAAAGACTTATGCTGTTTGCCGTCACTTGCACCGACCGTCTGGGCGCGCTGGATATGCGCTTGAAACACCGCTCCGAGCATTTGCTTTGGGCGTCTGCGGAGGACGCGCCCGTCAAGATGGCGGGGCCCTTGTTGAGCGCGGAGGGGGACCCGGTCGGCTCGCTTCTGATCGTCGAGGCTGAGGATGAAGCGGCGCTGCGCGATATTCTGGCCACGGACCCCTACGCCAAGGCGGATCTGTTTTCAGACGTGTTCTGGATTCCGTTCAAATGGACCGTGAAGGCGCCGGAGGGTCTTTAATGTCTGACGAGACCGAAACAGTTCTCCCGGAACCGGGCACGGTGCTCAAAACGCTGAGCGAGATTCCCGATCCGGGCGGTCTGCCGGCGGATTTCGAACCGACGCCGATCGTCATCCTGCGCACGGGTGAAACGGTCACGGCGTATCTCAATGTCTGCCCGCATGCGGGCCGTCCGTTCTCGTTGCCTTCGGGCAAGACTTTGGTCAGCGAAGGCCGGTATCTCGTCTGCCCGTTTCATGGCGCGAGCTTTGACGTGACCACAGGCGCCTGCGTTGGCGGGCCTGCGGGTAAGTCCGTCCTGAAGCCGGTTGCGGTGACAGTGGTGGATGGTCAGGTGGTGGCGGCGTGAACGCGCCAGCTGCGGTTAGCGGCTGAAGAACGCCGTCACATCCTGGATCACCGCCTTGCGCGCCGCCTGAACGATGGTCGCGCCCTTCTCAGGCGTCGCCTGGGCGGGGTCTGAGCCGATCCGGCCGTCGGGGAAGGTCTTGCGGTAATTATCCGCATCGGTGAAGCGCCCGTTAGGGGCGATCTTCGGGCTCATCACCACGTCTTTGACGTGTTCGGGATAGGCGTAATACGTCACCGACACTTCAGACGCGGTGGCGTGACTGCCCTCGCCCACTGGAAACAGCGAGCGGCACACATCCATGACTCCGGGCAGATCCCACCAATTGCGTTGCATCAGCTCATACGGGCAGGCTTCACCGTCAAACGACCAGTTGGAATAGCTTTCCGCGAACGCCGCGCCGATGGTGGCGATATTGCCGCCATGCCCGTTGAGGAAATAAATCTTCTCAAAGCCGTGCCGGGCGAGAGAGTCGATCCAGTCGTTGAGCGCGGCGATCATGGTGGTCGGCCGCAAGGTCATCGAGCCTGGAAAGCCCAGATGATGCTGGGCGACGCCCACATTGAAGGTGGGGCCCACCAGGACGCCAGCCTCGTCGCCGGCTTCGCGCGCAATCACCTCCGGGCAAATCGCATCCGTGCCGATCAGCCCGTTCGGACCATGCTGTTCTGTGGAGCCGATAGGAATGATGATGCCGGTGCTGGTTTTCAGATAGGCTTCGATTTCAGGCCAGGCGGCGGTGTGCAACAACATGAAGCAGGCTCCGGACAAGACGACGATCACAGGACTGGATACCAGACGCCGTCCGTTCACAAGCGCGCGTAACACGTTCGTCTGTCTTGCGAGGACGCGGCGCGTGGCGCACATCTAGGCAAAATAATAAGCCCGAGGGAGGAGCAGACCATGTCCGAGACCGTCATTGGAGTGCCGCAAAGCTTTGCGGACGCCAAGATCAATGCTGAGCGTTATGCCGACATGTACGCGCGCTCGATCAACGACCCTGACGCGTTCTGGGCGGACGAAGCCAAGCGACTGGACTGGTACACGGAGCCCACGAAAATCTCGGACGTCTCCTTCGCCAAGGACAGCCTGCATATCCGCTGGTTTGAGGACGGGGTCCTGAATGTCAGCTATAATTGTATTGACCGGCATCTGCCCAAACGCGCCAACAAGGTCGCGCTGATCTGGGAAGGTGATAATCCGGCCTTTCATCATTCGATCACCTACGCCCAGCTGCACAACCATGTGTGCCGATTCGCCAACGAGCTGAAAAAGATCGGCGTCAAGAAAGGCGACCGGGTCACGCTGTACATGCCGATGATCCCCGAGGCCGCCTACGCCATGCTGGCCTGTACGCGCATTGGCGCGGTGCACTCGGTGGTGTTTGGCGGGTTCAGCCCCGATGCGCTGGCGGGCCGGATCAATGACTGCCAGTCAGAGTTCGTCGTCACCGCCGATCAAGGCGTGCGCGGAAACAAGGGCGTGCCGCTGAAAGCCAATGTGGACAAGGCGCTCGAGCAGGCGCCGGGCGTGAAGGCGGTTTTGTGCATACGCCATACCGGCGCCCAGGTGCCGTGGGTCGAAGGCCGCGATTTCTGGCACCATGATCTGGCGCTGGAAGTGGACGCCAAGTGCGAGCCTGAACCCATGAAGGCGGAAGACCCGCTTTTCATCCTCTACACCTCGGGCTCCACCGGCAAACCCAAGGGCGTGCTGCACACCACGGGCGGCTATCTCGTCTGGGCCTCGATGACCCATGAATACACGTTTGATCATCGCGAGGACGACGTGTTCTGGTGCACCGCCGATGTGGGGTGGGTGACTGGGCACACCTATATCGTGTACGGCCCGCTCGCCAATGGCGCGACATCCTTGATGTATGAGGGCGTGCCCACCTGGCCGGGGCCTGATCGGTGCTGGCGGATCGTGGCCAAGCACAAGGTCACCACCATCTACACCGCGCCCACAGCCATTCGCGCCCTGATGCGCGAAGGCGACGAGCCGGTGAAGAAGCATGACCGCTCAACCTTGCGGCTGCTCGGTTCGGTCGGCGAGCCGATCAACCCAGAGGCCTGGCGCTGGTACTATGAGGTGGTGGGCGACAAGCGCTGCCCGATCGTCGACACCTGGTGGCAGACCGAGACCGGCGGGCATCTGATCACGCCGCTGCCGGGCGCGCATGCGCTCAAGCCGGGCTCTGCAAGTTTCCCCATGTTCGGCGTGCAGCCGGCTTTGGTGGACACGGAAGGCAATCTTCTGCCTGACGAGGGCGCACAGGAAGGCAATCTGGTGCTGCTGGGCAGCTGGCCGGGCCAGATGCGTACGGTCTATGGCGACCATCAGCGCTTCGTCGAGACCTATTTCTCCACCTATGAGAACATGTATTTCACCGGCGACGGCGCGCGCCGGGACGCGGATGGATACTGGTGGATCACCGGCCGGGTGGATGATGTTCTGAACGTGTCGGGTCATCGCCTGGGCACCGCCGAGATCGAAAGCGCGCTGGTGGCCCATGACCTGGTCGCCGAAGCGGCGGTGGTCGGCTATCCCCACGACGTCAAAGGCCAGGGCATTTATTGCTATGTCACGCTGGTGGCGGGGCTGGAGCCGACGAGTGAGACCGAGAAAACGCTCAAGGCCCATGTGCGTCAGGAGATCGGGCCGGTGGCCACGCCCGATGTGATCCAGTTCTCGCCCGGCCTGCCCAAGACCCGGTCGGGCAAGATCATGCGCCGGATTCTGCGCAAGATCGCCGAGGGCGAGTACGACAAGCTGGGAGACACCTCGACCCTGGCTGATCCGGGCGTGGTCGACGATCTGATCGAAGGTCACAAGATTTCGACCGGTCAGTCCTAGAACGCGGTCGCGACGCCTCATCTGGAGGTTATGGTTTGTGGGGTTATGGGGCGGGTTCATTGCCCCATAACCCCACTTTTTGTAAGCGCGCCGGGGTCGCATCCCGCCGCGGTCGTCCTGCGTCTAGATACAGCGCATCAAAACCATAAGAACGGACGACCTCATGCGATATCTCCCCTATTGGGCTGGCGGCTTCATGCTGCTGCCCTTCGTGCTCTGGGCCGGTCTTTTCATGGCCTTTCCCGGCGACAAACCCGGCATCACCGATGCGCCGCTGACCGTGTCTCTGGTGGCGGTGTCCGTGCCGTTGGTGCTGTTTCACTACATTGCCGGTTTGGGCTTTGTGGCCAACTCCATGGGCGGACGCGCAGGGGAGGTCCTGCCGGTCTGGGGCCCGGCGCGCTGGGTGCAGCGGGCCATGGCGCCGCTTACGGTGGTGCTGTCTGTGCTGGCGGTCGCCTTTCTCCGGCAGGCGGGTGAAGGCTGGATCACGGCGCTGGCCGTGGGTCTGGGCGGTCTTGTGATGGCGGGCGTGATGGTTGCGGCGCGCCGTCCCACGCGCTCAGCGGTGCTGCATGTCCGGCCTGCCGAGTGGCTTGATGCAGCTGTGTCGGGCTTTGCCCGTCTGTTGCTTCATGTTCCGGTTCTGGGTGGTTTATTGCGCGAAGCGGGGCGCGATCCCCATCGCGGCGTGCCGCTTCTTATGCTGAACCTGGCGCTTTTGTTGGGGGTTCTGGTGGCGGTGTTCGGTTTCACCGTGCTGGTGATCCCTGCGCTCCTGGCCCTGCCGTTTGTGTTTTATGTGCTGCTCGTGCTGGCGTCCGGCTAGGCGAGGCTAGTCCGCCGGGCGCCCGTCAGGCCCCGGCGGAACCTTGTTGAGGTAGAGCGACAGATACGCCTCGAGCGCCTTCACCAGCTCGACGAACATTTCATCGACGCCTGATGGATCGCGCATCTGGGCGCACCGCGTCTCGATGGACATGAAGATCTCGACGGTGAACCGGCCGACGAGTTTGGGATCTCCGCCGGAAAATCCGTCCATTCCCTGCGCCCAGCGATCACTCAGCATGCCGGCGACCTGGTCGATCATGGCGGCCTTGGCGTCGCGCAATTGCTGGCTGGATTGCATCACCAGCAAGAGTTTCCAATAACTGGGATTGTCCACCAGGAAGCCATGCAGCCGTGTGATGATCGACCCGGTCACCTCGCGCCAGTCATCCCATCCCGGTTGTGACTTGGCGAGGGCGTCCTCGATGACGGCGATGATTTCCTCGTTCAGGTCTTCAAACAGATAGGCGAAGACCGCCGAGACATTCTTGAAATAGCGATACACCGAGCTGACGGGTACGCCGGCGCGATCGGCGATCAGATTTGTGGTGATCGCCTCCGCCTCCATCTCTTCCACCAGCGCTTCCGCGGCGGTCAGTATGGCGTCAAGCCGTTGGCGCGCACGGCGCTGCTGGGGTTTGTCGCGCAACCGGGTTTGTCGCGGCGCTGCGTCATTGGCGGGTGTTCCGGGCACGAGATGATCCTTGCTGTCCAACGCCAGTAACTAGTGTGGCTTGATCCGTTTTGCAAAATGAGAATAGTATTCTGTTTCCGAAACCGGACAGAGGGCGAAGCCCCGTTGGTTTCAAGGGGGAGGAATACACATGAAACATGCGCTCTTTTTCAGCGTATCCGCCGGTGTGCTCGCTTTGTCGACGCCTCTGGCGCCGGCTCTGGCTCAGGAGGGTGTGTCCAATACAGGCGTGGACACGATCACCGTCACGGCCCAGCGACGCACCCAGGACATTCAGGACGTTCCGCTGGCCATCGAGGTGGTGACGGCGGAAAATATCGACGCTATCGCCGCAACCAATCTCAGCGATCTGGATCAGTTCGTTCCCGGGCTGAATGTGGGCGGCGGCAGTCCGACCCAGCCGCGCTTCGCCATTCGCGGCGTCTCCACATCTGATTTCGGCGTCGGCACGGATCCGGCAGTCGGCGTCTATGTGGACGGCATTTATGCGGCGCGCTCCGGCGCGTCCCTGTTGGCGTTCAATGATGTCAGCCGGGTCGAGGTGATCAAGGGACCGCAGGGGACCTTGTTTGGCCGCAACTCGGCGGCCGGCGCCATCTCGATCACCTCAAATGCGCCTTCGGAGGACGTGGAGGCCGAGCTGGCCTTGCGGATCGGCGAGAACAATCTGCGGCGCTTTGAAGGGCTGGTGAACATCCCCTTCGCCGAGGATTTCGCCCTGCGCATGAACATGGTGGTCAACAAGCGCGACGGTCTTCTGACCGATGCCGTGACCGGCGAAGACTATGACCGTCAGGACAATTGGGCGGTGCGCGCGGCGGTCGGCTGGACGCCGGGCGAGATGACCGATGTGGTGTTCCGCTATACCCGTGAAAAGCTCGATGAAGACGGCCGCGCCGCCATCGGCATCACGCCCTTGCCAGCGGCGCCCGGACGTCCGCCGGTGCCGGTGGATGTCACCGCGCTTCTCAACCCGTTCGACACCCCCATCACCAATGATGTGCGGGGCAATATCGAACAGCGCGATCTGGATGAAGCCTCCTTGCATGTGACCCATGATTTCGGGGCCTTCACCCTGCAATCGATCTCCGCTTTCCGGTATTTTGAAACTTCAAACCGTCAGGACGAGGACGGCACCAACCGGATCGAGCTTTATTTCGACACCAACAATATCGAGCAGAACCAGAGCTGGTATCAGGAGTTCCGCCTGTCCGGCGCGAATGACCGTTTCGACTGGGTCGCAGGCGTCAGCTATTATGATGAGAACGCCACCCAGGTCAGTGAAACCGGCGCCTTCACCAATTCGATTGAAACCGCCTTGTTCAATCTGGGGGCCGGCACGCCGTTCAGTGATCTGGAAAACGGTTTGTTGATCCCGTTTGGTCTGCAGCAGCGTCTGCTGGGCCATGAATGGACCGAGTCCATGTACAATCGCGGTGATTTCTCGGCCTTCGCCGCCTTCGCCGATGTGGAATGGCGTCTGACAGACCGGTTCTCGCTGATTGGCGGTGCGCGCTATACGCGCGATGAAAAGACCTTCTCCTGGCTCAACGGGCCGCGAATGGCGCCGGATCTGGATCAGGCGCTGGCCGAGCTGGACGCTTTGGGCGTGCTCGGACTGGCGGGCGTCAGCCCGGCCGATTTCGGGTTTGACATCGTGTTTGATCTGTCCGGCGTGGCGGGCCTTGCCTGTGACAACGGCGTGACCGTGGCTGAAGGGGTTCTGTGCGAACGGTCTGACAGCTGGGATGATATCAGCCCGCGTCTGGTGGCGAACTTCAACGCCATGGACAATCTGCTGCTCTTTGCCTCCTACACTCAGGGCTACAAGGCGGGCGGCTATAACAGCGTCGAGGTCGGCTCGCGCTTTGAAAATGAAGATGTAGACAATTTCGAAGCGGGTCTGAAATGGACGGCGCCGGATCGCTCCATGCGTATCGCCGCCTCGATCTTCCATTATCTGTACAAGGACAAACAGGCTGTACGGCTGGTCGCCAATGTGGGCGGATCCGGCGTGCCGCAATATGTGGTGGAGACCAGCGATGAGACCGGAACTGGCGTGGACTTCCAGATCGACTGGGCGCCGCTTGCGGGCTTTGAGGCCTATCTGAACCTGCAATATATCGACGTCACCTTTGACGAGCGGATCACCCGATCGGGCCTTGATCTGTCCGGACAGCCGACCGGCACGCCGGAATGGTCACTCTCGACAGGGGCCAGCCAAACCTGGGCGCTGCCGAACGGCTCAGAGTTCGAAGTCCTGGGCGCTTACGCCTACACCAGCGAGAACCGCTGCAATGAGGAAGCGCGCCAGCAGCTTGGCTGCGCGGTGATCGCCGGCATTCAGAATGGCGAAGCCCAACACCGGCTCGATCTGCGGGCCTATTGGCGTGACAGCGCTGATCGGTTCCAGCTTGGCGCCTACGTCAACAATGTCTTTGATGAGCAATATCTCGACGGCGTGGGCAGTCTGACCGCGGACACCTTCGGCACGACGCACGCCCAGATCACTCCGCCGCGCATGTGGGGCGTGGATCTGCGGATCCGCTACTAGACCTTTTAAAGGATGAGACCATGAAACATTTCAAAGCAGTCCTGATCGCGACGAGCGTTCTCACCCTTGCGGCGTGTGGCGGCCCGGAGGAAAGCCGCGATGTCACAGGCTTTGATCGCGAGTATCAGAGCGTCTTGATGAACGCGCTTCTGGACGCCCAGCCTGGCGACGTCATCGACATTCCGGCGGGCGAATTCATCATCGAGCGCGGTCTGTCGCTGACCGTGGACAATGTGACTTTGCGCGGCGCGGGCATGGACGAGACGGTGCTGTCCTTCGCCGAGCAGCGCCAGGGGGCTGAAGGCCTACTGGTGTCTGGCGTGGACGGGTTCACGCTGGAAAATCTCGCCTTTGAGGACACGGTCGGGGATTCCGTGAAGATTTCTGACTCCTCAGATGTGGTGATCCGCAGTGTGCGCGTGGAATGGACCAATGGTCCGTCTGCGGACAATGGCGCGTATGGCCTGTATCCCGTCCAGTCGACCAATGTGCTGATCGATGGCGCGGTGGCGATCGGAGCGTCGGATGCGGGCATCTATGTGGGCCAGTCTGAAAACGTCATCGTTCGCAATTCGCGCGCCGAATACAATGTCGCCGGCATCGAGATCGAGAACTGCAACAATGCCGATGTCTACGGCAATGTGGCGACGAACAACACCGGCGGCATCCTGATCTTCAACATGCCCAACCTGCCGCGTCCGGGCGCCGGCACGCGGGTGTTTGACAATGACGTTTATGAGAACAACACCGCCAATTTCGGCCATGCCGGCACGCCGGTGGCCAGCGTTCCGGCCGGTTCGGGAATCTTGATCAACTCCAACGATGATGTGGAGATTTTCAACAATCGGCTGCGCGACAATCGCACCGCCCATGTGATCATCTCTTCGCTTTATACCTCTGGCTATGAAGATCTGGGCGTCACCGAAGGCTTTGACCCCTACCCAGAGACCATCCACATCCATTCCAATTCGTATGAAGGCGGCGGCGGCAATCCTGACGGCCTGGAGCTGCAGGCCCTGCGCATCGCCTTGTTTGGCCCGACCGGTCGCATGCCCGGCGTGCTGTGGGACGGCTATGTGGATCAGGACAAGATGGTGGACGGCTCGCTGCCGGACGATCTGCGCCTGTGCGTGAGAGACGCAGAGGTGCTCAATGCGGACGCGCCGAACGGTTTCTCCAGCCCGCAGATGGCGGACGCCGCCTTGTTTGACTGCAGCCATGATCCGCGCCCCGCAGTGGAGCTTGATCTGTGATCAGACGCATCGTCATGAGCCTGTGCGTGAGCGTCCTGCTGGCCGCTTGCGCGCAGGAGGCGCCGCCCGCGCCGCCTCAACCAAGCTTTATCGCCGAGGGACGCCCTGAAACGCTGTCCGACTGGGGTCAACTCGCCGTGGGCGGCGGTGTGCTGGTGCTGGGCGACCAGGTGACGCCGTATACGCTCGCCACGGGACTCTTTACTGATTACGCCCAGAAATTGCGCACGGTGTGGATTCCCGCCAGCGCGGGCCCGGCCGGATATGATCCGGACGTCGCGTTTGACTTCCCCGTGGGCACAGTCATCACCAAGACCTTCTACTATCCGCGTGCGGCAGGCGGATTTGACCGTGTTCTCAAGGCGGAATCGGGCATGGCGCATTATACGGATCGCCAGCTGGATCTGGACGCCGTGCGGCTGATCGAGACCCGGGTGCTGGTGCATCGGGAGACGGGCTGGGAGACTTTGCCCTATGTCTGGAATGACGAGCAGACCGAGGCGCGCCTGTCGCGCGCCGGGGCGTTTGTCGACCTGACCCTGGTGTCTGAGGCGGGCGAGCAGGCGTTGGGCTATCTGGTGCCGAATGTGAACCAGTGCGCAGGGTGCCATGAGACCGATACCACTGACGGCGTCGGCGCGCGTCCCATCGGACCTCGAGCGCGGCATATGAACACCGATTTTGAGTATTTTGACGGTGTGGCGAACCAGATCGACCATTGGTCCGAGCTGGGCTTGCTGGCGGATGCGCCGGCGTCAGAAGACGCGCCGCGCAACGCGTCGTGGAACGGCGAATTGCCGCTGGCGGGCGTCGCGCTGGATGACGCAGCCCGCGCCTATCTCGACATCAATTGCGCCCATTGCCATTCCCTGACCGGACCGGGCGATACGTCCGGTCTGTATCTGGAGGCGTCCGAACCCGTGGGACCGCATCTGGGCATTTGCAAATTGCCGATCGCGGCGGGACGCGGCACGGGCGACCGGCGCTATGACATCGTGCCGGGCTCCTCAGAGGACTCCATTCTCTCCTATCGACTGGCCAGCGTGCAGTCTGATGTGATGATGCCCGAGCTCGGCCGCGCCCTCAGCCATGACGAAGGCGTTGTGCTGATCGCGGCCTGGATTGACGCGATGAGCGGCGGTTGTAGCTAAGCGCTCAGGGTTTAGGGCTTGGCGGGCGAGGCGGCATTGGGCAGAGTGGCTGAAGTTTCACCGCCTGCTCCGGAGCCGCCCATGATCATCCGTTCGCTTGTCCTGTGCGCCGCGTCCGGCCTCGCCCTGACCGCCTGCGCCACCTCCGAACCGGTGTGTCGCCCGGCGGAGATGAGTGAACGGGCCGTCTTCGGCGCCCTGGTCGCTCATGACGAAGCGCGTCTGGCGCAAATGATGGCGCAAGGCCCTGGGGCGGATCGGGTGCGGTCTCTCGACCCTCGCGTGGAAGCGCAGATTTTCGGCGTTCGCATGGGCGATGCCGCCGTGCGCACCGTGCTGATGCAGCCGCCGCTCTGCGTTGTGGACGGGCCTGAAAGCAATGGCGAGCGGATCAGCTATGTGTTCCCGCAAGCGCGGTTCCAGGCCTTGCAGAATCCTGACCTTGAGGGGCTGGAGCGCGGTCGGCCGGGACTTGATCATATCGCCTGCCGGTATCAGGACGGGCCAGACGGCTGGCGTCTCTCAGACGCTTGCCTTCAGACGTTTGCGCCGGTTGCTTCATCCAGCTGATCGGCCCCGCGACTTTTCGCCCGCTGGGCGAGAGGCCTGCTTTCGATACACTGGTCTTCCCATCCTGACAGGGAGGATACACAGATGCCTTTGCACAAAGAGCCGCTCTGGGTGGCCGCTTTCGATGGCGGCAAGGCGATGATCTTTGAAAACACCGGCCCTCGCACGGCGCCAGAGTTGGCGTTGCGGGCAGAGTTTGAGATCGACAATCCGCCAGACCGCGATCAGGTCAGTGACGCGCCGGGACGTCTCGCGGACGGCGCCGGGCGCAGCGGCGGAGCCGGGCTGCCAAAGGGCGTGGCGGTCGGCGCGTCCAGCGTCGAGCATGCCAACGCCCATGATCTCGCCGAGACCGAGTTCGTCAGCGACTTTATTCGTCATTTAAACGCTGAGGCTGAGGCGGAGCGTTTTGGGGAGCTGATCATTCTGGCTGCGCCGCGCGCATTGGGTGTCGCTCGTCCCGTGATGGAGCCGGCGCTGACCGATCGGATTATCGCGCAAGAGCCCAAGGATGTGGTCCGCGAATCCAGTTCTGTGATCGCCGAGCGGGTCGGCGCGATCCTGTTTCCCGATTGAGCAGCCCGACGCAAAGCGTCAGCCTGGACTGGCTTCAGCCTGATCAGGCGTCGTCAGCGGGTCGCGCCAGGCCATCTCGATAAAGGCCCCGGCGCCGGGAGACCCCTCGCCTGCGAGCCCTTGAGAGATGAAGCCCAGCCTGACGTAAAGCGCACGCGCCGGGTTGAGCGGATTGACTTGCAAGGTCAGCGGCACGCGTTGTTGGGAAGCGGCGCCGCAGAGCCCGCGAATGACGATTTCACCAATCCCGCGACCGCGATAGGCGGGCAGGACGTTGATGTCGAGCAGACGGATCTCGTGATCTCGAAAGTCGGCGTATACGCGCCCGACCGGGGCGCCGCACCATTCGATCACAGCGTATTTGGCCAGCGTGAAGGCGTTGAAATAGGCGTCATGTTGCGCGCCGTATTGCTGTTTGTAGACGGTTGCGAGCAAATGATCGTCCACCTGCCCGCGCAACATTTCAAACTCCCAGGCCCGGCCCGCATCATGCACCTGGCGTAAAAAGGCTTCGTCCCGGGCCTGAGCGGGGCGCAAGTGAATGTCGAGCGGATTGACATCCGGTCGTGAGGTTTGGGGCGCAGACATGGGAATCCTGTTTAGCTCAAGGCGTTGGGATTGCGCCATGGTCCGGCGCAATCCCCGTAATGCACCGACTTAACCGAAGATGATTTCGAACAGCGGCTCGTCGCTCGGTCCGACCCTATGGATCAGCAGATCGTGCGAGCCGATCGCATCATGGCTCAGCGCATAAGCGCTCATGGGGTGGAAGTCTTCCGGTCCGCTGAATTCCAGCGTGAACGGCGTCGGCAGGGACGGCGTCGGCGCCTTGCCTTCGGTGACGGTCTTCAGCGTCAGGCTGCGGCCTTCCATGTCAAAGGTTTCACCCACAAGCGGTTTGAAAACGTCTGCTGTCAGCTTTTCGATCGTGGTCATATCAGGTCTTTCTTGATTAGCTGCGCGACGGATAGAGGCCGTACATGCAGATCTGGAAGTTCACGCCCTGATAGGGCGAGCGGACATAGAGCGGATCTCCATCGCCAGTCGTCCCCGTGATGTTGTTCACATTAAATTGCTGGGGAGGGACGGAAATGGGGCCCATTGTTCCGGCTGGGTCGGACATGGTCGTTGCGTAGATCCGGGAGCTCGATGACGTAACGCCCAGATAGGCGTTGTCAGGCGACGTGCCGAAGGCAGGGTCGCTGGAGACAGGCATCGTCGTTGAAACGCCTGTCGTCTGCCCGGTTGCTTGGAAGCTATGGGCGTGAGGGGGCATGTCCAGTTGAGTCAGTTGGGTGTCTTCAATCCCGCCCCTTTGTCCCATGAAGACTGGATTCAGCGGCGGCGCCGAGCCGTGATTGACGGGCTCGCGCCCTCTGAGATCCGGGAGCCCGAAAGAGACTTGGCCATTACCGCCAAACTGTGTGCCGATCAGCGAATAGAGTGTGGAGTTTTGTGCGATTGCGAGCAGGCCGCCGCCGCAATAGCCCCAGTTGCGGATGATGAACCCGCAGCCGAACGCCGAGATCATCGAAATGAATGTGTTCATGGAAGTCTCCCTTCACAGGAGTTCGCCTTGCTGTCAGGCGCTATTGAGCCCCGTCAGAAAGGCTGACGGAACGGGTGAGCGCTAGCTGCGCGAGGGGTAGATGCCAAACATGCAAATCTGGAAGTTCACGCCCTGATACGGGGACCGCACATAAAGATCGTCTCCGAGTCCGGTATTGAACGTGGTGCCGGACACGGAAACAGACTGGGGCGGGATATCGATCGGACCCATCTCACCAGGGGGTGTGGAGAGTGTGGTGGCGTAAATCCGGGTGCTTGAGGTCGTCATGCCCAGATAGTTGCCGTTCGGGTCGGTGCTGAACGCAGGATCTGCCGAAACAGGCAAGGTGGTCACAGCGCCACCCGTAGCGCCCGTAGCGTTGAATGCGTGATTGTGCGGCGGCAGATTAACAGTGCCGATGCTTGTATATTCCAGACCACCCCTTTGCCCGAGACTGACAGGATTCAAGCCGGGGCCGGTCCCGAAATTTACAGGCGCGCGCCCGCGCAAGTCCGGCAGGCCAAAAGTCGTGCGCGCATCGCCACCATAGAAATCACTGATCAGTGAAAACAACGCGTTATTCTGACTGATGGCGATAATGCCGCCGGCGCAGGCGCCCCAATTGCGGATGATGAAATTGCATCCGAACGGGGTGATCATTGAAATGTAGGCGTCCATACGTCCCTCCCTTTTAATTTAGGGAGAGTGACAGACGGACGCCTCACTGCAACTAAAAATTCCCTTATTTGGGGATTTTTTCAACACTGCATCTATTCATAAGGGTGTCCCGATCGGGTCTGGATCAGGCCGCTGAATCGAGATCCGTGCGGAACTTGCCAAGCTCTTCTGACAAGTGCTGGGCCGCAGACCGCAAACCTTCCGCAGCCTCATCAAACTGACCCGCCGCCTGGTTGGCGCGCTCAGCGGCTCCGGACACGGCTGTGACCTCATCGCTGACCCGTCCGGTGGACTGGGCGGCGTCCGCCGCCAGTCGCGCGATCTCGTCAGTGGCGCTGGCTTGCTGGCTGAACGCGTCTCGCGCACTGGAAGAGGCGTCGCGGATATCGCCGATGGTCGAACCAATCTGGTTGAGCGCAGAGCTGGCCGATTCCGCCGCGCTGCGCATGGCGTTGATCTTTTTGTGGATGTCCTCGGTGGCCTTGCCAGTCTGGTCAGCCAGTTCCTTCACTTCGCTGGCCACGACCGCAAAGCCCTTGCCCGCTTCACCGGCGCGGGCCGCTTCAATGGTGGCGTTCAGCGCCAACAGATTGGTCTGCTCGGCGATGTCGCTCACCAGCTTGGCGATGTCTTCGATTTCGCGTGCGGCGGTATGCAGCTCCTGCATCGAGCCGTCCGCCCGACCCGCTTCAGACTCGGCGCGGACAGAAATCTCATCAGAGGTTTCAAGGGTGCGCGTCACTTCTGCAATGGACGCGGCCAGCTCCTGGGCGGCTGACGCCACAGCTTCCACATGCCCGCTGGTCTGGTGGGCCTGATCTGACGCGGAACCGGCGCTGCTCGCCGTGGCGCCTGAATCGGTGCGCAATTGCCCTGCCAGTTCGCTCAACTCACCTGAGGCGGTCTGCAGGCGATCGAGAACATGGCCGACAGTCTGCTCAAACGTGTTGGCGACGCGCGAAATATTTTCGCGCGATTGCTCGCTTTGCGCCTGGCGTTCCTTGTCCGCTTCGAACAGTTGACGCGCCTGGATATTGGCGGCCTCAGCTTCGGTGATGGCCTGGTCGGCGTCGGTGAGCGCTTTCGACACGGCGTGCGCCAGCCAGATCAGAACGGCGGTTTCACCCACCACTACGACCGCGTGAAAGATGACGCGCAGCACGTCGCCGCCGCCGGGGAAAAGCGCGGACGGCAGGATGAAATTCAGACCAAGGTGGTGCACGGCGGTGACGCCGGCGGCGGCGACCAGCGCGCGCCAGTCGCATAGCAAGGTGACCATCGCCAGCGCAGCAAAGAAGGTCATGTGCATGTCAATCTGCCACGCTTCTCCGCCCATCAAATAGGTGAGTGCCGCGGGCAGGCCGACCATGCCCGCTCCTACCACCATGCGGCTGGACGTTTCACGCGGGGTCGTTTTCCAGACGAAGGCGGAGAGGCCAGCGATCAGGGAGAGCAAGATTGCGCCGAACAACGCCTTGCCCATATCCATGAATAACGCTGTGCCCAGATAGATCGGAATGGCGGCGACCTGAATGCCGACGAGCGCCATCATCGCCTTTGATTGCAGAGCTTCAAGACGAGTCATTTAGGTCAGTCCCCCAGTTTGAGATCCGCTGACGGAACATCCGCCAAGAATGATCGGATCTGCAATGATCCACGCCCCTGCGGCGCGGAGCGCCTCGGGGCTGGACGTATCGGTGATATTGACAATCAGGGCGCCGGGCGCTGCGCCGAATCGAACCAGTTCAGCGCCCGCGTCCGCGATGCGCAGCAGCTGTTCAGCCCGGCTCAGGCGCGGATCCAGGAAGACAGCAGCCTGGCCTTGATCCGGGGCGTCCATAATGGCGCCAGTCACAGGTACAGTCGTGATCAGCGCGACCATCAGGCCCAGACAGATTTGAGGCAGGCGTTTCGCCATATGGACGGATTCCCTGAATGATTTCATTCAGGCTTGCGCCAATTTTATTAAGCACTGGTTGAGGACTTGTCCGATTCAACCCCAGGGACCGCCATACTTCCCGCCAGAAGAGGGTTTGTCTGTTCCCGCGTCGCTCCAGGCGCCGAAATCACCCCAGGGGCCGCTGGTGGAGCGCGGCGCCGCGCCGCCCATCCGGCGCAGCCGCGAAATGCGATTCGCCGTGGCCGGGTGGGTTGAGAACAGGTTGTCAGCGCCCTGTCCGTTCAAGGGGTTGATGATGAACATATGGGCGGTGGCCGGGTTGCGCTCGGCGGCCACATTCATGGTCTGACGCGCTCCGCGTTCGATCTTCTCAAGCGCCGAGGCCAGCCAGAGCGGATCGCCGCAAATCTCGGCGCCGCCCTTGTCTGCGTCATATTCACGCGCTCGCGAAATCGCCATTTGCACGAGGCCTGCCGCCATGGGCGCCAGGATCGCCAGAGCGAGCGCACCGATAAAGCCGCCACGGTCACGACCGCCGCCGAAAAACAGCGCGAAATTGGCCAGAAAACCGATGGCGCCCGCCAGCGTCGCAGTGACGGTCATGGTCAGGGTGTCGCGATTGCGCACATGAGCCAGCTCATGGGCCATCACGCCCATCACTTCCTGCCGGTTCAGCGTCGCCAGTAAGCCCGTCGTCGCCGCGACCGCCGCGTTTTGCGGGTCTCGCCCTGTTGCGAACGCGTTGGGTTGATCGGAGTCGATCACATAAACGCAGGGATAGGGCAGGCCGGCGCGATCGGCCATGCCCACCGTATCAGACGCGAACTGGCGCAGGACCGGATCGCGTTCATCAGGCGTGATCTCGCGCGCGCCATGCATCCGCAGCACCATCTTGTCCGCATTCCAATAGGCGAACACATTCATCGCGCCGGCCAGCACCAGAGCGATCATTGCGCCGGCCGCCCCGCCGATCAGATACCCCACGCCCATGAACAAGGCGCTCAGCGCGGCGAGCAGAACGAAAGTGCGAAGCGTGTTAGCGGTCATTGATGGCGTCACCTGTCTTGGCGGAGCGGCCCCCGCGACTTAGGTAATTGGGCGTAGACAAGAAGGACTGCAAGAGATGAGCGATGCAGAAACGCCTGAAGAAGAGGCCCCCCGCAAGCCGTTGAGCGAGGCGGCCAAACGCGCCCTGGCCGAAGCCGAGGAGCGTCGCCGCGAGGCGGAGGCGGAGGCCGAACGCGCCAAAGAACTTGGCGGACCCAAGGGCCCTGAACCCACCCGCTTTGGCGATTGGGAGAAAAAAGGCATCACCTACGATTTCTGAGGCGCCGATCTGGCCGCTTCATCGCTGCGCCCTGTGTGCTATATTGAGACAATGAGCTGTCTTCTCGCCCTCGCCCTGATCGTCAGCGATTCCGCGCCCTTGCTGGGCGGACCCGAGGAGGCGCGCGTTCATACCCGCGTCGTTCAGGAACATCATGAGCGCGCTTACACCTATCAGTCTTCAGCCTATGGGCGTCAGACGCGCGCCGTGACAGCGCCTGATGACGCCGTTGATCGTGTGAAAGCCGGTGACCCGATCCGGCTGGACGCAGGGTTCTTTTATGGTCCGCTGACCGGCGGCGTCGAGCAAGCTCCGTCCCGGATCATCGTGGTGCGCACCCATCACCGCCATCACTGGACCGAGCGCCGCGCGTACTAGAGCGCCCTGAGTGTTTGAGGGGCTGCTCTCACCGAAGGCGGCAGTGTCGCTTTTCCGACTCAGATAATTTTCCTATACTGGCGATATGATCGGATTTATCGCCCTTACCGCGAGCATGTACGCCTCAGTGCACCTTCAAGGTGCAGACCGCATCGCCGGGCCAGTCGCTGCTGATGTGGTCGAGGTGATCGATGGCGACACTATCGCTGTGCGCGCACATATCTGGCCGGGGCATATCGTGGAGACGCGAGTCCGGCTGGATGGCGTTGATACGCCAGAGACCCGACGACCGGAGTGCGAGGCCGAACGCACGGCGGGTCATGAGGCGACCGCCTTTACGCGCGCCTGGCTGGTCGCTCATCCGGACATCAGCTTGCATAATGTACGCTTGGGCAGTTTCGCTGGCCGGGTGATTGCTGACCTGCGCGCACAGGCGCCCACCGAGGCAGAGCCTGCAGGCTTGTCGGACGCCTTGCTGGCGGCGGATTTGGCCGTGCCCTATGGCGAAGACGGCCCCTGGTGCCGCCCAGCGCAAGTCAGCGGTCCCGTGCAATCGCGCCCCCGTTAGACGCCTGACCGGCTCCAGGCGCGTTCGTGAACCGTGTAGGCGAGTGTTTGCACCGCCGGTTCGATCAGGCCGATCGCCAGCGCCGCTTTCCAGTTTTGTGTCAACGCATAGGCCACGCTGATCGCGACGATCAGGTGCATGACGCCATAGGTCACCGGTTTGAACGCCCGCACCGGCAGGTCAAACGGCAGGGCGGTGCGGGGGATGGATTGCAGGATCTCGGTCATCACGGGCTTCCTTATGCGAACTATTCGCAAGAATGAAGATAGGAAGCCGGATTCCATTTGTCATATGAATGCTTCTGATCCAATGGATCGAAAAGCTCTATGGCTATCCTGGCGTAGACTGCACGGATCCGCCCTCGCTGAGGGCCAGTACCTGACCGGCGAGATAGAGCGAGCCGCAGATCACCACGCGCGCGCCTGGATAATCGCTGATGGCGTCGCGCACCGCTTCGGTGAGGTCTGAGGCGGTCTGGGCGGGAAGACCTGCAGTGCGGGCGGCCTCCGCAACAGCGCCGGGGCTCTGCGCGCCGTCACGCCCGCCCTGGAAATCTATGGCGATGACGCGGGCGGCGAGGCCTTCAAAATATGCCAGAAAGCCGGTCGCGTCCTTGTTTTTGGAGAAGGCGCAGATCAGCACCAATGGACGCTCGCGCCCGGCTTCCATCTCCCCCAGGCTGGAGGCGAGGGATTCTGCGGCGGAGAGATTGTGTCCGCCATCAAGCCAGAGCGCGCCTTCGCCCTCGGACACGATCTCGGCCAGCGGCCCGTCAGAAAGGCGCTGCAGGCGCGCGGGCCAGCGCGCGGTTTCAAGCCCTGTGCTGACCGCTTCAGGGCTGTAGCCGCAGGCGCGCGCCGTGGCGGCGGCGACGCCCGCATTGATGATCTGGTGCGACCCGGCGAGGCTGGGCGGGTTGAGATCCCACAGCTCGTCTTCGGCCTCAAACACCAGCCGGTTATGTTCGGTATAGGCGCGGAAATCCTGCTCCCAGATCGAGAGCGGCGCCTTGAGGCGCTCGGCGGCCCGGCGGATTACAGCTTCGGCTTCGGATGTTTGAGGTCCGACGATCACCGGAACGCCCGGCTTGATGATCCCGGCTTTCTCGGCCGCGATGTCCGCGATGGTGTCGCCCAGAAAGTCCTGATGGTCGAGGCTGACCGGGGTGATCACCGTGCATTGGGGTTTGGCCAGCACATTCGTGGCGTCCACCCGCCCCCCAAGGCCGGTCTCAAGGATCAGGCGCTCAGCCGGGGTTTCGGAAAACAGCAAGAAGGCCGCCGCCGTCGTGATTTCAAAGAAAGTGATCTCGTGATCGCCATTGGCGGCCTCACAACGCGCAAACGCGTCTTCAAGCCGGGCGTCATCGACGATCTCGCCCGCCAGCACGATCCGCTCGTTAAAGCGCACCAGATGCGGCGAGGTGTAGACATGGCAGCGCTCGCCGGCGGCCTCAGAAATCGCCTTCAGAAAGGCGCAGGTCGACCCTTTGCCGTTGGTTCCGGCCACATGGATGACGGGCGGCAGACGATCCTGCGGGCGGCCCAGCGCATCAAGCAGACGGCCGATCCGGCCCAGCGACAGGTCGATTTTCTTGGGATGCAGGCGCGAGAGGCGTTGCAGCGCCGCCTCAATGGTTTCAGCGGTCGCCAAAATGCTCTCTCCGCTTATTCAGTTCGCGCCGGGGTGTTGTCCGCGGCGGCGGGACGTTTCAGGAGGGTCCGCATCAGATTGCCCAGCACAGTGCGCAGCTCATGACGATGCACGACCTTGTCCACCATGCCCTTGTCCAGAAGGTATTCAGCGCGCTGGAAGCCTTCGGGCAGTTTCTCGCGAATGGTCTGCTCGATCACGCGCGGACCGGCGAAGCCGATCAGGGCGCCCGGTTCCGCGATCTGCACATCGCCCAGCATGGCGTAAGACGCGGTGACGCCGCCCGTGGTCGGGTCAGTCAGGACCACGAGATAGGGCAGCTTGGCGTCTTTGAGCATTTGAACGCCCAGCGTGGTGCGCGGCATCTGCATCAGCGACAGCGCGCCTTCCTGCATGCGCGCGCCGCCTGCGGCGGTGAACACCACCAGCGGGGTGCGGCGCTCGACGGCGGTTTCGCAGGCCTTGAGGAAGCCCTCGCCTGCGCCCATGCCCAGAGACCCGCCCATGAAGGAGAAGTCCTGAACCAGAACCGTGGTTTCAATGGACTTGATCGAGCCGACGCCGATCGCCATCGCGTCCTCGCGCCCGGTCTTCTTGCGGGCGGCGGCGAGGCGGCTGGTATAGGGCTTGTCGTCCTTGAACTTCAGCGGGTCCTTGGCGACCTCAGGCAGGTCCACCTCGGTGTAATCGCCGTCAAACGTGTATTTGAAGCGCAGGGCCGGGCCGATGCGCATATGGTGGCCGGCGGGGGTGACGTGCTGGGAGGCTTCCAGGTCCTTGTTGAAGACCATCTCGCCCGAAATCGGACACTTCACCCAGAGATTTTCCGGGGTGTCGCGTTTTTCAAACATCTTCTGGACGCCCGGCGGGGTCAGTTTCTGAAGCCAGCTCATATCGCGTCACACCTCTTCAAACACTTTGTATCGCACCGGGCCGAACATGTGCCCCGCTAACGTGCGGAATGGGCGGCGTCCGCCAGGGTTCCGGCGAGATGCAAGGCCTGGTCCACGCCGTTTTGCGCCAGTTCCTCGACAATCGCCGAACCGACCACGACCGCGTCCGCAACCTTGCCGATATCGGCGGCGCGCTCGGGCGTCTTGACGCCAAAGCCCACAGCCACCGGCAAACCCGACGCGGCGCGCACCCGCGCCACAGCCGCCGAAATATCCCCGGTCGAGCCCGATCCTGCGCCGGTCACGCCCGTTGTGGATACGTAATAAACAAATCCGGACGTGTGCGCGACCACTTGCGGCAGACGCTTGTCGTCGGTGGTGGGGGCGGCCAGGCGCACAAAGGACAGGCCGTTCGCATCGAGCGCAGAGCGGAACTCGGCATCTTCCTCGGGCGGGATGTCCACGCAGATCACCCCGTCCGCGCCTGCAGCCGCGGCGTCAGATGCAAACTTTTCATAGCCATAGGCGAAGAACGGATTGGCGTAGCCCATCAGCACCACAGGGGTATCGGCATGGGTCTCGCGGAAGCGTTTGACGATGCCAAGCACGCCGCGAAGTGTCATGCCGCCTTCCAGCGCGCGGATCGCGGCGCGCTGGATGGTCGGCCCGTCCGCCATGGGATCGGTGAAAGGCACGCCCAGCTCGATAACGTCCGCGCCCTTATCGGCGAGGCCTTTCATCATCTCAAGCGTCGTGTTCGCATCGGGATCACCCGCCATGACATAGGCGACAAACCCGGCGCGGTTGTCTGATTTCAAAGCGGCGAAGGTGGGGGCGAGGCGGGTCATGATCTTAAAGCTCCACACCGAGCGCATCGGCGACGGAGAAGACATCCTTGTCGCCGCGGCCGCACATATTCATCAAGATGACGCCGTCCTTGCCCAGTTCTTTCGCGAGATCGCGCACGCGCGCGAGGGCGTGGGCGGGTTCAAGGGCGGGAATAATGCCCTCTTTCTGTGAGCAGAGCTGGAACATCTCAAGCGCCTCGGCATCGGTGGCCGATCGGTATTCCGCCCGTCCCACATCATGCAGGAAGGCGTGTTCCGGCCCGATGCCGGGATAATCAAGACCGGCGGAGATGGAATGGCCTTCGGTGATCTGGCCGTCAGCATCCTGCAGCAGATAGGTCTTGTTGCCGTGAAGAATGCCGGGGCGACCGCCATTCAGGCTCGCCGCATGGTCGGGGGTATCCAGGCCCTTGCCGGCGGCTTCCACCCCGATCAGGCGTACGCTCTCATCTTCGAGGAAGGGGTGGAAGAGGCCCATGGCGTTCGAGCCTCCACCGATACAGGCGACCGCCGCGTCGGGCAGGCGTCCTATACGGTCCAGCATCTGCTCGCGCGCCTCGCGACCGATGACGGACTGGAAATCGCGCACCATGGCCGGATAGGGGTGCGGGCCCGCCACCGTGCCGATGACATAGAAGGTTTCATCGGGATAGGTCACCCAGTCGCGCAGCGCCTCGTTCATGGCGTCTTTCAGCGTGCCGCGCCCGGAGGTGACGGCGTGGATCTTCGCGCCCAGAAGGTTCATGCGGAAGACATTGGGCTTTTGCCGCTTCACATCGGTCGCGCCCATGAACACTTCGCAGGGCAGGCCGAAGCGCGCGGCCACGGTCGCGGTCGCCACGCCATGCTGGCCGGCGCCGGTTTCAGCGATGATGCGGGTCTTGCCCATGCGTTTCGCCAGCAGCACCTGACCCAGGCAGTTATTGATCTTGTGCGCGCCGGTATGGTTGAGCTCGTCGCGCTTGAACCAGATCTTCGCCCCGCCAAACTCTTCAGTCAGACGCTCGGCGAAATAGAGCGGGCTGGGACGACCGATGAAATCACGGCTGAACTCGTCAAACTCGGCGATGAAATCAGGGTCGGTCTTGTAGTGCTCATACGCTTCCTGCAGCGCCAGAATGTTCGGCATCAGAGTCTCGGCCACATAGCGGCCGCCAAACTGTCCGAAACGGCCCTCAGCATCAGGCTGTTGGGAGAAGGCGTTGGGTTGGGTCATGACAGCGGTCTTTCACGACGCTCAGAGCTGCGAGACGCGCAGCCCTGACAGGTTCTAAAGGTCAGCCTCAGAGAAGCCGGTAAAGCGAGGCGGCGCAAGGCGTCAGCGCGCTTTGACTGCAGTGATGAACGCCTTGATTTTGTCTAGACTTTTGACGCCCGGCTCGGCTTCGACGCCTGACACGACATCCACGCCCGGCGCGGCAGATTGAGAGATGGCGTCGGTGACGGTCTCAACCGTCAGCCCGCCCGCCAGAAGCCAGGGTTGGCCGGGATCAAAATCCTTGAGCAGGCTGTAATCCCACGCCTCTCCCAGCCCGCCGGGCCGGTCGGCGTCCTTGGGTGGTTTGGCGTCAAATACGAAGCCGTCCACATGGTCTTTGTAGGTCAGCGCTTTTCGAAAGTCGTCTGACGTGGAGACGCCCAAGGCCTTCCACACCCCGATTTCGGCGTAATGGCGCGCATCCAGGCACCGCATCGGGCTTTCACCGCCATGAAGCTGGATGAAGTCAGGCCGCATATGGCGCAACACCTCGCCCATCAGCATTTCATCGGGATCTACCAGCACGGCGACCGATTTGGCGTCGCCCTTGCGTCGGGCGAGCGCGCCCATTTGCTCCAGCGAGAGATGGCGCGGGCTTTTGGGAAAATGAATGAAGCCCAGATAATCCGCGCCTGCGCCGACTGCGGCGTCTACGGCGTCGGCGGAATTGAGGCCGCAAATCTTGATCAGGGGCGAGCGCATCTGTGTCATGCGCCGGATGTAGCGCTGAAGTCTTGCTCCGCCAAGTCAGGACTGTGTATGGCGGTTAGGCGACCATCCCCACAAGCTGGCTGATGGATTGCGCGCGCGTCGCAGCGGCATAGGCGCCATTGGCCTGAGTGATCTGGGCGGGCTGGGCGCCGCTGAACCCGAACGGCGCGGCTTGCGCCTCCGCCTGTTCGGCGTCTGTCTCTGCGAACGGACTCTGGGTCTCTGGCGATTGCGGACCTGTCGAAGGCTGTGACGGATCGGACGGCGCGTCCCCGCGCGCGACAGCTTCGCGCTCTTCGCGGTCCTGTGCCGCCTGTTCGGCGCGGGCTTGCTGGGCGGCGGCGTCAGCGGCGGCGGCCACCTTGCGATCCTGACCAGACGGTTCAGCCGGCGCCAGGGCGGCGGCCTTGACCACGCGCATTTTCTCGATGGTGGCGGCCGGGTCGCCGGGAATGGGGCTGGCGTCGATCTGCACCTCGCCGCCGACAGCGTATTGCTTGCCGTCCGGGCCTTGCTGGAAGCTGTAAGACGGCGCGCTGGCGTATTGCCCGCCCGCCGCCTGGTGCGCCTGTTCGTGCTGACGCACTTCGCGGTCGCGCTTCTTCAGCTCGGCGACCTGTTTTTGCTCGGCGTCCGAAAGCTGTTCGCCGGGCTGAGAGGCCTTGGCGCTGCTGGCTTGCGGCGCGACTGACGCCGGGTCGCTGAGCTTCTGCGCGGCGGCGGACAGGGAGACCGGGTCATTGATCGCCGTGCGGGTTGAGGCTGCAGCGGCGGAGCGATCAGAAGATGGAGTCAGCCGGTTCGCTTGAGCGGTCAGCTCACGCGTTGGGAAGGCAGCGCCCGGCCCGGCCATGAAAGCCGGATCAGCGCCGCCCAAGCTCACGGGCGAAAGCGCCATGGATCATCCCGACAGATACAACCTGCCGGAGAGAATGAAGGACAACCCTTAAAGCTTTGGTAATGCGGGTTAAGGCTTAGGCCTTGCCGTCCACGCGTTCGCGCAGCTCTTTGCCGGTCTTGAAGAACGGCACGTGCTTTTCCTTCACCGACACCGGGTCGCCTGTCCGCGGGTTGCGGCCCTGGCGCGGCGGGCGATTGCGGACGGAAAAGGCGCCAAAGCCGCGCAATTCCACACGATCGCCGCGCTCAAGCGCCTGGGTGATCTCTTCCAGCACCGTGTTGACCACCCGCTCCAGATCCTTCTGGTAGAGGTGCGGATTGTCTTCGGCGAGCTTCTCGATGAGTTCGGATTTGATCATGGTGCAGTCCCCTTGCAGACCATCAGTGTAGGAACACCACGAGAGCGCCGTCAATCGGCAAGCCGGGGTTGCAGGCAAAAAAGAACCCCCAATGCAGGGCATTGGGGGTTCCAGCTCCCTCAGACGGGGAGGTTCAGCCGGTCAGAGGACTAGTCCTCGTCCTGACCTTTCAGTGCGGCGCCCAGGATATCGCCCAGGGACGCGCCGGAGTCAGAAGACCCGTACTGTTCGACGGCTTCTTTCTCTTCCGCCATTTCCAGCGCCTTGATGGACACGGAAACGCGGCGAGACGCCTTGTCGATATTGGTGACGCGTGCGTCGACCTTGTCGCCGACCGCAAAGCGCTCGGGACGTTGCTCGGCGCGATCGCGCGAGATGTCGGACTTGCGGATGAACGCCTTGACCAGGTTGTCCGGGCCCAGGCTGACTTCCACGCCGCCGGTGGTGATTTCGGTGACGGTGCAGGTCACGGTCTCGCCGCGCTTGAAGCCGCCTTCGTCCATCGGGTCGCCGCCGAGCTGCTTGACGCCCAGGGAGACACGTTCTTTCTCGACATCCACGTCCAGAACCTTGGCGCGCACGGAGTCGCCTTTCTTGTAGTCCTGGATGGCGTCTTCGCCCGAACGATCCCAGTCGAGATCGGACAGGTGAACCATGCCGTCGATTTCGTCGTCGACGCCGATGAACAGACCGAATTCGGTGATGTTCTTGACTTCGCCTTCGACTTCAGAGCCGACCGGGTGCGCTTCCGCGAACACTTCCCACGGATTGCGCTGGGTCTGCTTGATGCCCAGAGAAACGCGGCGTTTGTCCGGATCCACGTCGAGCACCATCACGTCCACTTCCTGGGAGGTGGAGACGATTTTGCCCGGATGGACGTTCTTCTTGGTCCAGCTCATCTCGGAGACGTGCACCAGGCCTTCGACGCCCGGCTCCAGCTCCACGAACGCGCCGTATTCGGCGATGTTCGTCACGCGGCCTTTGAACACAGCGCCGTTCGGGTATTTCAGCGCCACGCCGTCCCACGGGTCGGACTGCAGCTGCTTCATGCCGAGCGAGATGCGCTGGGTGTCTTTGTTGATCTTGATGATCTGCACCTGAACGGTCTGACCGACTTCGACCACTTCGCTCGGATGGCCCACACGCGACCAGCTCATGTCGGTGACGTGCAGCAGGCCGTCAATGCCGCCCAGATCCACGAACGCACCGTAATCGGTGATGTTCTTGACGACGCCTTCGCGCACTTCGCCTTCGGCCAGCTGACCGACGAGCTCGGCACGCTGCTCGGCGCGGGATTCTTCCAGAACAGCGCGGCGTGACACCACGATATTGCCGCGCGGACGGTCCATTTTCAGGATCGCGAACGGCTGTTCCTTGTTCATCAGAGGCGCGACGTCGCGCACCGGACGGATGTCCACCTGAGAGCCCGGCAGGAAGGCCGAAGCGCCGCCCAGATCCACGGTGAAGCCGCCCTTGACGCGGCCCACGATGGCGCCGTTGACCGGCTCTTTGGATTCGAACGTCTTCTCCAGACGGTCCCAGGCTTCTTCGCGACGGGCTTTGTCGCGCGACAGGACAGCTTCACCGAGCGCGTTTTCGATGCGCTCAAGGTAGATGTCGACCTGTTCGCCCAGTTTCGGCGCTTCCGAGCCGGGACCGGTGAATTCGCGCAGGGCCACGCGGCCTTCGGTTTTCAGACCGACGTCGATGACGACGGTGTCGTGCAGCACGGCGGTGACGGTGCCGCGCACGACAGCGCCTTCCATCAGGTCGCGGCCAGCAAGGCTCGCTTCCAGCATTGACGCGAAATCATCGCGGCTCGGGGCCGAGGTTTGGGTGTCAGACATATTAGAGGATGGCTCCAGGGGTTATCGTCGTTTCCGGCCGGCCGGTTGGTTCCGGCGGTCTTGCCGCGCGCAGCGGCTGGAAATCTCCAAAGCAGCCGCGAACGGCCGGAATACGCTTTCAAAATGAGCGGAGCGAAACGACAGGGCGGCGCACATCGTGCCGTGGGTCTGAACCGACAAACATGAAGGATGCGCACGCCTGGCCGCGGAACATCGCCCGCCCGGCGAACGACCGGCTTGCTGACGCAGGGTGAGCGCAGCAAGACAATCGCGCGCGGACTTACCGCAAATTCGCTGTCAGGGCAAGGCGTGCAGCCCTTTGAAGCTGACTCAATCGGCGCCGATCTCAGCGCCCAGAACGGCCATGTGATCGAAAAAGTCCGGATAGCTGGTGGCGATCATGCTCACATCATCGACGCTCACCGGCGCTTGCGCGCCGCAGCCCATGATCAGGGCGCTCATGGCAAGGCGATGATCATGATGGGTTTTAACGCTTCCGCCACCCGGAACGCCGTCTCTGCCGCAGCCATGAACGACAAGGCTGTCCTCGCCCAGCTCGACCTTGACGCCATTGGTTTCCAGCAGGGCGGCGCTGGCCGCAAGGCGATCACTCTCCTTGGCGCGTAATTCCTCCAGCCCCTTCATCACCGTCACGCCGTCCGCAAAGGCGGCGATGACGGACAGGATGGGGTATTCGTCGATCATGGACGGGGCGAGGGCGGCGGGAACCTCCACGCCTTTCAGCGCGCCCGATTTCACCGTGATGTCCACAAGCTGCTCGCCGCAGCGCTCGCCCGCCGGGGTCAAATGGATGTCGGCGCCCATCATCTTGAGCACCTGGTACAGGCCGAAGCGTGCGGGGTTGGTCATGACGCCGGTGATCGTGACCTCGCTTCCTGACGTGACGAGGGCGGCGGCCAGGGGGAAGGCGGCGGATGACGGGTCGCCGGGGATGGAGACGTTCGCCGGGGTCAGCGTCTTGCCGCCGCGCACGCGCGCAATCAGCCCCTCCCCCTCACGCTCCACGCTGAGGTCCGCGCCATAGACAGGCGCCATGATTTCCGTGTGATCGCGGGTGGCGCGCGGCTCGCGCACGATTGTTTCGCCTTGCGCGCCCAGCCCCGCCAGAAGAATGGCGCTTTTCACCTGGGCGGAGGCGACGGGCGGCGTGTAGTCAATCGGATCGAGATGATTTGAGCCGCGCAGGGTCACCGGCAAGCGGCCGCCATCGCTGGACTGGCTTTTGACGCCCATGCGCGCCAGCGGATCAAGCACCCGCGCCATCGGGCGCGAGGACAGGCTTTCATCGCCGACAAACTCCGCCTTGAGCTCGAACCGGCTCGCGGCGCCCATCAGCAAGCGCACGCCTGTGCCCGAATTGCCCAGATCCAGAGGTTGGGCCGGGCTGGTCCAGCGGCCTTGCCCGATAACGCGCCAGGCGCCGGGCCCTTCACGCTCGACCGTTGCGCCCAGGGCGGCGACGGCGCCGGCGGTCGCCAGCACGTCCTCGCTCTCCAGAAGGCCCTCAATTCGACTTTCTCCGTCCGCCAGCGCAGAAAATATCAGTGCGCGATGCGAGCATGACTTGTCCGCGGCCGCCTGAAGACGTCCTTTCAGGGCATTGACAGGCCGGGCGGTTTTTGGCCCGTTTGCGGTCGAGGACGGGGAAGGCGTGGCGTGTGTCATGCGGACTCCGCAGGTGTGCAGATGTGGGAAGGCTTCAATCGGGTTTTGACAGCCGCTCCAGAACATGGCAACTGGCGCGCCGATTTGATCGCCCTTCTCTGTGAAAGGATTTGGACTCGTGGCGAAAGCTGAACTTGGCACCAAGCGCGTTTGTCCGGAAACCGGAAAAAAATTCTACGACCTGAACAAAGACCCGATTGTGTCGCCGTTCACGGGCATGGAATATCCGCTTTCCTACTACGAGGAAGTCTCCGCAACCCTGACGAAGAAGGCTCCCAAGCCCGAACCGGAAGAAGAGAAAGAGGCTGAGGCGGAAACGGATGATTCCTCTGATGAAGAGGAAGATGACGACGCGCCTGAGCTCGATGAAGAGCCCATTGATCTGGGTGGCGATGAGGATGAGGACGAGGCGCCGGTCGCCAAGCGCGCCACACCCGCCGATGATGATCTGGACGGCTTCTCCGACGACGAAGCTGACCTGGATGATGATGACGACGACAGCGTTCTCCTCGGCGATGACGACGATGATCTGGATGACGACATCGCACTCAAGGATGACGACGACGTCTGATCCGGGTCACTGCCATTGACTGCGCCAAGTGCTGAAAACAGGCTTGATTGCAGTGAAAGGCGCGGATAACGTCCGCGCTCTCGAAACGGCGGGGCCCCAATCCCGCCCGCTTCGCAAAGCGTTTCGGGGCCATAGCTCAGTTGGGAGAGCGCTTGCATGGCATGCAAGAGGTCGTCGGTTCGATTCCGTCTGGCTCCACCAAAAAAGAACCCCTGCGCTCTGCGCGGGGGTTTTTCTTTGTCGCGATTGCAGCGCAGACGCATGCCTTGAACGTTTTGACAAGAAAACCCATGTCATTCTCCAAGATAACAATGCATGAGGCGTTGGATGGACATGGAAACAGATCTGACACTGGATACGACGCCGACGGTGTATGTACGCACGATCGACGCGTCTGAAGTGATGGAGCAAGCGGCGAACGCCGGGGTCAAACTGGACTCTGACGCCACGCTGTACGCCATTCACGATGAGAACGGCCAGCGCATGGCGGTGTTCTCTGACCGCGAGGCGGCCTTTGCGGCGGCCCGTGATCATGGCGCGGAACCGGTCAGCGTTCACTAAGGCTCGGTCTATCTTTTGAACAGAACGCCCTCTGCTCGTGCAGGGGGCGTTGTTGTGTGTAAAGAGCGGTTTGCCTCCGCAAGAGGTCGCGGCTAAACCCTTTTTCATGAGAGGCTATTTCGCAGTCGGCGTTGAGGGAATCTCCAAGGCGCGCAATCTGGGCGCAGTCATGCGCACCGCACACGCCTTTGGCGGCAGCTTCGTGTTCACCGTGGGCGCGGCCAACCGCGCGCGCGAGATGTTTCAGACCGACACCGCCAAGACCACCCAGAACCTGCCCTATTACGACTGGGAGAGCGTGGATGACATGGCGCTGCCGCGCGGTTGCCAGATCGTTGGTGTGGAGCTGACAGATGACGCGGTGGAGCTGCCAAGCTTCCGCCATCCGCGCATGGCCGCTTATGTTCTGGGCAAGGAACGTGGCGATCTCAGCCCCGCCATGCTCGAGCGATGCTCGCATGTGGTGAAAATCCCCACCAAATTCTGCGTGAATCTGTCCGTGGCCGCGGCCAT
>NZ_DEMB01000012.1:54531-103076 GCF_002354675.1 Oceanicaulis sp. UBA2681 | reverse complement strand
AAGAAACGCACCTGACCGCTCAGGGTTTGATGGCGTCTAGAGGTGCAGGCTGTCGCCGCGCAGCAGCGCCGGCAGATCGCCCACTTCACCACCCGCCGTACGCATGAAAAAGCGTCGGGCGACGGGAATCTGATCCACGATGGACAGACCCAAACCTCGGGCAGCCCTTATCGTGCTGTGATCATTGGAGAACAGCCAGGTGAACAGGTGCGCGCCCAGCCCGACCGCGACAGAATCCGTTCGCCGCCAGCGCTCATAGCGCTGCAAGGTCGCGGGCGCTCCAAGGTCAAGCCCGGCGCGCTTGGCGTCCACCAGTACATCGGCCAGAACCGCCGCATCGCGCACCCCGAGATTGAAGCCCTGTCCGGCGATGGGGTGAATGCCGCGGGCGGCGTCGCCCACCAGCGCCAGTCGGTCATCGGTGAAGCGTTCCGCGAATTTCAGCGTCAGTGGATAGGTCCAGCGCGGGCTGACGGGTTTCACCCATCCCAGGAAATCACCAAAGCGCGCCTCCAGCGCTTCCTGGAAGCCCGCGTCATCCATGTCTTTCAGGGCGTCCGCCGCCTTAGGTCTTTCGCACCACACAAGGCTCGAGCGATTGCCCGGCAGCGGCAGGATGGCGAACGGACCGGTGGGCATGAAGCATTCATACGCCACACCCTCATGGCTGTGTTCGTGCTCGACGGTCAGCACCACAGCCTTTTGATTATAGGCGTAATCTGTGGTGCGGACGCCCGCCTGAGCGCGCAGACCGGAAAACTTGCCGTCACAACCGACAATGAGGGGCGCTTCGAGCGTCTCACCGCTTTCCAACACCAGGCGATTGCGTCCAGGAGTGACGTCCGGCTCCATATGACTGGCGCGAGCGGGCGCAAACACGGTGAGGCCAGCCTCTTCGGCGGCTTTGGCGAGCGCCACGCGCGTCCAGCGGTTCTCGGCCATATAGCCCAGAGCTTCGCCGTCATCCTCGGGTGAGATTTCGCGACGGTCAAAATGCAGCTGGTCAGGGCCGGGGCCGCCGCGCTTGAGCCCGTCATAGGGACGGCCATCCACGACCAAGATGTCTTCAATCGGCTGGACATGGTCTTTCAGATGCTGGCCGGCGCCGACCGCGTTCAGCATGCGATAGGAGGTGTAAGCCAGCGCCGAGGCGCGCCCGTCATGCTCCGGCGTCACGTGCTCAGACAGCGCCATCGCATCAATGACAGCCACTGCCAGCCCGGCTTTATGCAGGGCCAGCGCCAGGGTCAGACCGGCGAGCCCGCCGCCGGAAATCACCACATCGCCAGAAAAGATCGGTTTGCTCATGGGCGTTAAGATAACAACGCCCCCGCCGAAAGAAAGCGGCGCGGCGCCGCAGGGTGCTTAGCGGCTCAGTGCGCGCTGAATCCAGCCCAGGGCGCCGGTGAAGGCGAGCGGGCCGTCGGTGACAGCGAGCACGATGCAGACCTCGCCTTCGTCGGCGATCGGTTTGTGGATCGTGTCGGGATTGGCCATGCACACATCGCCAGGGCCATAACTGCCGCGCCCGTCCGAGAAACCGCCTGACAGGACGAGCGTGAACTCCGTGCCGTCATGGCCGTGATGGGGCACGCCGCGGCCTGGTTCGATGCGGATCAGCTCCGCCTTGGCGCCGTCTTCGGTCATCAGCGGCATGGTGCGCACGCCGGGGCCTGCGAAAGACCAGCCGCCGGTTTCCAACGCCAGATCGCGGACAGAGCCTGGCAGGTCCAGCAATTCATCAATCGCCTGTCCCGCTTTCTGGGCGGCGTTGCGTGAGGTTTCAGACCCGGTGCGGGCGTTGAAACGCGCCGGACCGGCTTCGCCCAGACCCGCTTCTTCGGTGTCGATGATGTCAAACAGGGTCGCCAGAGCATTCGGCGCCATTTCGGCGGGCGCTTCGCTTTCCAGCAAGACGCCGGCGGCGGCCTCGACCGTTTGACGGGCGCGTGCGACCTCGGCGTTCACAGCCGATTGCGCGTCCAGCAGCAAGCGCATCGGACCCGACAGGGCGCCCGAAGCGTAAGCGGCGTAAATCTCATCACCCAGCGGATGGTTGGTCATGGTCTTCTTCTAAGTCGGCGTCTGGTACAGCGTGGCGGATATTGATCAGTTCAGTCTGACGTCAAGTGACAGGGCGTCTTTTAGTACGGATGCGTGCATTATTTCTTACAAGGTTTCAGAATCAAGCACCCGCCTGAGCTTGTCGAAAGCCAGCCTGAGCCTTGATTTAACAGTGCCTAACGGCATCCCTAGCTCATCGGCGATGTCGCGGTGAGACAAGCCGTCAAAAAACGCCAGACGCAGCAGCGCCACCTGTTCGTCGGGCAAGTCCAGCATGGCTTCACGCACCCGGTCATCGCGATCATTTTCATGAACGGCGTCGTCGGGGGGCTGGATGTCCGGCGGGCGAAGGCTGGGATCCTCACCGTCAAGCGCGGGCTTGTTGGCCTGGCGCGCCGCGTCGATGCGCCGATTGCGCGCGATGCGGAAAATCCAGGTGGAGGCGGAGGCCTGATCGGGGTCGAACTGTTCGGCCTTGCGCCAGACCGTCAGCATGATCTCTTGCGCCAGCTCTTCAGCCAGGCTGTCATGGGCGTTCAGGCGCAGCAGATAGGCTTTGACCCGCGGCGCATAGAAATTGAACAGCGCCGCGAACGCCTGCCGATCACGTTGTGCGGTGGCCAGCACAAGCGAGTTCAGGGTCGCACGATCCGGCTTTGCGCCAGTGGAAAAAGGGGCGTCAGGCAAGTTTCACCCTTGAAGCTCGTTGCAGATCACTCTCACATCCGCACACATGACGATCAAGCCAGATCCTGCCTTGAAACCGCCGTCTCAGACCGCTTTAAACGGGAATACAGACCGGCGCCAGCCGATCTTGCTTGCGTCAAACCGCTCATATCTGAATGGAAATCCCCATGCGCGTTCTATTTGCCAGCCTGTGTCTGACCATCACCGCACTGTCGCCTGTGCAAGCGCAGGAGGCGTCAGAACCTGAGTTTCAGGGCGCGCATCGCGACTGGCGCGTGTTCACGCGCGGTTCGGCCGAGGGTCAGGTCTGTTATGCGCTCAGCCGCCCGCAAGAGGCTTTGCCCGCCAATGTGGACCATGGCGAGGTGTTCTTCCTTGTGGCGAGCTGGCGCAGCGGCGCCGCGGAGAACCAGCCCAGCTTCCTGGCTGGGTACGCCCTGCGTCCTGACAGCCCGCCGCGCGTGCGGGTGGGTTCGGACCGGTTTGAGATGTTCGTCTCCGAGCAGGAAGGGTTTCTGGAAGAGCCGGGCGAGGAGAGCCAGCTTGTGCGCGCGATGCGACGGGGCTCTGATATGCGGGTCGAGGCCACCAGCGCTCGCGGCACCGCCACCGCCTATACGTTTTCACTTTTGGGGGTGACTGCGGCGCTGGAGCAAGTGGACGATCTTTGCGGCTAGGCCTGTCGCGCGACGGCTTCGAAACACTCAAACAGTAGCTGGCGGGCGGCGCTGTGCGGCGCGTTGGCGCGATAAATCAGAGCGGGCCGCACCACCAGATCCGGTGATGAGGCTGTCAGCTGGACCAGGCCGTGTTCGGCCGTCAGCCGGTCCACAACCGAGCGCGGCGCAGCGAGGATATGGTCTGACGCTGAACACGCCAGCGCCAGAACGGTGTAATCATCACACACGAGACCCGGACGCGGCCGCCCCCAGGGCAGAGGCTGGCGGCTGAGGCGTTCGGGCGGCGTGGCCGTGGCCAGCGGAAACCGGTCATACGCCTCACCCTTGAGGGCGGGGTGGTCGGGGCGCACCAGCGCCGTCACGCTCTCCTCTGGCAAGGGATGCACCACCAGGTCCGGATCCAGGACGGCGTCGCCCATATCCGCGGCGACCAGGTCCAGCGCGCCGCGGCGCACCTGATCGACCAGCATCCCCGCCGCGCCCGCGCGGACGGTCAGCTGAACCGTACGCCCGGCGCGATAAAAACGGGCCACCGCCTCGGGCAGCAGGCGGTAGGTGACGCTCGGCCCAGCCCCCAAGCTCAGCACGCCGTCTTCTCCAGCGCGCCAGCGTTCGGCCTCAGCCTTCAGGTCTGCAGCCTGCTGGATCAGCGATCGCGCCCGGGGCAAAAGCGCCTCGCCCAGCGCGGTCAGGATCAGCTTGCGCCCGGCGCGGTCAAACAAGGCGCCGCCCAGATCGGTCTCCAGCTGGGCCAGCGCCTTGCTGGCGGCAGGTTGGCTCACATGCAGGCGCTCCGCGGCTGAGGTCAGCGTGCCGGCGTCGGCGGCGACGAGAAACAGGCGGGCGGTGCGCAGGCTGAGCATGCTACAAGCATAAGCATTAGTTATGGAAGAATGCAAAATTTGTATTGGAAGTTATGATTCGAACCGGCGAGGGTCTGTCCGGGAGGCGTTCGCCATGATCAATGAAAAAATCCTCGTACCCGCAATTTTCGCCGGCTTCATTGTGCTGGAAGCGGTGACAGGACGATTCCTGCAGAAAGAACGCGGCTCGCGCCGGGATGTGATCATCGAGGTTTTGTCCTCGCTCACCATCGTGCTGGTCACCGTGCCGCTGATCTTCGCTGTGGCGCCCATGCTGGTGGAAGCGATCCGGCCGGGTTCGAAAGACGCGCTGGCGTTCCTGCCCTGGTATCTGATGGTGGCGATCTTGCTCGTCGGCGACGACATGACCCAATACTGGTGGCATCGCGCCAGCCACACCTTCCCCGTGCTCTACAATCTGCATCGGGCGCATCATTCAGGCGCTTATCTGTCGATCCGCACCGCCTATCGCAACAATCTCTTCTATTACCTGTTCATGCCGGGGCTGTGGATCGCCGCCGTGCTGGTGCATCTGGGGTTCTACCCGGTCTATGCGGTGTATCTGGTGGTCAAGATGACAGTGATCTTCGGCGCGCATTCATCCTGGCGCTGGGATGCGGCGCTCTACCGGATTCCGCTGCTGGCGCCGGTCATGTGGGTTCTGGAGCGCGTGATCTCCACGCCCGCCACCCACAGCGCTCATCATGGCCTGCACAAAGAGGACGGCGTCACCCATTACAAAGGCAATTACGGCAATCTGCTGTTTTTCTGGGACGTTCTGTTCGGCACCGCGAAGATCACCCGCCGCTATCCGGAGACCTACGGCATAGAGGGGATGGAGCCGGTCAGCGCCGGGCGCGAGCTGCTCTGGCCGCTGGTGCGCAAATAGCCGCGAGACGGCGGCTGACGCTGACAATCGGTCCGGATGAGGCTGGCTCGGGACAGCGAACAAACAAGCGTGTGTGCAGGCGCAAGCCCGCCATGCGTTCTCGCCTCTCGAAGTTTGTTCAGTTTTCCAGTATACGACGGCGCTATGAACGCACCTTTGAAAACTCTCGACCTGTCTTTTTCCAACCGGCCAGAGATGTCCGGCCCGGTTCCGCTCGCCGGTCTGACCCGCTCGCAATTGCGCGACGTGCTGATCGCGCATGATCTGGTGGATGAGAAAAAGGCCAAGATGCGCGCCGAGCAGCTCTGGCGCTGGATCTATCATTACGGCGTCACCGATTTCGATGAGATGACCAATGTGTCCAAGGCCTTGCGCGAGGCGCTCAAGGCGAAGTTCACGCTGGCCCGTCCCGAAATCACCGAACGCCAGGTCAGCGTGGACGGCACGCGCAAATACCTCATCAAGCTGGAAAGCGGGATCGAGGTGGAGACCGTCTTCATCCCCGGTGTTGGCCGTTCGGGCGCGTTGTGCGTGTCCTCTCAGGTGGGCTGCACGCTCAATTGCACCTTCTGTCATACCGGCACCCAGCCGCTGGTGCGCAATCTGACCGCTGCTGAAATCGTCACTCAGGTGATGATCGCGCGCGATGATCTGGGCGAATGGCCGACCTCCAATGAGGACCGCCAGATCACCAATATCGTCTTCATGGGCATGGGCGAGCCGCTCTACACCCTGGACACGGTGTCGGACGCCATCGACGTGATCTCCGACCATGAAGGCATCGCCATCGGCCGTCGCCGCATCACGGTGTCCACCTCCGGCGTGGTGCCGAAAATCCCGGAACTCGGCGAGCGCACCCGCGCCATGCTGGCGATCAGCCTGCACGCGACCAATGACGAGTTGCGCAACGAGCTGGTGCCGCTGAACAAGAAATACCCCATCGCGGAGCTGATGGACGCCATTCGCGCCTATCCCGACCTGTCCAACGCCAAGCGCGTCACATTCGAGTATGTGATGCTGAAAGGCGTGAACGACTCCCTCGCCGAGGCGCGGGCGCTGGTCAAACTGCTGCGCGGCATCCCCTCCAAGATCAATCTCATCCCGTTCAATCCCTGGCCGGGCAGCCCGTATGAATGCTCGGACTGGGATCAGATCGAAGCCTTTGCCGATGTGGTGAACAAGGCCGGTTACGCCAGCCCGATCCGCACGCCGCGGGGCCGCGATATCTTCGCCGCCTGCGGGCAGCTGAAAAGTGAAAGCCAGAAAATCCGCGCCAGCGAGCGCCGGCGTCTGGAACGTGAAGCCGAAGCCAGCCAGGAAGCCACTCAAGAGGATCAGGCGTGAATCATTCAGACCGCCG
This sequence comes from Oceanicaulis sp. UBA2681, assembly GCF_002354675.1. NCBI lineage: Bacteria > Pseudomonadati > Pseudomonadota > Alphaproteobacteria > Maricaulales > Maricaulaceae > Oceanicaulis > Oceanicaulis sp. UBA2681. The sequence goes on along the minus strand of NZ_DEMB01000012.1, from coordinate 96,533 downwards.
CCAGCCGCGCAAGTCTGGATCCGAACCCAAGTCCTCCACCAAGAACCTGATGCCGCGCGGCACTGCGCTCGGCGCGGTCGAAGGCGTGCTGGCCAAAGGCGTGCCGCTGGACGGCGCTCTGGCGGGACGGCCGGAATGGAAACGCATGGAGCCGCGTGATCGCGCTTTTGCGCGCGCCATCGCCTCCGCCGTGATCCGTCGCCCCATCGCGCTTGACGCCGCTCTGATGCAGGTGCTCGACAAGCCTTTGCCCGATGAAGAGATCAAGGCGCATCTGATCCTGCGTTGCGGCGCGGCCGAGCGCCTGATCCTTGAAACCCCGGCCCACGCCGCCGTTGACGCCTGGGTCAGCCTGATGGCGCAGGATCCCAATACCGCCCGGTTCAAGAATCTGGCGAACGCCGTGCTGCGCCGGGTTGTGGATCAGGGCAAAGGCGCGTTTCTGGATTCAGACCCGCTTGAAGATCTGCCCGACTGGCTGGCCGAGCGCTGGGTGGAGACCTATGGCGAGCCGGTGGCGCGCGCCATCGCCATCGCCCGGTCCGTCCCGCCGACGCTGGATCTCACCGCCAAGCCGGGCTTTGACGCTCAGAGCTTCGCCGACGAAATCGGCGCCAAGGTGTTGGAGACCGGCACGATCCGGCGCCCGGACATTGGCGCGGTGGATGGCCTGCCGGGCTTTGAAGCGGGCGATTGGTGGGTTCAGGATGTGGCCGCGGCTCTGCCGGCGCGCCTTCTGAACGTCAAACCCGGTGAAAAGGTCGCCGATCTCTGCGCTGCGCCGGGGGGCAAGACCTTGCAGCTGGCTGCTGCGGGCGCGTCAGTGATCGCGGTCGACGCTTCGCCGAAACGCCTCAAGCGTCTGGCTGAAAACCTGGAACGCACCAAACTCAACGCCGAGATCCTCACCGCCGATGTGGCGGACTGGACGGCGCCGGAGCCCATGGACGCGATCCTGCTCGATGCGCCGTGCTCGGCGACCGGCACGCTGCGCCGTCGTCCGGACGCCGCCTGGGCGAAAGAGCCCGGCGACATCGCCAATCTGGCTGACATCCAGCGTCGCCTGCTGGACGCCAGCTTTGCGCAACTCAAACCGGGCGGACGCCTGGTCTATTGCACCTGTTCGCTGGAGCTTGAAGAGGGCGAAGACCAGATCGCGGCCTTCCTCAAGCGCACGCCGGACGCGCGGCTTGATCCGGTGACGGCGGACGAGCTGCCGGGCCTGAAAGAAGCGCTGCGCCCGGACGGCGCCGTGCGCACCCGTCCCGATATGTGGGATGAACGCGGCGGCATGGACGGCTTCTATATTGCGCGGCTGGTGAAAGCCTAACCGACAATTGCCAAACAGACGTACAGCAAACCCCGGTCCGCATTGCGGACCGGGGTTTTGTGTTGGATGTGACCCCTACTGGCCCTGACCCAGCGAGTAGCCGGGCTTGCCGTCGAACTCGTAGAGCTGTTCGGTTTTCACAAAGTCGACGCCGCTTTTTTCAAGCCGGGCTAGAAGATCGACCACGTCGGCGTTCTTGCGCACGCCCTCGCCCATGAAGCGGCAGCGCCAATGGTCGGTCTTGAAGGTTTCGGGCAAGCCTTGCGGCCAGACCTTCACCCCGCGATTGGTGATCATCTTCAGCGACAAGGCCGCACCGCCGGCCGCAAGGTTCAGCGTTTTCGCCAGCTCATCGGGGTTCTGCGTCGGCATGTCCACAAAGACATCCACGCCCACCAGCGTCTTGGTCTGGCGCTCGCGGCGCTCGTAGGGCGCGATGGCGACGCCGCCAGCTTTGGCGTTGTAGCGCACGGGCGTGAAATGGGTCGGCTCCTGGCCCAGGCGCGCGATCACGGCGTCGGCGAAAGCGTCAGTACCCACCTGCTGCTTGGTCATGCCCTCAGAGGCGATGTCGACGGTATGAACGCCGTCCTCAAGGGTTTTCAGCCAGGCGTTATGGAGTTTTTCCGCCACATCGGCCTGACCGATATGGACCAGCATCTGCACGCCAGCGAGGATCAGGCCGGACGGGTTCGCCACGTTCTGTCCCGCAATCATCGGGGCCGAGCCGTGAATGGCCTCGAACATGGCGCAGTGCTCGCCGATGTTGGCGGATCCGCCCAAGCCCACCGAGCCGGTGATTTCGGCGGCGACGTCGGAAATGATGTCGCCATAAAGGTTCGAGGTGACGATGACGTCGAACTGTTCCGGCGCGTCAGCGAGCTTGGCCGTGCCGATATCAATGATCCAGTGATCGGTCTTGATGTCGGGATACTCTTTGGAAATCTCGTCGAAGACCTCATGAAACAGACCATCGGTCAGCTTCATGATGTTGTCCTTGGACAGGCAGGTGACTTTCTTGCGGCCATTGGCGCGGGCGTAATCAAACGCATAGCGCACGATCCGCTCGCAGCCGGGGCGCGAGATCAATTTGAGGCATTGCACCACTTCATCGGTCTGACGGTGCTCGATGCCGGCGTAGAGGTCTTCCTCGTTCTCGCGCACGATCACCACGTCCATGTCAGGATGGCGCGTGGCGACGAAGGGCGACAGCGCGGCGCAGGGGCGCACATTGGCGAACAGGCCCAGCGATTTGCGCACGGTGACATTCAGCGATTTGAAGCCGCCGCCCTGAGGCGTGGTGATCGGCGCCTTGTAGAAGACTTTCGTCCGGCGCAGGGACTCCCACGCGCTGTCCTCAATGCCGGCGCTGACCCCGTTGAGATAGACCTGCTCACCGATGGCGATCGGCTCGGGCGCCAGGGCGGCGCCGGCGGCCTCCAGCACTCTCAGGCTGGCTTTCATGATTTCCGGGCCGATGCCATCGCCGTACGCGACGGTGATCGGGGTGGGGGTGCGCGTCGCCGTGGAGGCGGCGTTCGAGGCGGAGACGTGGACGTTCATTCGGGTTTCCTCATTCCAGCGTGAGTCAACAAACGACGGGCGCGGGTGGACGCGATCAGTCGCTGTGTGAGGCAGGTTTTAGCAAGTCATTAGAATTTGAAAAATTGATTGTCATGCGTCCATGCATTTGAGAAACTCATAGCATGCAAACGGACCGTCTGGATCTTGATCTGCTCCGCGCCTTTGTGGCGGTGGCGCAATCGCAGAGCTTTACGCGCGCTGGAGCGCTGTTGTTCCGCAGTCAGTCGGCGGTCTCGCTCCAGATCCGCAAGCTTGAGCAAATCGTGGATGAGCGGCTGTTCAGCCGCACCGCGCGGCGGGTCACCCTGACGCCGGCGGGGGAGCGTCTGATGGGGTATGCCGAGCGCATGCTGGCGCTCCATGACGAAGCGCTGTCGGCGTTTCGGCAGGGCGAGGCGCGCGGCCATGTGCGTCTGGGAACGCCGGAAGACATCGCCACTGCGCATTTGCCCAAGGCGCTGGCGGAGTTCTCCCGCGCCCACCCCGGCATTCAGCTCGAAGTGACCTGTGACCTGACGCTGAACCTGATGGATATGTTTCACGCCGGGCGTCTGGACGTGGCGCTGGTCAAGCGCGAGCCGAGCGCGGCGGTGGACGGCCAGCGCGTCTGGTCAGAGCCTCTGGTCTGGGTGGGGGCCGATGACAGCGTGTTCAAAACGGACGGTGTCACAGCGCTGGTGGTGAGCCCCGAGCCTTGCGTCTACCGCAAGCGTGCCGTGGAGGCGTTGGGACGCGCGGGCGGCCGGGCGCGTGCCGCCTATGTCTGCGGCTCGCTGGCCGGGGCGCTGGCGGCAGTGCGGGCCGGCTTGGGCGTTGCGGTCTTGCCGCGGGATTTCGCCCCGGATGATCTCGCCATTGACGAGGGCGCGCGCATGCCGCCGCTCGATGACGCCGAGGCGGTGTTGCTGACAGCGGCAGACGCCGGACTGGCCGCCCGCCGCCTGGCTGACCATCTGGCGCATGCGCTCGAGGACGAACCGGCGCGGTTTTAGGCGTCTGCGTCAGGCTTCAGGAGCGATGCTGGAGAGCGCCGCGCAAATTAAGAAGCCTGCACTGACATATCTGAATGGACCCGGCGTGAGCCCTGTTGCGTCTGCAGATGAGAAAACAAAGAAAATCCGGTCGTTGCGGGATAATTTTTTGATTTCAAGGCGGATTCAATCAGTCGCCACTGTAATGAAGAATAAACCCATTCCCTTTCAAGAATTGTGTGTTTTGACAAATGCTGGGCCGCTTCGCGGGACTGAGCGAGGGATAGAGAATGCGCCTGCAGACACAGCTCCTGATCGGAATTTGCGCTGGAATGGCGCTGGCGGCCGCGGCCTGTTTTGGCGTAACAATCTGGTTTGCAAACGGTTTGCGGGACACGAGCATCAATACGCGCCTCCAGGCGGAGGCGATCAGCATTGAAGGCTCCATAGAAGCTGAAGCGCGCCGCGCCTCCAGCATGGCGCGTCTTGCTGGCGCTCTTCCCCCTGTCATTGACGCCTTCGCTGCGAATGATCGCGAAACATTGGCGACCATTGTCGTTCCGGCGTTTGAGGCGGTCAGCGCCGAGGGTGTCGCGCAATTTCAATATCATCTGCCCCCCGCCACCTCATTTTTGCGCGTGCATCGGCCTGAGCGATTTGGCGATGATCTGTCTTCATTCAGACAAACAGTCGTTGAGGCCAATGAACGGCGCGAGACGGTGAGCGGCATTGAAGTCGGGGTGGCAGGTCTCGGCATCCGTGGAGTGCAGCCCGTCTTTGATGGGGCGCGTCATCTCGGTACTGTGGAGATGGGCTTGCGCATGGGCGACGACTTCCTGGCTGCGCACACCAGTCGGACGGGCACGCAAGCCGCGGTGCACAGAGTGACCGAGAGCGGGATGCAACTGGTCGGATCCTCCTTCCCGCAAACGTTTGAATTTGACATGTCGGCTCTGAACAACGGGCTCGTGAACCCGGTGGTCATTCCGCGCGTGGTTATGAATGATACGCCCTTTTCGCTGCGCATCTTCCCACTCAGGGATTTCGATGGTGCGGTGATCGGCGTGGTCACCATAGCTCTGGATCGCAGTGCTCTGGACGCCAGTCATACCCGTCTTCTGACGGTTTTCAGCACCTTGTCAGTCCTCATCGTATTGGCCGGGTTTGGTTTGGCGTGGTTGCTCAACCGGTCGATCGCCCGCCCTCTGGTCGCCTTTAACGGCTCCCTGCAAGCCATCGCGCGCGGTCAGACGGATGTCGATGTCTATGGGAGTGATCGGAAAGATGAGATCGGCGATCTCGCCGTTGCAGTGACTGAAATCCAGGCGAACGCCAAGGCCAAGGCTGAAGCCGAGCATGCTGCTGAACAGGAACGCGAATCCCGAGCGCGTGAAGAGCGCCGCCGAATGATGCGCAATCTGGCCGCAGAGTTTGAAAGCGCAGTGGGTTCAATCGTTGAAACTGTCGCCGCCGCATCCAAGCAGCTGGAGCAGGCCGCTCAGGCGTTGACGTCATCTGCGAAAAAGACCTCTGAGACGGCCGGGACTGTCTCTTCGTCATCGACCGAGGCTTCCGCCAACGTACAGGCTGTCGCCGCCGCAGCTGAAGAGCTTGCTGCATCGGTCAATGAGATCAGCGCCCAGGTCTCCAGGTCCAGTGAAATGGCCGACAAGGCCAGCTCGGAGACGCGTGAAACATCCGGGAAAGTCGGCGAGCTGGCTGATTCAGCACAGAAAATTGGTGATATCGTCACATTGATCAAGCAAATCGCCGAGCAAACCAATTTGTTGGCGCTGAACGCTACGATCGAGGCCGCGCGGGCAGGTGAGGCGGGTAAGGGCTTTGCCGTTGTGGCCGATGAAGTGAAGACCCTGGCGGACCAGACTGCTCAGGCGACCACCGAGATCGCCGAGCAGATCGGCGAAATCCAGGCCTCCACAGCCGCATCTGTTCAGTCCATCGATGTTATTCAGGACACCATCGAAAAGCTGAACGAAGCCAGTTCCATCATCGCCGCGGGCGTGGAGGAGCAAGGCGCCTCCACCCGGGAGATCGCTCAAAATTCGAGCGAAGCTTCACGGTCCACAGACACTGTGAGCGCGTCCATTGACGAGGTTATGCGTGAGGCGTCGGATTCCAGCGCTTCAGCATCACAGGTCCTTGTGTCGGCCTCGGAGCTGTCCCGTCAGGCGGACCAGCTACGCACAGCAGTCGCCGATTTTCTGTCGGCGGTCACGCGTGAGGATGAGGACGAGGGGCAGCCAAAGGCTCAGGCGGTCTGATCGCCTGGTGGCAGGCCATCAGATGCCGGAACTCAGGCAGGCTGGGCGTCTGCAGCCTTATGGATTTCGTTGACCAGATCGGAGTCGAGCTCCAGCCGCGCCGCCAGCATTTGCAGATAGGCGCGCTCGGCGGGGGTGTCGATCTCGATCGCTACCAGCGACGCGGCGTAAATCTCGGCGGCGTGTTCGGGCGTATCCGCAGCGGCGACGACTGCATTGATGTCAAACGGCGCTGACAATTCGTCAAACACGAAAGCTTTGTCTTCCGCGCTCAAATCCATGGCGTTCAGGCGCGCGAAGATCGCCTCTTTCTCCTCGGCGTCGACCTTGCCATCCGCCTTGGCCGCCGCGATCATGGCGCGCACCAGCGCCTTGCCCAGCTGATCGACCGCCGCTTCGTCGGACGGGGCGGGCAGGAAGGCGGAGTTCTCCGGGGCCGGCGTGAACTCTGCGTCCTGGGCTGCTGTCTGAGCGGCGGGCGCTGCGGCCTGGCCTTGCTTGTTTTGCTGGCTCTTCTGCCAGGCGTGATAGGCGAGCCCGCCAATGGCGGCGACGGCGCCGTATTTGGCCGCCTTGCCCATCATCTTGCGCCCGGACTTGCCCATCAGCATGGAGGCGGCGAAGCCCGCTGCGACGCCGCCGCCGCCCGCCAGCGCCGTGCGCTGCGCGTTGGGGTCAGTCTGAAGGGCGGTGATGATTTTGTTCACGTCAAACATGGCGGACCTTTGCGTCGGTTGGAGGGGTCGGCGCGGCGTCTCGCCGTCCGTCCGTTTGAGATTGAAATATGCGCCTTTGAGCAATTGGGAAGACCGTCATTCTGGCGCAAGAAGCCGTGACCGGTTTTTCACGCAGACACAGCAGCGTTAGGTCCTTGACTGGCGCGGTGTATTGGGTACTTTCCGCCGCCTTACGGTGAGGTGGCCGAGTGGTCGAAGGCGCACGCCTGGAACGCGTGTAGGCGGGTAACCGTCTCGTGGGTTCGAATCCCACCCTCACCGCCAGGATTTCCAGCGATACCAGTCTCTGTCCCGAAACTCGCGGATTACCCGCGCAGTTTCGGCGGTTTAGAAATCCGATACCGGAACTGAGACGCCGCAAACATTCTAAAACTAGGCCCAAATTCCGGAAAGTCTCAGTCGCTAAGATGGCGCGGTCCCCTTACCCTGTTCCAGTCGCATTAACAGGGTTTTGAGTCAGGATCGTCTAAAACCTGATCGCTGCGGGTCGCTAAATGGACATAAATTCAGTGGGTTGAACAAGTTTTCCCTAAGCGCATACGCAGGGAAAATTCCCGCTTGATCAGGGAATTGACGTGCGCCGAACAGGGAATTTTTTGGCGCTATCAGGTCGAAGGATTTAGACGCTGTCGAAGCCGAAAGCGCGCGCCTGCTCGGCCCAGTCGAGCGGTATATCGGTGCGGACGAAAGTCTCGGTCGTAAGGTGCGCCGGCTGTCGGCCCTCAAGGATCGCCGACATGATGGTCGGCGATAGAAACGCCATCTGTAAACGGCTTCTTAGGTAGCGCTGCGAGACCTGCTCGCGCTTGGCAAGTTCAGTGATAGACACTCCGGATTTCAGGTCATCGAGCCACGCCAGGGCTTTGCCGAGCGTCTTCCTCATCAGCGCGTCAGGTTTCGGCTTTTCATCGGCGAGCACCAATCTGGCTTCGGCGCCCCGTCGATGAATCACAAAGGGCGTTTCGAACATGACCTGCTGCACACCGCACGTTGCTGTTTTATCGATCGGGCGGGGTATTGCGACGGTCACCTCCAACGCGCCTTTGCGCACAGTCACCTTTGTGACCGCTGCCAACGTCTCGGCTTCGCTCGTGTTTATAAGCTGTTGCAGGTTCTTCGTCTCAGTCTCGATAGCTGCAATGGTCTGGCTGTTTTGGGCCGCCAATTGTTGCGCGTTCTTGGTCAGGAAACGGGTCGTCGCGTCCGCCACCGCTGTCTCAAGTTTCTGGGCGGAGATCCGCAGACCTTCCTGCCCCTCTTTTCCAGAGTTTTTGACCAGGCGGCTCGACACGTAATAGCGAAATCGCCGCGAGCCGCGCGTCGTGTGACTGGGCGTCAGTCGGTCGCCGGTTTCATCGAAGACTTTTCCAGAGAGAGGGCTCGTAACGGCCATACTTTTGCGGCGGGAAGGGCGTGAGGACGCTGCATTGAGCTTCTCTTGGACTCGGTCGAAAAGCGCATCGGAAATGATGGCCTCGTGTTTACCAGGATAAACCTTATCCTTGTGCCGGATGCGACCTGTGTAGATGGGATTGCGCAGGAGCGCCTGGATGCGGCCACGTGAAAACGGCTTGCCGCCTCGCATGCGCTCATTTTCGCTTTCTCGCATTTTGGTTCGTAGCCCTTCGCCGTCTGCAGCTTTTTCGACGAGGCGTAGACAGGCATGCTGATCGTAGAGTTCGAATAGCCGTTGGACAGTCTCGGCCTCCTTAGGAACGATTTTAAGCGATCGCCCGTCTGGCTCGAAGCCAAGGGGCACGAACCCGCCCATCCAGAGACCCTTGGCCTTGGACTGGGCGAGTTTGTCACGAATGCGCTCTGCGGTGACTTCTCTTTCAAACTGGGCGAATGAGAGGAGCACGTTAAGCGTCAATCGGCCCATGGAGGTGGACGTGTTGAACGCCTGTGTCACCGAGACGAATGAGGCCCCAGCGGCCTCAAGCCTGTCGATCAGTTTCGCGAAGTCGGCAAGCGAGCGTGTGAGCCGGTCGACTTTGTAAACCACCACCAGGTCGATCCGCGCGGCTTCGATGTCGGTAAGCAGGCGCTCCAGTCCGGGCCGGTTAAGCGTGCCACCGGAGATCCCGCCGTCATCATATCGGTTGGGCAGGAGTTTCCATCCCTCGTGTCGCTGGGAGGCGACAAAAGCTTCGCAAGCCTCGCGCTGGGCCTGAAGGGAGTTGAAGTCCTGATCAAGGCCCTCCTCGGAGGATTTGCGGGTGTAGATGGCGCATCGTTTCACCTGTGGAGTACTCATTGTTTAGTGCTCTTCAAGCCGAAGAAGCGGGGACCAGACCAGCGAACTCCTGTAATCGCCTCAGCAATCGCTGAAAGTGACCGGTAGGTTCGCCCGCGCCAGACGAACCCCTTCTCCAGGACTTCGACGGTGTGCGTTTCTCCATTCCATTCGCGGATTAGACGCCCGCCAGCGGCCAAGCCTGGCGCGGCGGGGCGGCACGTGTCGCGGGTAAGTTTCTTGAGCCTATGGACGTCCCGCCGTGGCAATGCGCCATGAAGGAGGACCTGCGCCTCATGAGCGAGGATGCGGCGAAGTAGGACCGCGCTCATGCGTCGTGGCGGTTCCTCCTCATGGAGCTCGCGCCACACCTTGGTGAGTTCAGAGTGAGCCATGTCTTCAAGACTCTTTATGGTGACCAGACGCTTCATGCCTCGGCCCTTAAGTCGCGAGCCGATAGCGGGCGGCGCTTTTGCCCTCTTTAGGCGGCAGCTTCTCCACCGCATGACCGTCCTTGCGCAGCCCCGTTAGAGCTGCGCGCGTTGTATGCGGCTGCCAGCCGAACGCCGCGGCGAGCTTTGCGATGGTTACGCCACCTGGATTCTGAAGTCGGTCCACCAGCTGGGCCTTTTTGGACCCCTCACGGTAAATCGGTGTGTCGAGTTGCTCAGCTTGTTTGGCATTGTGTGAATTATCGTTCGCCATGATGGGCCTCCAGTAGCGGCGCGGGCGGGATGCCGGCGTTTGCACTGAGGCAGGCCTGGAAGCCGGTTCGCGTATGCGCGGCGGCGTTTCCAGGCTTGGTGTGCATGCATGCTCGAACAGTGACGTCAGTCCAGTCGGGCGGCGGAAGATTTGACAAGCTCCAGCAGTGCGTTCTGCGGTCTGGCGCATAGAATAAGGGCCGCCATATTCGGCGGCCCTTATTCAAGGATAGTTTGTCCTCCGCCAGAGATGGTGAACCTCTCGCCGATCTTGCCGTTCCGCTGGCCGGCTTAGGGGCCATATCGAGCAGTGCCTGGCCTCTTGCAGCTCTGGCCAAACGGATGGATTCGGGGATGGGTCGAGCGGGTTGTTGAACGGGCTCTTCGCCGGCGATCTTTAGAGCTCCGCGTTTCGGCGCCCGTCTATTGTCGATAGCGTCTCGGTGAGTTGGCTGCACGCACCGATTCCTAAAATCGGATCTCTTAAACATGCCAGCGCGTCCATGTCAGTACGGACGCCCTGTTAAGGGGTCGGTCTCCAGAAGAGCTTGGCCGCGCCCGGAACGCGCCCAGCGCATGAACTGAGAAAGCGAGTCGACTTGATCGTCGAAACGGCTCTCTGGAAAGGCGCGCATCTCATCCCGCAGGGTAGGCCACCAGTCCACCTCGGTTGGAAATGCAACAGCCCCATCATAAAGAAAATCCAGATGAGGAATGAGGCGATCAAGCTTGCTTCCATCTGGATCCATGAGCACCGGAAAAAGTTCGCCCTCCTGACGCATGATGCTCCACATAATCTGTGTTGCGTTGGTGCGCTCGATTAGAACCTCCTCCGGAGACCACTGTCTGGACATCTGAAGGATCCGTGATTTGAGATCAGCTCCGTCAAGACGAGCACGTAATAGATCGAGTAAGTACCAGACGCCACGTTGATAACCCCAGGTGGTGCAGACGGAAAACGAGCACTTCGGCCCCGTTTCAACAGCCGTGTCCCAGCTTTGTATTATATAGGTACATTTCTTGTGCTCAGGTGGCCGGTCGACCAGCTTGATTTTCTTCATGTCGATCACAGCGCCGTCGGGCAGGACGGGGCGTTGCTGGTACTGCGCGGCGAAAGCGACTCGGCCCATTTCCTTTTCTTGGTCCGCAAGCCCAGCCTCAGTGAACCTGTACGGATCAAGGATATGCCCTTTCTTTCGTACCCAGACTTTCCCGCGGTATAGTGGGATCTCCTCAGTCTCCTCGGCTGTCGCCGGCAAGTTCAGGTGACGATATCGACCGTTCTCAAGGAGAAAGGCGGGAAAGTCGTCTTCGTGCAGGCGCTGCATAATGGCGATGATCGAACCTGTCCGCGGATTATCGAGCCGACTTCGAAGTGTGTCGGTGTAAAATAACCTCGCTTTAGCCCTCATCACTTCCTGTCGCGCCTCAGCGCCTTTGAGGATGTCGTCGATAATAATAACGTCAGCGCCGAACCCTGTGACCGTACCTCCAAGCGAGACGCCGTAGCGCGCCCCGCCGGCTGTAGTTCGCCATTCATACTTACTGCTCGACGCTACGCGCGTGTTTGGGAAGAGCCGTTGATACCATGTCGCGTTGACCACCCTTGCGAACTTCGCCGCGTGCTCGGCGCTCAGCGTGTCGGAGTAGGTGGCGACCATGACCTTGGCAGACGGATCGCGACCCAGGAGCCAGGCCGGCAAGGCGATCGCCGCAGCGACGGATTTGAGGTGGCGCGGCGGGATCGTAACCAAAAGCCGTCCCGCATCCGCCTCGGTGGCCTGCTGCAGGGCGAGACACAGGGCGTCCACATACTCGAGCGACTTCAACGGGTCGCCCTCCAGCTCGGCGAAGACGCGCTGCAAAAAGAAGTAGAAGATCGTCTTCTGGGCAAGGTCGAGCTTCTTGCGCGGATCAGTCATCGGGTGCCTCCTCCGCCGGTTCGGCTTCGCCCAGAACCGTCACCGGCTCGCTCTGCACCCACTCTGCAAGCTCGGCCAACATGGCTTGCTCTGCCGGAGATCGACCGCCGCCTTCTTGGTCGGGCTCGTTATCCGGCGAGCCCACCGTTTGCTGAAGCTTGAACAGTCGGTCGAATGCCTTGGCGTCTCCTTTCATCGCTTCGGCGAGCTGGCGCTTTAGGAGGGCTTCGACCGCCGCGACTTTGCGCCGCCGTCCGCCCTCGGTGATTTCGACCTGCTTGTACAGAATCTCATCCAGCATAGTGCTGAGCGCTTTTTTCCTACGTGGCCGTCCACGGGGGTTGCCCGACTGGCCTTTCTTAAACTGGGTGCGTTTTGGCGGATTCGCATAGCCGACTGGTCGGTGTGGATCATGACCGTCTGGAGTCGGTGCGCTTGGTTCTGCGCCTCCGACAGCGTTGTCCTGAGGGCGCTCGCGGCGTCGAATACGAATATTGGGCGTCTTATTGCTCATGACCGCCGCCTCGCTGAGCTTGAACATCCTGAAAAGAGGCGCCTGTCGCCTCCAGCGTCGCCTCGGTTCCATAGGCCTTGCGGTAGCGTTCGATGATGACGTCGCAATAGCCCGGATCGATCTCGATAAGCCGTCCCACGCGACCCGTTTGCTCGGCGGCGAGCAGTGTGCTCCCTGACCCGCCGAACACGTCCAGCACGAGGTCGCCGCGTGCGGTGACGTCCTTTAAGGCGTCCGCGATTAATGCGACAGGTTTGACAGTGGGGTGAAGCTTTAGAAGTTCGTCGCGGTCCCTGGAGCCGGAATTGCACCCTGGGTAGGCCCAAACATTAGTTCTATTGCGCCCATGCTTGCCGAGTTCGATATTGTTGCGGTGTGAGGCGCCGGCCTTTTTGAAGACGCAGACCATCTCGTGTTGACTGCGGTAGAGTGAGCCCATCCCTCCAACGCCCTTGTCCCAAACGGCGAGGTTCAAAAGCTCAAAGCCAACGCTCTCGCCAGCCACGATCAACGGGGAGACTGATCGCCAGTCCATGCAGCTGAATGCGATACCGCCCTGCTTGATGCGCTCGTAGAGCCGAGCATGCACGGTAGTGAGAAACTCGGCGAAAACGTCTTTGCTCATTTCGCCGGAGGCCATGGCGAACTCGCGGTGCTTCACTTTGCCAAGTCCGCAAATGTGCTTGTCCACCGGCACGTTGTACGGTGCGTCGGTAAAGACCGCGTCGACCGCGTCGACCGCTTCGTCGCGAAGGAGCGCCTCATAGGTCTCCGGCTTGAGCGCGTCGCCGCAGACGAGCCGGTGCTGGCCAAGGAGCCACACATCACCTGGTCGGGTGACTGGATCGCCTGGAACTTCTGGTATGGCAGGTTCATCACCCACCTCGCCTTCATCAAACATGAGATCAACTTCGGCGACATCAAAACCGAGGGTCTCCATGTCGAAGTCCAGCTCGATCAGGTCCGCGATCTCGACCCTAAGGGCGTCGATGTTCCACTCGGCGGCTTCGGCTAGTTTGTTGTCCGCGATGCGGTAGGCGCGCACCTCCTCTTCGGAGAGATGCTCGATGCGGACCGCTGGGGCGTGTGTCCTCCCGAGCTTCTTTGCTGCGGCGACGCGCGCGATGCCTGCGACTACCTCGCCGCGCGCATCGATCAGGATCGGCGCGACGAAACCGAACCGTTCGATGGACTTGGCGAGATTAGCGATCTGGCGGGCAGGGTGCTTGCGTAGCTCCTGCTCAGGCAGCCGAAGGTCGCCGAGCGCGACCTCGGTCAGGAGAATGTGGTTGGGGGTTGGTGATCCGTGTGCAGAATGTTGGTCGGCCATGGCCGCCTCCTCGGTCTAAGCCGAGGCGGGCACGCAAAACGTACTCGTTCCACGCCCCGCCTAAGCCGGTTGCGTTGAGAGGAGTCGTTACGCCGTTCCAAATTAGGCCTATGGTTTTAACCGCCTGGCCGGCCCTCTCTACAAGCCGGTGACACCCAAAACCCTGCAGCTCACTATCCAAGAGCCTGGTAGCAATCCCATCCGTCGTGCGCAGGCGCTGTTGTGCGACGGTCGCGATCGCTATTTGCAGCTTTCACTTTACGCCATCCCGGCGTGATCAAGTTCCGCTTTTTCAGGAACTATTAGGGTAATTGGGTAGCGCGTTTGAGGGTGCAAGAGCCAGGTCTGAATAATTCAGAATGGCTGGATACGCTGGTGCGCGTAGCTGATTTTCGATGTCGGGCGCGGTGTCGGTGTGCCCATAGCTCAGCTGGATAGAGCGCTGTCCTTCGAAGGCAGAGGTCTCAGGTTCGAATCCTGATGGGTGCGCCACCTTTTCTTGTTCTCTTTCGCGTCCGCTCAGTCGATCCTCGCTCACGCTTCGGGCGGGCGGTCGCCCTTGCGAACCCTGCAGGTTCGAAGTTGGCCCGCTAAGGCGCGCCATTTTTTCAATGACTTAAGCGTGCAGTAGTTTTCCAGAAAAATTTCGAGTCACCACCCAGTCGCCACGCTCATGGTAAACGCCTGTTTACGTTAGACCTCTGCCCTTCGGTGATTTTGGGACTGAAAATTGAGTGGGCTGCCATCAAGGCTCGAATTGGTATCGAGCAGTCAGCCACCTCCCCACACTGATCGCTACGAATGCTTATCAACGATAGAGGAGAAGAATCGAACTGTTCGAGCCACCCTAGCAAAACTGCTCCCGTAGCTCAGGGGAATCGGCTGCAAACAGCCTAGCTTGCGACCAGACGCTACAGCCTTACCGACGAATACATAAGCCATAGCGATTTCAGGGAGTTGGCTTCTAAGCGCATTTCCCTTCACTCATGCTGGCCTGGCTCATTCTTCCAGCGTTTAATCTGACTGAGGAGATCATCCTCTTCACGAAGCCCGAACCTGGAACGCTATCAAGCCCGCTTAAAGAGAGAGTGCAAGCCAAACGCGAAATGCTGTCCACAGCCGGGCATGCAGACACTAACAGTCTGTGCCCAACATTCGCTTGATTGATGAAAACTCGCTCGAGTGAGTAGTTGCAGCACTGCGCCTCTGCAAAAGCCGTGTAGTAGGGCTTTCTCAGAGATCAGGCTTATCCCACCAGCGGGAGCAAACATGTTGCAAGTGCTTCATAAAAAAATATCTAGCGCTCAACCTTATATTTTGGTTATCTAAAAATGAATTTTACCGTCTAGGGGGAAGATGGGTCGCATCATGGACGGCAGTGCACACCATTTAAAACTTGAAGAGTTTCCCATGAATGAGGACCGCCCCTGGTTCCAAAGGGCGTCCAAGCGCGTGCTCGATATAAGCCTTGCACTCGCTGGGCTCATAATCCTGAGCCCTGTTCTGATCACAGTTGCCGCTCTTGTGCGTTTGCAAGACAAAGGTCCATCGATCTTTACACACACTCGCATTGGCCAGAACGGCAAACCGTTCAAGTGCTATAAATTTAGGTCCATGGTGATGGATGCTCCGGAGCGCTTGGAGCGCGTCTTGGCAACAGATCCTGAAGCTTCAGCGGAATGGGCTCGTGCTCAAAAACTCCGCAAAGATCCTCGCATCACAAAGTTTGGTGGATTTTTGCGTCGCTCAAGCCTTGATGAATTGCCTCAGCTCCTCAACATTCTGCGCGGTGAAATGTCCATAGTCGGCCCCCGCCCCATCGTAATGGATGAGGTCAGACGGTATGGAAGCCAGTTTGAAGCGTACAAAGCCGTGCGACCCGGCGTGACTGGGTTGTGGCAGGTGAGTGGCCGCAATGATCTGAGCTATGACGAGCGTGTCGAGATGGATGCGCGATATGCGCGCGAATGGACGATGCTGGGGGACATCTGGATCATCATCAAGACAATCCCTGCGGTCATACTCAGCCGAGGAGCGAGCTGAGAACTATGAACCGAGTTACTATCGACAATCGACGTTATCGGGCGTCACACCACAGCGAGACAATGTAGAGCGGCATACGGTTTGCTTTAGATGCTGAGAATTATTCAAATCTGACGGACGCGGGGACAGACATGAAAAAGAAGGCATTGATCACCGGCGTAACGGGCCAGGACGGGGCTTATCTCGCCGACCTCCTACTGGAAAAGCAGTATGAGGTCCATGGCGTGAAGCGGCGCTCCTCCTCGTTCAACACCGAGCGTGTCGATCATCTTTATGTCGACCCCCATGAGGAGCACACCGACTTCCTCATGCATTACGGGGATCTCACCGACTCCACCAACCTCATCCGGCTCATCCAGGACGTTCAGCCAGACGAGATCTATAATCTCGCTGCTCAGTCGCATGTCGCGGTCAGCTTCGAAACGCCGGAATACACCGCAAATGCCGATGCTGTCGGCGCACTGAGAATCCTCGAAGCCATTCGGATCCTGCGTCTTGAAGAGAAGACCCGCTTCTATCAGGCCTCGACCTCTGAACTCTATGGCAAGGTCAAGGAAACGCCGCAAACCGAAAACACGCCCTTCCATCCTCGAAGCCCTTATGGCGTGGCGAAGCTCTACGGCTACTGGATCACGGTCAATTACCGCGAAGCCTACGGCATGCATGCCTCGAACGGGATTCTCTTCAATCATGAGGGCCCGACGCGCGGCGAAACGTTCGTGACGCGCAAGATCACCCGCGCGGTCGCTGCGATCCATCACGGCCGCCAGAAGAAGCTATATCTCGGCAATCTCGATGCCAAGCGCGACTGGGGGCATGCGCGCGATTATGTCGAGGGGATGTGGCGCATCCTTCAGCAGGACGAGCCGGACGACTACGTGCTGGCTACCGGCGAGATGCACAGCGTACGCGAGTTCGTCGAGCTGGCCTTTGCCGAGACCGGTGTGGAGATCGCCTGGAAGGGTGAGGGCGTCGAAGAAAAAGGCTTCTGCGCGAAGACCGGCCGTGAAATTGTGGCGGTCGATCCACGCTATCACCGTCCGGCTGAGGTCGACCTGCTGCTCGGTGATCCCGCAAAAGCGCGCGAAAAACTCGACTGGAAACACACGACCAGCTTTACCGAGCTCGTGAAGGAGATGGTCGCAAGTGACCTCAAAACCATCGTGAACGAGGCCATTTACCGGCGCAATCACGCCGCGGAGTAGGCCCCTTGACCTATGACCTTGCAGGTAAGCGCATCTATGTTACCGGCCATCGCGGCATGGTCGGCTCAGCGCTGGTGCGCCGCCTTAAAGAGGAAAATCCGGCTGAGATCGTGACTGTCGGGCGTGAAGAGGTCGATCTTATCGACCAGGTGGCGGTCAATGTCTGGATGGCGCAGGCCAAACCCGACGCGGTGTTCGTGCCGGCCGCCAAGGTCGGTGGAATCCTCGCCAACGACACCTATCCGGCCGACTTCCTTTACGACAATCTCATGATAGCGGCGAACGTCATCCATGCGGCCTATCATGTCGGCGTGGAAAAGCTGCTCTTCCTCGGCTCGTCGTGCATCTATCCAAAGCATGCCGATCAACCGATCACCGAGGATGCGCTCTTTACCGGACCGCTCGAGCCTACAAATGAGTGGTATGCGATCGCGAAGATCGCCGGGATCAAGCTCTGCCAGGCCTATCGCAAGCAGCATGGGGTTGATTTCATCTCCGCCATGCCAACCAATCTCTACGGGCCGGGGGACAATTTCGACCTTGAAAAATCCCATGTTATCCCGGCGCTGATCCGGAAAGCCCATGAGGCCAAGGTGTCCGGCGCGAAGAACATGGAAATCTGGGGCTCGGGCACGCCGCGGCGGGAATTCCTGCATGTCGATGACTGCGCCGATGCTCTGGTGCATCTCATGACGGTCTATTCTGACCATGAGCACGTGAATGTCGGCTCCGGCGAGGATTTGCCGATCGAGGAACTTGCGCGGCTCGTGATGAAGGTGGTCGGGTTCGATGGCGGGCTGACGAAGGATACCAGCAAGCCGGACGGAACCCCGAGGAAATTGATGAGCGCAGAGAAGATCCGCGCGCTTGGATGGAAGCCGTCGATCTCGTTCGAGGAAGGATTGGAAGAAGCTTACGCTTGGTACCTGGCCAACACAGAAACGGCGCGAGGAATGGCGTGATGCTGCAAAATCTCAATCCCTGTGCTGCGTTTGAGAAAGCGGCGTTCGTTCATTTCCCGTGCCCGTCCGAGCAGTGCCGGTTTGATCGGCCTCGAGGGCTCGAAAGGCGATGAAACGAGACGGCGCTCACCCCGCCTGCGCCGTGGTGTTCGGAGGCGCGGGCTTCATAGGTACGCATTTGGTCCAGCGCCTTCGCCAGCAGGGTGTCGAGAAGGTTGTCAGCGTCGATATTGCCGAGCCTGAAAAGCCCGTCTCAGGGGTGGACTACATATTCGCCGACGTACGCTCTCAGATCCCCCTTGATATGGTGGATCAGGCGCCGTCCATATATGATCTTTCGGCAGTTCATCGTACCCCGGGGCATCCGGATCGCGACTATTACGAGACGAATGTCGCTGGCGCGCTCAACATCGCCGAGTTCGCACGAAAAACCGGAGCAACCTCGATCGTGTTCACGAGTTCCATCGCGGTTTACGGGCCGAGCGAAGAGCTCAAGAGTGAAGATAGCGTACCCCGGCCGATTTCCGCTTACGGCTGGTCAAAACTCCTGGCGGAGAACGTTTATCGACAGTGGTCCGAAGGCGCACGAGCCCAGCTTGTTATCGTCCGCCCTGCCGTTGTCTTCGGGAAAGGTGAAAACGGGAACTTTACCCGCCTCGCCGGCGCGCTCGAAAAGCGAATGTTTGTCTATCCAGGCCGAACCGACACGGTCAAATCTTGCGGCTATGTCGGCGAGCTGCTTCGGTCGATGGAGTTCGTTCTAGGCTTGGGAGAGCAGTATGCGCTTTATAATTTCTGCTATCCCGAGCGCTCGACGATCAGTGAAATTTGCAAGGCCCTCGAAGAGGTCGCAGGGCTACCAAGACCTGTGGGCGCCATACCCATGGGTTTGCTGAATTTGGCCGCGATGCCTTTTGAGGCGGCCAGTTCACTTGGTTTAAGAAACCCGATCAATCGCGAACGCATAGCAAAGCTCGTTACCTCGACGAACATAAAGCCAGGCTATCTTTCTACTCACAGCTATCATTTTGAAACCGACCTTCGCGCAGGCCTTGCCCTCTGGGAGAAAGACGCAGGGGGGTTCCGATGACGGTGAAGGGTTTGGGCTTAGTCTCTACGGAATGCGGGACGTCAACGTCGACCGCGGACGAGCGCATCGAAATTCTCGGCGTTCCAGTCAGCCTTGTCGACATGAATGCCGTGGTCGACGCTATCATTCAAAAGCCGAACACGGATGGCGCGGGGATGGTTTTCGTCCGTGAGGTGGCAAGCCTGATGCTCGCGGCCGATGACGATCTGCTCAGAGGGCTGCACCATCAGGCATTCCTGGTCGTTCCCGATGGAATGCCGCTCGTATGGATTGGACGACTTCGAGGCCACGGCGATCGTATCGGGCGCGTGGCCGGGGCCGACCTTCTAGATGAAATTTGCCGAGCCACGCTCGAGACCGGTCAGAGCCATTATTTCTTTGGTGGCAAGCCCGGTGTCGCCGAGAATCTAGCGCGACGTCTGTGCGATCGTCATCGGGGGCTCAATGTGGTGGGTTCCTACTGCCCTCCCATGCGAGAAATAGACCACGGTTTCGAACTGACCGGCGAAGCGCTGGACGAAGTGGAGAGGGTCCGGCATTTGAAACCGGACTTCGTGTGGGTTGGCATCTCCAGCCCGAAGCAGGAGTTCTGGATGGCCAAGGCGGCGCCGGCCATCGGCCGGGGTGTCTTTTTGGGCGTCGGGGCCGCATTCGATTTTCATTCCGGCGCCGTTAAACGCGCGCCGCGCTGGATGCAGCGCAGCGGGCTGGAGTGGCTACACCGACTGGCGAGCGACCCGCGCCGTCTGTGGCGCCGATACCTGGTTTTGGCGCCGCAGTTTGCGTTTCGAGCGTTTTTTGAAGATTACAAGCGATGATCTATAAGCAAGTCTCGTGCGGCGAAGAGCGGGCGACCATCGCAGTGGTGATGGCATGTTACAATCGCCGGGAGAAGACGCTTCGGGCGTTAAGGTCACTTCAACGGCAGAGCGCCGACCGTATTAATCTTCGTTTCGTGATTCTGGACGATGCCAGCACCGACGGAACGGCGGAAGCCGTTCGTCGCCTGTATCCCGACACGATCATTGTTAAGGGAACCGGATCGCTATTCTGGGGCGGCGGCATGCACCTCGCCATGAAGCGTGCGATCGAATTGAGCCCGGACTTCCTGCTCATGATGAACGATGACTGCGAACTTTTTGAAGGGGCAATCGATACGGCTCTAGCCGATTACCAGGCTGTGCGTTCCGAGACCGATGACGAAGGGCATGTTGTCGTTGGTGCGATGATCGCGCCTGGCACAGGAGAATTGACCTATTCCGGTTTTCGGCGAGTAAGCCGCTGGCGCCCGTCGAAGCTGGAACGGGTCGTGCCGGTCGGCGCGCCGAAGCCGGCCGATACGATGAACGGAAATTTTGTGCTTGTCCCAGAGGCGGTCTATCGGGCTCTGGGGCCGGTGGATAAAGTGTTTGTCCATCAGCTCGGGGATATCGACTACGGATATCGGGCGACCGCCTTTGGCTTTCGCATATGGATCGCCAGGAAGGCTTTGGGAGAATGTGCGGCCAACGAGAACCACCGCGCACGGCTAAGGGGGCTTTCTCTGCACGAGCGGTGGAAACGGCTGAATTCGCCGCTCGGCCTGCCTTTTCGCCCTTGGCTTTCTTTCATGTGGCGGCATGGCGGGGTGCTGGGCTTGCTTCAGCTACCGATCGTCTATGTTCGGTACATTCAACGGCAATCGTAAAGTAGCTACGCTAGATTTTGTAATTGGCAGGTGATGGGTTCAGTTAGGCATTATGTTTCTCTCTCAAAGCATTAAGCGGGCGTTCAGGGCCTGTGGCGTTTCGATCGATCGCTTCCACCCCTATCGCCATGAGATGTTAGCGATCCAGCGCGCGTGCGAGCGGGCTCGCGTTGAGTTGATCCTTGACATCGGCGCAAACGATGGGGGTTTCGTTCGAGAACTGTCAGAGACGGGAATCCTCGTCGATTTTCTTTCGGTCGAGCCGACGAGCGCTGCGCATGAAAAACTTGCGAATTGGGCCGGACGAAACCCTCGCTGGCACGTCGCTCCTCCCGTGTGCATTGGCAGTAAACAGGGAGAGGCGAAAATAAACATTGCTGCGAATAGCGTGAGCTCTTCAATTCTGCCGATTGCTCAGCGATCTGTCGAGGCCAATAAGGAAACCGCATACATTGGGACCGAGACAGTCGAAATGATCTCGATTGATAGATTGGTTAAAAATTATCACAGTTTAACAGCAGGAAAGAATCTCATGCTTAAAATAGATACACAGGGATTTGAGCGCGATGTTTTGGATGGTATCAGCTCATCTATGAATCGTATTAAAGTAATTTACCTAGAGCTTTCTCTTACTGAGGTTTACGAAGGCTCTCCGTTTGCGGATGAGCTTATAAAATATATAAGAAATTTGAGTTATGATTGCATAGGGCTATTCCCAGGATTCACTAATACCTCTAGCTATGAGATGTTACAAGTTAACGGCCTATTTATCCGAAAATAATTTGCAAATATAAGAAAGATTTTTAAATAAAGGCGCAGCTTAAATGGTCGAGGATCCCAATAAAAAAAGCTTATCTGTTAATTCATCAGCCATTTTTTCAGCCGCTATAGGCAATACGCTTTTCGGTATAATATTGGCATTATTTCAAATCATCATTGTGGCGGTTCAATCGCGAGTACTCGAGCCCTCTGACTTTGGAGTATTTGCATTGGCCAACACATTTCTTGTAATCGTGATGCACATATCGCAAAGAGGCCTCGTCACGGCGATGGTAACCGATTCCAAATTCAGAGAAGAAAGGATTCACTTATGGTATTCTTCATGCATTTTATTGTCATTAATTTCAATAATATTGATTTCGTTGATATCAGCAATCATTTTTTCTCTATCGGATAGTGCAGGGCAAAAATCTAGCGCTGCTATTCTATGTTTTATGTCGCTTCCCCTGCTCACCCAGATCATGATGTCGCCAGCACTAGCCGCGCGCCAAAGAAAAATGGCGTTTCTTTCTATTAATCTAGTTGCTTTATTTGGTATGGCAGTGGGTAATGGCTTGATCGGCATATCCTTTGCCTTAATGGGGTTTGGTCCCTGGAGTCTCGCGTTTGGAGCTGCTGTTAATGCCTGCATCGCTTGCTTCATATATACTTTCCTTGAAAGAGAGAGTGTAGGCTTTAAAATAAAGAATAGTGAGCTGCTTAAACTAATTGGAGATGCAGCTAGCTTTAATGGCCTCAGGGTTCTAGATATAGCTTGGCTACAGCTACCTGTTATATTTTTTGGCTTTAGTCAGCCTATGTCAGTTGTGGGATTGTACCATCGCGCTCAGATGCTGGCAGATTTAGCTATTCAGACGTCGGTATGGAGAGTAAGTAGCGTTTTATATGCAAGCAAATCTCAAAGTATTTTAAAGGGCCGTGTAAACGCGTCTGAATATTTTTCTGATACGATGGTCCTAGCGACCCTATCCGCACCAATATCAGTGTTCCTTTTTGTCGCTCGCGAGTCCATCGTCATTACCCTTTTGGGTGCAGATTGGATCGGAACGGCGGACATTTTCGGTTGGCTGTCGATTGGGTTTGGAGCTGCCACTTTGATGCACGCTGCGGGGATTGCATTCGAACATGCGCGCATCATGCGGCCCCGTTACTTAACAGCCTCATTGCAACTTTTTGCGGTTTCAGTTCTTTTGTTTTTCGTTGTCTTTTTTGAAATCCAGGAAAGAATATGGATTCTTGCCATGCCCGCACTCTGCTCCATAGCACTTGGGTTTGTTGTGATTAATATATTCATTTGCCGACAAATTGACTTTTCGATAAAAGATTTTATAATCTTGCGACCAGGCATTATCTGGTCTTTGTCAACGGGTGCGGGTGCCTGGGCTGGCAAGATATTCTCAAACTCGTTCGAGATTCATTCGCAATTTTCTATATTGGGAATTCAGCTCGGTCTAGCCGCTGTCGCTAATTTGATCGTATTGAGATTAGTTGTCTCAATGCCCGAGTTCTCTGCTTTTGCAGACTTTCTTGAACAGCGGTTCCCACTTATTTGGCGAGCAACACGTATTCTGCATGGCCGTGTCGAACAGCGAGGCAATTAATGACTGCGCGGTATGTCGTTCCGAAGGTCCAAGGGCGAGGCGCAGGCCTCGGGAATGAACTTTTTGTTTGGGGGAAGGCTTTTATCGCGGCGCAATTGCTGTCCTACAAGGCATTGCACCCGGCCTGGGGCCTAAATAAGCGTGGATATCGGCGTTATTTTCGAACGCCGCAATACGATTGGCTTATTCACAAAGCGTTAGTAGAAGCATTTCCCTCTATTGAAGTGACTGAGAGCGACTACCGCTCTGCTGGCTGCGATTTTAGTAAGTCAATTATCGCTTTGGATCAAACTTGGGCGCTCTCCAAAAGGAAAGTGTTCGCACTGTCCGTCTCGGGGATGTGGGGTGGGTTTCATGCTATCGAACCCGCGAGGGAATTTCTCAGAGGTCAGCTTTTGAACACACGAAGCACAATGGGCAACCTTTTTCGTCTCGAAACCGCATTCCCAAAGGATAATGTTCGGGTAGGTGTCCATGTTAGAAGAGGAGACTTTTCTGTACTTCAACAGGGTGATAACTATCAGTCAAAATTTAATGTAGCGATTCCTTTGGAGTGGTACAAAACAGTTATATCAAAAATAAATAAAAGCTTTTCCGGTCGCGTCACGTTCTTCATCTCTACTGATGCCCCCATAGAAGAAATCAAATCCATATTTGAAGGCTGTCAGTTTATTGATTCTAGCCATCTTCCAATGAACGATATTTCTGATTTGCTAGCGCTATCACAATGCGACCTTACCATATGTTCTGTTTCAAGTTACTCATTATGGGCTGCCTTTTTTTCGACTGGACGATACATTTGGTTCGAGCCAAATCTTTTCGATCACGGAAGTTGTGCGTCTATTTGGGGGAATGAATTTAACCAGCAAATTAGCTGTTCGCCCACATGGTCTGCGCTTCATCAGGTTTCCAGTTTGCTTGAGGGTGGGTTTTCACTTTCTCCTCGCGGTGTACCAGTAGATTTCGACGGGAACGTACCGAAGGACATATTTGACTACTTGGAAACCTGCTTTTCTAGACGTCGACGAGAGACCGACCTTATCAGGTATGGGGTTGTCCCGGTCAGTGCCGATAAGAATTCTAGGAAGAATTAATTCAGATGAGGGTCTTATTGGCAGGGCCGTTCGAAACTGAAGCTCTCAGGAGCACGCTCTCGCTACGACTTGGAGATGCTCCTCCTGGATCCGTTCAAACGCCAATTGTACCGCTCGCCGCTTCACTACGCCAAAAGGGCCTTCGCCTTGAGTTGGTTACTCTGGACCCGTCAATCGATAAGATCCAAAAGTTCGATGAGGATGGGGTTTTGGTAACATACGTGCCTATGCGCGGGGCACCCCGACACCGCGCCAGAGTCCGATCGCTCGATTTCTTTGCAAAGGAGATAGCCGGGCTGAGTTTGATCATGAGGGAAAGTTCGGCGGACATTATACACGCTCACTGGACGTACGAATACGCGGAGGCGGCGGTACGCACGCCACGCCCTCATTTAGTGACAATGCACGATAGCGGGTGGCACGTGCTCTGGTTCTTTCGAAATTTTTATCGGCTGATCCGGCTCATGATGATGTTGCGGGTGATGCCACGAGCCCAGCGAATGACTGCGGTGTCCCCCTATATCGCTTCCTTAGCGCGATTCCACGGTCATTTCCGTAACGTCGCCGTAATCCCGAACGGGGTTCATCTGCCTGGTAAGGTTCCAATCCCAAGGGGGTGGCCGGCGGAGAATCCGGTTTTGGTGGCTGTAGGCGATCAGGGCCGTCTCAAGAACATCCAGGCGGCTCTCGAAGCATTTAAGGAGATAAGGTGCTCAATGCAGGGAGCCGAATTGCACTTATTTGGGCCGCAGTTGGATAGTGAGCGTTTGGGCCGACTCCCCGGGGTTATCGGACACGGGGCCGTATCTCACGATCGATTGATGCAATTTCTGTCCGAACGCGCTTCGCTCCTCATACATCCTTCCCTAGAAGAAACTTTTGGTGTCATCATTGCAGAAGCGAAGGCACGCGGTATCCCATGTGTCGCGGGGGAGCGATCGGGTGGCGTACCTTTTACTTGCGGCGTAGACGGGGGGTGTGAACTCGTTGATGTGCGCTCGCCAGGCGCCATCAGCCGGGCCACCATTGAGATTCTTATGGATAGAAAGCGATATGAGAAGATGTCACGAGCTGCCCGGTTAGACGCCGAGTCTAGGTTTGATATTGTAAAGGCAACGGATCAGTATATTGCGCTTTATCATCGAATTTTGACCGATTACAGATGATGGTGCTGAGGTCTCCCTACCCGCATTTCGATTCGCAGGAACTCTGGATCATCGCAACGGTCTGGCTCGCCTTGCTTGGCGTCATCGCCAAGGAGGTCGTCGGACATTCCACCATCGCCTTTATTGGCTCGTATAATTTTACATGGGCAGAGCCAGCCCTTGCAGCGGCAATTGGCGCAGTTGTCACTTCTCTTGCAAGCCGGCCGCCGAGGAGCAATTTGGCCTCCGTCGCAGCGATCATTTTCGGCGCTTTGAGTGTTTTCGGCTTCCTGCGAGGGCTGTTGCTGGACCCGTTTCAGTCTTTCTTTTCTCTTAGAGGTTCGGGAGTGTTCGCGGCTACTTTTCTGCTCGTTGCATTCGTGCCGAGCAGTCCGCGGCTCGTGTCCGCAACTTCGAGGGCCGTCGGTATCGCCGCCGCCGTCCTATGCCTGTTAGTGCTCCTGAGATTAATTTTCGGGATCTCTTTGTTTTTCCAGATTTCCCCCGATCCGTTTATCGGATTCAACGACGGTGAACGGCCGCTTTCGGCGCCTGGCGCGCTCACGATTGGCGCTGCTGCGACCCTGCTGCTGTCACGGGCTCTGCGGGTGGCCGGCCGGGGGATGTCTCGGAGCCTGTTGATGTTCCTCTTGGCGCTGATTTGTCTCGTCCTGTCGGGACAGAGGACTGCGATCGTGGCTGGGATGGCGGGAATTCTGATCGTCTTGACGCTGGAAGCAGGGCCCGAGCGACAGCTGCGCTTCCTCGCCGGGCTGTGCGTGGTGATTGGCCTGACGTCAGCGGGATGGGCGCTGTCCGTTGCCGGTGCGGACCTGACGAGCCTGACGAGCGTTCTGCCCGATGCGGTCGCCCGAGCGCTGGAAAGGGGCGAGGGCAATCTGAATACCCGGCAACTGGTCTGGAGCGCCTTGGTCGAGGATATTCCGCACTGGTCGACTGTTGACCAACTGGTCGGCCTGCCCGCCGGCACGCGGCCGGCCATCTTGATTGCTGCGAAGAGAGCGTATTGGGAGCATAGCATGCACAGCATGTATTTCGGCGCGATCCCGATGGTCGGCTTCGCCGGACTTTTTGCTTGGTTGGCGTCCACTGCCTGGATCGCGAGCAAAGGGATCGCGCTCGCCATCAAGTCACGCTCACCAATGGGTGTTTCGCCGGCGGTGGCCGCAGCCTTGTCGATCATGCTGGCCATATTCGCCTACAGCTATGAGCTCCGGGATGCGCATGGCGTATTTCTCATGCTGGCAGCTGGCGGAATTTATTGCGCTCGGTTGTCACCAAGGTCCGT
The DNA here is from genome assembly GCF_002354675.1 of Oceanicaulis sp. UBA2681. Lineage (NCBI taxonomy): Bacteria > Pseudomonadati > Pseudomonadota > Alphaproteobacteria > Maricaulales > Maricaulaceae > Oceanicaulis > Oceanicaulis sp. UBA2681. Next base: position 70,007 of record NZ_DEMB01000012.1, on the reverse strand, counting down.
GAAAGCTTCAGAGCGTCATCGCAACGAATTGAATCGGTAGAGGTGGATTCTCATTTCGCGCGAACTCTGATTTAGACTGCCTACGGGAACAGAAGGCCGACGGATATGTCTGAGGCATCAACTTCCGATCTTCGCAGCCGCGTTGTCACGGCTGACCTGCTTCACGTTTGTTGCGACCGGTTTCCACTTTAAATCTATCACTTAGGTGTTGAAAAGCGTTAGAGAACGATTGCGTACAGCGCGGAAGAATGAGCTACTCCATTACACAGTTTCCAGCGTTTTTAATATACTCTGAGCTCATGCTGATCGGGTTAATTAGGCTGGCGTGTGTGCCAGTAGATCATGGTGGGCAGCCGCCCACCATGAGCGGTGTAGTCTCTGGTGATTGTAGAAGTGGATCCAGCGACCCAAGTCGATCTTGACCTGCGAACCGGTCTCCCAAGCGTGCATATAGATGGGTGTCAGGTCCATGAACTGCATTAGGCGCAGCACGCCTTGAAGTTGACCAGATGACCTTTATTGCGCAGATGTCAGCTCATATGGCGCACGCCATAGAATGGCGTCTCCAGGATCTGCTTGTCGATCAACCGCATCAGCATCAGGTTCTCATCACTCTCGCCCTTGGGCGTGTAACAGAACGAGGATCGTGTGATCGCGAGCAGGCCGCATTGTAGGCCGATCAAGAGCGTAAAGGTGATCAGGGTCGATCATCGTCCGCTTCACGCCCCACCCTAAGGCTTGAGCTTTCTCTACAATAATTCATTGGCGACCGCCAGCTCGCCGATCTTGGCGTGAAGCGCCTGGAGCTGCGCCTCGTCCACGTCAGGCTTGCGCCGCGATCCTCTCTTGAGCGCGCCCGACACGCCGTACAGAAGCGCGCGCACCCATTGGTGAATCATCGTGGGATGAACCCTGAACCGACTCGCGAGCTCGATTGCGGTCTGTTCGCCCTTCAACACTTCAAGCGCCACCTAGGCCTTGGACTTCGGCGGATGCTGCTTGCGTTTCGACATCTGCGATCTCTTCGTCGTCGAAGATCAGCAGAGCCCATATCGTAGCTTCCGTCAGCGTCCGAATTCCGGGGAGTAGCTCAGTCCGCCCCATCACCCCGCTCTGGATCACCTCTTAACGCCCTTTCAGCGCCACTAGCGAATCGCGCTGCCATCTTTTCGATAGAGTAAGCTTTCAATGCCTCCGAGGCACCGCGGATCAAGGCAGCTCGATGTTGTTCATTGTCTAGTAGATCAACGACCGCGCGAGCATATTCTGAAGTGCTCTGGGAGTCATGGACGACCACGCCGTTTACTCCGTCGGTGAGATATTCGAATTCAGGAGAGTGGTAGGGCAAGTCGGTTGTGACAATCGGTACCCCGTAGGCGAAGCTATCGAGTACAGCCAGCCCAACCAAGCCTGGCATGAGCCATACCTTAGCGGTGAGAACGAGTTCCGTCTTTTCGATGCCGAATTTAGGGCCCGCATGGTGGATCCAAGGATAAGCGGCTGCAGCTTCCGCCACAAGCCCCGCGTCTGGTCCGCTGCCAATCACCAGTAATTGGAAGTCCGGAACACTTGCCCGTATAACCTTCGCTGCTTCAATCAGGAACGGGATCCGTTTTTCCTTGTATATACCGCCCACATAAACAGCGACGTTCCGGCTGCCCCTAAGCATGTCCGCCCGAAGGCTTTCGCGCACTTGGGAAGGAACCGCATTGATTTCCGACTTGATTGCATTGAGGTCGATGGAGTTATTGACGACGGTGATAAACTCTTTGGGGAAGCCGTTTTGCTCTACAATCGAGGCGCACCCATCGGTATAGGTGAACCACCATTGAACAGTGTTCGACCATCGACGTTTCCAGGCCTCAGCTAACGGCTTTTTCCCGGCGGCCTGAAAGTTCTTGCCGTGCCCGAAAAACGCAACAGGCCGTTTTCGTAGCCTTCCCAGAATGATCGCAGCATAATTAGCAATTAGCCGGTTTTCCTGACCGATTACGAGAAGGTCCACATCTTTGGTCCGGTCGAGATACGATTGTAAGATAATTTCTTTACCCAATATACGAAGCTGCTTGCTCGGGATCTTTTCCGCCCAGTCCAACTCCACCGTATCGCCTTTTTCAGCTGCAGTTCCTTTGGGATCGCTATAGAGCAAGCGATACTTTATGCCCGCCTCTTCCAGATTCTCTTTCACCAATTCGTGGAACCTGACACGGTAATGGGTCAGGATGTGGGTGACGAAGGCTACACTTTTCATAGCTAGGAGATTTCATCTGACTTTAGGGACGGCGCAGCGCGCTTGATGAGAAGGATGCTATGCGCATGCTTATTAGTCTCTTACTGCCTAGAAGAGCGAAAATCGAGGCGATGAGCGGTTCATCTTTGACTGTCGGAGGAGTGGCTAATGGCGGAACATGTCTGTAACAGCGGTGCGTCGATGTAACCGCATGAAAGTCCTGTTGCTTCACAATTCCTATCAGCAGCGCGGCGGGGAAGATGCCGTGGTGAAGGCGGAGGCTACACTCTTAAGGGAAGCCGGCGTATCGCTCGATGTCGATCTCGTGTCCAACCATCAGATCCAGAGCGTCGGCGACAAGCTTCGTGCTGGCCTTGGCGTCGTGGCCAATCGAGATCAGGCCGAACGTGTAAGACGTTTGGTCGCTGATCGCGGCTACGACGTCGTCCATATCCATAACTTCTTTCCGCTGCTTTCTCCGGCCGTCCATGAGGCCGCGCACGAGGCGGGAGCGGCGGTGGTCCAAACTCTGCACAATTTCAGACTCGTTTGTGCTGGCGCCCTTCTGCTCAGGAACGGCGCTGTTTGCGAGAAATGCCTGGGCGGGTCTTCCGCTTGGGGTGTTGTTCATGGTTGCTATCGCAATTCCAGGATTCAGTCTCTGGCCGTTGCCGCTATGATCGAAACCAGTCGCCGGGGCGGAGTCTGGAAGGAAAGAGTGAACCGCTTCATCGCCTTGACCGAGTTCGGCCGGCAGAAGTTCATCGACGCCGGGCTCACCGCCGACAAGATCGCTGTTAAACCGAACTTCAAGGTGCGTCACGAACATGCGGTAAAGGCCGTGCCTCTAAGGTCCGGTGCGCTCTTTGTGGGGCGCCTGAGCGCCGAAAAGGGGGTTGATGTCCTGCTCGACGCTTGGAAGCGCTTGCCGGATATTCCGCTGACAATAATTGGAGACGGTCCGGCACGCGGATCGTTGCAGAAAAGTGCGCTCCCGAACGTCAGTTTTTTGGGCGCGGCGGAGCCTGCGCAGGTTCAGACTGAAATGAAGCGCGCAGCGCTACTGGTAATGCCGTCGGTATGCTACGAGACCTTCGGCATGACGATAATTGAGGCGTATAGCGCAGGATTGCCCGTGCTCGCGTCTGATCTTGGTGCGATGGCAGAGATTGTTGAGCCAAGACGCACGGGTTGGTTATTCGCACCAGGCGACGCCGATGAACTCGCGCGAACAGCCAGATCCTTATTCAATGACCCTGCTCGTTTGGAGCAAGCTGGATCGAACGCGCTTCTAAATTATGAGCGAAATTATACGCCTGAGATCAATCTGCGCCAGCTTCTCGATATCTACGAGAAAGCTACCGAGGATCGTCGCTTGCAAGCTGCATGTCCTGATTAGCGATTAGGACCGACCGACGCTAGCGTACTCGAACCCGGCCCCGCGCCTTGCCGGCGACGGCTGGCGAGCGGCAGGGCGCGGCGGCCCGCGTCTTCGCCCCGCAGCGCGGGCTCGCGATCATCGGCCCGGTATTGAGCTTGTGAGATTCGGCCATCAGTCGGGCCTCTACTGGCGCGTGCGCTTTCTCACTTTTAGCCGGCGCGAGTTCCTGGCGATCGGCGTCACCGCTCTCGATCGGTTTCACCGTTTCAGCGGGCTGGTAGCCAACCGTTTGATGGCCGCCGGCTTGGACAATCACACGCTCCATTGTGATTTTCAGCTGGCTGCACTCGCGGCGCTTGTCGAGGGCGGCAAGCTGATCGAGATAGGCCTTCGACAGGCGCTGGGCGTGTTTGAGGCTCACTTCGCGCCCTGCGAACGCCTGGCCTTCAGCCATGGCGCGGCGATAACACTCCATCGCCGCGTTATAAGTTGCCACCATCTGAGTGGCGAGCATGCCTTCGGCTTCGTTCCGCGGAGCCAGGCCCTGAATGCATCGATCGCCGACTAGGCCTCGACTTTCAGCTCGTGTTCGGTTTTCCAACTCGGCCGCCAGAGTGCGTTCATGGTTTGGCGCAAGAGGACCAGTTGTAAAATTACAGCCTTCGACCCACTGATCGCGTTGCCGACGGTGCGCTCATTACCGATCAGTGTCACCGGGGGCCGCGTATCGCTGCTGGAAGGCTTCTTCGATCCCGCCATCGGCCAGACTCCCGCTACTCCTCAAAGGGATATATGAAGCAATGGCAGGGTATGCACGCCATCAAGTACTACTGTGCTTGGGGTTGACCCTCATCTTCATCGCCCCTCCCCCCTTGGAGCAGGGCCACGCCCTACAAATGGCGTTATCAAGCGTCCAGTCTCTGGGCTGTCGACGGTGTGCTCCATAGCCCATGCCACGAAAAGCAAGGACGCCATCCAATACCGGCGTTCTGGGCGGGAAGTGTCTGCTGATCTCGTAGTTTGCAAGACTCTCTGGAACAGGCGGTCGCGCGTTCTTATCGGTAGCCGCGCTTGAAAACCCAGCATAAGCGTGTAGACACTTAAGCGGGGTTCATGTGCAGGTTGAACTGCATCACGGACATGAGGGACCAGACCGTCATGATGTTGTTGCGCGCGTTTATCATCTTGTCGTCGTTGGTCGCGATTGCGGCCTGCGCCACCACGTCAACACCCAGCCGCGGCCCAGAGCCTGGTCCTGTTCTAGCAGCGGGAACCGAGCCCAGCTTGCCCCCCGCCTACACGCTGGGATCCGGGGATCAATTGCGCATTATCGTCTTCGGTGAAGAGAACCTCTCAGGCGAGTTTTTCATCGATGGGGCCGGCATGGTGTCGCTGCCGCTGGTCGGAGAAGTGCCCGCCGCCGGCAAAACGGTCGCCGCCTTCCGCGCGGAGCTCGAAAGCCGCCTGTCCGACGGCTATCTCAACGATCCCAGGGTGAGCGCGGAAGTGCTCAACTATCGCCCCTTCTATATTCTCGGCGAAGTCGAGGAGTCCGGCGAATATCCCTATACGGACGGTCTGACCGTCATGAACGCTGTCGCACGCGCCGGCGGCTTCACGTATCGCGCCAATACACGCGTCGTGTTCCTAAAGCGCGCCGAGACCAATGCTGAAGTTGAGCTGCCTCTAACCGCCACTTTGCGTGTCATGCCAGGCGATACGATCCGGATCGCAGAGCGCTTCTTCTAAGGGTTCAAGGCAGGCGCGAGAATGCCCCGCTCTCTCTGGACGGTCGGCCCAATCCTGCTGATTATTGGCCTTGCCGCCCTGGCGCAGGGCGCCGACCAGCCATCTTCCGCACTGCTGTTTTCAGCCCTGCTGTCAGCTGGGTGCGCCTTGATCCTCGCATGGCCCGGAGCGCGCATCAGCGTCTTCGGCGCCGCCTGGCTTGCCGGCGGCGTCGGCCTTTTCCTGATAGGAACGCTGAAAGGGTGGGCGTCTACCGGCGCGGGCGAATATTCATCGCTCATTGCGGGCGCAGGTGTTTTTCTGGCGTCGCGAAACGCGTCACTCAAGCCGGAAGCCGCGCAAGAGACCGTTTCCATCCTAATGGGGATGGGCGCGTTGATAGGCTTCGCCGTCTTCATCGATTTCTTCATCGATCCACGAACCCTGTTCGGGTTTGAACGGCCCTACCATCACAGCCGGTTGTCCGCGCCCTTCTTGTCGGCGAATACCGCAGCAACTTTCTATGGCATGTTCGCACTTCTGGCGCTGACGGCCATCATGGCGACGCTCAAGCGCGGCGGACGCTTTGACAAGAGGGTTCAGCGCCTGGCCCTGCCCGTAGGTTCATTGCTCATTTGCGCCACATGTCTATTTCTGTCCGGATCCCGGGCTGGGATCAGCCTTTTCATGATTACGGCGCTGAGCCTTTTGGCGTGGGATCGCGCCGCCGCATGGCGCGTCAATACAAGTCAGAAAAACGCACACAATCGTATTCCAGCCCCAAAGGGACTTTGGGGCCTCGTCACTGGGCCAGGCGCTTTCATCGTGCTCGGGCTTGTTCTCTTCGGGATATCCGGCGGTCTTTACGCTGAGCGGATTGAGCAAAGCGGATTTCTCATGGGTGACGACCCCCGAGGCGTGATGTTTGCAAAATATATAGACGCGATCTGGTTCTCTCCTCTTTGGGGGGCAGGGCTGGGCGGTTTCGCGTTTGTTAATGATTTCCTGGCGACAGCCCCTGACGCCAGAACAATCACTAGCCAGAACGCCGCCCATAACGTCGCTTTCCAATGGCTCCTGCAAACAGGGCTCCCGGCGAGCCTCCTTGCGCTCGCGCTCACCGGCGCCCTCTTACGCCGTATAATGAGGGGCCTCTCAACTCGTCGCAGCCAGCGCTCACTCCTGCGGGCGTGTTTCATCATTGCTGTGTTCGTATTCGCCCATGGCATGGTCGATTACGCGCTTGAGATCCCGGCCGTCTTTTGGCTGTTTTCCTTTATCCTGGGGCTCGGCGTTGGCGTGGCCGATGGCGGACGATCAAAGCGCAATCAGGGCGCGCCTTCTCTCGCCCTCAAGGCTGGCGTCACCCTGGCGCTTCTCGCCTGCGCCGGTTTCAGTTTGTACGCCGGCGTGGATCGCAACTCGGCCTTGGGCATTGCTTCATCGAGCGACGAAGCGTTTTCGACGAAGTTTTCCAGTGAAGCTGACTTGAAAGGCTCCGCGACACGCCTTGAGGCGATCGGAGACCGGGCGCTCAGACTTGACGCACCCGACCTGGCGCTCGCGCGTGCAGCATTCCGCTCAAGCCTGGATGTTGAGCCGCGCAGTGCGAAGACATGGGCGAAACTCGCTTATGTGAATTATGCCATCATTCCGATCATCGCCGGAGAGACGGAAGAGGCGCTGCGCCAATCTTATTATCTCATGCCCTACGCCGACAGACGCTTTATTGAGTGGCGGCTTGGGTTCGTTGCGAGCGCCTGGGCCAGCATGCCGGCAGATCTGCGAGACGCCGCCGAGCGCGAAGCGCGCACTTTGCCTGTTCGGGCCGAAGCGCGGTGGCGGCGACGCGTTGGTCTTCCAGACTGATCTGAGCGACATCAAGCCAGCATCAGCTCTCAATTTGGTTCGCGCCCTGCTTGTGTTGCGCACCCGCAACATCTACTCAGACGCGTTCAAAACCATAGAAAAGAGACTCGAAATTTTCAGCTATGACTGGTAACGTTGTGCTAATGAATTTTCACCAATCGACTTAGCGATTGAGGGGCCAAGTATGAAACATAAATTTTTCAATGGCGTATCGCCAATCCTTGGCGCAATCGCTTTGGGTTCGTTTGCACTTTTTGCTGCTCCTGCTGCCGCTTCAGCGCTTCAAGCGACTCAACCCGCCGGTGGCGAAACCCAGCCGAGCGTTGATGCTAGCACCTTGGCCGGGATTGTTCAGGCGGCCATTGACGCCCTGCCTGCCGATGCGACTGAAGAGCAGATCGAGGCTGCGATCGCGCTGGCCGTCGCCAACTCTGGTGCTGACGCGACAGTCACGGCGCAAGCCATGGTCATCGTCGCCACCAACAATGCAACCAACCCGTCTGTTGTGATTGCGGCGACCAATGTTGCGACCAACCCGCCGAGCACCAGCGGCAATGGCGTTACAGCTGGCGGCGCACCGGGCGGCGGCAATGACAATGCAGGCGCTCCGCCTCCTTCTGGCGGCGGAAGCGGCGGCAACTCGGATTACTGATCCGAGCCAAATTGACGCGTAAAATTGGGCGGGGTGATCATCGCCCCGCCTTTTTCATGACAAATGACCGGCCTGTAGCGCCTGGTGGGGGATTAACCATGATGTTCAAAGCGGCAAGTCTCGCCTTAATCACCGTCGCCGGGTTCTCGCCGTTGGCGATGGCCCAGACCAGCGGCGCCGAGAGCATGTTCGAGCGCGATCGCAATGTCAGCGTTCTGCAGCGTCCGCGCCCCGATTACGATGCAGGCGGCATTCAGAACGGCGCCTTACTGATCTATCCCGAACTGGTGCTGGGGCTTGAGTTCACCGACAACGTCTTCGCAACGTCCGGCAATGAAGAATCTGATATCATCGGCGTTATCACGCCGGGTCTGACCTTTGACACCACATGGTCGCGCCACTCAGTTTCTGGCGATGTTTCAGCGACCCGCCGCGAGCATTTCGACTTTTCAGATGAAAGCGTCTGGAACTTCACGGCAGGCGCAGGCGGCCAGCTGGACATCACGCGGGAGACTAACGTAACCGCCGGCGCGCGGTACTCGGCCCTCACCGAACCTCGGACCTCCGCAGGCGCGGCGGGACAGGCTGCAGAACCCATCGAGTACGACACCTGGTCGACCTATCTGGGCGCTGAGCGCGCCGCTGGCCGGATCAAGGCTCAGGCGCGGGTGGACTTTAACGTCTTTGATTACGATGATGCGCCACTGTTTGGCGGCGGCGTCGCCGATCAGGATTTCCGCGACCGTGAAGAGTATATCCTGTCTGCGCGTGGCGATTACGCGGTCAGTCCGGACACGGCTATTTTTGGCCGCTTGCGGTATAATGACCGCAGCTACGACCTGTCTCCGCCTACCGTCGCTTTGCTGCGCGATTCTGAAGGCTACACCTTCGATGTCGGCGCAGATTTTGATCTGAATGGCGTTGCGCGGGGTGTGATTGGTCTTGGCTATACCGAGCAGGATTACGAGAGCGCCGCCTTGCCCGACATTGACGGGCTGAGCGTTGAGGGGACGATTGAATGGTTCCCGACCCAGCTGACCACAGTTACCGTCAACGCATCCCGCGCCGTCCAGGACTCCGCGGTCGCAGGATCCGGCGGCTATTTTGCGACCAGCGCTGGCGTTAGCGTGGACCACGAACTGCGCCGCAATATCATTATCTCGGCCGGGGTCGCCCTCAGCGAAGATGATTATTCGGGCATTGACCGCACCGATGAGCGGCTCAACATTTCGGGCGGCGTCACCTATTTCCTGAACCGGACGGCCGGTGTGCGCGCCAGCTACAGCTATGTGGATCAGGACTCCTCCGGCGCCGCGGGCAACCAGGACTATTCCAAGAACGTGATTGGCCTGAGCCTCGTTCTGCGCCGTTAATCGGTTCCGTCCGTTACTCCCTTATAGAACTGGCCCGCCTCATGCATAATGAGGTGGGTCGTCCTTTGCCGGAACACCTGTGTCATGTCTGAAACAGCCGCAAGCAGTCAAACACCTCAAAACGATGATCTGATTGATCTTCGTGAACTCATCGCTGTGTTTCGCAGGCGGTTCTGGACCCTGGTCGCAACAGGATTTTTGACGTTTGTCGTTGTGGTGTTGTTCACCTTGCAGGCGACGCCGCTTTATACCGCCTCATCAAGCGTTGTTCTCAATGTGCGCCAGTCGCAAGTGGTGGATATCGAAGCGGTGCTTTCTGGCATGCCGCCCGACTCAGCGATGGTGGACACTGAAGTTGAAGTCCTGCGCAGCCGGGCTCTAGCGGAAACGGTTGTCGACCGCCTGCAATTGGTGAACGTCCCTGAATTTAACAGCAGTCTTCGAGAGCCAAGCGGACTTGGGGCTCTGATTGGAGGCCTAAAATCCTTCCTGCGCGGTTTCTTGCCAGGCCCGACGGCCACGTCCCTAACAGAAGAAGAACGCCAGCAGCGCATACGGGAATCGGCCGTTTCAGCCCTTATGGGAGCACGCGCCATGCGCCGCGTCGGCCTGACTTATGTGATCGAAATTTCTGCGACCTCTGAAACGCCGAGCCTCGCCCGTGATATCGCCAACACCTATGCTGACGCTTATCTCACGTCTCAGCTTGAGGCCAAGTTTGAAGCCACTGAGCGCGCGAATGAATGGCTGAATGAACGCGTTGAGCTGCTGCGTGAAGAAGTCCAAGCTCGCGAACAGGCCGTAGCGCGTTTCCGAGATGAGGCCGGGCTTATCAATGCCGAAGGCGCGACAGTTGCTGAACAACAAGTCGCCGATCTCAACAGCCAGCTTGCCATACAGCGCGCTGAACTCTCTGAAGCGCGCGCTCGCCTTGATGCTGTCCGAAGCCAGCTTGAGCGTGGCGTCGCGTCTGACACCATCGCCGAAGTCTTGTCATCAGACGTTATTCGCGAACTGCGTCGTCAACAGGCCGAAGTGGCGCGCCGCCAGGCGGATTTGAGCGGGCGATATGGTCCCCGCCACCCCGAGATCCTGACGGTTGAGCGTGAACTGGCGGATATCAATTCCCAAATTGACGCCGAAATCGATCGCATTGTCGCCAGCCTTGAAAACGAAGTGAATGTGTCCGCCCAGCGCGTGCGCTCACTCCAGGGCAGCCTTCAAGATGCGCGCGGAGAGCTCTCAGTCAATAATAGCGCCATTGTCCAGCTGCGGGCGCTGGAGCGTGAAGCCGAGGCCAGCCGCGCGCTTTTTGAGAGCTTCCTGAATCGCTTTCGTCAGACCAATGAAACTGAAGGCCTGACGGAAGCAGACGCCCGTGTGGTGGCCCAAGCTTCTACGCCTCAAACCCCAAGTTCCCCCAACGTCATGCTCAATCTGGCTTTAGGGATCGTTCTGGCCGGCATTGCAGGGGTTGGCGTCGTCTTCGCGCTCGAAATTCTTGATAGCGGCATACACACAGACGCTGATATCGAGAAGCAATTCGGCTTGGCGCATATCGCCTCTGTCCCGCGCCTGAAAGTGGGATTGGCGGACCGGATCAGCGGTAAAACCATTGATCCAGGCGAGTATGTGCTCGCCAAGCCTTTGTCGAGTTTCTCTGAGAGTTTCCGCACCATACGCTCAGCTATCCGGATCAGCGGTATCGACAATCAAAACATTGTCGTTGCGATCACCTCCGCTGTGCCTGGCGATGGCAAGACCACAACTGCGCTGTGCCTTGGGCGCGTTTCGGCGATGGCGGGGTCTCGCAGCATTGTTGTTGATTGCGATCTTCGGCGCCGGCTATTGACTGAAGCGCTCCATCCCGATGCCGAGGAAGGCTTGCTTGAGGTCCTGTCTGGTACGGCAAACCTTGATGACGTCATCGTAAGCGACGCGGACACAGGTCTCGACGTTTTGCCGGTTGCGCAAACAACATTCACACCGCGCGATGTCTTTGGCTCATCCGCTTTTGAAGCGCTGCTTGATCAGCTGCGTCAGCGCTATGATCAGGTCATTCTTGATACCGCCCCTGTTCTGGCGGTGGCGGATACGCGCGCGATCGTCTCAAGGGCTGACGGGGTTCTGGTCGCCGTGCGCTGGAAGAAAAGCTCGACCGGCGTGGTGCGTAAGGCCATCCACGAAATCGAAGCCTCCAAGGCCAATATCCTCGGCGTTGTCCTCAATAATGTCGATCTGGAAGCTCAAGCGCGTTACGGCTATGATCAGGGCGGTTATTATTATCGCTCGTATCAAAAATACTATTCAGATTGACCCGGCGCAGTCTGAGAAGGTCATAGACACAAGATGAAGTCATTCATCGATCTGTTCCGACGCAAACGGTCCTATGGGCCGCCCGACCGTACGGTTTACGCGATTGGCGACATCCATGGCCGCAAAGACCTGCTTGAGCGTCTTGTTCCCAGAATAAAAGACCACGCAGGCCACTCAGATTATGAGTTGGTCTTTTTAGGCGATTATATTGATCGTGGTCCTGATTCTGCAGGCGTGGTGGACTATCTCATCCATTCAGACACACTGTCTGGGATTGATTGCACCTATCTGAAAGGCAATCACGAAGCCACATTGCTTGAGTTTTTGGACACGCCTGAAGTCGGCGCGTCCTGGAGCACTTATGGAGGGTTTGAAACCCTCCTCTCTTATGGCGTCCAGGATGTGAGGCTCAGCAAGGAGGAGGCTGCGTGGGCGAAAACCGCAAAGGCATTATCTGAGAAGCTTCCAGCTTCTCATCTCGCCTTTTACCGATCGCTCTCGAGCTTTGCGATCCGTGGTGATTACTTCTTTGTGCACGCTGGCATAGATCCCGATAAAGCCATAGACCAACAGACTGATGCAGAGTTTCTCTGGATCCGGGATCCGTTTTTGAACGATGCGCGCCAGCTCGATTACATGATCGTTCATGGGCACACGCCCCAGTCTGAACCCAGCAAGGACAAAAGACGGATCGGTCTGGATACGGGCGCCTACCAGACAGGCGTTCTGACAGCCGCGGCCATCAGCGCTACAGGCGTCGAGTTCATTTCAACGCGCTGAGCCTCATCAGCGATCAGCCTGCTGTATAAGACGTGGAAGAAGCCCCCAGCGGATCATTTGAGACCGTGGACCATTCAAGCAGACTCGGACCCGTCTGAAGCGCGCGCCACTCATACCGGGTTTGCCCCACCGTAAGGATATGAGGCGACACGCTATCGAGCACATAATCTCCCGCCTCAAGGCGCAAGATCAGGACAGCGTGCAAACCCGTGCCTGGTGACCAGGCTGTCGCCATGCGCATTTGGTCAGCAGGCGCGCCTGCCTCCAGAAGCGCTGCACGCTTTTCAAGCGCGAAGTCTTCACAATCCCCGTACGTGACGCCTTCCGATCGGATGGGCAGAACCCAACGTTCTTCCATGTTCCAGGTCAGAGCATCGCTTCGATAGGAGATCGCTGTGTTGATCGCAGCATTCACCACATGCGCCATGGCGAGCAATTGCTCATCAGAATACTCTTGTTCAGAAACCGCATCAGACGCCGGTGACACCCCCTCCAACACAGTTAGCGAAGACTTGCTCATGTCTTTCGCGTTCGATGCCGTATCATCGTCGACAAGACCGCAAGCCTGACGGTTTTCCATACAGAACGCGAACGCGCCCATTGGGGGCGCTGTCACCTGATGGGTCACAAGGTGAGGCGCACCGGGCGTGGTGGCCGAGCAAGCGGTCAACCACAGACCTGCCAAGGCAAGGCCAAGAAGAGACAAAAGGGTGGGTCGGGACCGTTGCTCATTCTGAGTGGACACGTCTGTTCTCCTGCGTGCTTCTGCGCACGAGGAGGCTGGCGTTTTAACTTATAAAATTCGGACTATTTACTTGCTTAATATAAATTTACCCTAACGCTTTATTTATTTTACTTGAGGGTAACCTTAACACAACCTAAATCCAAACCTTCGTCTAAATCATTGTCAAAAATGGAGTTTTTCTCGCTCTCACGAGATTTTGTCAAATGCGGGGGCGGCTCAGGCCCGCAGCATCGTCCAAGTATAGTGGTTAGCCTGTGTTTATAGATAATGACGCATTAACCCAGAGCCCGTGTCTCTGGCGCCGATGAGCCGACATTGCGAGCGCCCTGAAGGCAGAAGCTTCATCGCCCTGTGTGAGAGACAGTCGCAGCGTCACTGCCGAAGGCACCCTCATGCCTTGCGCTTCAACTTGCGCATTTTGCAACTATTGCGCTCGCGATTTCCGCTCGCTTTCTTTACACTGCAACGCAGCAATGGGGGCCTTGATGCGAGTATTAGTCGTTGGCGGCGCGGGCTATATCGGTTCGCATATCTGTAAAGCGCTCGCTGAAAGGGGCGACACGCCAATCGTCCTCGACAACTTGTCTCGCGGTCATCGCCACGCAGTGAAATGGGGACCTCTGATCGAGCAAGATGTGCGCAATGTCAGCGCCGTGACACAGGCGATGTCAGACCAGGGCATCGACGCCGTCATGCACTTCGCCGCCAATATCGAGGTTGGTGAAGGCCAACGTGAGCCGCTGGCGTTCTGGGATAACAATGTCGCTGGGGTCGTTGCACTGCTCAAGGCCATGGAGCGCTCGGATGTGCGCCATCTGGTCTTCTCCTCCACCTGCGCCGTCTATGGCGAGCCGCAAGCATTGCCTATAACGGAAAGAGAGCCGCGCACACCCGTCAACGTCTATGGCCAGACCAAGCACGTTGTCGAACTGATGCTTGAAGATGTCTCTTCCATAGGAGCGCTCAAATACGCTGCGTTACGCTATTTCAACGCGGCTGGCGCGAGCCCGGATGGAGAGATCGGCGAAGAGCATGACCCGGAAACCCATCTGGTGCCCAACGCGCTCAAGGCCGCGGCCGGTCTGGGCGGCCCCATGCACCTGTTCGGCGATGATTACGATACGCCCGATGGCACCTGCGTTCGCGATTATATCCATGTGATGGATCTCGCCCAAGCCCATCTCCAGGCGCTTGATCGTTTGCGGGAGGGTTCTGCATCGTTTGCCTGCAATCTGGGAACTGGGACCGGTATCTCCGTCAAAGAAATCCTCGACGCCGTCGAGGCGGTCACCGGCAATCCGGTTCCCCACACGATCTCTCCCCGCAGGGTGGGAGACGCCGCGCAACTGGTCTCAGACACTTGCCTAGCCCGTGATCTGCTGAACTTTACACCCACCTATTCGGACGCCAAAACGATCATTGAACACGCCTGGGCGTTCCATGCGCCCCGGTGGGAGTCGAAGGTCTGATCACCAGACGTTAAATCCCAGCGTTCAACTCATGCGAACGCCACCACGAGCTACAATTATCTTACAGGCCATGCGCTTTCGAAATCTCCCGGCAAAGCAAACAGGCTAGAAACACGTTTTGCCCGCATAGAACCTGCTCGTTCGGTTCATGGTGGCGAGCGCGCCTAGGCGCCGGTAAGGCGTCTGATGCTGGCTTGTTTGAGCACGGCATGAAGCTCGTCACAGTGCGCGATGGCGTAAAGCCAGCCCGGCTGACCGCGCCCTGACTTGAGCAGCACCGCAAGAAGATCTTGCCTATCACAAGGCGTGTCTGGGCCCGCCTCACGATCAGGATCAACGCTAAGTGCAACTTGCTGATTTGAGTGCATCAGCTGATCGATCATGGCGCGTCTACTCCCGCTAACGAGCTCGTCCATACGCCTAGCACGAGAAACTTGACGAGTTCCTAGCGTTTCCAAAAGTCGACGCAGGGGCCCAAGGCTTTAGACGCGGCAGCTTGCGAGGGCAGCTGATCGCAAAGCTATGACATCTTTAGATAGTTTTCTTTGTCAGGACTTGTTTCGAGCGTGCTGCAAGCACTGATCTCTCGCGAGAGAGCCCCTGTCGGCGCGACTTCGTCAATAAACAGATCAAACCCGCTGCTTACAGCGAACTGATCACTGGCTCGCAGGCTCGGGTGTTTATCCAGCGGGCCCGCGTGACACGCATCTTTATGTCCGTCGTCAAGACCGTGACATGACCATCCCCTGAGCCAACTCGGCGGTAGAGAGCTTGGGCATTTCTTCTATCAGGATCCGGTCGGCTTTTGTGAGATCAGCATCCTCGGCCCGTCCCAGCGGCGATAGGGAAGCAAGCAGCTCCGGTTTGATGTCGTCTGAGCGTCGGGCAACAACAGCACCAAACCGCTCCCCATCCAGAAACGCGCCGCTCATC
>NZ_DEMB01000012.1:49939-54394 GCF_002354675.1 Oceanicaulis sp. UBA2681 | reverse complement strand
CTGCGCTATCACTCCTAAGATTATAAAATCCCAGATGATGCATTTCGAGCCAGGATTGATCGGTGGGCCGTTGTGACGCGTCTTCCAAAAGCGAAGCGATCTGTTCACGGGAAGCCTTGTCCTTGATCATTGAAAGAACGAGGTCCTGGGCTTTACGCGGATGGCCTTCATCAGAGAGCAGCACGCAATGAACCCCGATCCGGGGCGCGATCAGTCCGGATCGAAGCCTGAGCTCATCGCCTTTGCGATAAAGCTCAACGGCTCTGATGCCCGCTATCTTCTGATCAACCGCAATAGCCAGAAGACGCCGCTCTAAAAGTCCAGATCCTGAAGCCTTCAAGAATAGCTCATAAACGCCGCTTGTTTGCCCGAAAACAAGCTGCTGCTCAAATTCCACCTCGCCAAATCGGCCATAAGCGAAACGGTAAACCCCTGCGTTGACTAGGCTCTCAAATGTGTCTTCGTCCAGGCGGTCAAAGGGAAGCGCAAGCGCCCCAAACCCATTTCGATCCAGATAGCGCACAATCGCCAGGATCGCAGTTCGGCTATCAAGAATCGGTGCGATCCTTTTTTCAATATCCTGAGCGCTTAGGTCACCTTCAGCACGCAAGATATCCGCGCAGGCCTTGGCGTAATGCGCATCCGTTTTGGGTTTGGAGAAGAGCTTTGACCAAAGACCCCGACCCTTTGAAAGCCCGTCATCTTCTTTGGGGTGAGACTTGCGGCGGTTGATGATGGCGTCCTGAAGCTCTTTTTCGAGCCAGAGCTCGCTTAAAAGCCCTTGATCGCGCACCTGTTTTAAGATGCGCGCAATCTGGAGCACAAGGTTTGGATGAATGTCATTTTTCATGAGAACCCCCAGCGTGACGTCTCAGGGGGCGTATAGGCAAACGAGAGCCAGAGCCCCTCGCCCAAGCATTGCTCATTTTTCCCCAAAACCGTTCAAACCTTAAGAACCCTCTTACAGGCCGACAAGTAAATTCAGAAAGCCTGATAAGAAGCCAAGCCCCCCCCCCTTTTTTTCGCTATGGACCGAGCGATGCGCCTTGACTTCAATGCCGTCGATGGAGGTCGAGTTCGTGATCGCCTCGGTGGCGGCCAGATTCTCGGCGACGTTGGCCCGGTAGGGACGAAGGGACTAGCGATTGAATCGGTTGCCGATTGTCGTCCAAGCACCGAGTTGGGGGGGGCTCAATATGAGTTGCTGTTTAGCCACCCTGTTGAAATTTCCAGTCATTCGTTCGCAGTTATTCGACTTTTGGGTTTCTCTCACGATCAAAATGCACAATCCTAAAACGTGTATTGGGAGGGGATAGGATGCCGTTCGGAGAGAATTACAATATTGTTTGGTTGGCTGGGGTTATAGGCGCAGCGCTGATCGGACTTTTGGGAATCGTCATTAGACGCGTCTCTGTTCCAAAGAATCCCGCATATGTTGAAAAGTGCATCCAGCAACTGAATAGTATCCGGCAGACCTTGCGTACACAAAGGCCACAAGTATTTAATCCAAATACTGGAGATTTGTTAGTAGAGCCGCCACAAAGCACGAGTCAACTTTTTGATTTGCTAAAGTACCTGATGGCGCGAGATGACCATAATCAAGAAATATTTCGTATAATTCGTCACGTTTTGTACCCCAGCAAACGAGGTCGAGTGTTGAGGGCTTTGAAGTCCTCTCAGAGCGCTCGAAAGCGCATTCTAAAGCACTTTCAGAGTGCGAAGGAGAAAATAGACGTTGATAGATTTTCAAAAGCCGACTTCGAACGAATGCTCCAAGAAATACTAGATGCGGCTGATAAATTTGTCATTTTCGAGAAAGAAATGGTGCGAGCAGTCGATGAGTCACTAGACTGTTGGGCGGACCGGATCGGGTAGGAGTGTATCATGGGAATTGAAATCATCATTGTTGTTGGGGTGATTGCCATAATCATTCTGGTTTCAGCGTTCGTCCTTGGTCGCAACTTCCTTACAGCGAAGGCCATCGGACCGGAACTGATGCAGGTCAGACAGAATTTTGAGACTCAGCGTCGGGATATTCGCGCCTCGCTTTCGCAGAAAGTTTCTGAGGCGAGTTATTCAGGCTTAGGTGAACAAGCGTCAGCGGATTCGGTAGTATCAGCCTTAAAGGAGACCTCCAAACTGCGTGCTTGGGTGTTGGATCACGCTTATGGGCTGCCTGCGCTTGTAAGGTCCGAAGTTGAGGAAGGGATCGACGGAATGACGCGCGACCTCAATGAAATTAAGCGAATCGATGAGCAGAAAACTGACAGTGATCTGGCTAAGGCTGAGCTGGATGCCGCTCGAAGGGTGTTTGCGAACTCTTTTAGTGCGCGGGCGGATAAAATCCGGTCGCTCGCTTCGAGGAGTGACTAAAAGCGCTGCTCCAAAGAATCTATTTGGCGCTTGATAAGCACCGGCTCAAATGTATACCGACCCTAACCCGTTCTAATATTTCAACACCTCGCCTGAGATCATCCGCCTTGCGATGATGACGTGTATCCGATTCCCGCTGTCTCTGACGAACTTCGAAGATATGCTCCACGAGCGTAGCATCGACATTAGTCATATGACGGCTCGGTTCTGGTGGGGCCGATTGGGGCCCAGGTCGTGAGCTGTCAGGCTTGGACGTTCTGACGCTGCGCGCCCATGACAGCGTCATCAACAAAGGAATGGGGGATTCTGTAATGTCCGCCCTTATCGATTATGTGGGGCGCAAACCGTGATCAGCTCCAATCATGAGCTGGGTGGTGCTCAGCTCCCTCCAGGAAATAGCCAAAGTCAGGTTCGCGTCAGCTAGTCTGCACACAATACGCGTTTTACAGTGCGCCCTGTAGGATGGTGTGATGCGGGTATTGATAATCGAAGATAATGACCGTCTGTCATTATTGCTCGCAGAGGGGCTGACCCGGCGTGGATTTAGCTGTGATGTGGCGGGGTCTTTGACCAGCGCCGCGGACCACATCGCCGTGACTGCGTATGACGTTCTTGTATTGGATCTTGGCCTGCCGGATGGCGATGGGGTGAATTGGCTTAAATCTTTGCCAGCCATTCATACGCCGGTGCTCGTTCTCACAGCGCGCGCCAGTGTGGGCGAGCGGATCATCGGCCTCGACGCCGGGGCGGATGACTACATGGTTAAACCGGCAGATCCTGATGAGATCGCCGCCCGGTTACGCGCCTTGTTGCGGCGGCCCGGCGCACGAGAGCCTGCACGGATCGAAGTGGGAGAGCTGACATTTGATCCGGCGGCGCGCGAGGCCCGGTTCAAGGACGCTCCCTTGCGCCTGGGGCGTCGGGAAGCGGCCTTGCTTGAAGTCCTGATGAAACGACCTGATGCAGTGGTCTCGCGAGAAGCGATCGAGACCGCGCTTTACAGCTGGGATGATGCTGTTAGCGCGAATGCTCTGGAAGCCACCGCGTCTCGCCTGCGCCGTCGCCTTGCAGACGCTGGGGCGGGTGGACTGATCCATGTGGTCCGCGGCGTGGGCTATTATCTCGGAGAGGTGGCGAATTGACCTCTTTGCGCCGCATGTTGGTATCGGGTTTCGTGATCAGCGCCCTCCTTGGCGCGGTCGTGCTTATTGTGCTTGTGGGATTGGAGTACGGGTTTTTCTCCCAAACTCCGCCGCCACTGAACGCCACGTTGACCGAGATCGTGGAGCATGTGGTGATCCCGCTGCTGGTGTTTGTCGGGCTGTCCATGGCGGGGAGCATCCTTGTGATCAATGCAGCGACGCGACGGCTCAAGACGGTGGCGGATCTCGCCAATGAAGCCAGCACGCGCGGCGAAGCCTTTCAGGCGCCGCTCGAGGCGCTGCCACGCGAAATTCACCCTTTCGCTGAGGCGGTCAACCGTTTGACAGACCGTTTGGACCGCCATGCGCGCCAGCAAGAAGCTTTCGCGGCAGACGCTGCGCATGAGCTCAAGACGCCGCTTTCGATTCTGGCTCTGGAGCTCGATCGCCTGCCCCGGGACACCGCTTCTGCCTTGAAGACGCAGGTCCATTCACTGTCTGCACTGATTGACCAGCTTCTACTGCTCGCCCGATCCAATAATCCAGGCGGCCAAAATCCGGTTGATCTGGCTGCACTCAGTAAGCGTGTTGTCGCCGATCTTGCGCCCCGCGCCATCCATGACGGAAAATCGCTTTCCTATGAAGATGCGGGATCGGTCCGGATTTGCGGTCTTGAGGAGGCGCTCGCCAGCGCTCTGAGAACATTGGTGGACAACGCTTTGCGTGAAACCCCCGCTGGCGGAGAAGTTGTCGTACGAGCGGGCCCCGGGGCGCAAGTCGCGGTGCTGGATGGCGGCGCCGGCCTGGATGCCCCCTCGCTTGAGCGCTTCAAGGCGCGCGGAGTCCGGGCGGATCAGGGCGCTTCGGGCAGCGCTGGCTTGGGGCTGGCGATTGCTGACCGGATCGCAGAAGCTCATGACGGCGAGCTTGAAACCTGCCG
>NZ_DEMB01000012.1:26020-49772 GCF_002354675.1 Oceanicaulis sp. UBA2681 | reverse complement strand
TGTGGAGAAGAAGTCTCATGTTCCTTGCTAGCGCCCTGGCTTGTCCTGGACGAATGTTGCGCGTGCTGATCGCCGCTGTTGCGCTGGCGCCGGTTTCAATCACCGCACACGCGCAAGCCCAGTCAGAGGCCGTCACTATCTCTCCGGCGGCCCGTCTGGGGCTCGGCATCGAAACAGTGGAGGCCAGATCCGCCATCACGGCCGACGGCGTGGTCCTGACAGGGGAGATCGTTGTGCCGCCGCAATCGCGGCGTGCTGTTGTCGCGCCGGCGACAATGATTGTCGCCGAGACATTGGTCTTGCCTGGGCAAAGGATGTCGACTGACGATCCTGTTCAGGTCCTCTACAGCCCGGTTCTGGAGGGGCTTCGCGCGCAGCTGGACGTTCTCGGACTGGAAGCAGAACATGCGCAGGAGCTGGCGCAGCGCGCTGAAGCGCTGCTCGAAGCAGGCCTGACCACAGGCGAGGACCTGCATGAGCGCCGTCTGACGGCGACTGCGACCCGTCTGGAACTGGCTGCAATGCGCGCCCGCTTTGGCGCTTTCGAGTCGGGCTCCGAGGCGGGGCAATTTCTGGTGCGTGCGCCTGCCGATGGAGTGCTGGCCGAGATCAATACGGAGCCCGGTTTTCGCCTTGAAGAAGGCGCCGTCATTTTCGCGATCAATACCGAAGATACGGTGTGGGCGCGGCTTCATGTGCCTGCCCGTTTGTCTGATGGTTTGTCGGTGGGGTCTGAAATCCGGGTTCCCGGCGTATCAGGGACCGGCCAGATCATGGCGATCGACAGCATGATCGACCCCGCCCGCCGGGCTGTGACCGTGCATGTGGCCTTGCCCGATGGCGTCAGCGAGCGCCCCGGATCTCTGATTGACGTCCTGTTTCCTGTGACAGGGGAGCGCCAGGGGCTGAGCCTGCCTGCCCGAGCCATCGTCAGGCTGGCAGGCGAAGACCATGTGTTTATTGACCGTGGCGAAACTTTCCAGGCAGTCGCCGTTCGCGTTCTGACCAGAACGCGCGACGCTGTGACGGTTGAACAGGGCACGGTGACTGAAGGCGATCAGGTCGCCGTTTCGGGGCTGGCGGCGCTCAAGAACCAGCTTGAAGGCGGCTAGACATGTTGAACCGTTTGATCGCCTTCGCCCTGAGCCAGCGCCTTTTCATTCTGGGTGCAGCCTTCGCGCTCGCCATCGCAGGCGCCATTGCCGGCCTGCGCTTGCCGATTGATGCCTTCCCTGAAATCGCTCCGACCCAGGTCAAGATTATCCTCAAGGCGCCCGGCATGACGCCGGAAGAGGTCGAGGCCCGGGTGGTCACGCCCCTGGAAATGGAATTGCTCGGCATTCCCAATCAGACCGTGATGCGCGCCAAGGCGAAATACGCCATTGCCGACATCACGATTGATTTTGAAGACGGGACGGACGTCTATTGGGCGCGTCAGCAGGTTTCCGAACGCCTGGCCTCTGTGCGGGCCAGCATGCCCGACACTGTGGAGGGCGGGCTGGCGCCGATCTCAACGGCCCTGTCCGAGCTGTACATGTTCACCCTGGAGGGTGGGGGGCTGTCTCTGGAAGAGCGACGCTCCATCCTGGACTGGGTGATCCGGCCCAGCCTGCGCACCCTGCCTGGCGTTGCAGATGTCAATGCGCTGGGCGGACGGGTGCGGACCTTCGAAATTGTGCCCGATGAAGCCGCCATGGCTGCGGCAGGGGTCAGCGTCTCCCAACTGCGCGATGTCCTGCAAGCGAATAACCGCAATGACGGCGCAGGGCGCATCAATGACGGCGAGGAAGCGCTGGTCGTAAGAAGCCTGGGCGCCACGGAAAGCCTTGAAGACATCGCCGCGCTTGTTGTGCGCAGCGATGTCGAGGCGCCCGTCAGGGTGAGCGATATTGCGGATGTGCGTATCGGTTCGCTGACGCGCTATGGGTCAGTGACCAAGGATGGGGAAGGCGAGGCTGTTCAGGGCATCGTCGTGGCGCTGCGCGGCGCAGATGCGCGCGCCGTGGTGAGCCGCGTTCAAGAACGTCTGGCCGATCTTGAACACAGTTTCCCGGATGGATTGCGTATTGTTCCGTTCTATGACCGCTCGGATCTGATTGAACGGGCGGTGGGCACGGTCTCTGAAGCCCTGCTGATCGCCAGTGCATTGGTTGTGGCCATTCTGGTGCTGTTCCTGGGTAATCTGCGCGCTGCGCTGGTCGTGACGCTGATCTTGCCCTTTTCGGCGCTGATGACGTTTCTGCTGATGCAGATGGTGGGCCTCTCCGCCAATTTGATGAGCCTTGGAGGTCTCGCCATCGCCATCGGCATGATCGTGGACGGCGCGATCGTGGTGACGGAGAACACCGTCGAACGTCTCAATGAGCGACCGTCGGAAAACCGACTGCATACCGTCTATCGCGCTGCAAGCGAGGTGGCGACGCCTACGGCCGCAGGCACGTTGATTATTTGCCTGGTCTTTATTCCGTTGATCACGTTGCAGGGCCTGGAGGGCAAGCTGTTCTCCCCGGTTGCGCTGACCATCGTGTTCGCGCTGGGCGGCGCCATGCTATTGGCGATGACGCTCATCCCGGTGCTCGCCGCTTTCACGCTCAAGGCGGGACGCGGAAATGAAGCGTTCATCATGCGCGTCTTGGGACCGGCCTTTGAATGGTCGCTGGGACGCGCTCTGAAAGCCCCGATCATCATTTATGTGATCACGGCGCTGGGCGTCGGGCTCGCTGCGATCAGCTATCTCAGCGCCGGCAAGATCTTCATGCCCACCATGAATGAAGGCGCTGTCGTGATGCAGCTCGCCAGCCTGCCGTCCATCAATCTCGATCAGAGCCAAGCGGATGATTTGCGCATTGAAGCGGCCTTGATCGAGCGCGTGCCGGAAGTGCGTCATGTCATCGCTCGCGTCGGGTCGGATGAGCTTGGCCTTGATCCCATGAGCCTGAACGAAAGCGACGCCTTTCTGCAGCTGGCCCCGCGTGAAGACTGGCGCGGACCGGATACGGACTGGCTGGTCGGGGAAATGAGGGCGGTCCTGGAAGATTTTCCGGGCGTTGAATCCTCCTTTACCCAACCGATCGAGATGCGGGTGTCCGAGATGCTCACCGGCTCTCGCGGGGATCTGGCGATCAAGATTTTTGGCCCGGACGCGGATACTCTGGCCCGGATCGCCGGGGAGATAGAAACCGCAGTGGCGGAAGTCGAAGGCGCCGCTGATGTCTTCACCACCTCCAATGATCTGGCTGAATATCTGCAGGTCTCGATCGATCCTGAGCGGATCGGGCGCTACGGCTTCGACGTCATCAGCACGCAGAATGAGCTGCGCAGTCGTCTGGAAGGCCTGGGCGCAGGCGAGGTCATCGAGCCGGGGCGCCGGACGCCGATCATGATACGCTCCGACGGGCGCTATCGTGACACGCCCTGGGGGTTCGAGGATTTGCGCATCGCTGCGCCAGATGGCGGAGAGGTGCGGCTGAGCGATATCGCCCGTGTTGAACGGGCCGAGGGGCTGGCTGTCGTCGATCGAGAGAACGGATCACGCTACGCCGTAGTGCAAGCATTTGTGTCGGGCCGGGACCTTGTGGGCTTTGTCGAGGATGCGCAGACGGCGGTCCAGGGGCTGGGCCCGTTGCCGGCAGGCTATCGGATTGAATGGGGTGGTGAGTTCGAGAACCAGCGTCGGGCGGCGGCGCGCCTGAGCCTGATGGTGCCCGTCGCGCTGATGCTGATCTTCATCGTCCTCTTCGCCACACTGCGCTCGGTGCGTCAAGCGCTGCTCATCCTGGCCAATATCCCCTTCGCGCTGGTGGGCGGGGTGATCGCGTTGCGACTATCGGGGGAATACCTCTCGGTTCCCGCTTCTGTCGGCTTCATCGCGCTTTTGGGCATTGCGGTCTTGAATGGCTTGGTGCTGATCACCCATTTCAACGATCTGCGCGCCCAGGGCCAATCTGTCGAAGATATCGTCCTGAAAGGGACACGCCGACGCCTGCGCCCTGTTTTGATGACAGCGACAACCGCCGCTTTCGGCTTGGCGCCTTTGTTGTTCGCCTCCGGTCCCGGGGCGGAGATCCAGCGCCCTCTGGCGGTGGTTGTGATTGGGGGGCTCGTGTCCTCCACACTTCTGACCCTTTACCTCCTGCCTCTTCTCTATCGCCGCTTCGGCGTTGAGACCGGGTTGGACACTGAACGTACGGAGGTCGCCCGATGGGTCCGTCCCAATGTAAGCTGAGCCTTGTCTGTCCACGCGACATCAAAACAGCCCTGGCTGACATCCTGGATGATCTGCCCGACGCCATCCCCGGCTACACCATGCTGCCCTGCGAAGGGCGGGGCGCTGACATGCATCTCGCCACAGCAGGAGAACGCGTGCGAGGCGCGATGCAGGCCGTGCAGTTCGTGATGATCCTGCCGCGCGGAGATGTTGCGACCATTCTCGATACAGTCGCTGCGCGCTGTCCGCGCCGACAAATCGCGTACTGGATAGAACCTGTTGAAGAGTTTGGACGACTGATATGAGCTATGTCTTTCCCGCCCTGTTGCTCGTCGGTGCATTGTTCCTGTCGCCGCCGGCTCAGGCCCAGTCTGCAGAAGAGCAGGTGCGCGCTGCATTGGAGGCGACGCCTTCGGTGGCGGTCGCTCGAGCAGAGCGAGAGATCGCGCTGGCTCGGGCCGAACAGCGCGATATCGGCGAGTATGAGACCAGTCTCGATGCAGGATTCGCCCGGCGTCTGGCCGAATCCTCTTCTGACACCAGTGAGTGGCAGGTGGGCGTGACGCGCAGTTTTCGTTGGCCACAGAAACGCCGCCTGGACAATGAGCTGGCCCGGACGGAAATGGCTATGGCGGACGCTTCATATGCTGCAGCCTGGCAGGCCGAAGCGCTTGAGTGGGGCAGCCTCTGGGTCCAATGGGATCAGGCGCGTGCCCTGGAAGCGATCATGGGCAGCCGGCTCGAGGATGCCCGCGCGCGCCGCGACGCAGAAGCGATTAGGGTCGATCAAAACCGGGGGCGGGATGTCGACCTTGATCGATTGGAACGCGATCTGTCCTTAGCCGCCGCAGCTCTGCAGGGCGCGCAAACGGACCGAGAACTCACCCGCTTGGCGCTTGAGGCGCGGTTCCCGGGCACAGCGCGTCCTGAGCTGGCGCAAGGGCTGCTCTCTGAAACATGCAGACTTTCACAAGACACCGAAGACGCTCTGTCAGGCATGTTGTCGGCAAACCCGCAATTGCATGTCGCGCGTCTGGAGCTGAACCATGCCGAGTTGATGCGTCAACGCGCTGAATATGATCGGCGAGCGGACCTTCAATTGGGCCTTCAGGTGTTCAGTGAACAAGATGGTCGTGAGACCGGAGTGGGTGTTGGAGTGTCCTTGCCTATTACAGGCGGACTGAGAGCAGCGCGTCTTACTGAAGCGGCCAGCGCCCAAGGTGGGCGGGTCGCAAGCCTCGCTGCGGCAGAGGCGACTATCCGTCGTCAGGCCCTGGCGCTGATTGCCCGAACTATACGCAGTGAGCGCCAGGTGGAGCAGACGCGGGAGGCTGTCACCGCGGCGGAACGGGTGCTGACTCGGCTGGAACGCGGGCGGGATCTGGAAGCGGTGACGGTGCTCGATATCCTGGAGGCGCGTAGGGCGCTGTGGGGCGCCCGTGAAGCTGAAATCGCTGCAAGTTCGGACAGGCTCAAAACTCAACTGCAGACCGCCATTCGCTTAGGATGCGTTCTAGGTGTCGATGGCTGAAGCATCACTGGAGATGTCAGACTAAAACCTCTCGAGTGGCTCTGCCTAGCTCCATAGCGTTTTTGGGTGAGTAATCCCTTCCGCCGCTTCAAGGCTTCGCCTGAGATCATCCGCATGGTGGTCATGATCTATGTCTGCCTCCCGCTGTCGCTGCGCAATGCGGGGGACCTGCTCCATGAGCGCGGCATCGACATTGGCCACGAGACGGTGCGGTTTTGGTGGAATCGGTTCGGGCCCCTCATGGCCGCGAGATCTGCAAACGGCGGTCCTAGCAGTTCCGCCAGGTGACCCAGCGGCGCTGGCAAATTGAGGCGGTGCGTCCGGATTTTCGAGACTGGTCCGCGTTAGTCTGACAGCACCGCCATTCCTTTTTCATGGCTGGTCGCGCAGGCGAACGAAGGTCATGCGCGCTGTGACCAGGGCGCAATCGCCCTCGGCGGTGCGGATTTCCCCCTCTACGACCGCCTGGCGGTCCGTGCGCTTCGCCACACGGGCTTCGCAGATAAGCGCAGCCTGACCCGGGACCGGGGCGCGATACACCAGCTCGGCCTTGCCGGTCACCCAGCGGCCCTCTGCCGTGGCGTTGGCTGCGAGACCGCACGCCTGGTCGAGCATGGCTGCGCTTTCTCCGCCATGCACAACGCCGGCGAGATTGCATCGGCTCGCAGCAGGGGCGAGGTCGAGCACGGCGCGGTCTTCTTCCAGAATGGCGATCCGGGCCTGCAGTTTCGCCCAGAAGGTGTCGCGGCTGACAGCCCCGTCGAGCTCGGTGCGCATCGCGGCCAGGCGGATGTCCAGGCTCATGACGTCTCCGAAAACTGCCGTACAAGATCGGTTCGCATCAGCTTGCCCAGTCCATTGCGGGGGAGTGCGTCGAGCACATGGATGCGCTTGGGTGTCTTGACCGGGCCCAGTCGTTCACGCACGGCGGCGCGCAGGGCGTCGACATCGACGCGACCTGCCGCAGGCGCGGTCACGGCGGCCTCGACCCGCTCGCCCCAGTCGAGGTCTTGAGCGCCGAAGACGCACGCTTCGCCGACCGCGCCGGTCGCCAGAAGCGCGGCTTCGACCTCTGAAGGAAAGACATTGAACCCGCCTGAGATGATAAGCTCGCTTGCCCGGCCTGTTATAAAGAGCCGGCCTTGTTCATCCATCCGTCCGAGATCGCCGGTGTGAAGCCGTCCGTCCCGGATTGTTTCGGCGGTTTTTTCCGGATCTCCGAGATAGCCGTCCATGACCAGTGGACCGGCCAGGGTGATTTCTCCGGTTTCTCCGGGGGCGAGCGTTTCGCCGCCGGGACCCAGGATCGCCACCTGGCTGAGCGGCGCCGGACGCCCGACGCTGGTCTGCAGCTCGGGATCTGAAAGTTCGGTCTCGCTGATCGTCGTAATGGTCATTGGAGCTTCAGTCTGTCCGTACAGTCCGGCGATGCGCGGGCCCAGCGTTTCCTGCGCACGGATGAGGGCCGGGACAGGAAAGGGAGCCGCGCCATAGATCAGTCGGCGCAGTGCATGAAGCTGCGTTCCGCTTTCCGCCAGCGCGGCGGCGAGGCGCTGGATGGCTGTGGGCGCCGTGAAACCGGTGGTCACGCCTTCTTTGGCCATGATCCGGGCGAGCGCGGCCGGAGATGCGCGATCAACCAGCACCAGGCGCGCGCCGGCGGCGAGGGCGGGCAGGATGAAGTGCGAAGAGCCATGGGTGAGCGGCGCGCTGGCCAGGACAACGTCATCAGAGGCGAGCGGGAACCGGTCAGCCATGTTGATTCGGTTGGCCATGACCGAGCGACACGACTGGACGACGGCTTTGGGACGGCCGGTCGAGCCGCCCGTGAACTTGATCGCCATGGTTTGCGCGCCGCTGGCGTACAGCGCGTCGAAGCGCGCCGTGTCCGCGCCCAGTGCGTCAAGCGCCAGCGCGTTCTCTGCGCCCGCCGCTCCAAGAAGGCGCGCACCGGCCGGGTCGGCGCAGACAAGGTCAGGGCGCGCGAGCGACAGGGCGTGCGCCGTGGGTTCAGGCCCGTTCGACAGCCCAAGAGGGACCCAGATGCGGCCCGCGATCTGCACGCCGAGCCAGACGCAGAGATGGTTGATCGAATTGCCTGCCGCGATGGCGACGCGGCCGCCTCTGGGCGTGCGCCGGTCGATAATGGCTGCAGCGGAACGCGCCGCATTCAACAGGTCCCCGGCGGTGATCTCGGAGATTTTGCGCGCCTCAGCATCATAGCAGACTGCGGCGATGCGGGTGGGATCGCGGCCGAGCCGGTCGATGGCGTCGGCGGCGGGAGCGGAATTGAGGTCCAGACTCATCGCGTCAGCACCGTTACGAGCGTTGCGGCCTCCTCGACGCCGAGAAAGCCCCCGCCATTCTCGGCGACGGCGACGCGTGCGCCTTCGACCTGAAGGGCGCCGGCCTCCCCGCGCAATTGCTCGACAAGCTCGCAGATCTGGACCACGCCTGTGGCGCCGACCGGATGGCCTTTGGCGACGAGGCCGCCGGAAACGTTGACGGGGATCCGTCCGTTGTATGCGGTGGCGCCGGAAGCGGTGAACGCCCCGCCTTCACCGCGCGGACACAGCCCCAGATTCTCAATCTGAAGAAGTTCGGCGAAGCTTGTGGCGTCGTGCACTTCGGCGAGATCGATCTCTTCTGGTCCAATGCCCGCCGCCTCATAGGCCTTGAGCGCGGCGCGGCGGCCCAGATGATTGTCGTAATCCTCCAGCGTCCGGTCCGAAGCGCTGGTCCAGCCCGTCCCGGCCAGTGTGACGCCGCGTCGGCCGGCTTCACGCGCCGGGCGCAGGACAAGCGCCGCTGCGCCATCAGAGATGGGCGCGCACATCAGCCGGGTCAGTGGCCAGACAACCGGTTTGTCGGCCAGCACCTGGGCGGGGCTGGTCTCGCCCCCATACTGGGCGCGCGGATTGCGCACGGCGTTGGTGTGGTTTTTCGCGGCGGCGTAAGCGATTTGCTCAGGCGTTGTGCCGAAGCGTTCCATGTGGAGCCGCGCCAGCCCGGCGTAAATATCCATGAAGAAACTGCGCCGGGGCGCGGGCGTGTAGCGTTCGGGCAGGAGCGCAGCGCCGCAAGCCGCCATGCGTGCGGCGGTCTCCTCAATGCGCTCCACATCGGTTCCGCCGCGGAACGCCTTCATCACCAGCTCGTCGCGGTCGCGATAGACCATCTTCTCGGCGCCCACGACCAGAACGGTCTGTGCGCGTCCGGCCCGGATCATGTCCGCGCCCATCGCCACGGCCGAGGAGCCCGAGGCGCATGCGTTCTCTACATTGACGATCGGGATCGTATCGAGCCCGAGCGGGGCGAGCGCGATTTGTCCGCGAACAGCGTTCTGTCCCTCAAGGATGGGCTGTCGCGTGTTTGAGAACAGCGCCGCCTCGATCTGGCCCGTCGCGACCCCCGCATCGGTCAGCGCCGCCGTGACCGCTTCGCGCACCAGGTCCTTGATTGACCGGGCTTCATGTTTGCCAAGCGCCGTCATGCCCACGCCCGCCACTGCGATCTTCATGTCGTCTCCCGATCTGGTTAAGCGCGCGGAGCCACCCTTGCGCTAGTAACTTTGATAACGATACTCTATTGGCTTACAAGTGCAAACGCCGTGACTTGCGGCGCGCTCAGCCTGACCGGAGAGACCTTAAATGACCGCACCCGCCACTCAGACGCGCTCAGATCGCCGCAAGGTCCTCGAAGCCGCTCTGGAGGCCGTCCGGCTTCGAGACCAGTTCAGCCCCTTCAAGGAAAGCCCGTCGAAAAAGTTACACGGCGAGGCGGCGCCGCGACTTGGCGAGGAGCGGTTTCAGGCGCGGCTGGGGAAACCCTTTGAACTGGACCAGCCTGGCGAGATCGGCCGGGTAGGCGAGGCGGAGATATCGCCCTACACGCGCAAGCCTCTGGGCATTGACTATCCGCGTTGCGATCCTGACCCGCTGATCAAGGCGGCGCGCGCCGCGATGGGGAGCTGGGCCGCAACGAGCCCGGATACACGTGTGGACGTGCTGATTGAAATGCTGTTCGAGCTAGAGAAGGACACGTTCGAGACCGCACACGCCACCATGCACACAGCCGGGCAGGGGTTTGTCATGGCGTTCTCCGGGTCGGGCGCCAACGCGCTGGACCGCGGGCTCGAGGCGCTGGTCTATGGCTATAAGGCCCAGATGGACGTGCCCGATACGGCGCGCTGGACCAAGCGCTTTCTTGATCCGGAGCCGGTCACGCTGGACAAACGGTATCACCGGGTCCCGCTTGGCCCCGCCGCCATCGTGTGCTGCGCGACCTTTCCGTTGTGGAACGCCTACCCGGCTCTGACGGCCAATTTGATGACCGGCAACGCGGCGATCCTCAAACCTCACCCCAGCTCCATCCTGCCCACTGCAATGGCGGTCGCGACTTGCCGCCGGGTGCTGGAGCGCGCAGGTTTTGATCCCAATCTTGTCCTGCTCGCCACGGACAGCCCGGATCATCCGGTGACCAAGGAGCTGATCTCACATCCCGATTGCCGGATCATCGACTATACCGGCTCTCAGCGCTTCGGGACCTGGATCGAACAGAACGCCGGGGACCGTCTGGTCTTCACCGAGACGGCAGGCTGCAATTCCGTGGTGTTTCACTCCGCGCAGGATTTTGAAAAGGCTGCAGGCGCGGTGGTGCGCGCCATGAGTTCGTTCTCAAGTCAGATGTGCACCGCCCCGCAGAACTATTTCATACCCCGCTCCGGCGTGCGGTCGGGCGACCGGATCATCGCCTATGAGGAGGCGGTTCAGATCCTTGTCTCCGCCATTGACCGGATCGCCGGCGACAACGCCACCGGTTCAGCTGTGTGCGCCACGGTTCAGGCTGAAAGCACGCTTGGCAATGTCGAGGAGATGACCGCACGCGGTGAACGCGAGGGGCGGATTTTGCGCCACGCCTCACCGGTCGCCAATCCCGATTACCCTGATGCGCGCACGTGCAGCCCGGTCCTGATCGAAAGCGAGCCTGACAACGAGGATTTCTACGGGGAGGAGCGTTTTGGCCCGATCGGTTTCGTCATCCCGGTCGAGACCGCCGAGGAGGGTGTGGAACGCGCCACTCGCCAGGCCCGGAGCCGCGGCGCGATCTCTTCGTATCTTTACTCGACCGATGAGGACTTCATCGAGAAGGCTCTGCCCGCTTACATCGCGGCCGGCGCCTCGGTCAGCGTGAACATAGACGGCGGCATGCCGGTCAATTTCATGGCGGCCTATTCAGACTATCACGTCACCGGACTGAACCCGGCCGGCAACGCCAGCCTGACCGATCTCGCCTTCGTCGCGCCGCGTTTCCGGGTGGTGCAAACGCGCCGAAAGGCCGGGTGAATCGACCACCCAAGTCAGTATCACTATAAAAGTCGCCTTGAGTCAGTTCGTTTATTGAAGTTATCATCCTCCCTGCATGTCCGCCGGACAAAGAAAAACAGGCGGGTCAGCAGGGGAGGAAACACAATGGCTCATCGCAGCAACGCCTTAATGGGCGCGTCCGCGCTCGTTCTCTCGCTTTTGGCCGGAGAGGTCGCTCTGGCCCAGGTCGAAAGCTCAGACATCATCACCATTACGGCCCAGCGTCGGGCCCAATCCATTCAGGACGTGCCGATTGCGGTCAGCGCGTTCGACGAAGAGGCGCTGCGCGGCAGCGCGATCGAGGGGATCGGGGGCATAGCCGATCGTACGCCCGGCTTCACCATGAGCGAATTCAATATCGGCGAGCCCCAGCTTTATATCCGCGGCGTGGGCTCGACGTCGGACAGCGCTGCGGGCGACCCTTCTGTCGCGGTCTCCATCGATGAAGTCTATATCGGACGCGCCGGCGGCGGGGCGATCAGCTTCTTTGATCTTGAGCGCGTCGAGGTTCTGCGCGGACCGCAGGGCACGCTCTATGGTCGGAATGCAGCGGGCGGTGCGGTGAACATCATCACCGCCAAGCCCGACGGCGACGATCCTTTCACCGAAGTGAC
The DNA here is from genome assembly GCF_002354675.1 of Oceanicaulis sp. UBA2681. Lineage (NCBI taxonomy): Bacteria > Pseudomonadati > Pseudomonadota > Alphaproteobacteria > Maricaulales > Maricaulaceae > Oceanicaulis > Oceanicaulis sp. UBA2681. The sequence continues at coordinate 38,054 of NZ_DEMB01000012.1, read as the reverse complement.
CGTCGGATATGGCGAGTACGAGGACATCCAGCTCACAGGTGTGGCCAATGGCGCAATCGGTGAGGGCGTGGCGGGACGTATCGCGCTGCTCTACCACGACCATGCCGGCTATGCAGAGAACGCAGTGACCGGCCAGGACCTGCAAGGCGCCAGGACGATCGGTGGACGTGGCGCGATCAGTTTCGAGAATGGTCCGGTGAGCGGATTGTTCCAGATCGACGTCTCTCGCGACGAGACGGATGGTCAGGCGCGCATTCCGGTCGCCGGTCCAAACACCGCTCCGCCGCTTGTGGCCCTGATCGGCGCCTTGCGCAGCGGTCTGGACGAACGCGAGAGCTTCTCCAGTCCAAACACGTTCCAGGAGCGCAACACTTACGGCGCCCAGGCCCGGTTCGATGTCGAACGTGACGCGTTCACGTTCACCTCTCTGTCGAGCTGGCGGGCGACAGATTTCTCCTGGTTTGACGATCTCGGCGGTCTGCCCACGCCGCCTTATGTTCTGCTGGTCGAAGACCGGGCCGACGAGGATTCAGACCAGTTCACTCAGGAGTTCCGCTTTACGTCGAATAACGATTCCGGCGTGTCATGGGTGGCGGGACTGTTCCTCTTCCACGAGGACGTGAACCGCTCCGAGAACTTCGTGGTGGACGCTCTGCCGCCCTTCCCGTCTTTTGTCGGCGGAGACGTGACGTTCACCCAGAACGCAACCAATCAGAGTGTCGCAGGTTTCGCCCAGATGACCTGGCCCGTAACCGAAACCGTCAATCTGACGGGCGGTGTGCGCTTGACCTGGGATTCCAAGGAAATCCTTGCGCGGGGAATCGATAATGACACGCCAGGCGGCCCCTTTCCGGGCATTCCACTCGGCCCGCCCCCGCTCGGGGTGGCCTTTCCGGGCGGCGTGACCGGCGAAGAGAGCTGGACCGAGCCGACCTGGCGTCTTGCTGCGGATTGGCGTCCGAATGACAACATCCTCGCCTATGCCAGCTATGACCGGGGTTATAAGTCAGGCCTGTATCCCAGCCAGGCTCAGAACGCGGTCCAGGCAAGCACGCCGCTCGATCCGGAGATTCTCGATAATTTCGAGATCGGGTTGAAGACCAACTGGAACAATGGCCGGTTCATCCTGAACGGCTCCGCCTTCTTCACCGATTACCAGGACCTTCAGGTCTACGAGCTGCTTGGCTTGGCGCTGGTGACCTCGAACGCAGACGCCGAGATTTTCGGTGTCGAGATCGAGACCCAGGCGCGCCTGACCGATAACTTCATGGTCGGGGGCACCTATGCCTATCTGGATGCGGAGTATGTGTCCGACGCCCAGTCCGCAATCGGCGTTCTGCCCTATAACGGCAATCAGCTCACCCGGGCGCCGGAGAACAAGTACACCGTGTTCGCTCAGCTCGATGCGCCGATCGGACCCGGCTATGCGCGACTGCGCACGGACTATCAGCATACGGGCGAGTACTTCTTCGATCCGTCGAACAATCCCGAAGTGCTGGTGGATTCTTACTCGACCGTTGACGCGCGGCTGTCCTGGCAGCCCAATGACGAGCGATGGGAAGTCGCCCTTTGGGCGAAGAATCTCGGCGACGAGACCTACCCGCTTCATATCATCAAGAACAACGGGATCGGCTTTAATGTGTTCGCGCCGCCGCGCACATGGGGCGCGAGCTTGCGTGTTCGCTTCGGCGGCTGACCCGCGGAGCGTGTAGGGATGAGGCGGGCGCGAATCAGAAATGGTTCGCGCCCGTTTCGTTTGGACTAGCCGCTTGCCGCCCGGGTACGGTCTGCATGCGTGCGCGCGGGGGCGGCTCTGACCCTGCGGGGATCGATCACCTCGCCGGTGACCGCATCGGTCAGGCGAGGCAGGACCGGCGCTCCGCTCACGCGGTCGACCAGAATCACCGGCGCTGTTTCTTCAGGGCATAGCCAGCGCTGGCCCCAGGCGAAGAAAGCTAGCACGAGCGGGTACAGCGCCAGGCCGCGTTCGGTCAGCACATACTCAAAGCGCTCGGGCCGGGTGCGATAGCGTCGCTTTTCCAAAATGCCGTGGCCAACCATGGCGTTTAATCTGTCCGCCAGAACGCTGGTGGATATGTCCAGATTGGAGAGGAACTCGTCATAGCGCCGGATACGGTAGAAAGCCGCAGCGAGGACCAGATTGGTCCAATAATCCCCGAACAATTCTACACCAAGCTCGATCGGCCCGGACGCGCCGCGCTGGGCGGGCTGGACGCGGCGGCGGCGCATCGTCTTCATGCGGGGGGCGAAATCAGGGTTCGGTCCGGGCGTGGGCATGACGTCATGAGGCGAAAGCGCCCGGGTCGGGTCGGCGCCGGACATGATGGGACGCACTTCGTCTTCGCTGGAGCGGCGCACGAAACGGACTGCGCGCGCTGGATCGGCGCGCGGTGACCAGTCCTGTTCCCACAACGTCAGCATGACCGCGACGCCGAACAGGTCTCGGCCCATTTCCGTGAGTAGATATTCGTAACGCTCCGGCCGGGTCTGATAGAGCCTGGCTTCGAGAAGTCCGGCCTCCGTCATGGTCTTCAGACGGCGCGCCAGCACCGAGCGGGCGATGGTGAGGCGCGAGAGCCAGTCTTCGAACTGGCGCGCGCCGCGAAACGCCTCTCGCAGGATCAGCATGGTCCAGGCTTCCCCGACCACGTCGATGGCGTGCGAGACCGGATTGTTCTGGATCATCCTTTTCAGTGTCACTGGCATGGTTGGGAATAGACCCGATCATGCCAGAGCCCACAAGTGGCGCTCTACGCCTCTTGTCAGCAAGGGTCTCGGTCTATAGGGTGAGTTTCACTAACAAAGTGACACACGGTTTGGCCCGTTTGGGACCGGATGCGGAGAGGACGATGACGCGGCTATCTGAAACGCTCACGCGCAATCTGCGCCTGCCTGCGGTGTGCGCGCCGATGTTCCTGATTTCCGGGCCGGCGCTTGTGATCAACGCCTGCAGGGCCGGGATGATCGGCGCCTTTCCCGGTCCAAATTGCCGCACCATCGAGGATCTCGACGCCTGGATGAGCGAAATTTCAGGTGCGCTTGGCCCGGACGATGCGCCCTGGGCGTTCAACATGATCACCCATTCGAGCTATCCGCGCTTCGAGGCGGAGCTGGAGCTCGTGAAAACCTATCGCCCGCCGCTCGTGATCACCGCGCTGGGCGGGCCTCAGCGCGTGGTCGAGGCTGTCCACGGGTATGGCGGCACGGTGTTCGCTGACGTCAACTCGGTCGCGTTCGCCCGCAAGGCCGCGCTGGCGGGCGCGGACGGGCTTGTCCTCGTCTCGTCCGGTGCTGGCGGCCATACCGGATTTCTCGCAGCCAACGCATTTGTGGAAGCGGTGCGCGGATTTTTCGAGGGCCCGATCGCGGTCGGCGGGGCGATCTCAACCGGCCGCGGCGTCGCTTCGGTCGAGGCGCTGGGCGCTGATCTCGCTTATATGGGCACGGCTTTTATTCCCGCTGAAGAGAGCCTGGCGGCTGAGGCGTACAAGGCGATGGTGGTCGCTGCGGACGCGACCGACCTGGTGGTCTCCGATTGCATGACGGGCGTGCCGGCCAGCTGGCTGAAAGAGAGCCTGCGCAGCGCCGGGCTCGATCCGGACGACCTGCCCAAGAAAGGCCGCGTCCAGTTCGATGACCCCTCCAAAATCCTGAAGGGCTGGAAGGATGTGTGGTCCGCCGGCCAGGGAGTTGGCGCGGTCAACGCGATCGAGCCGGTCAAAGACATTATCGCGCGCCTCGTACACGAATACGCCGCCGACGTTCCTGCGTTTGGTGGTTTGCTTCAAGACAGGAGACAAGCTCATGAACGCCCCAAGCCGTAAAGATTTTCCGCGCCTCGAGCGTGACGCTCCGGCCTGGCTGGTCGATGTGGACAATCCCTATTTGCGGGGGCTGTACGCGCCTGTGAAGAGCGAAACCACGGCTGAAGACCTGGATGTGATCGGCGAAATACCGGCTGATCTGTGCGGCGCCTATATGCGCAACGGCCCCAACCAGGCTTACCCTCCGGCGTCCAAGCATCACTGGTTTGACGGCGATGGCATGGTGCACACCGTCGCTTTCAAGGACGGCAAGGCGAGCTATCGGTCGCGCTATGTGCAAACCGATCATTTCAAGCTGAACGCAGAGGCCGGGCGCGAGCAATGGCCCGGTTACATGGGCCACCCTGATCCGAACGCGCCTCCCGGCGCGGGCTCTGACGGTTGGCTGAAGGACAGCTCAAACACCGATCTCATCGTTCATAATGGCGAGGTGCTCGCGCTTTGGTATCAGGCGGGGGTTCCGGTGCGTATCGATCCGGCCACCGGCGAGACGCTTGGACCGCAGACCTTCGGCGGTCAGCTCCAGCGTCAGGTTTCGGCGCACGCCAAGACCGACCCGGAAACGGGTGAGATGTTCTTCTTCGACTACAACACCAAGCCGCCTTACATGACCTATCACGTGGTCAGCCCGGACGGGCGGATGAGCACGGTGGAAATCGACGTGCCGGGCCCGCGCCTGCCCCACGACATGGCGCTGTCGAAGAATTACGCCATCTTGCACGACCTGCCGCTGTTCTGGGACCCTGAACTTCTCAAGACCCGCGGGCTGCACAAGGTGACGTTCTACGAGGACATTCCTTCGCGCTTCGCGGTGATCCCGCGCTATGGCTCGGCTGAGGATGTTCGCTGGTTCGAGGCTGAACCGGGATACATCTATCACGTCACCAACGCCTATGAGGACGGCGACTGGCTGATCATGGAGGGGTGCCGGGTCACCGATCCGTGTCCGGACAGTCAGCCCGGCCGCGGCCAGTATGCGCGGATGATGGCCTTCTTGCTGCTCAAGGCGCGTTTCCATCGCTGGAAGTTCAATCTGAAGACCGGCGAGACCAAGGAAGAATGGCTCGACGACCGCAATGCGGAATTTCCGACCATCAATATGGACGTTCAGGGCGTGCCCTCGCGGTATTCCTACCATGTCTCGATCCCGACGGATCGCGAGACCATGGTGTTTGACGGCCTGATCAAATACGACACCCGCACCGGGCGATCGCAGAGCCTGCGCTTTGAAGACGGCTGGTACGGTTCGGAGAGTCCCTTCGCTCCACGCCTGAACGGAACGGGCGAGGAAGATGACGGCTATCTCGTCAGCTTCGTGTCAAACGAAGCCGAGGGCCGCTCGGAAATCCATGTCATCGACGCCGCCGATATCGAGGCCGGCCCCATCGCGCGGGTCAAACTGCCTGTGCGCGTGCCGGCGGGCTTTCACTCCACCTGGGTGCCGGGATCGGAGATGGGCTGGGTCTGACAACCCGCCAAGACGGCCGCGCGGCTGGCGAGAGACCAAAAAAGACCGCGCGTGCTTTTGTGTGAACAGGGGAGGAGACGACAGCGATGAAACTCGCGTCGGCCAAGAAGATCGCCGCCTATACCCGGAAGGGATGGTGGGGGCGGGAGACGTTCTACGACCTTTTTACGCGGGTGGCGAAGGCGCGTCCCGGCGCCCCGGCGACCGTGGATCCGCCTGATCGCGAGACCTTTCTCGGCGATAGCCCCAAACGGTTTGATTGGCGGCAGCTGTCCGACCTGACCGAACGCTACGCTGCTGTCTTCACGCAGGCGGGGCTGCGGCGTTCCGACGTCGTGGTCATGCAATGCCCTAACATTGTCGAGGCGGTCGCAGTGTATCTCGCTGCGGCGAAAATCGGCGTCGTCGTCTCGCCGCTGCCGGTGCAATACGCGGGCTATGAGCTGGGATACGTGATCAAGGCGGTCAATCCCAAGGCCGTGATCGCCGCGAGCCGGTTCAAGGACCGCCATCTCGCCAAAGCTTGCCGTGACGTTGCAGGCGCCGGCGTGATCGTGTTCGCCATCGGGCCGGATGCAGGGGTGGACGGTCTTGTGGACCTGAACGCCGAAGCTGCGTCCGTCTCTCTGCGAAAGGGGCCGCTGGGCGTGTTCGGCGCCGCCTCAAAGCAAGAGGGAGAGGCCAACGACGCCTTCACCATCGCCTGGACTTCAGGCACGACCGGAACGCCCAAGGGCGTGCCGCGGTCTCATAACCACTGGCTCGCCATTGCGCCGGCGACCTTTGACGCGATGGCGGTGCAGCCGGGCGAGCGTTTGCTCAACCCGTTCCCGCTGACCAATATGGCCGCTATTGGGGGCATGTTCGCCAGCTGGCTTCTGAGCGGGGGCGTGCTGGTGCTTCACCACCCTTTCGAGCTGCCCGTGTTTTTAGGCCAGCTTGCCGAGGAGGAGATCACCGCCACCATTGCGCCCCCGGCCGTGCTGACCCTCCTGCTCAAGCAAGGCGATCTCTTGGACCAGTTTGACCTGTCCAAGCTGCGCGTGATCGGGTCGGGTTCGGCTCCGCTATCGGAGTTTATGGTTGCGGGCTGGAAAGATCGCGGTGTGGAGATCGTCAACCTGTTCGGTTCGAACGAGGGCGTGTCGCTGGCGTCAGGCCCCCGGGAGGCTCCAGAGCCGGCCAAACGGGCCAGCTGGTTCCCGCGCTTCGGCCATCCCGGCGCTGATTTCTCGAACCGCATGCATGAGCGTTTGCAGACCAAGCTGGTCTCTCTGGAGACAGGCAAACCGGTCGATCAGCCCGGCGAGGAGGGCGAGTTGCTGGTCAAAGGGCCGGCGGTGTTTGAGGGCTATTACGGCGATACGGGTGAGGCGCGCGACGAGGTCTTTGATTCCGAGGGCTATTTCCGTACCGGAGACTTGTTCATGATCGCACCGGAAGACGAGAATTTTCTGGTCTTCAAAGGTCGCGCCAAGGACATCATCATCCGGGGCGGGGTCAACGTATCAGCCGCCGAACTCGACACCTTGCTCGACGGCCATCCCAAGATCGTCGAGGCCGCGGTGTTCGGCATGCCTGACGAAGTCATGGGCGAGCGCATCTGGGTGGCGGTGGTCGTCAAGGATGGTGAGACAGCAAGCCTTGAAGAGGTGATCGACTGGCTCACCGCCAAGGACATCGCCAAATACAAGCTTCCCGAGAAACTCGTGCTCGTCGAGGCTCTGCCGCGCAACGCCATGAACAAGGTTCTGCGCTGGAAACTCCGGGAGATGGCGGAGGCGGAACCCGCATGAGCGTCTATATTCTCGGCGGCGCGCAGAGCGATTTTGCGAAGAACTGGACCCGCGACAACAAGGGCCTGTTCGAGCTGATGAGCGAGACCACTTTGCGTGCGCTCGATGAGGCTCGTCTCGACGCTGAAGCGGTCGAGGTCATTCATATCGGCAATTTCGCTGCGGAGCTGTTCTGCGGGCAGGGGCTGCTGGGCGGAATGGCGGCTCATATCCATCCGGCCTTCTCCGGCCTGCCGACCAGCCGGCACGAAGCAGCCTGCGCGTCGGGATCCATGGCGATCTTCGCCGCCAGCGCCGATATCGAGGCGGGGCGGTACGGCCTGGCCGCGGTGATTGGTGTTGAACTGATGCGCAATGTGCCAGGCCAGGTCGCGGCGGAGAATCTGGGCGCGGCGGCCTGGGCCGGGCGCGAAGCCCAGGGCGCGCGCTATCTATGGCCGTCCATGTTCTCTGACCTCGCCGAAGAATACGACCGGCGCTACGGGCTCGACCCTGCACATCTCGCCGAGATCTCGCGGATCAATTTCGACAACGCCAGGAAGAACCCCAACGCCCAGACTCGAGACTGGACCTTCGGGCCGGACAGCTTCTCCCAGGATGATGAGGCCAATCCCGTCATCGAAGGCCGCATGCGCAAATCTGACTGTGGCCAGGTTACCGACGGGGCGGCGGTGATCTTTCTCGCCTCCGAAGACGTCGCGCGCGAGTATGCGTCTGTACGGGGGCTCTCGCTTGAGGACCTGCCGCGGATCAGGGGCTGGGGACACACCACCGCGCCGCTTCTTTTAGCGTCCAAACTCGAAGAGAGCGCCGGGGGAGAAGGCTATATGTTCCCCTGGGTCAGGAAGGCGATCGCCGACGCCTACGGGCGGGCGGGCTTGTCTGGCCCGTCCGAGCTTGACGCCGTCGAGACCCATGACTGTTTTTCGGTCACCGAATACATGGCGATCGAGCATTTCGGATTGGCCGCGCCCGGCGAGGCCTGGAAAGCGATCGAAGACGGCGCCGTCGCACACGGCGGGACGCTGCCTTTCAATCCCTCCGGCGGGCTGATCGGACTCGGTCATCCGGTCGGGGCGACCGGCGTGCGCATGGCGTTGGATGCGGCGCTTCAGACGCGCGGCGCTGCCGGGGGCATGCAGGTGGACGGCGCGCGCACGGTGGCGACCTTCAATGTCGGCGGTTCGACCACCGCAAGCGCCTGTCTCATCATCGGAACTTAACGGAGCGCCAAGCTTGGACATCTATCTTTACGACGCAGTGCGTACGCCGCGTGGCAAGGCGAAGAGCTCAGGAGCCCTGGCCAGCCACACGCCCCATGCGCTTGTGGGAAAACTGATCGACGCTCTTGGCGCTCGCAACGGGCGTGATGAAGTTGCGCGCGCGGCCTCGCTCATACTTGGAAGCGTCGGACAGGTCGGCGCCCAGGGCGGCCACCTCGCTCTCGTTTCCCGCTTGCACGCCGATTTGCCGGCCAGCATGCGCGCTCTGACAATCAACAATTTCTGCGTCTCTGGTCTGACTGCGATACGGATCGCGGCCGACGAGGCGCGGAGTGCGGGCGATGACCGGCTGCGCCTTGCCGGCGGGGTCGAGATGATGAGCCGGGTGCCGTTTATGGGCGATCAGGCTTTTTACTACGCCGATCCCGAGACTGCGCGCGCTCTGCGCTATGTCCCCGTGGCGCTCTCGGCCGATCTGATGGCGACGCGGGAAGGCTTTCAGAAGGCCGATCTCGACACAGTCACGGCCCGTTCTCATCAGCGCGCCGCCGCCGCGTTCGAGCGCGGCCGACTCGAAGAGATTGTGCCCGTGGCAAGTGCAGAAGTCGTGCTTGATCATGACGAGCCGGTGCGACCGGACACGACTGTTGAAACGCTCGCGAAGATGGAGCCAGCCTTCACAGGTCTTGGCGCGACAGGCTTTGACGCCCTGATGCTGGAGAACCGGCCTGAAGTGTCGGAGATCCGCCATGTCCACTCGGCCGCCAACTGTCCGCCGCCCTGCGACGGCGCGGCGCTCGCACTGATAGGGTCGAAGGCGGCCGGAGAGGCTGCGGGTCTGAAGCCCAAGGCGCGTATTCTTGCGATCAGCGAGGTGACCGGTGATCCAGTGCTGCAACTGACGTCAGGTTTTGACGCCATGGACGCTTTGCTCAGCCAGTCCGGTCTGTCGCTCTCTGATTTCGACCGGATCGAGTTCATGGAGGCGTTCGCCGCCCCGCCGCTCAAATTCGAACGCGATTACGCGCCTGACATGGATCGGGTCAATCCGGAGGGCGGACATCTGGCCATGGGCCATCCCATGGGCGCGTCCGGAGCGATTCTCGCTGCAACCGCGCTCTCTGGACTCGCTCGTCAGGATGGCGCGCTGGGTCTGGTCGTCACCCATGGAGGGTCCGGCGTCGGCGCGGCGATGGCGATAGAACGGCTTTAGTCGTCTGGTTCGTATCCAGTCATTTCCAGATAGCCGCGGCCGCCATGACTGCCCCGGATCGTCACCGGTCCTTCCCAATAGGGAAACTGGGTCGGCATCCAGCTCGATGGATTGACGGCTGTGACCTCCACATCCAGTGCGCGTGACGGCAGCTGCACGCGCCAGCGCACGGGTATGTCGCGTCCGCGAATGCGCGCCGTTTCAAGTGCGGTGAGGGTCAGGGCGCCGTCCTCGAACGCGGTGAGCGCGCCGTCGGGCGAAATCCAGCTGGCCGAGGTGTAGACGGCGCCATCAGATTGACGCAACTGGAAGCCCATGAGCTTCTCACCCGTGTCCAGGTGCAGAGAGACCCAGTCCCAGCCTGTCTGGGTTTCGGCCAGGGGCTGGGACGCGTATTCGCGGTCCAGCCAGGCCTGACCGGTGACTGTGACCTCGCCTTGCGGCAGCTGCAGCGTTCCACGGACGTCGTAAAAGGGCTGGGAGTAATAGTAACTCGCCTGACCACTGGCGGATTTGACCGAAAAGCCCGCCTCGCCGTGAAACACAAGCGGGCCATTTGCATCCAGCTCCAGCGCATAGGCGAAGTCCTCGCCGCGTGCGCTCAGATCGAGCGCAGACAGCACATCCGCTCCGGGCGCCAGCCGGTCAGGGGCGCTTTGCATGGCCCACTCATCGATATGGGCGTGGAAAGGGGCGCTCTCGACTCCGGCGACGCCCAAGCCGCCGCGCGCCAGGCGTTCGGCATGGTGATGTGCGTCAGGAGTAGTGATGGCGGCATGGCCCATCCACAGCTGTGGCGACTCCCAGCCTTCGCCTTCAAGCGGCGAGAGCGCGGTGCGAAACAGCGTCCATTGCGCGCCGTATTGCGTGCCGTCCTCGTCTTCGAGCACGGCTGTCAGATACCACCACTCGATCCGGTAGTCGGGGTGCGGTCCGTGATCGGCTGGAAAGTCAAACGCTCGGCCGGGTTCCGGCGCTGCGAACGCGTCTGAGGCGGCGCCAAGACCGGCGAAGCCCTGGCCGGACGCGATGCTGGCCAGCGTGGCTGTCAGGGCGGCGATGACTGTCAGGGCGGTGGCGAGCGGGCGCATCATGGCTCAGCGCTCCTGGGTGAAGGTTTGCAAGAAAGCGCGTGGCGACTGCGTCGCCAGCGCGCGCGCGGGCCAGGCGGCGGCCAGAAGGGCGGCCAGCGCCGCCAGACCCGCCAGCCGCAGCCAATCGCCCGCGAACAGATGCATGGGAAGCCGCCATCCGAACGCTTCCACATTCACCACCGCCAACAGCGCCCAGGCCAGCACCAGCCCGGTGGGCAGGGCGACCAGGAAGGTCAGCAGCGCCAGCACCAGCGCCCGCAACAGCTCAAGCTGGGCGAGCCGGGTGCGCGTCAGGCCCAACGCCCAGATCGGGGCCAGCTGGGGCAGGCGCATGGCGGCCAGCGTGGTCAGGCTGGCGAACATGGCGAACGCGGCGACCGACAGCGTCAAAACATTGAGCGCGGCTGTGATGGCGAAGGTGCGCTCGAACACCGACAATGAGAAGCGTTTCACGCTCGCCTGGTCGATGACGCCATTGGCGGGCAGGTCAAACCTGGCCAAGAGATCCTCGCGCAGCGCACTGGCCTGATCGGGGGCGATCCGGACGCCGTAACGCAGGCGCGAAACCGTATCGCCATAGCGCGCCGTCAACCGGTCCAGAGCGATGATCGCCTGCGCGTTGGGATTGCCGTAATCGGTATACACGCCTACCAGCGGCAGAGCCGGTCCGGCGCCAACGCGCATTGGCTCTCCCAAATCAAGGCCCGACCGGCGCCAGCTTTGCTCGTTGAGCAGCACGCCTTCGCCGGCCATGATCGCGTCCCAGGCGCCCGGTGCTGACAGCAAGAGCGGCCAGTGATCCCGATACGTGGCGTGATCGACCACGCCGAACACTTCGCCGGGCTGGTTCTCTATGGCGGCGTCGGCGCTCCAGATTGGCAGCACCGCATCGCTGCGCGTCTCCAGAAACGCGCGAACCGCCTCGGACTGGGCGTCGTCGCGTGTGGTGACATAGAGCTCGGCCGCCAGGCGCTGGTCGAGCCAGCCCTCGAACGTCAGGCGAAAGCTCGACACCATCGTGCCGACGCCGATATTCGCCGCCAGCGCCAGCATGAGCGCCATCAACGCCATCGAAAGTCCCGGCAGTTGCTGGCGAGTGTCGGCGATGAACCACTCCGCCACAGGGCCGTGGACCAGCCGCTGGGCGCCGCTGAGCGCCAGCGCCAGGGCGGGAGGCAGCAAGAGCGCCGCTCCGAACAGCAAGCCGGCCATCAATGCGAACCCCGCCACCACCCCCGACGCGAGGGTCGGCAGGATCGCGGCCGCGATGAAACATGCCCCCGCGCCCAGAGCCTGGACCTGATAGGACCGGGCGGAGGCGAGCGCCCAGGCGCGCGGTTGTCCGGACGCCAGCAAGGGCAGGCGCGCGGCTTTGACAAGCGATTGCGCCGTCGC
>NZ_DEMB01000012.1:6869-25811 GCF_002354675.1 Oceanicaulis sp. UBA2681 | reverse complement strand
AGCGCGCTCGCCACCCCATAGCCCAGCGCCACGCCGGCGGCGCCGGCGATCAGCGCGAAGACCATAACCTCGATCAAAAGGGCGACGACCAGGGTGGAGACCGGCGCGCCGAGTGCGCGCAGCGTTCTCAGCATGGCGCGCCGTTGCTCGAAACTCAGCCCGATCGCCGCGTAGACGATGAACAATCCCACGGCGAAGGATAACAGGCCGAAAGCGGTGAGGTTGAGGTGAAAACTCCCGGTCAGGCGCGAGACCTCTCCGGTCGGGGCTTGTGTGGCGTTGTTCAGCTCGGGCGCCAGCACGGCCAAGGGCGTCTGTCCGGGACGCGCGGCCGGATCAATCAGCACAGCGTCGATCTGATCGCCGCGCCCCAGCAGTCGCGCCGCCACGGCGATGTCGGTGATGATCTCCCCGCGTGCGAGTTCGGCGCGCGCGGTCACAGGCGGCAGGTCCCGCCCGGACGCATCAAGCTGGCGTGCGGTTTCCGGAGCGGCCAGTAAAACGCCCGGCCTCGTCAGAAACTCAAGCCCGATCCCGTCCCCACCTATGGGGGTGTCTTGCCGACCCGCAGCGCTTAAGGGCTCCACGCCCCGGAGGGTCAGCGTCGTCTCTCCAACGGTCAGAAGCCCTTCGATGACCGGGGATGCGGCCCAGCCGTCCCGGCGCAGCCTGACCCAGGTCTCGAGCGGGAGAGGGCCGGTCTCGGCCGTGAGCACGATCAGCGCGCCGCCGCCCAATGTCGCACTGGCCTGGTCGTAGCTGGCGCGCGCTTCGGCGTTGATCGCCTGAACGCTGGTCCAGAGCGCGGTGGCGAGGCTCAGCCCGATCAGCAAGGTCGCCAGCTGGCCGGGCTTGCGCCGCCAGTGCGACACAAGCGTCAGCAATACCGTACCGATCACGACAGCCGCCCCCGCGACAGGTGAACGCGGCGCGACGCCTGATCCGCCGCTTGCAGGGAGTGGGTGGCCATGATCAACGCCGTGCCGGCGTCCGCGCAGAGCTCAAGCATCAAGGTCAGCACGCGGGCGCTGGTCTCTTCATCCAGATTGCCGGTGGGTTCGTCCGCCAGGACGAGCATCGGTTTGGCCGCCAGGGCGCGCGCGACGGCGACGCGTTGTTGCTGGCCGCCCGATAGCTGTTCGGGATATCGCGCCTGGAAGTCTGACAAGCCCAGACGTTCGACAAGATTGGCGGTCCAGGCGGGATCGAAACGCCGGGCGAGCCGGGCCTGCAGCGCGATATTGCTGGCGACGGTCAGGGAGGGCGCCAGATTGAATTGCTGAAAGACGAGACCGATCTGTTCACGGCGGCGCTGGGCGCGACCCGTGTCGTTCAGGGTCGAGACGATGTCTCCGTCCAGGATGATCTGGCCGGCGTCCGGCGCATCCAGCAGGCCGATCAGGTGCAGCAGCGTGCTTTTGCCCGAGCCGGACTCGCCCGTGATCGCCAGGCTCTCGCCGCGATCAAGGTTCAGGCTGACGCCACGCAGCACGCGCTGGCGATCTGCGCCATCGCCATAGGCTTTTTCCAGATTTTCAAGCTGAACCAGCATGGACGCTCCAAACCTTGTTTAGCACTGACATAGACCAGACTGCGCGCGGATACAGCGGGACGCGATTTCGGCATCCGTCCAGCTAGGGATCAGGGCGTGATCCAGCGTCCTCACCAGGTTTAGCGGCGATGGTGTGAATCCGTTTCCCGCTCCCATTGGCCATTTGTTGCATGGCTTGAGAAACACATGAGGGATCCGGCGCAGTTTGACGCCGTCGCACGCTAAATTCGCTTGTCTCGGAATATTCGTCTCCCAGGCGCTGCAATTCCGTTTTGGAAAGCCTAAGCTCCCGTCCAAGGCAGGAAAGGGTTTTCCATGACATTTCGGCGCGCACTTACCGCATTGGGACTGGCCGTCAGCTTATTAGCGGCCTGTTCTCCCGCCAGCGAGGTCGAGACCGGCCCGACATTTGAAACCCGGCCTGCTGATGCGCCCCGCGCCCTGCCCGAACAGGCCAGTCAGTTCGCCTTCCTGCGATATCGCGTTGAAGTCGGGGGCGAGGCTCCGGGCGTATGCCTTGGCTTCACCCATCCGCTCGATCCTGAAGCGGACTACCAGTCCTACCTCGCGCTGGAGAGCGGCGAGAGCCTCGCACTGTCGGCCGAGGGGCAGACCCTGTGTCTGGGCGGGATGAGTTTTGGCGAAAGTGTTCAGCTGACGATGCGCGCCGGCTTGCCGGCGGCCGATGGCCAGGCTTTGCCCCAGGACGAGACCATTGAGATCGATTTTGGCGACAGGCCCGCCTATGTCGGCATTGTCGGCGACGGGGTCATCTTGCCGCGTCTTGAGGCTGACGGGTTGGCGATTGAAACCGTCAATGTGGATCAAGTCAGCATTCGTCTCTGGCGGATCACCGACCGGGCGCTCGCCTTTCGCTCCATCACCTCCGGTTTCAATGCGAGCGAGGGCGAGTATGAGTGGCTGGGCGGCGACGAGAACCCGTTCGAGGTGGCCGAGCGCATCTGGAATGGTCAGATGGACACGGCCGGTGATCTCAATACGCCTGTGACCACGGTCTTTCCGATCGCCGAAGCCATTGGCGCTTTGCAGCCCGGCGCCTATTTCATCGAGGTCGACGACGCCGCCAGTGAGCAGAATGATAGTCGCACGCCCGCGCGGGCGCGACGCTGGCTGGTCATCACAGACCTGGCGTTGACCGCCTATCGCGGCGAGGACGGCATTGATTACGTCGTGCGCTCCCTGCAGACCGCCCAGCCCGTGAGCGGGGTGGAGGTCGAGCTCGTCGCACGCAATAACGAAATCCTAGCGCGTGAAATGACCGATGCCGACGGCCGCGCCCGTTTTGACGGCCCGCTGATCCGGGGCGAGGGCGCCATGGCGCCGCGCCTGTTGACCGCCTACGGCCCGGACAATGATTTCGCCGTGCTCGATCTGCAAAGATCACCGGTCGACTTGTCCGGCCAGAATGTGGGGGGGCGCCAGCGTCCCGATGGCGCCGATGGCTATCTCTATCTGGACCGCGGCATCTACAGGCCCGGCGAGCACGTCTACGCCAATGCGCTCTTTCGCAATGCGGAGGCGCTGGCCGTCACCGAACGGCCGGGCACGCTGATCCTTTACGGCCCGAACGGGCTGGAGGCGGACCGCCAGCGCTTTGAGTCCGTCGAGGCGGCCGGGGCCGTGTTCTGGGAGTTCGACTTGCCGGCCCAGGCCGCACGCGGGCAATGGCGCATCGACGCCGAGCTTGATGGTCATGGCCGTGTCGCGCAGGCGCGGTTCTCGGTCGAGGATTTCGTGCCCCAGCGCATTGCGCTGGACCTTGAAGCTGATACGCAGACCCCGATCCTGGCCGGCGAGAGCCGTGATGTGACCGCTGATGTCCGCTTTCTCTATGGAGCGGCCGGCGCCGGGTTGACTGTGGAGACCCGGATCCGCGTCGAGGCTGATCCCAATCCTTTCCCCGCTTACACTGGTTACCAGTTCGGCCGACACGACCAGCCCTTCCGCGAGACCAGCCGTGATCTGCCCGATACTGTGGCTGACGGCGCCGGTCGCGCCAGCATTGTGGTCGCCGCCCCCAATGCTGGGGTCGACGCGTCCATGCCGTTGCGCATTCGCACCGTGGTCAGCGCGATCGAACCCGGTGGCCGGGCGGTGGCTGATGATGTGCGTCTGCCTTACCGGCCTCAACCGTTCTATCTGGGGATCGATCCCCAGTTTGAAGGCCGGGCCCAACGCCAGGCGGAAATCGGCTTCAACCTGGTCGCGCTGAACCCGCAAGGCGAACTCCAGGCGACATCGACGAGCTGGCGATTGCTGCGGATCGATTGGGAGTATGACTGGTACCGGACGTCTGGCGGCAGCTGGCAATGGCGCCGGTCGCGCAATGTGGTTCTGGTTGAGGAGGGCGTGGTCGGGCTGGCGGCGGATGCACCGACGCAATTGCAATTGCCGCCCATGGACTGGGGTGACTACCAGCTGGTCCTGACTCATGACGGAACTGGAGCAAGCGCTTCGACGGGCTTTTGGGTGGGCTGGGGCGCACGTGCATCGTCCGGGACCGAGGCCCCGGACCGGGTGCGTCTCGCCGGCCCCGATGAGCCGCTGGGCGTGGGCGAAGACGCCGTGATCAATATTCTGCCGCCCTATGCCGGTGAGGCGGAAATCGTGATCGCGACGGATCGCGTATTGGAAACGCGCTCTGTCAGCGTGCCCGAAGAGGGCGCAGAGATCCGTGTCCGGGTCGACGAGGACTGGGGGGCTGGCGCCTATGTCATGGTTTCTGTGCTGACGCCGCGTGATCCGGTGGCCGAGCCAAGACCGCGCCGGGCTGTCGGTGTGATGCATCTGCCGGTCGATGTCTCTGATCGGACTTTCGAGATTGCGTTGAATGCGCCGGAGCTGGTGAGACCGCGACAGGCGCTGACCCTCGACGTTGAAGTTGAGGGGCCTGCGCGCGACGGGGCCTGGCTAACCGTGGCGGCTGTGGATGAAGGCATTCTGGCTCTGACCCGTTTCCAGTCGCCCGATCCGGTGGACTGGTATTTCGGCAAGGCCGCTCTGGATGTGGATCTGCTGGATGATTATGGCCGTCTGCTCGACCCGAACCAGGGCGCGGCGGCGGAGATCCGCTCCGGGGGCGACCAGATTGGCGGGGCCGGGCTGAGCGTGGTGCCGACCCGGACCGTGGCGCTTTATTCCGGTCCGGTCCGGCTGGATCGTGACGGCCGGGCGACGGTGGCGTTTGATGTTCCGGACTTCAATGGCGAGCTGCGCCTCATGGCGGTAGCCTGGTCTGATACGGGTGTTGGTGCGACAGCCCAGCCTTTGACGGTGCGCGATGAGGTCACGGCCGAGCTCGTGCTGCCGCGGTTCCTGGCGCCGGGCGATGCGTCCATGACGACGCTGACGCTGGACAATGTCGAGGGCGCTGCGGGTGAATACGCCGTCCGTATCAGCGGTCAGGCGCCCGTCCTTGCCGATATCCAGGCGACCTATCCGCTGGCTTCGGGCGAGCGGGTCGACCCGCGCCACCCGATCGCCGCCAGCGACACCGGGATTGGCGGGCTGTCGCTCAGCGTCTCGGGGCCGGAAGGGTTTGCCGTCGAACGGTCCTACCCGATCGAAGTGCGCTCGGCTTGGCTGCCCTATTCCGACATTGAGCGAGGCCGACTGAGCCCGGGAGACAGCTGGACGGTGCCTGCGGATGTGTTCGCCGATTTCATGCCAGGCACAGGCGGGGTGAGCGTCAGCTTTTCGCCGACGCCGCTGGATGAGGCGGCTCTGTTGCGCTCGCTCAGCCGCTATCCCTATGGCTGCTCGGAACAAGTCACCAGCCGCGCCATGCCGCTGCTTTACGCCGATCAACTCGCAGACTTGTCCGGCTCTGACAGGGTGGATGAAGCCCGCTCTCGCGTGCAGGACTCCATCGGCGCCCTGCTGTCTCGGCAGGGTGCGGACGGGACATTCGGCCTCTGGCGGGTCGGGGATCGTGGCGCTTCGCCCTGGCTAGGGGTTTATGCGGTGGACTTCCTCGCACGCGCCTCGGCTGCCGGTTATACGGTGCCAGATGCGGCGCTGGAACGCGCCTATCAAACCCTCGTCCAAATCGGCGACCAGGAACTCTGGCGGGTGAATGGCTATGACAGGACGGTCAGTCCTTGGAATGGTCAGACGGATACCGAACAAAGGCTGTCTGACAGGAGCGCCGCGTATGCGCTCTATGTATTGGCCCGTGCTGGCCGCGTCGACCGCTCCCGCTTGCGCTACATGCATGATGAACGCCTGGATGACATCGCCAGCCCTTTGGCGCGCGCTCAGCTGGGAACGGCTCTGTACCTGATCGGTGACCGGGCCCGCTCGCGAAGCGCTTTTGCGGCGGCCGAAGAGGCTCTGGGGTATTCCAATCAGGGCGATTGGTACCAGACGCCCCGCCGCGATCTGGCAGGTTTGCTGGCGCTGGCGGCCGAAGCTGACGATTTTGAGCTGGTCGAGCGCCTGGCTGAACGTGTGGCTGAGGAATTGCCGGAGCCTGATCGTCTGACGACGCAGGAAAAGGCCTTTCTTCTGCTGGCGGCGCGGGCGATGGGCGGCGATGCCGACTCGCTGGATATCTCAGCAGGTGAACGGGCCTCCCATCCAGGCCAGGCCGAGTTCGAGCTTACGGCTGCTGATCTGGATGCGCCTGCCGGTTTCGAGAATGCAGGGTCCGGCCCTGTCTGGGTGACCCAGATCGCCCATGGCGACCCGGTCAACGCACCGCCGGCAGCGATGGAAGGCGTGGTCGTGCAGAAACGTCTTAGCACAATGGATGGGCGGCCTGTGACTCTCGACGCCATCACCCAGGGCGACCGGATGATCATCGATATCAGCCTGACGCCCCGCGAAGCGCGCACCATCCCGGCCATCCTGGTCGATCTGCTGCCGGCCGGTTTCGAGATCGAGGCGGTGCTCGACCGAACCGATGCGGGGGGGCAGGGGCCCTATGCCTGGCTCGGCGAACTGAGTGAGCCACGGATCGCCGAGGCCCGGGATGATCGTTTCCTGGCGGCTATTGACTTGCGACAGCGGCGCTCGGTGCGGCTTGCCTATATCGTGCGCGCCGTCACGCCAGGGGAGTACACCTTCCCGGGCGCGGTGATGGAGGACATGTATCGTCCGGATGTGTTCGGACGTTCAGGCTCCAATACCGTCACCATCGCACCGCGCGGCGACTAGGTCGGGCCCATGCGCAGCTTGGTGCGTCCATACTGGGTTCTGCTGGGCGTTCTCGCCCTGGTTTCAAGCGTGGCTGTGCTAGACCAGATCTTCCCGCCGCCGCTGGCGCGGACGGCCGAGGTCTCCCATGTGGTGCGAGACCGCAATGGGGTCGTTCTGCGCGCATTCCCGGTGGAGGACGGGCGGTGGCGTTTGCCGGCTGACCTTAACTCCATCGACCCCGATTTCGTTCAAGCGCTCCTGGCCTATGAGGATGAGCGCTTCTACAGCCATGCCGGGGTGGATATGCTCGCGATGCTGCGCGCCGCCCGTGACAACCTCGCCTCGGGCCGCATCGTTTCCGGCGCCTCGACCCTGACCATGCAGCTGGCCCGGCTCATTGAGCCGCGCGAGCGCACGCTCGCCGCCAAACTCCTTCAGATGATCCGCGCCGTGCAGATCGAGCGGCGCCTGTCCAAGGATGAGATCCTTGAAGCCTACCTGACCCTGGCGCCCTATGGCGGCAATCTGGAAGGCGTGCGGTCGGCCAGCTGGGCCTATTTCGGACGTGAGCCGGATGAGCTGACCATTGATCAGATCGCGCTTCTGATCGCCTTGCCGCAATCGCCTGAATCCCGCCGGCCGGATCGCCGACCGCAACAGGCTGTCGCCGCGCGTGGCCGTGTGCTTGACCGGCTGGCGTCCATCGGACTGGCGTCTTCCCAAGCGGCCCGCGATGCGGCCCTTGACCCGGCGCCCGACCGGCGCGCCTTCCCTGCCCTTGCCTGGCATGCGAGCGAGGGGCTGGTGCGAGAGCAGGGCGTTCATGCCGGGGGTCTGGATCTGGTCTCCACACTGGATTTCAGCCTTCAGACCGCTCTTGAAACGGCGATTGTTGAAGAATTGCCCGGCGGGGACGAAGACAGCCAGCTGGCTGTGCTTGTGGTGGAGAACGAGACCCGGGCCGTGCGTGCCGCGCTGGGTTCTGCTTCGCGCTCCCGACCGGGCGGTTGGATCGATTTGACAGACCGCGCGCGCTCGCCGGGCTCGACACTGAAGCCCTTCATCTATGGCATGGCTTTTGATGACGGACTGGCGGCGGCCCAGACGCGTATTGCTGACTTGCCGACGCGCTTCGCCGGCTATCAACCGGACAATTTCGACCGCACGTTCCGGGGCGACGTGACGATCGCCGAGGCTCTGCAGCATTCGCTCAATGTCCCGGCTGTGGCGACGCTGGACGGGGTTGGAGCGCGTCGTTTCAGCGCCGTGCTGGGCTTTGCCGGGGCCGCCCCCTCGCGTCGCCGAACCGCCGGACATGATGACGGTCTGGCGGTGGCGCTGGGCGGGGCCGGGTTAAGCGTGCGTGAGCTGGCCGTTCTCTACTCGTCGCTCGCCGATGAAGGCGTCGCGCAACCCTTGCGCTGGCTGGCGGACGCCCCGACCGTCGAGGGCGGGTTTTCTGTGCTGAGCGCTGAATCGGCCGTCGAGATCGTCGATATCTTGCGTCGGGCGCCGCATCCAGGCGGACGGATGCCAGCCAGCCTGACCCGCGCCGCCCCGGATATCGCCTTCAAGACAGGCACGTCCTACGGGTTTCGCGACGCCTGGGCGGCGGGCGTTTCCGGGCGTTACACCATCATTGTCTGGAGCGGCCGGGCCGACGGTGCGCCGCGCAGCGGGCTGACCGGGCGCGCGGCGGCCTTGCCTGTGCTCTTTCGCATGTTCGATCTGGTCGAACAATTTGATCCGTCTCCGGCTTCTCTCCGACTGGCCGAACCGGAGACCGTCGATGCGCCGCCGACTCTGGAACGTTTCGCCGCCGACGCGGCGCCGCACATCCTGTTTCCACCGGACGGGGCGGAGGTCTGGGCGGACCGCGCCGGGCGCGGCTTCGTGCTCGCCGCCCAGTCAAGCCAGGCGGTGACCTGGTACGCCGATGGTCAACCGGTGGAGCGCAATGCGGTCGGTGACGCCGTCTGGGTTCCGGGCGCACGCGGCTTCTATGAGATCGAGGCGGTGGATATCCAGGGGCGTGCGACGCGGTCCAGGGTCCGGATTCGCGGCGCTGGCGAGGCGACGCCCCGGGGACCGGGCGGATGACGTGCGGGGTGATCGCCAAGGCGAAGACTTGTCACTTGCCGTTGCGAAAACTGAACGCGCCGTGACTTGTTTCGGAAAATGCGACGTTCGTAGCCGCTCACGCCTCAGTCCACAATCACTGCAATCAAAGCGTTTTCGGACCGTACTGATTGTGCCCGCGCTCAGTAAAGCTGAGCGCGGGCACGGTTCGGCATTGCGGCAGGGCGTCTGAAACAGGCGGCCGGACACTAGTCGGCGGCTGGAGACGAGGTTCTCAGTCTTTGAGTGTTGACGCCAGCAAAGATGAGCCAGAACGCGAGGACCCATTCAAACAGGGCGCCGGGCAGGAAAAAGAGCATGACATGCTGTTCCAGGGACGGATACAGCACGATTGAGGCGGCCAGCGTTCCGACGATGAAATAGGTGAACATGCCCCAGCTTGACAACCAGCGCGGGATATAGCGGGACCGGAAAAACAGGGCGAAAAAGATGACCCCGCCGAACGCCATCGGAATGAGCAGGAAATAGAGCGCGGAACTGGTGACGTCCCGCAGGAGCAGCATCAGTGAAACCCGTTCCTCGCCTGAAAAGGCCGGGGTCAGTTCCGGGTTCATCACCGCTGCGAAAGCGGCGTATTTGAAGATGATGAAGGTTGCGCCCATCGCACCTTCGATCAGCCGGCAAAATGCGGCGACCAAAGCGCCGCCCTGGCTTACAGATCTCAGCAAGACATACATGGCGGCCGCTGAAACGATGACGAAGGTGTAGAGCAAAACCTCGGCCAGAAGTCCTGTGCGGAACAGGAAGCCGAGCGTCTCTGTCTCCGCCCCCTGATCGGCCAGGCGACTAAAGGACGGGATTGGCCCGAAGGTGATGTAGAGCCCTGCGGCTGTGTAGAGCGCGTAGGACAAGCCGGCCAATCGGGCCATGCGGTTGGCGGATTTTTCGGCTGGGTGTATGGCGGACATGGCGTGAGCGGCCCCTTAGAACGAAGAATGATCCAGGCCGGCAACGCGCACCGGCGAGACGAGACTGGCGCCGATCCAGTCGTCCGTCGTCCGGATGGGACTATTCGGACGTCGTCACGATCACTTTGTCGGGTTTCACAGCGTCATTTGGAGGGGCGTTGCGTATGTGTGTGCGGTATGTGCTTGGGGGTGAACCCACATGCTTTTTGAACGCCGCGTTGAACGTGGACCGGGAGTTGAATCCTACCTCCAGTCCGACCTCGAGAATACTGAGGTCTGTCTCCGCCAGCAGCCGTTTGGCCTCAGCGGTCCGGTGGCTGTTCACAAAGTCAAAGAAGTTGACGCCCAGGTGCTGGGAGAGCGTCTCCGAGATGTGATTTTTGGTGACGCCCGTGATGTCGGAAACCTTGCGAAGCGACAAGTCGCTGTCGGCATAGAGCCTGTTGGTGTTGAGCGCGTCCACCAGCTTGGCGGCGGTTCGATCCATCCTCTGCGCGGACAGGATCGGGCGTCGGGTCGGTGTCATGGCTTTGGGCGCCGGGTCAGACGTCAGGTCAGGCTGGCGCATGCCCAGATAGGCGAGGGCCGCGATCGCCAGGGATTCTGTAAACGCCAGAGTGATGGTGAAGGCTGGTATCGTGACGCCGCTCAACCACAGAGCTTGCTTGACGGCGAAAAACAGCCAGGCCGCGGCGAATACGATCAGCAAGTTGCGAAGCCAATCCAGGGATCGACGCTCGATATTGGCGAACTGCGCCATCATTTCCCGCCTGTGCTTCAGTTGCAGCCTCAAGGCGGCGACGAGGTAGAGCGCGGTCGAGGCGAGGAAAATGGCTAGCGACGCGGTGCAGGTGAAAATGGCGATCCTGTAGTGGTCGGGATTTCGGGTCGCCGGATCCGCAAGCGCGAGTTTCTGCTCTGCGCTCAAACCCGCAAAGGGCAGACTTGCGAGAAGGACCAGCGCCGGACCGATAAGCGCCATCCAGTCGAGACCGCCGAATCCGGGTTTGTCAGAAGAGACCAGGGCGCGAGTATAGAAGAAGACGGCTGGTCCAAGCAGCGTCTTGATCGCAAGGTCAGCGCCGACAAGATGCGGCGCGAGCCGATAGAGGCCTGACACAATGAGCAGCTGACCGAGCACATGCGCCAAGAGCGCCGTCAGAAGCATGCAGAAGAACAAGACTCGGTCGCTGCGCTGACCTGAGTGGGTCAGCGCCATGGCGAGCGCAAAGCCGATGGACCCGGTTGCGATGGCGTAGGCGATTGTCGAAAACGTGTCGAACATTGCTCGTGTTCTCCAACGTATCGAAATTTAGGGCAACCGCTGAATGGTCACGGCTCCGGGCTTCGCCTTCATCCCGATCCGATCCGGCTCTTATGAAGGGCGGTCAGTCAGACGATCCCGCTTGAAAGGCGGCCAGTGCGTTGGTCAGGGCCGTGAGAGAATGATCCGTTCGTTCGGTGACGGCCTCTGCATACAGCGCCAACATCACTGTATTATTGGCTATGTTGTTCAGGAATTCGCCGTCCGTACGCATTGCGGCTAGATCGCATTCTATCTGCCGGATTTCTGAGAGGCGCGCCGCACGGAGGTTCTCGGGAGACAGGCCGTTCTGCGGAATAAAGATTCTTTGTCGGATAAGGTCGGAGTGCCGCAAGCTGAGATCGACGGTTTTGCTGCTGAGCTCCCGGGCGATCTCAGACCTTGCCTGTCGACCTTGCACAAAAGTCGATATTGCAGCGTTCAGTTCCGGGTCGCGGATGAACTGCCGGTCGCCTGAGGAGCTTAGTTCTTCCAGAGCGGGCAAGTCTGCGGGGTCGTAATTGATCAGGTTCGACACGATCATGAAGGCGCATTCGTCTGGATCGAATCCGGTGGCGCTAGATTCCGGACTAAGTTTTTCCAAAACTCCGGCGTTTAGCGTGCGGTTTCTCTCGGCCATGCGCGCGATATTGGCGCGCTCCAGCCGAAGCGTGTCCAGGTCGGCCTGCAGCCGGTCCACAAACGCGCGCTCTTCAACACGAAGCTGCTGGTAGACTGCCCAGGCATTGATCTGGAAACCCATCACGATACCGGCGATGACGATTACGAGTTCCAGAACCACCGCTAACCAGTTTTGCTGGCGCAAGGCGTTGGAGAGATTTTGAAGGATCATTGGCCGAGCCCCAGGATGCCAGTATCACCATCAAGGCGCTGAGATATGATCGCAAGCATATTCTGGGGCTGGGCGCCTGCATCTGGAGGCGCGCGGAGGCGCGATGGGTGTTTGATGCAGATTTCTTTGACGGCATGAAATTTTCCAAGAATGACGGGGCGATACGTGAGTCTAAGCGCGCAGCCTCGGTAGATCAGGGCGCCCAGATTTCGGGTAATTTGATCGGGAACTCTTGAGGCGCGAGCGCCGAATTCTCAGCGCTATTTTTATTCAATCGCTATCAAGCTTGCCGTGAGTGAGCAGTATTGGTCTGACCGTGCGATTTGACTTTAAGCGCACAGATTGCGACCACAGCAGGCCGTAGGCGTGCATGCAGCTGCCGATCGCGCAGTTCGCTGATGCGTCTGTCCTGTTCACCCTCAAAAAGGGTTCTACCATGCAGACAGCAAAGAAGGGCGACACCGTCCTGGTGAATTACGTCGTTCGCACCACTGACGGCCGGGTCGTCGGAAAAACCGAAGACAATGATCCCGCCGCCCTGACCATTGGCGGCGCCGAGATCTTCCCGGCCGTGGAAGCCGTTCTCGACGGCATGGAAGTCGGCCACGAAGAATCCGTCACCGTCGGCGTCGCTGACGCGTTCGGTCCGCGTCGCGAAGACCTGATCGTCGAAATTCCGCGCGCGCAACTCTCTGGCGACAACACGCCCGAGCCGGGCATGACCCTCACCGCGGCGCAGCCCGATGGTTCGACGGTCAACCTCACGATCACCGATGTGGGCGCCGAGACGGTCACCGCTGACGGCAATCATCCGCTGTCTGGCGAAGACCTGCATTTCGATCTGAAACTGGTCGAGATCAAGTCCGCGGCCTGAGGCCGGGATTGCGGTGTTGGCGGCCATGGTCGCCAACACCGTCATGGCTGTGCGTTGATGCGCCAGCCTGTTTATTGTCTACAGTTCAAAGACCTGGTCTTGCCGCGGCGCCCGGGCGTCCCAGCCGAATTCACGCTTGATGCGTATGCGAAGCGCGTCAGAGGATTCCGGCTCTCCGTGCACGACGAACACTTCTTTGGGCGCGGTCTTGAAGCCGGACAGCCAGCGTATCAGCTCATCGCTATCGGCATGGGCGGAGAGCTGTGACAGGTCGGCGATCTCCGCCTCGATCGCGATCCACTCGCCATGAATCTTCACCTCGCGCTTGCCGTTGAGCAGGGCGCGTCCGCGCGTGCCGGCGGCCTGGTAACCGGCGAACAGAATCGTATTGCGATGATCCCCGCCCAGGGCCTTGAGGTGATGCAGGACGCGCCCGCCGGTCACCATGCCGCTCGCAGAGATCACGACCTTGGGGTAGGGGCTCGCCGTGACGGCCTTCGACTGATCGACGCTGCGCGTGTACTCGGCGATGGCGCACATCTTCTGGCAACTGTCGCGGTCCAGGCGGTGATCGTCGATATGGGCGTGCAGCAGTCCTGTCGCGTCAATCGCCATCGGACTGTCGAGATAGATCGGAACCGATTTCAGACGCCCCGCCTGCTTCAGTCGCCATAGATAATACAGCAACAACTGAGCCCGCCCCACGGCGAAAGAGGGAATCAGTACGTTGCCGCCACGCTTTAGGGTGCGTTTGATGATCTCGCCCAGCTGCTCGATCGGGTCCCCCGGCGCGTGCAGGCGATCGCCATAGGTGGATTCAATTACGACATAGTCCGCGCGTTCCACGGGTTCGGGGTCGACCATCATGCCGTCGCCATAGCGCCCGAGATCCCCTGAGAACACGATGCGCCGACCGCCCCACTCAATGTCGGCCGTCGCGGCTCCGAGAATATGGCCCGCGCGGCGAAACCGCAGCTTTGCGCCGCCCGGCAGGGGCGTGACATCGCCAAACTCGGTCGGGGTGAAATGATCGAGCGATTGCTCGGCCTGCTCAAGATCATACAGCGGCAAGGCGGGCGAGTGTCGCGAGAAGCCTTTGCGGTTTGCGTATTCGGCGTCCTTCTCCTGAAGATAACCGGAATCACGCAAGATCAGTTCGGCGACGTCGCACGTCGCAGGTGTGGCGAAGACAGGCCCTTCAAAGCCGTCTGCGATCAGGCGCGGCAGATACCCGCAATGGTCCAGATGGGCGTGGGTGAGAACGACGGCGTCAATACTGGACGGATCAACGGGCAGCGGGCCCCAGTTCAGCTCACGCAAATTCTTCAAGCCCTGAAACAGGCCGCAATCAATCAGGATCCGCCGCCCCTCATGGGTCAGCAAATGTTTGGAGCCGGTGACGGTTCCAGCGCCGCCAAGACAAGTCAGTGTCAGCATGCATCCTCTATAAGCTGTTTGAAATGCGGCTGGTAGGTGCTGAATTTCGCGGTGAGGCTTGAGGCCGCCACCTGTCGCGAGGACGCGGCGTGTCTCACCCCTGTCTTCGGCGGCTTCGGATTTGCCCGTGATTTCCCTCAGGCGCTCTTGCGCGCGGGTAATCAGAAACTACGGTATGGTCATGAACCAAATAAGCGCCACTCAATAACGAGCGCATACAGGGGGTACACATGGCGAATGATGCAGGCGGTGAAGCTGTTGGCGGCAGTGTAGGTGAGGCGGGTCGAAACTACGGTACGCCGCGTTATCGATTTTACGTCCTGAACGCCCTGCTTGTGGTCTACATCCTGAATTTCGTGGACCGGGGCTTGCTGGCGGTCGCGGCGGCGCCGATCAAGGCGGACCTTGGGATTGACGACACCGGCTTTGGCCTGCTCACGGGCTTTGGTTTCGCCATGCTCTACACGCTGGCGGGCATCCCTATCGCCCGGCTGGCGGAGCGCAAGAACCGGGTGATCATCATTGCAGTCTCGGTGGCGTTCTGGTCGCTCATGACGGCGGTGTGCGGCCTGGCCATGGATGTGACGATCTTCGGTTTCGTCATCGGCGGGTTCTGGTTGCTCTTGCTGTTCCGCATCGGCGTCGGGCTGGGCGAGGCGGGCTGCACGCCGCCCGCCAACTCCTTGCTCGCCGATTATTACGCCCCTCAAAACCGCTCCTCGGCGCTGGGTTATTACGCCATGGGTGTGACGCTGGGGTCCATGCTGGCCAGTCTGATCGGCGGACCGGTCACCGACGCGTTTGGCTGGCGCGCCGCGTTCTTCATTCTTGGTGTGCCGGGCATCGCCATTGGTGCGGTGTTGTGGCTCACCATCAAGGAACCGCCGCGCGGCTATACCGATCCGCCCAACGCGCCGCGTCCTGAGAAAGCCGATTTCGGCGCGGCGATGAAAGAGCTTTTGGCCAAGCCGTCCTACTGGACGATGACGGCCGGCGCCACTGTCGCCGCTTTCTGCGGCTACGGCATTTCGAGCTTTCTGACGCTGTACGTTGTGCGCAGCTTCGAGCTGACCACCGGGCAGGCGGCGGTGTATTTCAATACGCCCGCCGCGCTGGCCAGCGCCATTGGCACCTTCGCGCTGGGTTGGCTGGCGACGCGCCTTCAGAAGAAGAACGCCGCGGCCATCGCCTGGCTCGCTGCAGGCGGGCTGGCCTTGTCCGTGCCCTTCTATGTGGTCGCCTTCACGACGGAGATTGCCTGGCTGTGCGTGCTGACGCTGTCTCTGGGCGGCTTCATCAAATACGGCTATCTCGCCGCGCAATACACTATCGGTCAGGGCGTGGTGAGCACGCGGGTGCGGGCCACCGCCACCGCTATCTTGTTGTTCGTGGTGAATTTGCTGGGCTACGGCCTTGGCCCGCTGTTCGCCGGCGTGGTGAGTGACTTCTGGTTCGCCCGCATGCGCGTAGCGGCGGATCTGGGCTTTGCGGTGGATCGGGCGGCGTGCGACGCCGCGCAAACGGCCGCAAACGCCGCCCGGCTGGCCGGGGAGGCCGCCACGGGATCGTCAGACGCGCTTTATGCGTTCTGTGTCGAGGCGAACGCGGCGAGCACGGAGTATTCCATGGTCACCATCGCCCTGATCTATGTGGTCGCGGCCGGGTTCTTCGTGCTCTGCGCCCGCAAGCTCAAGCAGGATCTGGTGGCGTAAGGCGCGCGGGCGGCGCTAGTTGAATGCGCCGCCCGTTTCCGCGGTCTGACGCAGACGCGCGCTGATCTCAAAGCCCTCGGCCAGGCGATCGGCATGCCGCTCCAGGCCCTCGAGCACCGTCTTGGCCCCGATCTGGTCGGCCCAGAACATCGGACCGCCGCGATAGCTGGGCCAGCCATACCCATACGCCCAGACCACGTCGATGTCGGAGGCGCGCTGGGCGATCCCTTCTTCCAGGATTTTCGCCCCCTCGTTCACCATCGGGTAAAGCAGGCGCTCAAGGATCTCCTGGTCTTCGACCTTGCGGCGGACATAACCCGCTTTTTCGGCGAACTGCGCGATCACCTCTTCCACATGGGCGGAGGGAACGCCGCGACGGTTGGCGTCGTAATCATAGAAACCGGCCTGGGTTTTCTGTCCGCGCCGACCTTCCTCGCACAGGATCTCGCGCACGGTGGAGGACGCAGTTGTTTCCGGATCCCAACCAATGTCGAGACCGGCCAGGTCCGCCATCTGGAAGGGGCCCATGGGCAGGCCGAACTCCACCAGCACCCGGTCCACATCCCAGGGCTTGGCGCCTTCCAGGATCAGGCTGTTGGCCTCGGCCTGGCGCTGGGCGAGCATGCGATTGCCGATGAAGCCGTCACACACCCCTGAGACGACCGCGACCTTGCCGATCTTGCGCGACAGGTCCATGGCGGTCGCAAGCACGGAGTCGGAGGTTTTCGCGCCCCGGACAATTTCCAGCAGCTTCATGATGTTGGCGGGCGAGAAGAAATGCAGACCCACCACGGACTCCGGCCGGCTGGTCGTGGCCGCGATGTCGTCCACATTGAGATAGCTCGTATTGGTGGCGAGGATCGCGCCCGGCTTCACGATGGAATCAAGACGGCTGAAGACCTCTTTCTTGATCTTCATCAGTTCGAACACCGCCTCGATCACGAGATCGCAGTCCGATAGCGTCTCCATCTCCAGCGTCGGCTTCAGCAGGGCCATGGCCTGTTCAACCTGATCGGCGGAGAGCCGCCCCTTGGCGGCGCTGGCCTCATAGTTTTTGCGGATGGTCGCCACGCCGCGATCGAGCGCATCCTGTTCGCGTTCCACCAGGGTCACCGGTATGCCGGCGGACAGGAAGTTCATGGTGATGCCGCCGCCCATGGTGCCGGCGCCGATCACGCCGACCGTTTTCACCGGGATGCGCGGCGTGTCCTTGGGTACGTCGTCGATCTTGGCGGCGGCGCGTTCGGCGAAGAACAAATGGCGCAGGGCGGCGGACTGGTCCCCGGTCATCAGCCGGGTGAACAGGGCGCGCTCTGTCTTCAGCCCTTCGTCCAGGGATGTTTCTGTCGCGGCCTTTACGGCCTCGATACAGGCCTGCGGCGCTTCAAGGCCCCGGAAGCGCCGGGCATTGGCTTTGGCGAACGCGTCAAATGCTTCCCGGTCAGTCGAAAGCTTGTCTGTGCGGGCGCCCGTCCGCGGGATCGGCTGGTCGATTTTCTCTTGCGCAAAGGCGATGGCGCTCTCGCGCAAGTCTTCCGGCGCGACCAGTCTGTCGACGAGCCCCAAGCCTTGGGCTTTTTCAGCGCTGATCGGATCGCCCTTGGCGATCATGCCGAGCGCCGCTTCGACGCCCACAAGGCGCGGCAGGCGCTGGGTGCCGCCAGCGCCGGGAAGAAGTCCCAGTTTCACTTCCGGCAGGCCGAGTTTCGATCCCGCAGCGGCGATGCGGTAGTGCGCGCCCAGCGCCACCTCCAGTCCGCCGCCAAGGGTCGTGCCGTGCAGCGCGGCGACCACAGGTTTGTCCAGCGCTTCGATCTGTTCGATCAGATCGGGCAGCGAGGGCGCTTGCGGCGGTTTGCCGAATTCGGTGATGTCCGCGCCGGCGTGGAAGGTGCGGCCGTCGCAGGCGATCACCACGGCTTTGATCGCCGGGTCGGTTCGCGCGGTCTCGATGGCGGTCATCAGGCCAGAGCGCACGGCGTGAGACAGGGCGTTCACGGGCGGGTTGTCGGAGACCACCACAAGGACGCCATGGGTGATGTGTGTGTTCACGCTCATCGTCGCTCTTCCTTCTGTCAGACCGAGTGTCGTACCCGGTTTTTTATTGTCTTGTATCGCAGGGTCAAGGCTTGCTCGCCATGAGGGCTTGATTGCCGGGCCTTCTGGGTTCGGATAACGTGAGAAAAACAATACATACAATAAAAACGGGAGGTGGATGATGGGCGGAAGCGCTTGGCCGGTTCTGTCGGTGAGTGAAGCGCGGAAGCGCTTGTGCGAGCCGGGGTCTCTTTTCGAATTTGAAGTGCGCGAGATCAATGGCGCGCCGGTGCGCGTGTGGAAGAACGGCCCGCAAACTCTGCCTGACCTGGTGCGTGCGGCCGTCAGTCATGGCGACCGCGAATTTCTGGTTCTGGGTGATGAGCGAGTGAGTTTCCGCGCGTTTTGCAATGCTGCGGCCCTGCTGGCTCAGACGTTGCGCGCGCGGGGCGTGGTCAAGGGCGACCGGGTCGCGATCGCCATGCGCAATCTGCCCGAGTTTCCGGTCGCGTTTTTCGCCGCCGCCGCGGTCGGCGCCATTATCGTGCCCTTGAACGCCTGGTGGACGGCGGACGAGCTGGCCTATGCGCTAGATGATAGCGGCGCGCGAAGCTTGATCTGCGATGCAGAGCGTTGGGCGGTGCTCGCCAACGCAAGCCTGTCTCTGGATGCGCTGGTGTGCCGCGCGGACGCCCCTGTCGATGCAGATCGCCTTGAAGACGTGATCGGCGCGCCGAACGACTGGGCGGCTCTGCCTGATCAATCCCTGCCGGATGTGGACATCGCGGCGGATGATCCGGCGACCCTGTTTTACACCTCAGGCACCACAGGCCGTCCGAAAGGCGCTCTGGGAACGCACCGCAGTTCCATGAGCAATGTGCTGGCCACCGCCTATGCCGGGGCGTTCGCGGCGCTGCGGCGGGGTGAGCCGGTTCCAGAGCCGCAACCGCGCGCCTCGCTCTTGCCA
>NZ_DEMB01000012.1:0-6790 GCF_002354675.1 Oceanicaulis sp. UBA2681 | reverse complement strand
GCGATCCCGCTCTTTCATGTGACCGCCTGCAATGCGCGCATGCTGTCGAGCCTTCATGTGGGCCACACAATGGTGCTGATGAACAAATGGGACCCGCTTGAGGCGCTTCAGATCATCGAGCGCGAAAAGATCGCTTACACAGGGGGCGTGCCCGCCATCGCCTGGAGTCTTCTGGAGCATCCTCAGCGGGGTGAATTTGACCTCTCCTCGCTTGAAGGCGTGGCCTATGGCGGCGCGCCGGCGGCGCCCGAGCTGGTGCGTCGGCTTCATGAGGATCTGGGCTGCGAGCCGGGCACGGGCTGGGGCATGACGGAGACCAGCGGCACCGTCACTCGGCATGACGGAGAAGATTATCTCAATCGTCCCGGCAGTTGTGGTCCGCCCGTAGCGGTCGCCGAGCTGAAGATCATGAGCCTGGACGGTGCGAATGAACTCGAGACCGGAGAGGTCGGCGAGCTCTGGGCGCGCGGGCCAATGGTGGTGACAGGGTATTGGAACAAGCCTGAAGCCACGGCTGACACCTTTATCGACGGCTGGGTGCGGACGGGGGATGTCGCGCGTCTGGATGAGGACGGGTTCTGCTACATCGTCGACCGGTCCAAGGATGTGATCATCCGCGGCGGCGAGAATATTTACCCGGTCGAGGTGGAGAACCGCCTGTATGAGCATCCTGCCGTTGTGGATGCGGCGGTGGCGGCTATCCCGCACCAGATCTTGGGAGAGGAGCCAGCAGCGCTCATCACGCTGTCGTATGGCGCGTCAGTAGACGAGCCAACGCTTCAGGCTTTCGTGCGAGAGCGGCTCGCAGGGTTTAAAACGCCGGTGCTTATCCAGGTTCATGACGCGCCCTTGCCGCGCAACGCCAGCGGTAAAATCCTGAAGGCCGAGGTGCGCAAAATTTTGGCGGCTGAATCGGCCCGGCGCAGCCCCGCCTGAATGTGTTGGGGGCTTGGGCGGTGACGTTCAGCATGACGCGCTATAAGCTGGCGAAATGAACGAGATCGCTCCCCCAGCCGCCGCCAGCCGCTTTGATCGCAAGCGCGACCAGATTGTCTCGGCCGCGACCGAGCTGATGAACGAGCTGGGCTTCAAGGGCATGACCCTGACCAAGGTGGCCCACGCCATCGATCTCAACACCACCAGCATCACCTATTACTTCAAGCGCAAGGATTTGCTGGCCGAGGCGATCCTGTCGGACGCAATCCAGCGCTATTCCGACATCGTTGAGCGCGCTGCGCTTGAGCGCGACCCTTATGACAAGCTGCATTGCATGGTCTGGTCGGTGTTGGAGTTGTTTGCGTCGATCCGCTCCGGCGATGCGCCGCCGGTGGCGAACCTCTCTCACATCCGCAGCCTGGAAGAGCCTCTACGTTCGCAACTGAGCGACAAATACATCGCCCTGTTTCGCCGGGTGCGCACCTTCTTTGATCGGGATGAACCCGCGCGCAAGACGCTCGCCACGGCGCAAACTCATGTGTTGCTGGAAAACCTGTTCTGGGCCCAGGCCTGGCTGCGGCGCTATTCGCTGGGGGATTTCGAACGCGTCGCCCATCGTTTCAGCGAAGTCCTCGCCTATGGGGTGTCAGCCAAGGGGCGTCGCTGGGATCCGGTTGCGCTGACGGTGGACCGCCCAGAGACCCTTGAAGGGCTGGGCGAGATGAATATCGCCTTTCTCAAATCCGCCGCCATCACCATTAATGAATGGGGGTATCGCGGCGCATCGGTGGACAAGATCGCCGCCGAGCTTTCCGTCACCAAAGGCAGCTTTTACCACCATCTTCAGAGCAAGGATGATCTGGTGCTGGCCTGTTTTGATCTGAGCTATGCGCGGGTGTCGCTGGCTCAGCGCGCGGCGGAGCGCGTCGAGGGCGACCACCACGCCAGGCTCTGCTCCTCAGTGGCGTCCTTGCTCGACCTGCAGCTTTATGGCGAGTCTCCGTTGTTGCGCACCACGGCGCTATACGCCCTGCCGCCTGATGTGCGCGCAGGCGTCATCGAGCGATCCAACCGCATGGCCCGCCGGTATGCCGGGGTTTTGATTGACGGCATCACTGAAGGCTCCATCAAGGCGATAGACCCTTTGATCGCCGCCCAGATGGTCATGGCGACGCTCAACACCGCGTTTGAGATGCGCCGTTGGGCCGCCGACCAATCCCCGGATGTCGCCATCGAGACCTACGCCTCGATCATCACGCGCGGGATCATCCAGGACCTCTGAAAATCAGACTGTTTGAGAGCCTGACGTGCGCTCACAGCCGAGCTGTGCGCGCCGCATGTTATATGGATATGGCAAACTCGTAGTTCAAACCGTATCGGCATAAACGCTGATTGCGGCGCCCTGTATGGGAGTTTTGAACATACCGGTCATTCTATTTTTTTCTTGAACGCAATCATGGAAGCTGTAGCGTTTCCCGCATGGAGGCTTTTGGGGGAGCACAGCAGCCGGATCGCCGCACAGAGGCAGACCTTCTCAAGTGTTGAGGAAGCGCCACTGCCGGCGCGCGAAAGCGCTCAGCGGCCAGACCATCAGGAAAAGGCGCCGAAAAGGCGCAGGCCGCCAATGATGCGGCGAACAAGACCTCAACGTAGGTCGGGAGGAGAGATCAATATGAAGACCAAGGCGAAGCTCATGCTGAGCGCCGTGTGCGTCCCGTTGATGCTGACGGCGACCGCAGCCGCGCAGGAGACCACGGACGCCGCACAGGCTGAAAGTCGCAACGCAGACCGTATTGTTGTGACCGGGAGTTATATCCGCGGCCGCGGCGAGGACGGCGCGTTGCCAGTAGATGTGTTCGGGGCCCAGGAACTGGATAATCGCGGCATCGACAGTCCGCTTGAATTCATGAAGACACTGCCGTCCGTGGGGCCGGTGATGGGCGATTCCAACCAGTACGCCGCCGGTACGGAACAGGGGGTGGGCTCGATCAATCTTCGAAGCCTGGGACGCGAGCGCACGCTGGTGCTGTTCAATGGTCGCCGTACCATTTCAAGCCCCGGCACAGGGTCGACCGACACCAACCTCATTCCCTTCTTTGCGATCCAGCGCATTGAGGTGCTCAAGGACGGCGCGGCCTCCACCTATGGCTCTGACGCCATCGCGGGCGTGGCCAACTTCGTCACCTATGACGCGTTTGAGGGCGTCGAGGTGTCCGGCAGCTATAATTTCGTCGACGGGTCAGACGGAAACTACCAGGCGAGCGTGCTCGCTGGTGACAGTTTCGGCGCCGTGGACGTGATGGTGGGCGCAGGCTGGCAGCGCCGCAACGAATTGCCCAACACCGAGCGTGATTTCACGCAAGCCGACTACGCCGTGAACCCGACGGGATATTCCTTTCTGTCCAATCCGGGCACGTATCTACCGATCATTCCGGGGTTCGGCGTGGTCGGGCTGGGCGTGGACGGCGCGCAACTTGATACTTGCAACGCGATGGGCGGGTTTGACGGGCTGTTTCCGGTCTCGCCGACCACCGCCTACCCGGTGTGCCGGTATTCCTATGTCGACTTCACCAATCTGGTGGAGGAAGAGGACCGCTATCAGATCTATGGCCAGATCGACGTGGAGCTGGGGTCGTCGACTTCTTTCCATGCCGAGGCGATCTATGCCGGCATGGAAATGATCAACTATGCCGGCTCGCCCAGCTATCCGCCGGTTCAGGGGCCTTTGGGGCCAGGCAGCGCCAACGCGTTCAGCGTTCCGGCCAGCAATCCGGGCTATGCGACTTTCCTGTCGCAAACGTTTCCGGCGGGCTCGCCCGCCTATCTGTCCTCGCTCTCCAATATCTTGTTCTTCCGGCCCTTTGCGCTGGGCGGCAATCCGCTGGATGAGCGTGGGGCCGGTCTGGGCTCGGCGGAAAACGAAGCCTGGCGCATTTCGGCTGGATTTGAGCATGATTTCTCGGAGAACCTGAGGGCCGAGCTCTACGCCACCGCCATTCACTCCAACCGCAAGAACGCCGTGCGAGATTTCGTCGGCGATCGGTTGCAGCGCGCGCTCAACGGCTTGGGCGGGCCAGATTGCTCCGGGACGACGCCGGGGGCCAATGGCTGCCTGTACTTCAATCCCTTCATCAATTCCGCGCCGGGACACCCCACGCTCGGCCTTGATAATCCCGCCTATGTGGCAGGCAATGAGAACGATCTCGATCTGATCAACTGGATGTATCAACCCAGCGGCACCGACCAGACCGAGGACCAGTTCATCCTTGATCTGATCTTCAGCGGGTATGACACGGTGTTCGGCCAGCAGGTGGATTACGCGTTCGGCGCCCAGTATCGCCGCACCGAATACGAATCCCTGCCTGCCAATGTGTTCAGTGACCCGCAGGGCTTTCCGTGCGCGCGAGAGGGCGTCACCACCTGTCTGGACGATCCCAATGATAATGATCTGCCGATCGGTCCGTTCATCTTCCTGGGGCAGTACTCCACCGTGAATGTGGAGCAGGACGTCTACGCCCTGTTCGCCGAAGCCCTGATCGAGCCGTTTGACGGGTTCGAAGTGACCGGCGCCGTTCGGTACGAAGACTATGGCGATCCGGTGGGGTCCACGTTCAATCCCAAGCTCTCCGCGCGCTGGCAGGTGACTGACCGCGTGGCGCTGCGCGCCTCTGTCGGCGACACCTTCCGCGCTCCGTTGCCGAGCGATCTTGAAGGCGATGGCCTGACCCTGGTGGAAGGCATTGACGCGGCGGGCGGCGCCTTCAAGGCCAACCAGATCGCGGGTAACCGCAATCTCGCACCTGAAACGGCGCTGACCTATAATTTCGGCGTTCTGTTTCAGGCCGGCGGCTTCAGCGCCAGCGTCGATTACTGGAACTACGATTTTGAAGGCCGGTTTACCGAACT
Source organism: Oceanicaulis sp. UBA2681 (assembly GCF_002354675.1). Taxonomy (NCBI): domain Bacteria; kingdom Pseudomonadati; phylum Pseudomonadota; class Alphaproteobacteria; order Maricaulales; family Maricaulaceae; genus Oceanicaulis; species Oceanicaulis sp. UBA2681. The sequence goes on along the minus strand of NZ_DEMB01000012.1, from coordinate 1,948 downwards.
GCCGGTTCAGGCGATCGCCAGCGCGGTCGCGCCCGGCCCGGTGACGGACGGCACCCAGGCGGTCAATTGCGCCAGCCCGTTCGTCGAGTTCGTGGTGTTCGCCGGCGGGGTTTGCGACGCCAGCACCACCGCCAACGACATCTCCCGCATCCTGGTGCAGGTGGTGAACGGCCCGGACGTGACCACGAACGGGTTCGATTTCTCGCTGAACTATGACGGCGATTTCGGTCCGTACGCCTTTTCCGGCGGGCTGAACGCCACCTACACCGCAGAGTACGAGTTTGGCGAATTCGTCTATGAGGGCCTGACCTTTGACGGAGCGTATGATGCGGCCGGCTTTGCGAACTACAACCGCGCGCCAGGCACGGTCTCGCCCTGGCGGGCGAGCGGTTTCGCCAGCTTCAGCCGGGGTCGGTACAATGCGACCTACAGCGTGACCTATATCGACGGCGTGGAGGACAATCGCTGCCCGTCGAACGCGGCCTGTACGCAAACGCCGGAGTTTGGCGACACCAATTTCGCGCGGACGGTGGAGTCCTATACCCAGCACGACCTGACCGGATCGGTGGATCTGTCGGCGCTCGGGGCGGATCTTCAATTGCAGGTCGGAGTGGAGAACATGTTCGACACCGATCCGCCGGCTGCGCGGCTGGAGTTGAGCTATGATCCCTATATCGGCAACCCGCTTGGACGGGTGTATCGGCTGGGGCTGACCGCGCGTTTCTAGCGCAAATCTGTAATCTCCCCTTGAGGCCGGGCGAGTCCCGGCCTCTTTTTTATTGACCCGACGCAACAGAAAGGCGCGCCATGGATCTCTTCGACCTCACAGGAAAGACTGCGATCATCACGGGGTCTTCTCGCGGCATTGGACGCGCGATCGCTGAACAGCTGGCCGCCCGGGGCGCGCGTGTGGTCATCTCAAGCCGCACTCAGGCAGACTGTGACGTGGTGGCGGACGCCATCAATGAGGCCCATGGCGAGCAGCGCGCCATGGCGATGGCGGCGAGCATCTCGTCCAAATCCGACCTTGAAGCCCTGTTCGCGCAGACCCGCAGCACATTCGGGCCGGTGGATATCCTGGTCTGTAACGCGGCGAGCAATCCGCATTACGGCTCCATGGATACGATCAGCGACGAGCAGTTTCGCAAAGTTCTGAACAACAATGTCATTTCGAACCATTGGCTGATTCAGCTGGCTTTGCCGGACATGCGCGCGAAACAGGATGGGTCGATCATCGTCGTCTCGTCCATCGGTGGATTGCGCGGCTCTGAAACCATCGGCGCCTATAACATCTCCAAGGCGGCGGATTTCCAGCTGGTGCGTAATTACGCACTGGAGGCCGGACCTCATAATATCCGGGTGAACGCGATTGCTCCGGGGGTCGTGAAGACGGAGTTCGCCCGCGCGCTCTGGGAAGATCCTAAAGCCGAAGCGGCCGTGTCAAAGCGTACGCCCTTGCGGCGGCTTGGCGAGCCGGACGATATCGCCGGCGCTGCGGTCTATCTCGCAGGGCGCGCCGGGGGCTGGATGACGGGGCAGATGATGGTGATTGACGGCGGGGTGACCGCCGGCGTGCTCGTCTGAGCCGCCGACGGTCGTGCCGTCAGGAAGCGGCGAGCTTGAGGTAGCGCGCCATGTGCGCGTCCTCATCGCCGAGCACATGGTCGAGCATGATCAGACGCTTGGCGAAATGCGAAAGCGGCATTTCCCACGACATGCCGATGCCGCCATGCATCTGGATCGCTTCTTCCGCGGTGAGCGCGCCCACCTTGCCGATGGTGTATTTCGCCGCCGAGCCGAAGCGGTCACGCACCGCCGGCTCTTTGGCGAAGTATGCGGCCGCGTTGATGGCGGACGAACGCGCCTGCTCGATCTCAAGCGCGACGGTGGTCATGCGGTGCTTGAGCGCCTGGAACGCGCCGATCGGCACGCCGAACTGCTTGCGGGT
>NZ_DEMB01000008.1:239882-297600 GCF_002354675.1 Oceanicaulis sp. UBA2681 | reverse complement strand
TATCTGCGCGTTCATGACGAGCTGCCCTACGCCCTGACGGTGGAGACAGAAGGCTGGAAGGACCAGCGTGACGGTTCGGTTCGGATCGAGCAGACGGTTTATGTGGAGCGAGAAGCGCACAAGCCGATGATCCTGGGCAAGGGCGGACAGACCATCAAATGGGTGTCCACCGCCGCGCGCACCGATCTGGAAGAACAACTGGGCCGCAAGGTGCATCTGTTCCTGTTCGTCAAGATTCGTCCGAACTGGGGTGATGAGCGCGCCCGCTTCAACGCGCTCGGACTTGATTTCGACGCCTGATGGAGTGGACCGCCTCAGGCCGTATCGTCGCCGTTCGCCCTCATGGAGAGACGAGCGCGGTGATCGAGGTTCTGACGGCGGAGCATGGGCGTCATGCCGGACTAGTGCGCGGCGGGCGCTCCCGCGCCATGCGCCCCATCCTTCAACCGGGAAACCGCGTGCGGGCCGTCTGGCGCGCCCGGCTTGAAAGCCATCTGGGCGGGTTTCAGGTCGAGGGTGAAGACCTGTCAGCCGGCGTCGTCATGGATGATCCCTTGGCTCTGTCAGGCCTCAACGCCGCCTGCGCGATGGCGTCCCTGTGTCTGCCGGAGCGCGAAGAGCATCCGGCGGTCGCGAACGCCTTTGAAGTGCTGATCGCCGCGCTGGAGGACCCCGATGTCTGGCCCGCGCTTTATGTGCGGTGGGAGGCGGGGCTGCTGTCTGATCTTGGATACGGCCTGGACTTGCGCCGTTGCGCAGCCACGGGCGTTGAAACCGATCTCGTTTATGTCAGCCCGAAATCGGGCCGGGCGGTCAGCGCAGAGGCGGGCGCGCCCTATAAGGACCGCATGTTGGCTTTGCCCGATTTCATGAAGGGTGGCGGCGCGATCTCAGAAGGCGATGTGGGCGCGGGATTGAAACTCACCGCCCATTTCATCGAGCGCCGCGTGCTCTGGCCGACAGACCGCATGCTGCCGGACGCGCGAACCCGCATGATCGAGCGGCTGGCGGGCGAAGGACGTCTGTAACCTCTTGCGGCTCAACTGTTGAAAAGCCTGCGTCATGGCCTGCCCTGACAAGGCGATCCGCTCCATACTGGGTCCCAATCGAATCACCAAGGTGACCTGAGGGGATCTGGATGGGCGAGCAATTTCCGGGCGATGGCGGCCGTATCTTTGATGAGAGCTTCAATGACGCGCTCTCCTCGCGTTATCTCGCCTACGCCCTGTCCACCATCACCCAGCGGGCGCTGCCCGATGCGCGCGACGGCCTGAAGCCGGTTCACCGGCGCTTGCTCTACGCCATGCGCCTTCTCAAACTGGCGCCGGACACCGCCTTCAAGAAATGCGCGCGTGTGGTCGGCGACGTGATCGGCCGTTTTCACCCGCATGGCGATCAGGCGGTCTATGAAGCGCTGGTGCGTCTCGCGCAGGATTTCTCTTCGCGCTATCCGCTGGTCGAAGGCCAGGGCAATTTCGGCAATGTGGACGGCGACGGCGCCGCGGCCATGCGATACACCGAAGCGCGCCTGACCGAAGCCGCCCAGCTGATCTTGCAGGATTACGATGACGGCACGGTCGATTTTCGCGAGACCTATGACGGCGAAGACCGCGAACCGCTGGTTCTGCCCGCCGCCTTTCCAAACCTGCTTGCCAATGGCTCGGCGGGCATCGCCGTGGGCATGGCGACCAATATCCCGCCCCATAACGCCGCTGAGCTGTGCGACGCCGCACGCCATCTGATCAAGACGCCCGGCGCCGCCACTGAAACCCTGCTCAATTACGTGCAAGGCCCGGACTTCCCCACGGGCGGCGTATGCGTGGAGACGCGCGAAAACATCCTCGACGCCTATGAGACGGGCCGGGGCGGCTTCCGCCTGCGCGCCCGCTGGGAGGTTGAGGAGCTGGGCCGCGGTCAATGGCAGATCGTGGTCACCGAAATCCCGTATCTCGTGCAGAAAGCCAAGCTGATCGAGCGCATCGCCTCGCTTCTTGACCAGAAGAAGCTGCCGCTGCTGGCCGATGTGATGGATGAAAGCGCGGAAGATGTGCGCCTGATCCTGGAGCCGAAATCGCGGACGATTGATCCGGCCTTGCTGATGGAATCCGTCTTCAAGCTGACCGACCTCGAAATCCGTTTCGCGCTGAACCTCAACGTGCTCGACCCGACCGGCGCGCCGCGCGTGGTGGGGCTGAAAGAAGCGCTGCAGATCTGGCTCAACCACCGCCGCGAAGTGGTGGTGCGCCGCGCCACCCGCCGACTGGAGCAGGTGGAGGACCGCCTGGAAGTCCTGTCGGGCTTCATGGTCGCCTATCTCAATCTGGATGAAGTGATCCGCATCATCCGCTTTGAGGACCATCCCAAGGACCAGCTGATCTCGACCTTCTCGCTGACCGACCGTCAGGCCGAAGCCATCCTCAACATGCGCCTGCGTAGCTTGCGCAAGCTTGAAGAGATGGAGATCCGCGACGAGCAGACCCGGCTTGAAGGCGAGCGTGACGAGCTGACCGCCCTCATCGGCGATGAAGACCTGCAATGGAAAAAAGTCGACAGCGAAGTCGCTGACGTCAAGAAGCGCTTCGGCCCGAACACGCCGCTGGGCAAGCGCCGCACGACCTTCGCTGACGCGCCGGACGCAGACTTCGCCGATATGGTGGAAGAGGCGTTGATCCCGCGCGAACCGATCACGATCGTGCTGTCGCGCATGGGCTGGATCCGGGCGCTGAAGGGCCACACCGACGATGTGACCGGGATCAAGCACAAGGATGGCGACGAGACGTTGTTCTCGCTGAAAGCGGAGACCACCGACAAAATCCTGATGCTCACCACAGATGGGCGCGTTTATACGCTCGACGCGTCCAAGCTGCCCGGCGGGCGCGGCTTTGGCGAACCGGTGCGCTTGCTCATTGATATGGATGAGAGCGCGGAACCCGTCGCTCTGTTCAAATACAAGGCGGACCGCAAGCTGCTGCTCGCTTCGACCTCGGGTCATGGCTTTGTAGTTGCGGAAAAAGACCTGCCCGCCATCAAGCGCGCCGGGCGTCAGGTGCTCAATGTGATCGACGGGCACAAAGCCATGATGGCGCTGCCGGTTGCGGGCGACCGCATCGCGGTGCTGGGCGAGAACAAGAAACTTCTGGTCTTCAACGCCGACGAGATCCCCGAAATGGTGCGCGGCAAGGGCGTGCGCCTGCTCGGCGGCAAGTCCGGCGATGTGGCCGATATCAGCATCTTTAACGCCGAAGAAGGCCTGGTCCGTGTTGATCCGGCCGGCCGCCGTCATCTGGTCGAGGATTGGCGCTATTATGAAGGCAAGCGCGCCAGCGCCGGCAAGCTCGCCCCGCGCGGCTTCTCCAATAAGAGCTTTGGCGGGCGGTGACCACAAACGAAGAGGCGTAAGCCCTTCACCGCGCTGTCACTTGGCGTTCTCCCGCAATCGGAGTAAGGCTTTAACCGGTTTCCCTTCAGCGCCATCAAGGAGCGTTTCATGGAATTGCTGATTACTTTCGGTGTGATCGTTCTGATCGGCCTGTTCGTCATGACGATCTACAACCGGCTGGTGGCGCTTCGGCAAACCACTCGTCAGGCGTGGGGTGATATCGACGTCCAGCTCAAGCAGCGCCATGATCTGGTGCCCAACCTGGTTGAGACCGTCAAAGGCTATGCCAGCCATGAGAAAGAGACGCTGGAAAGCGTCGTGAAGGCGCGTCAGCAGGCCGTGGACGCGAGCTCGGTCAAGGATCTGGCCGCCGCCGAAAACGTGCTCTCCGGCGCGTTGCGTCAGCTCTTCGCTCTGTCGGAAAGCTATCCCGATCTGAAGGCGAACGAGAACTTCCTGTCGCTGCAGAACGAGTTGGCTGATCTTGAGAACAAGATCGCCGCCGCCCGCCGCTTCTTCAACAATGCGGTCAGCGAATATAACACCGCGCGCGAACAATTCCCCGCCGTGGTGCTGGCCAATTCCTTTGGCTTTAATGAGGCGGACTTCTTTGAAGTCGCCGCCAATGAACGCGCCGCCGTCAACGCCGGCCCGTCCGTAAAGTTCTAGGGCCATGCGCAGGCTGGAGGAGGGCGCATCATGATCGCCGCCGCCGGCCTGCGCACCCATATCTGGAACAATAATCTCAAATCCATCGCGCTGCTGGCCGGATTTCCGGTTCTTGTTCTGGGCATCGTTTTCGCGGCCGCTCTGGTGTGGAGCGGGTATGCGGACGCCCCCGCCAAAACCGGCGCCTATGCCGGCGCGATGGGGCCGGCGCTGGATCTGACCTTGCGCGCCTTTCCGTTCGTGATGATCGGCGTGGCCGTCTGGTTCGTCATCGCCTGGCTGGGCCATCAGGCGATGATTGATGCGGCGACCGGCGCGCGCAAAGTCAGCCGCGCTGATGAGCCCGAGCTTTATAATCTTCTTGAAAACCTGACGATTTCGCGCGGCATGCCGATGCCGTCCTTGCGGATCATCGAGACCGATGCGCTGAACGCCTATGCGTCCGGGCTGAGCGAAAAGAAAGCCGTCATCACCGTTACGCGCGGCCTGATGAACACGCTGAACGCGCAAGAGCTGGAAGCGGTGCTGGCCCACGAACTAAGCCATGTGATCAACCGCGATGTCCGGCTCTTGGTGATCGCGGTGATTTTTGTTGGGATCATCTCCTTCACCGTGGAGATTGCGGCGCGCGGCCTGTTTCATGGCTCGCTGGCGCGCGCAGGCGGCGGACGACGCGGACGATCGGGCAATGCGGGCGTGATCTTGCTGGTGGCGGCGCTGATCGTGGCGGTGACTTATGCTTTGGCGTTTGTGATCCGCTTTGCGCTGTCACGGTCGCGCGAATATATGGCCGACGCCGGCGCGGTGGAGCTGACGAAAAATCCCGACGCGATGATTTCGGCGCTGGAGAAAATCTCTGGCCGTAGCGAGATCAAGGACGCGCCCGAAGAGGTGCGTCAGATGTTTATCGAGAATGAGACCAAGGTCAGCTTCGCCGGTCTTTTCGCCACCCATCCGCCGATCGAGAAACGCATTGAGGCGCTGGAGACCTATGCGGGCGGGCGTCGCCGCCAGCGTGAAACCTCGATCCCGTCTGTCTAGTCACTATCGGGTTCGACGCGGTCTTCGGGGTGATCCTCATTCAGCAAGGGCGCATAGGACTGGGCGTAGAGATACCAGACCGAGGCGAAGAGCGCTGCGATCATCGGTCCGACGATCAGGCCGACAGCCCCGAACAGCGTTAGCCCGCCCAAGGTCGAGATCAGGATCATCAGATCGGGGAGTTTGGCGTCCTGCCCCACAAGACGCGGACGCAAGAGGTTGTCGATCAACCCCACCACCAGCGCGCCCCAGGCGATCAATAAGCCGCCTTCCAGATACCGGCCGCTGGCGATCAGCCACAGACCCGCCGGCCCCCAGACAAGCGGCGGGCCGATGCCGGGAATGACCGACAGGACCGCGGTGAGCGTCGCCAGGAACAAGGCGCCGGGAACCTCCGCCAGCGCCAGCGCGGCGCCGGTCAGAACACCTTGAATGATGGCGATGACGAAGGTGCCTTTCACTGTGGCGCGGATGGTGGACATGGCCCGCTCCACCAGCAGGTCGCGATCTTCAGACGGCATGGGCATGAGTTTCAGCCCCTGACTTGCGAGGCGGGGCCCCTGGGTCAGAAAGAAGAACAAGGCGAACAGCATCACCACCAGATTGAGAAAGGCTCCGAATGTGCCCGAGGTCGCCCGGCGCAAGGCGTCCACCATCCAACCGCCGGCGTTCGACGCAAACTGCGCGGCCTGACTGGTGATGTCTTGCTGGTAGGGCGCGAGGCTTTCGCGGAAGGGCAGCCAGGCGGGCAGGGCTTCAAGACCGCCTTCGCGGATCGCGGCGATCTGTTCTTGCAGCCAGGGCGCGACAGCGCCGGTCACCTGCACGGCTTGATCAGCGACAATCACCAGGATGGCGGCCAGCGGGATCAGCACGACCACCACAGCCAGGAGCAGCACCACGCCGGCTGCGGCGGAGCTGGAGCCGAACAGAACGCGTCTCATGAAGCGGTGGACGGGATGCAGGAACATCGCAAACACAGCCGCCATGAAGAGCGGGCTGAGAAAGCCGCGGATCATCCAGATGAAGATGACCGAAATGCCGAGCGCAAGCACCACGATGAACAGGCGCTGCAGGGCTTCGCGATCAGACATCAGGGCAGAGAAATTGCTGCCCTTGGAGGATGTGTCGGTATCATTCTGATCAGTCATACAGCAGTCCCGGAAGCGCGGTCGCCAGCCATGGCATCAGTGCGACCATAGCGATCATCAGGAGCTGAATTATGACGAAAGGCGCAGCGCCCCGATAGATCGCGCCCGAGGTCAGAGTGGGCGGCGCGACGCCGCGCAGATAGAACAGCGCAAAACCGAAAGGCGGCGTCAGGAAGCTGGTCTGCAGGTTCAGCGCCATCATCACGCCCAGCCAGACCGGGTCGACCCCCATCATGAACAGGACAGGCGCGACAATGGGCACCACCACGAAGGTGATCTCGATGAAATCCAGGAAGAAGCCCAGAAGGAACATCACGATCATCACCACGATCAGCGCGCCTGTCGCACCGCCGGGGGCGGCCTCGAGCGCAGCGCGCACCGTGTGATCGCCGCCCAGCTCGCGGAAGACCAGGGCGAACAGGCTGGCGCCGATCAGGATGACAAAGACCATGGCCGAGATCTGTGCGGTGGAGCGCATGACCTCATCCAGAACGCCGGTTCTGAAGAGGCGGATGCAGGCGATCATAACGCCCAGGGCGGAGACCGCGGAAAGCCCATAGGCGAGCCCCATCTCCAGCGGGTTGTCGCCCGCCCGCAGATCAAACGCCAAGGGGGACAACAGCAAGATGAACAGCGTGAGCGAGCCGATGACGATCACGGTTTGCCCGAAGGCCGGATTGTCCTGACCGCCGCTATTGCGATAGCCCGCCAGCAAGATCGCGCCCAGCGCCCCTACGCCCGCCGCTTCGGTGGGCGTGGCGAGCCCGCCCAGGATCGAGCCGAGCACGGCGATGATCAGGATGAGGGGCGGAATCAAGGCCCCGAGCAGCTTGCCCCAGTCGGCGTGGATTTCTTCAGGGGGGATCGCCGGAGACGCGCTCGGGCGCAGAATCGCGACGCCGACCTGGTAGAGGATATACACCGCCACCAGCAGCAGGCCGGGGATCAGCGCGCCCGCGAAGAGGTCGCCCACCGAGACGATGTCAGGCGAGAAAATGCCCTGCGCCCGTTGCGCCTCGGCATAGGCGGACGACAACTGGTCACCCAGCAACACCAGTACGATGGATGGCGGAATGATCTGACCCAGCGTCCCAGCCGCCGCGATGGAGCCGGCGGCGAGCGAGGGCGAATACCCGCGCTTGAGCATGGTCGGCAGGGACAGCAATCCCATCGTCACCACGGTCGCGCCGACAATGCCGGTGGACGCGGCCAGCAGCGCGCCGACGATGACGACTGAGATCCCCAGACCGCCGCGCAATGTGCCGAACAACGAGCCCATAGCGTCGAGCAATTGTTCGGCGATGCGGGACTTTTCCAGCATCACGCCCATGAACACAAAGAGCGGCACCGCCACCAGAATGGCTTTGTCCATCTCCATGATGTTGCCGTAGATCCGCTGCGGGAAAGCGCGCAGATGGAAGGGATCAAACAGGCCCAGCGCCAGTCCGATGAGAGCGAAGGCGAGTCCGACACCCGCCAGTGTGAACGCAACCGGAAAGCCTCGCAGCAAGGCGACAAAGGCCGCCGCAAACATGGCGAATGGCAGGAGACTAACAATTAAATCCATCATTTAGTCTCTATAGCTCATGTTCTGCATTATCTTGGCCTGATGGCGGCGGCGTTTCGCCTGACAGGGTCAGCGCGGCGCGCGAGGCCATGGCGAACCCCTGGCCGATCATCATGACAGCGAAGACGGGAATGGCGGTTTTCAACAAGAAGACCAGCGGCAGGCCGTCACTTTCCCGGGATCGTTCGAGGATGCGCCAGGCGCCCCCCACATAGCTCTCCGCAGTGATCAGGATCAGCCAGCACATGGGGATGAGGGCGAGATAGACGCCCAGAAGGTCAGTCCAGGCTTTGCCGTGATCAGAGAGTTTGGAATAGACGATATCCACCCGGACATGCCCGCCATTATAGAGCGTCGCCGCGCTCGACAGCAGGAAGAGGATCGCGTGCAGATAGATCACGCTTTCCTGCAGCTTGGTCAGCGAGACGCCGAACACATAGCGCTGCACCACGATCAGCCCGGTGACCAGCACAAGCGCCAGCGCCGCCCATCGCACCATGTCGCCAATCGTGACGGAGATGGCGTCCAGGACCATGATCGCCCGACGCAACAGCCTGGAAACAGGGGTTGGCAGGCCCATGACCCGTCCATAGAGCGCGCTCAACAGGGCGATGAACAGGAACGGGCTTATCGCCCATCCGATCCAGCCCAGAAAACGCCCAATGATCGCAGCGACAGCGCTGATATGACCATCCATCACAGCGCCGACCGCGCCCCCTGACAGGGCGTCGGCGACAAGCAGCGCAGCCGTGACGGCGATCACGGCGAGCAGAAGGCGATCAGCGAGTTTCATGATCTAGCGGCCAAGCACCATTTCACGTTTCTGGTAATAGGGCGCTTCAGACACATTGGCCCAGTCCCGACCCAGACGCCTTGCGTCGCGATAGCTTTCATAGACGCGGCGGCTCAAGGGATCCGCATTGGCGGTGTCGGCGACCACGGCTTCGGAAATGCGCCCCACTTCCCGCCAGATGTCGTCCGAGAACTCGCGCAGCTGCACGCCATGCTCGCCGGTCAGTGTGCGCAGGGCGAGACCGTTCTGATAGGTGAACTCAGCGAGCGACTGATTGTTCGCGGCGCGGGCGGCGGCGCGGACGACAGCTTGCTGATCTGCGGGCAGGGAATCCCAGACGCCGCGATTAAGACCGACCGCCAGAGACGAGCCCGGCTCATGAAAGCCCGGACCGTAATAATAGGGCGCTTCGCGGTAGAACCCGAAGGCGAGGTCATTCCAGGGACCGACCCATTCGGTCGCGTCGATCGCGCCGGATTGAAGCGACTGGTAGATCTCGCCGCCTGACAGGGCCACCGCCGCGCCGCCCAGCTCGCGCAGGACAGAGCCGCCCAGGCCCGGAATGCGCATGCGCAGGCCTCGGAAATCCTCCAGCGTATTCACTTCACGCTTGAACCAGCCGCCCATCTGATGGCCAGAATTGCCGGCCTGGAAGGCGATCAGACCGAACTGACCGGAGAGTTCCTCCCACAATTGCTGACCGCCGCCATATTCCACCCACGCCATGATTTCATGGGCGGTCATGCCCAGAGGCACGGCGCAGAAGAAGTTGAAAGCGGGCGAGCGGCCCTGCCAGTAATATTCAGCGCCGTGATACATGTCCGCGACGCCGTTGGAGACCGCGTCAAAGACTTCAAACGCGCCGACGATTTCACCTGCGCCGTAAACCTCGACTTCCAGCGCGCCGCCGGTCATCTCGGTGATGAATTGCGCCGTGCGCTCGGCGGCAGAGCCAAGACCCGGAAACCCTGTGGGCCAGGTGGTGACCATGCGCAGGCGGCGCGTGCGGTTACGATTCACCGCCGGTGCGGCAGGCGCGGTTTCCGCGCCCGTGTCTTGTGAACAGGCCGATGCGGCGCCAGCGGCGACAACCGCGGCGCCGGACAAAAATGTGCGACGATCCATCTATTCCTCCCCAGGCCGGACAGACTGATTATGGCTCAGCTCTTGTCCGTGATGTCAGCTTTTGATCACTCTTGTGCGTCCGAGGCCGGCTGCAAAGGTCGCCAACCTTCAGGTTCAAGCACTTCAAGTGGTTTATAATGAGCCTTGTAGTCCATTTTCGGACTGCCTTGCACCCAGTATCCCAGATAGACAAACGGCAAATTTTCGGCGCGTGCGCGTTCGATGTGATCGAGGATGATGAAAGCGCCGAGGCTGTCCTTGGCGCGGTCGGGCGCGAAAAAACTGTACACCAGAGAAAAGCCGTCAATCAGTCGGTCCACCAGGACGCAGGCGATCAGCTGGCCGCGTGCGTCGCGATATTCGACCAGCTCGGTGTGCTCGGCCCCGTCTTCGATCATGGACGCGAAGTCGAAGAAATCCATGCCGGCCATATCGCCATCGCTATGACGGGCGTTGAGATAGCGGCTGAGCAGCGCGAATTGTTCGGGCATCGCTTCAGCAGGTCGGGGCAGGCGCAACAGATCGGCGTTTCGCTTCTGAACGCGGCGCTGTGTGCGCGAGGGTTTGAATTCAGACACCGGGATGCGAGCGGATTTGCACGCCGAGCACATCTCACACGCGGGACGATACAAAATGGATTGAGACCGTCTGAAGCCGGCATGAGTGAGGATATTGTTCAGATGCGCCGTCTGGTCGCCATCAACACGCGTGAAGATCTTCCGCTCCATCCGGCCCTCCAGATAGGGGCAGGCAGTGGGAGCCGTCAGGAAGAAGGGCAATTGACGGGTCGCAAACGGGCGAGTCACGAGCATCCTCTCAAACGCTAAAGTCCGGTCATCCTAACCTGAGCTAGGCCAGGGCGAAACTGATGCCCACCAAAACGGTGAAGGCAAGCCATATCAGAACGGCGAGGGGCGCGCCGGCGCGGATGAAGTCCGCAAACCGGTATTTGCCAGGTCCCATGACCAGAAGATTGGTCTGATAGCCGATCGGCGTTGCAAAACAGGTGTTGGCGGCGAACAGCACGGTCAGGGCGAACAAGGTTGGATCCGCGCCGACTGAATTGGCCGCCGTCACGGCGATGGGCGTGAACAGAATGGCGGTGGCGTTGTTGGACAACACATTTGTCAGCACCATCACCAGGAAGAACAGGGCCGAGACCAGCGCTGTCGTGCCCAGAGGCGAAAAGACATGCACAACGCCCATGGCCAGCACAGTCGCGCCGCCCGTGGCCTCCATCGCCGTGCCCAGCGCAAAGGCTGACCCGATCAGCAGATAGAGCTTGAGGTCAAATGCGCGCGCCGCCTGACGAACATTGAGACACCCGGCGCCGATCATGGCCGCGGCGCCAATCAAGGATGCGGCGACGATGGGCAATACGCCTGTGGAGGCGGCCAGGACCACACCGCCCAGAATCAATCGCGCTATGGAGGCCTTGCGGATATCGGGCAGGTCAGAGGTCGCCCAATCCATCAACAGAACGTCGCGATCCGCCCGCAGGCGGCGCATGGCGTCAGCGCCCCCGAACAGCAGCAAGACATCGCCCGCCTCCAGACGGATTTCCCCCAGCTTGGCGCGGATCATGCGCGAGCGTCGCTGCACACCGAGAACAATGGCGCCGACGGCATGACGGAACCCGATCTGGCGCACGGTTCGTCCAATCAGACGCGAGCCTGGCGAAACCACAGCCTCGGTCAACGCCAGGCGTTCGCCACGCGTGGGCAGATCCGCCGGACCTGCTGAGCGCAGCACGCCTTCGACGAATTCCGCACGGCTGGACAACAGCTCTGTCAGTTTTTTGCGAGTGGCGGCGATGATGATCAGATCGCCTTGTTTGAGCTCGATGGAGTCAAAGGGCGGCAGGAAGGCGTCTTCATTGCGCTGAACCATCCGCACGGTGATGTCGCCAAGCTCAGTGAACATGCCCGCCACCGGCTTGGCGCCGACCAGCGGATGACCCGCCGTCACTTCGATTTGGGCGATATATTGCTTGCCTGGAGAGCCCGCCTTGTCATCTTCAGATTCTTCACGCTCAGGCAGCAGCTTGGGCATGATGAAAGCGATATAGATCATGCCAACGACCGAGAGCATGGCGCCCATTTTGGCCGGTTGGAAAAACCCCAGCGTTTCACCCGTACTCGCGAGCAGACTGTCAGCCACCAGAAGATTGGTGGACGAGCCGATCAGCGTCGTCATGCCGGCGAAGATGCACACAAAGCTCAGCGGCATCATGAACACTGAAGCCGAGCCGCCCATCCGGGCCGCCACGGCGCCCAGAATGGGAATGAACATCACCACAACGGGCGTATTGTTGATGAAGGCGGAGACGCCAAACACCAGCGCGAACAGCGTCACGATGGTCAGCTTGGGCCGGACGTCGAACATGGACAGCAAGGTGCGGGTCGGGCCGTCCAGCGCACCGGTATGGAAAATGCCCTGGCCCACAACCAGCAGCGCCATGATCGTCAACAGCGCTGGATTGGCGAATCCGGCCAGCAGAGCCGCCGCTGTGGGCGCATCCTCGGCGCCGAACAGCTCGAAGAAGACCAAAGCCGCGCACAGGATCACCACCGAGACCAGTTCGAGGGCGAACTTTTCCCAGCAATAGAAAACGATGGCCCCGCAAACACCGACGAGAACCGCCCACATTCGCCAGTCCGATAGTACGGAGAGGTCGTCCATGCCCGTCACTCATGCCCCGCGCGGATTCGCGCCAAAGTGAGCAGGTTAACGCCTTTGCGGCGTGATGCGAGCGTGAAGCGCTGTACGCAGAGACTCTTTTAGAAGCGCCTCTGCGTTCGGCTAGAGCGAGTGGCCGGGCGGTACGGCGGGCGCTTCACGCAGCAAGGTGATCGACAGACGGCGATTGCCTGGCAGATAGGGATCATCGGGAAAAAGCGGCTCAGCGCCGGCTTTGCCGCGGACTTCCGCGATCCGGTGATCTGGAACGCCGGCGTTCGCCATGATGTTCAGCGCGGCGTTGGCGCGGGCCGCTGAGAGTTCCCAGTTGGACGGGCCGCCCACCGGCGCCGGGCTGGCGTCCGTATGACCGGACAGGGTGATGCGGTTCGGCAAGCGCAGAACAATCTCCGAGATCGTCCGAAGCAAGACGCGGGCCCGGCTGTTGGGTTCGATTGCGCCCGGTTCAAACATCGGACGACCTTCCTGGTCGATCAGCTGGATGCGCAGGCCTTCAGGCGTTTCTTCAATCAGGACGTGGCGCGACAATTCTGCGAGCTCGGGCATGTCTTGCAGGGCCTGACGCAGGGACTGCTCGGCGCTGGCGAACTCCGCCGCTTCACGACGGGCGAGGGCGCTGGCGAGTGCGTCGGTCGAGGCTTGCGGCTGGCCCCCGGCAGCGCCGGACGCTTCATCGGCTTCCTGTTCGCGAGACACATCCTGTTCAGAGCGGGGCGCGAGGCGTTCGACGACAGAGGAAGAACCGGAGCCGCGTGCGCCGTCATCGCCAAAGCTGGTGCCGCCCAGAACGCCGCCGGAGCCGGAGGTGGTGCGGCTGACGCTGGCAGGTGCGAAATAGTCCGCGATCCCCTGTCGCTGTTCAGGTTCTGTGTTATTGATCAGCCACATCATGAGAAAAAACGCCATCATGGCCGTCACGAAATCGGCATAGGCGACTTTCCAGGCGCCGCCATGGTGCCCATGGCCGCCGCCCTTCTTGACTTTCTTGATGACGATCGGTTGATCCGAACTCATATCCATCCACCTTCGGCTTTTGTGGCGGACACTCTGGAGCAACAGGGTTAAATCTGCGTTGTCAAAACGAATCAGGAGCGAATTTTGTCACTTTTTGAGCGCGAATTTCGCGATTGCCTGGGACGATTCCCCACAGGCGTGGCCCTGATCACGGTCATGGACGGCGGATCTGCGCGAGCGATGACGATCAATTCCTTTTCGTCGGTCTCTCTCGATCCCCCTCTTATTTTATGGTCGCTCGCCAAGGATAGTCATCGCTATGACCGCTTCCTGAACGCGCAGGATTTCGCCGTGAATATCCTGGCGGCGGACCAGGCGGAGCTGTCGACAGCGTGCGCGCGCTCAGACGATCTGGAGGCCAATGGCGGACGCTGGACGCCCGCCAGCAATGGCGCGCCTTTGCTCGAAGACGCGATCGCCCGGTTTGAATGTCGCCGGCATCAGGTCTTTGCTGGAGGCGATCATGAGATCATTCTCGGTGAGGTTCTGAACGCGGATCGTCCCAGGGACGCAGAAGCGCTGGTCTTTGTGCGCTCAGGCTATTCGAAAATTTGAGGAGCAGCGGACATGATTGCGGACGTCAAACGCCTGCAGGCTGAATTTGACCAGATTTCCGAGTACTGGTCGCCGCGGGTCGTCGCTCGGGTAAATGACCAGTACGTCAAACTGGCCAAGCTCAAGGGCGAATTTGTCTGGCATGATCATGCGGATGAGGATGAGTTGTTCTTTATCGTGAAGGGGCGGCTCGAAATGCACTATGAAGACGGCTCAGTCACCTTGTCTGAAGGCGACATGCACGTCGTGCCGAAGGGCGTCAGTCACAATCCTGTGGCTGAAGACGAATGCTGGGTGATGCTGGTTGAGCCGGTCGCCACCAAGCACACCGGCGATGTGGTGGCGGACAAGACGCGCAGTCTGGACGAGCAATTGGCTGGAAGCGGCCTTGGGGGAGCATAATATGGCGAATGTCGCGTTTTTGGGTCTGGGCGTGATGGGATTTCCCATGGCCGGGCATTTGTCAAAAGCCGGTCACACGGTCAGGGTCTGGAACCGAACCGCCGCCAAGGCGCAAACCTGGGCTGAGCAGCATCAGGGACAGGCTTGCCACGGCATCGCCGACGCCGTGGCGGACGCCGATTGTGTCCTGATGTGCCTGGGCGATGACCCGGATGTGCGCGCGGTCGCTGAGATCGCGCTTCCCGCCATGAAGGCGGGCGCGGTGCTGGTGGATCACACGACGGCGTCAGCGGCTTTGGCGCGCGAGCTTCATGAGACAGCCAAGGCCTCGCAAATCGGCTTTCTGGACGCGCCGGTGTCTGGCGGTCAGGCCGGCGCGGAAAATGGTCAGCTGTCGATCATGTGCGGCGGTGATGACAGTGTTTTCGCCAAGGCCGAGCCGATCATGGGCGCGTACGCCAAGGCCATGGTGCATGCCGGGCCGGCCGGCGCCGGACAATTGACCAAGATGGTCAACCAGATCTGCATTGCCGGCCTGGTGCAGGGGCTGGCCGAGGGGCTGCACTTCGCCAAGAGCGCCGGACTTGACCCCGAGACGGTGATTTCAGCCGTCTCCAAAGGCGCGGCGCAAAGCTGGCAAATGGAAAACCGCTGGCGCACCATGGTCGATGGCGAGTTTGATTTCGGTTTTGCTGTCAACTGGATGCGTAAGGATCTTCGCATCGCGCTGGATGAAGCGCGCAACAATGGCGCTCGATTGCCCGCGGCGGCGTTGGTCGACCAGTTCTACGCCGAGATCGAAGCCATGGGCGGCGGACGCTGGGACACGTCAAGCCTGATCGCCCGGCTTGAAAACGCCGAGCGGACCTGAGCGCGATGCGTCTGATCGAAGTTACGCTGCCCGATGGAGACAAGGTTCAGCCGATCCTCAAGGCGACGCTGAAGACCGAGCCTCTGGACCATCGCCTGACCGAGCCGGACGCTCAGGGCAAACGTTTGTTGCGGCTGACGTTTCGCGACGGCGACGGCCAGAAGGCCATCGACGCCGTTCAGGCGATTATGGAAGGCGAACAAAACTGGCGTCTGGTCGTTATTCCCATTGAAGCCAGCGTGCCGCGCATTGACGAAGACCCGGATGAAGCGACGCGTGTCAAACGTCGCCTGGCTTTGCGTGAAGAGATGTTCCAGGACATCGCCAAAGGCGCGGAGATCAACTCTGATTTCCTGATGCTGACTGCGCTCTCAACCGTCGTGGTCGTTTTTGGCCTGTCGGCTGACAATGTGGCGGCCGTCATCGGCGCTATGGTGATCGCGCCGCTTCTTGGGCCGATCCTGGCGTTCTCCTTCGGTTCGGCTTTGGGTGATTTGCCCTTGATGCTGAAAGCGGCCAGAACCGCTGTGGCGGGGCTGGCGCTTGGTTTGGCTTTGAGCTTTCTGGTCGGCCTGTTCTATGAACCGAACCTCTATTCCAATGAATTGATGAGCCGAACCGTGGTGGGGCCCGACTCCGCCGCCCTTGCGCTGGCGGCCGGAGCCGCGGCGGCGCTCTCTATCGCCACGGGTTTGCCGGCGGCGCTTGTGGGCGTGATGGTGGCGGTGGCTCTCTTGCCGCCCGCGTCTGCGGCGGGGCTTCTGGCCGGCAGCGGGTCCTGGGATCTGGCGGGGCGGGCGACGCTTTTGCTGTCGATCAATGTGGTGGCGGTCAATTTGAGCGCGCTGATGGTCTATTACTTCAAGGGCGTGCGACCGCGGACCTGGCTGGAACGACGCTCGGCCAAGCGCTCGGTCTATGTGAACGCCGGGGTGTGGATCATCATGATCCTGGTGTTGTCGGCGCTCGCCGCCCATTTCGCCGCCACGGGTGGTGAGGGCGTGCAGTTGTGAACGTCACGCTCGTCTTCATCATCCTCAATTATATCGGCATCTTTGTCTTCGCCCTGTCAGGCGGCATTCTGTCGGCGCGCAAGCATCTTGATCCGTTCGGCGCTGCCGTGATCGGTGCGGTCACCGGCATGGGCGGCGGCACGCTGCGCGATGTTCTGCTTGGACGTCTTCCTGTCTACTGGATTGATGCGCCGCATTATCTGATCCTGGCGCTCGCAGGCGGCGTGATCGGATATTACGGCTCTGAACTGGTGCGCGGCGAGGAAGGCGCGCGCTATCGCGCCCTGATCTGGGCTGACAGCCTAGGCCTTGCCGTGTTCTGCGTGCTGGGCGCGCAGGCGGGTTTGATGGCTGGGGCGCACTGGTCGATTGCGCTGGTCACCGGCGTCATGAGCGCCGCCTTCGGCGGGCTGGTGCGCGATATCATCGTCAATGACGTGCCGCTGATCTTGCGAGCGGACGTTTATGCGCTGGCGGCCTTATTCGGCGCGGCAGTGTACGTGGCTGCGCTGGAGTTCGGCGTGCCCACCGGCTCGGCGGCGGTTGGCGCGGCGCTGGCGGCGTTCATATTGCGGGGCTGCGCGATCATCTTCAAATGGTCGATCCCGCCGATCGGGCGCGTGGATTAACGCGCGACAGGGCGGAAGGCGCACAAGGCGAGATAGCCGCACACTCCGATGAGGATCGGGATCGCGAGGCTTGCCATTACGACAGGCATGATCGAGATCGTCATCAGCAGTGCGATGACGCTGGCGATGACCATGAAGATCATCAACAGCATCATCGAGCCTGACACGTCCCATCCGTAACGCTGTCCGCAATGCTTACAGACGGACAGCGTGTTGGGATTCATGTTGAGCAGGGCGGTTGCGCCTAAGGATTCTCGACAGTGCGGACAGCGATACATAGGCGATCTCAGGCGATTGTATTCGCCCCAGAGTTTAATTTCCGACGCGGTCCAGAGCAAGACTGAGATCCTCGATCAGGTCGTCCGCCGCTTCGATCCCACAAGACAGTCGCACCAGATTATCCGGCGTCGGGCTGCTGGGGCCTTCAATGGGCTTTCTGTGCTCGATCAGGCTTTCCACACCGCCAATGGAGGTGGCTTGCAAGAACACCTTGGTTGACGCGCAGAGCTTGCGCGCCGCTTCCGGGCCGCCCTTGAGCCGGATAGACAGCAGGCCGCCGAATCCGTTCGTCATCTGACGGGCGGCGATGGCGTGACCGGTATGATCTTCCAGTCCCGGGTAGAGCACATGGCTGACCGCGTCATGGGCGTTCATAGCCTCGGCGACTTTGAGGGCGTTCGCGCTCTGACGTTCAAAGCGAACGAAGAGCGTGCGTAGGCCGCGCATCATCAACCAGCTGTCGAACGCGCTTGGAACCGCGCCAGTCAGGCTGTGACCCGCGCAGAGTTTCTCCCAGCGCTCGTCCTGGGACTTCGTCACCACGGCGCCCATCAGAACATCGGAATGACCGTTGAGATATTTGGTCGCCGAATGCATGACGAGGTCTGCGCCCAGATCAAGCGCGCGCGTGGTGCAGGGCGGAGAGCAAGTGCCGTCCACCGCCAGAATCGCGCCGGCGGCGTGGGCGACTTCGGCTGCATGCGCCACATCAACGACCGCCCAGCTGGGATTGGCGGGCGTCTCGATCCAGACCAGCTCCGTCTTCCCTGATTGCACGGCCTTTTTCAAACCCGCTTTGTCATGGGGTTCAAAGAAGGTGAGGGAGATCAGCCCTTTGGCGGCGAGATGATGAAGCAGTTTCTTCGCGCCATAATACATCTCCGTTTGAGCGACCACGTGTGCGCCAATCTGCAGCGTGTCCAGAATCGCTGCGATGGCGGCGAGGCCGGAGCTGAACAGCCGCGCATCCGCCGCGCCTTCGAGCGCCGCCAGCACCTTCGCGGCCTGCACTTCGGTTGGTCCTTTGGGGCGACGATAATCCATGTCGCCGACGAGCGCGTTTTTCTCGTCGCGCATGAAAGTCGTGGCGGGATGGATGGGCGGGATGACCGCACCAGTTTCGAGGTCCGTCTGGTGCAGGGCCTGGGCGGCGAGCGTTTCGAGGCGTTTAGTCATTGAGCAGTTCCGCCGCCTTAGGAGCAAAATAGGTGAGAATGCCATCCGCGCCGGCGCGCTTGAACGCCAGCAGGCTTTCCATCATGGCGCGTTCGCCATCAATCCAGCCGTTCTGGGCGGCGGCCTGGATCATCGCGTATTCGCCCGACACCTGAAACGCATAGGTGGGCATTTCAAAGGTCGCTTTCACGCGGGCGACAATGTCGAGATAGGGCAGGCCGGGTTTGACCATCACCATGTCCGCGCCCTCGTCGATGTCGAGCGCGACTTCGCGGATCGCTTCGTCTGTGTTGGCGGGATCCATCTGATAGGTCTTCTTGTCGCCCTGCAGCGCCTTGGCGCTGCCGATCGCGTCGCGATAGGGGCCGTAGAACGCGGACGCGTATTTCGCCGCGTAGGACATGATCAGCGTGTCCTGAAAGCCTTCGGAATCGAGCGCGTCGCGGATCGCGCCGATTCGCCCGTCCATCATGTCGGACGGCGCGACCACATCGCAGCCTGACGCGGCCTGCATCAGCGCCTGGCTGCACAGGCGCTCTACGGTTGCGTCATTGAGGATGACGCCGTCCTCCATCAGCCCGTCATGGCCGTGATCGGTGAACGGGTCGAGGGCGACATCACAAATGATTCCCACCTCTGGCGCGGCGTCTTTCATCGCCTTGATCGCTTGCGCCACAAGACCGTCAGGATTGTCCGCCTCGCGCCCGTTCTCGTCTTTGAGCGACGGGTCCAGATGCGGGAAGACAGCGATGGCGGGAATGCCCAGATCGCGGGCCCGCCGGGCGGCGTCGGCAGCGGCCTTGACGCTGAGACGCTCCACGCCCGGCATGGAGGCGACGGGCTCTGTGGGATTGGCTGTGTCGGAGACGACCAGGGTCCAGATCAGGTCGTTGGGCGTCAATGTGTTCTCGCGCATCAGGCGGCGCGACCAGTCATTGGCGCGCATTCGGCGCATACGGGTGGTGGGAAAAGCGGCCATCTTGGTCTATCTCGCTTGCAGCAAATCAGAACACATCGCGTTTCATGCGGTCGGAACCGGTCCAACCCGGTCTGTTTAGGAGGTTTCCCCGTGCATTTCGAGCTGACAGAAGAGCAAGCGCTGATACAAGACGCCGCACGCAAATTTGCGGACGACCGTCTCAAGCCCCATGCGGCGGAGTGGGACGAGACCAAACACTTCCCCGTCGACGTGCTGAAGGAAAGCGCGGCGATGGGTTTTGCGGGCATCTACACCCGCGATGATGTGGGCGGATCGGGCATGAGCCGGGTCGACGCAGCGCTGATCTTTGAACAGCTCTCGCGCGGTTGCGTGTCCACAGCGGCCTTCATCTCCATCCACAACATGGTCAGCTGGATGATCGACAGCTGGGGCAGCGAAGAGCAGCGCCAGCGCTGGCTGCCGGACCTGACCGCGATGAACACGATCGCATCTTACTGCCTGACCGAACCGGGCGCGGGGTCGGACGCCGCCAATCTGCGCACCAAGGCTGTGCGCGATGGCGACCATTACGTCCTGAACGGTTCGAAAGCCTTCATTTCCGGCGCGGGAACCAGCGATCTTTACGCCGTGATGTGCCGCACCGGCGAAGACGGCCCCAAGGGCATCTCAACCATCATTGTCGAGAAAGACACGCCCGGCCTCAGCTTTGGCGCAAACGAGCGCAAGATGGGCTGGAATTCCCAGCCCACCCGCGTCGTCACCTTTGAAGACTGCCGCGTGCCGGTTGAAAACCGCATAGGCGAAGAAGGCCAGGGCTTCGGCTTTGCGATGCAAGGGCTGAATGGCGGCCGCATCAATATCGGCGCCTGTTCGCTGGGCGGCGCTGCGGAAGCGGTGGATCTCGCCATCGACTACGCCAAGGAACGCAGCCAGTTCGGCCGTCATATCGCGGACTTTCAGGCCACCCAGTTCAAGCTGGCGGACATGGTCACCGAGCTCGACGCCTCTCGCATGATGCTGTTGCGCGCAGCGGACGCTGTGGATCGCAAGGATCCCCAAGCGGCGAAATACTGCGCCATGGCCAAGCGGTTCTCGACCGATATGGGGTTCAAGATCGCCAATGACGCATTGCAGATCCATGGCGGCTACGGGTATCTGAAGGATTATCCGCTGGAGCGCATCGTGCGTGACTTGCGGGTTCACCAGATTCTTGAAGGCACCAATGAAATCATGCGTGTGATCATCGCCAAGGACGTGCTGCGCTAGGTCGCGTTATCGTCAGGCTCGATTGCGCCTACAAAGAGTATCAATTGGCCCTGCCATTTCAGCAGGACTAAGAGCACATTTTCGTCCGGAGAAGCCTCTCATGAATGAAGACGTCATCACTCGCAAAGCTGGCTCGGTGGGTCGCATAACACTGAACCGGCCCAAGGCGCTCAATGCGCTCAATCAGGACATGGTCACCGCCATGGTTGAAGCCCTGCAGGCTTGGCGCAATGATGACAGCGTGAAGGCCGTGGTCGTGGACGGCGCGGGCGAGAAAGGCTTCTGTGCAGGCGGCGACATTCGCATGCTGGCGGAAAGCGGCCAGGCGGGCGATGACCGCGCCTGGACCTTTTGGCGTGACGAATACCAGCTCAACACCCTGATCGCGGAATATCCCAAGCCTTACGTGGCCCTGATCGACGGCATCACCATGGGCGGCGGCGTCGGCGTCTCCATTCATGGCGAGTTCCGCGTCGCAGGCGACCGGACGATGTTCGCCATGCCGGAGACCGGGATCGGCTTTCACCCCGATGTGGGCGGAGCTTATTTCCTGCCCCGCCTCATGGGGGAGCTGGGGGTCTGGATGGGCCTGACCGGCGCCCGCCTGAAAACGGCGGACTGCATCGCCGCCGGCGTCGCCACCCATTATGTGCCGACTGACTCCCATCCCGCCCTTATCGAAGCGCTGGAAACCGAAACGCTGGATGACGACGGCGAAAAGGTCGACGCCATCCTTGAAAAGTTCGCCGGTGATCCGGGCCAGTCCGATCTGGGCATGGTCCAGCCGCTGATCGATGCAGCGTTTGAAGGCGATGATGTGGAGGCGATCATCAACCGGCTTGAAGCTGCCGATGACGCCTGGTCGAAGGCTGTGTTGAAAATCCTCTCGTCCAAGTCGCCGACCGCGGTGAAGGTGACGCTGGCGGCGCTGCGCAAGGGCGCGGAGCTGTCACTGCGCGACGTCATGGTCCAGGACCTTCGGGTTTCGAGCCGCCTTCTCAAAGACGGCTCGGATTTTTACGAAGGCGTTCGCGCGGTCATTATCGACAAGGACAATGCGCCGAACTGGTCGGCGCCGATCTCTGATGCAGATGTCGCGGCATATTTCGAGCCCCTTGCGGCGGACATGGAAATGACGTTCCTCGATTAGGAACACCGGGCAGAGCGGATCAACCGCTCGCCCTAGTGAAGACAAGGGAGGACCGCATGGCGGTTGTTGCATTTATCGGCCTTGGCAATATGGGCTCAGGCATGGCGGCCAACCTCGTGAAGGCTGGCCATGACGTGCGCGCATTTGATCTGAACGCTGACGCTGTGGCGGCGTTGGTCGACAAGGGCGCGACGGCGGCCTCTGATCTCACCCATGCGGTCACCGGCGCTGACGCCGTGGTGACCATGCTGCCGGCCGGCCCGCATGTGCGCGGCGTCTATATGGATGAAGGCGGGGTGCTCTCATTGGCGCGCAAGGATGCGGTGCTCATTGATTGCTCCACCATTGACGTGGACAGCGCACGCGCTGTCGCAGAAAAGGCCGCAGAGGCGGGCTTCGCGTTTGTAGACGCGCCTGTGTCTGGCGGTGTGGCGGCGGCCGAGGGTGGCACGCTGACTTTCATGGTCGGCGGTCCTGAAGACGCTTTCGCAAAGGCCGAACCGATCCTGTCCAATATGGGCAAGGCGGTGATTCGCGCCGGCGAAGCCGGTGCAGGGCAGGCGGCGAAGATCTGCAACAACATGCTGCTTGGCATTCACATGATCGGCACATGCGAAGCGATGAATCTGGCGATCAAGTTGGGTCTTGATCCTCAGAACTTCTTTGACATCGCCTCCAAGGCGTCAGGCCAGAACTGGTCCCTGACCAGCTATTGCCCGGTGCCCGGGCCTGTTCCGACAGCGCCGTCGAACCGTGATTACAAGCCCGGCTTCGCTGCGCCGATGATGCTTAAAGATTTAAACCTTGCCATGCAGACATCGAAATCGGCCGGCGTGAACACGCCCATGGGCGAAAAAGCGCAGACCATTTATGACGCCTTTGTCGAGCAGGGCGGCGAGGAGATGGACTTCTCAGGCGTGATCAAATGGCTCGCTGGAGAGATGAAGTAAAAGCATACTTGAGTTTGCGAGGCGCTAGCAGTTAAACCGCGACCTTTGGTCCCTGACCGGTGATAAGACAAGCTCAGAATCCTATGTCATTGTGCAGATGACATGCTGACCTTTAGGGAGAGCCGCTCGCGCTGAAATGCGAGTGCAAGAACAATGGATTACCGCAGCGCTTTCAAAGCCTCCGTCGCTCGCGTCCGTGCCGAGGGCCGTTATCGTGTGTTCGCCAATCTGCGTCGCGTAAAGGGGCAGTTCCCTCGGGCCCGCCTGCGCACCGATGAAGGCGACACGCGGGATGTGGTGGTTTGGTGCTCCAATGACTATCTGGGCATGGGGCAAAGCCCGTGCGTCACCGGCGCGATGAAACAAGCGATCGAAGATGTGGGCGCCGGCGCAGGCGGTACGCGCAACATCTCCGGCACGACTCACTATCATGTGGAGCTCGAAGCCAGCCTCGCTGATCTGCATGACAAGGAAAGCGCGCTGCTGTTCACCTCGGGCTATATCGCCAACCAGGCGACGCTCGCCACCCTGGGCAAGATACTGCCCGGCCTGATCATCTTCTCTGACGAGCTCAACCACGCCTCAATGATCGAGGGCGTGAAGGGCGCGAAATGCGAGAAGCATGTCTGGCGGCACAATGACGTTGCGCATCTGGAAGAGCTTCTGAAAGCCGCGCCGAAAGACGCACCCAAGCTGATCGCGCTTGAATCCGTCTACTCTATGGACGGCGATATTGGTCCGCTCGAAGCCGTTTGCGATCTTGCGGACAAGTACAACGCTCTGACTTATCTTGATGAAGTGCACGCGGTCGGTCTTTACGGCCTGCGCGGCGCCGGCATCGCCGAGCGTGACGGATTGCTGGACCGGTTCGACATTATCGAAGGCACTCTGGGCAAGGCGTTCGGCGTCATGGGCGGCTATATCGCCGCGGATGAAGTGATCGTTGACGCCATCCGATCCTGGGCGCCGGGTTTCATCTTCACCACCTCCCTGGCGCCGGCTCTGGCGGCGGGCGCTCGCGCCAGCGTCGAATATCTCAAGAGTGCTTATCATCTGCGCGAGCAACATCAGGAACGCGCCGCCACCTTGAAAGCGCGCTTTCATGAGGCAGGCATTCCGGTGCTCGACTCCGTCACCCATATCGTGCCCGTCCATGTGGGAGATCCGGTGCTCTGCAAGCGGATGACCGATGAGCTGCTAGACGTTCACGGCATCTATGTTCAGCCGATCAACTATCCCACAGTGCCCAAAGGCACCGAGCGGATGCGCCTGACCCCGACCCCCATGCATGACGACGCCATGATGGACGAGCTGCTGGATGCGGTGAAAACCGTCTACGCCAAGCATGTCGGCCTCAAGGTCGCATAATGTCTGGCGATCCCGGTCAGGATCGTGAGTTTATCTTTGAGTTTGTTTCCGTGGGCGATTCTGTCCGAGTGGCGGCGGTCGATGTCGAAACCGGCATAGAAGTGGTCGTCTTCGGCCCCATCAAAACCCGTCAGGATGATTTGCAGCGTCTCGCCGCGCGCAAGCTGATGCGCCGTCTGACGCAAGAGGGCGTGACGCCAGAATCAAAAACGCCCCGACCAGGCGGTCGGGGCGTGATTGTGTAGGCGTTCGGGCTAGCGCTTATTTCTTGCGAGCGCCGCGGCCCAGACCGATTTCTTTGGCGAACTCCGAGCGACGCTTGGAATAATTCGGCGCCACCATCGGATAGTCAGCCGGCAGGCCCCATTTGCGGCGATAGTCTTCCGGCGACATATCGTATTGCGAGCGCAGATAGCGCTTGAGCATTTTCAGTTTTTTGCCGTCTTCAAGGCAGACGATGTAATCATCGCTGACCGAACGAGAGACAGGCACAGCCGGTTTCGCTTTGGGCTCAGGCTTGGCCGGCTCACCCGAAATTTCTTTCATGGTGGCGTAGACCGATTTGATCATATCCGGGACGCTTTCCGCCGGCACAGAGTTGTGCGAGAGAAAAGATGCGATGATGTCAGTGGTCATCCGCATCAGTTCTTCATTATCGACGGGCAGCAGTGTCTCTTCAGTCATATTCTGATCCTTGCGCAACATTATGGCGTTTGCGTCTGAAAACGAGATGTCTTGTGTTTAATGATAGTGTATTCGCTCTACAAGTATTGAATTGAAGAATCTGCAGATACCATAGATTTTTTAAGGTTGCTGAATGCACGTAACAAACTTTGTTGATGCAATCGGATGAATTTACGTCTGATCAGCGCCTTGTCCACGACCCCATCCAGCCGTATGTAGCTATCAATATCCGCTATATGGAGTGCGAGCGAGATGGCTGACGTTCAATCGACCGCCCAGAACACCTCTTTCTTTGCCCAGTCGCTGGCTGACGCCGATCCTCAGCTCGCCTCGGCGATCAGCAAGGAAATTCATCGTCAGCAGACGCAGATCGAACTGATCGCGTCCGAGAACATCGTCTCGCGCGCTGTTCTGGAAGCGCAGGGCTCGCCGCTGACCAATAAATACGCCGAAGGCTATCCGGGCCGGCGCTATTATGGCGGGTGCGAATTCGTCGACATAGCAGAAGAGCTTGCGATCGAGCGCGCCAAGCAATTGTTCGGCGCCGCGTACGCCAACGTCCAGCCCAATTCAGGCAGCCAGGCCAACCAGGCGGTGTTCCTGGCGCTTCTGAAGCCGGGCGATAAAATTCTGGGACTGGACCTGTCATCGGGGGGGCACCTGACCCACGGCGCTCGCCCGAACCTGTCTGGCAAATGGTTCGAAGCCCACGCCTATGGCGTGCGCGAAGACAATGCGCTGATCGATTATGACAAGCTGCGCGAGCAGGCCAAAGAGGTCCAGCCTCAGATGATCATCGCGGGCGGGTCCGCGTATCCGCGCGAGATTGATTTTCAGGCGTTCCGCGACATTGCTGACGAGGTCGGCGCTTATCTGCTTGTGGACATGGCGCACTTTGCGGGTCTTGTCGCTGGCGGAGTTTATCCCAATCCGGTTCCGCTGGCCGATGTGTGCACCACCACCACGCACAAGACCCTGCGCGGCCCGCGCGGCGGCATGATCATCAGCCGCGATGAAGCTTTGGGCAAAAAGTTCAACTCCGCCGTCTTCCCGGGCCTTCAGGGCGGACCCTTGATGCATGTGATCGCCGCCAAGGCGGTCGCGTTCGGCGAAGCGCTGCGCCCCGAGTTCAAGGCCTACGCCGCATCCGTGATCGAGAACTGCCGCGCCATGTCTGGCGCGCTGGTGGAAGCTGGCTATGACATTGTCTCTGGCGGCACCGACAGCCATCTCGCACTGGTGGATCTGCGCCCCAAATCCCTGACGGGCGACATTTCCGAAGCCGCGCTCGAACGCGCGCATATGACCTGCAACAAGAACGGCGTGCCGTTTGATCCCGAGAAGCCGACCGTAACCTCGGGCCTGCGCGTCGGCGCGCCGGCGGGGACTACGCGAGGCTTCGGCGCCGCTGAGTTCCGCCGCGTGGGCGAGATGATGGCGGAAGTGCTGGATGCGTTGGCGGTCAATCGTGAAGGTGACGCCGAGGTCGAGGCGCGAGTGCGTGATGAAGTGGTCGCGCTGTGCGAACGCTTCCCGATCTACCCCGCGCTCGGCTAGGATACGCGCATGCGGTGTCCGTTTTGCGCCAACCCTGATTCTCAGGTGAAGGATTCCCGCCCGGCTGAAGACAGCCAGGCGATCCGACGCCGTCGTCATTGCCCGGCGTGCGGCGGCCGTTTCACTACGTTCGAGCGCGTGCAGCTGCGCGATCTTCATGTGCTCAAGTCCGACAACAAGCGCGAAGCGTTTGATCGTGACAAGATGGCGCGGTCAGTGTTGTTGGCGACCCAGAAACGCGCCATTGAGCGCGAACGGGTCGAGCAGATGATTTCCGGCATTGTCCGGCGTCTCGAAAGCCTGGGTGATCCAGACGTGCCCGCCAGCGTTATCGGCGAGCTGGTGATGGATGGATTGCGCAATCTCGATACCGTCGCCTATGTGCGCTACGCCTCAGTCTATAAAGACTTTCAGGAAGTTGATGACTTCTCGGAATTCATCAAGGGCGAAAAACTCGGGCATGAGGATGATCTGGACGCAGATCAATGACGGCGGCGCAAACCCTGCGCGTGACGCTGAAACTCGCCACCAGCCTTGATGGCCGGATCGCATTGGCGAACGGCCAATCCAAATGGATCACAGGCCCTGAGGCCCGCGGGCAAGTCCATCGCATGCGCGCGGAGCATGACGCCATCCTGACCGGGATCGGGACCGTGCTCGCCGATGATCCACAACTGACAGCGCGTCCGGACGGCGTTGCGAGTGGGGACCAGCCCCGACGCGTGGTGCTTGATTCTCATCTTCGCATGCCTGCCGATGCGGCCATGCTCACCGGAGCGCCGGTCTGGGTGTTTCATGTTGCAGAGGCTTCGATCGGTCTAGGCGCAGCTGAGCTGATCCAGACGGAGGCGGACGCGTTCGGACACGTCTGTTTCAAAGCCGTTCTGCAAACACTCCTGGAGCGAGGCGTTCAAAGCCTCATGATCGAAGCCGGGGCTGAGATCGCAGGCTCGGCGATCCGCTCCGGGCTCGTCACGCATATCGAATGGTTCCGCGCGCCCATGCTGATCGGAGCGGAGGGGCGAGCCTGTATTGCAGGGCTTGGCCTTGAGGAACTCAGCCTAGCGCCCACATTCCAACGCACATCTGTTCGCGCTTGTGGCGCGGATCTTTGGGAAACCTATCAACGGGGATGATCCCATGTTTACCGGCCTAGTCTCTGCTCTCGGGCGGATCGTATCTGTGTCTGAGGGCGATGTGCGCCGGATGACGATCTCGAGCCCGTATCCCGCGTCCTCGATCGACCTTGGGGCGTCTATCGCTCATGCCGGAGTCTGCCTGACCGTTGTGGCGCGACGTGCTGTAGGCGAGGGGGCTGAATATGATCTCGACGTCTCACCTGAAACGCTTTCCAAAACCACGCTCGGTGAGTGGACAGCGGGAGATGTGGTCAATCTTGAGCGCGCCTTGAAAGTCGGCGACGAGCTGGGCGGCCATATCGTGCAAGGCCATGTGGACGGCGTCGGGCGTGTGGTTTCCCGATCCGATGAAGACGGCTGGCTACGCTTTATCGTAAAAGCCCCTACAGATCTCAGCGCCTTCATCGCCTACAAGGGTTCGATCACGGTGGATGGCGTGTCCCTGACGGTGAACCGGGTCGAGGGCGACACGTTCGAGCTGATGATCATTCCCCATACGGCCGAGGTCACAACTTTGGGATCTTTGCAGGCGGGAACGCGCGTCAACCTTGAGGTTGACGTCATGGCGCGCTACGCCGCCCGTCTAATGGAGGCCCGTGCAGACGGCGCCGCGAATAATGAGGTCCAGTCGTGAGCGAAGCCGCCCCCCAATCCGCGCTGTCGCCGGTGGAAGAGATCATCGACGAGGCCCGCAATGGCCGCATGTTTATCCTGGTGGACGCCGAGGACCGTGAGAACGAAGGGGATCTGATCATCCCCGCCCAGTTCGCCACGCCGGACGTCATCAATTTCATGGCGCGCTATGGCCGCGGCCTGATTTGCCTGTCGATGACCCAGGACCGTGCGAAAACCCTGCAGCTGCCCTTTATGAGCCAGCGCAATCAGTCGCGACACTCCACCAATTTCACGGTGTCGATCGAAGCGCGCGAAGGCATCTCCACCGGCATCTCCGCCCATGACCGGGCGTTGACGGTCGCCACGGCGATCGACCCGTCCAAAGGCTCGGAAGACGTGGTGTCGCCGGGGCATGTCTTTCCGCTGGTGGCGCGCGATGGCGGCGTGCTGGTGCGCGCCGGTCATACCGAGGCGGCGGTGGACATCGCCCGTCTGGCCGGTGTGAACCCGGCCGGCGTGATCTGTGAGATCATGAAGGATGACGGGACGATGGCCCGTCTTCCCGACCTTATCGAATTCGCCAAAGAGCATAATATGAAGATCGGCGCGATCGCCGACCTGATCGCCTATCGCCGTCAGCATGATCGCTTTGTGGAGCGCCGCATGGACACGGAAGTGTCCACTGAAGCGGGCGGTCCATTCAAGCTGACGGTGTTTCGCTCCCTGGTGGACAATGTGGAGCATGTCGCGCTGCATAAAGGCGAAATCACCGCTGATGCGCCGGCTCTGGTGCGTATGCACAAGGTCAGCTTCGCGGATGACGTGTTGGGCGCGCTTGGCGGACGCACGGGTCTGGTGGATAAGGGTGTGAAAGCGCTGTCTGACCATGATGGCCCGGCGGCCATGGTGTTCATCCGGGAGACCAATCGAGCAGCGATCACAGAGCGGTTTGGCGCAGCGCCGTCGGATCCGCCCGATACGCGCGAAGAACGTCGCTTGCGTGAATATGGTCTGGGCGCGCAAATATTGCTGGATCTGGGCGTGCGCAAGATGATCCTCTTGTCCACTGCGCCGCAAAACATTGTGGGGCTGGACGGCTACGGTCTTGAAGTCGTCGAGCAACGCGAAATTGATTAAAGGAGGCGCTTGTGAGCGCTGAAACCCGAGTGCTGCTGATCGCAGCGCCTTTTTACGAAGATATCACCGAGCAGCTGGTTTCCGGCGCTCAGGGCGCCTGTGACGCGGCGGGTGTGACGGCAGACGTCGTTGAAGTGCCTGGCGCACTGGAGATTCCAGCTGTGATCGCGCTGTCCGAGCTGGGCAAGGCCCCCTATGACGCCTACGTGGCTCTAGGCTGCGTCATCCGCGGTGAAACCAGCCATTTTGATTATGTCTGCGGGGAATCGGCCCGCGGTTTGATGGATCTGACGCTCAAGGGCGTTCCGGTCGGCAATGGCATCCTGACGGTCGAAAACATCAAACAGGCTCGCGTGCGCGCCAATGTGCATGAGAAAAACAAGGGCGGTGATGCGGCGAACGCCGCGTTGGCGCTGTTGAGCCTCAAGAAGAAATTCGGGGCGGCCTGATGAGCGACAAGGCACAGGAAGCGTCATCGGACCGACGCGCCCGGCTGCGCCGTGCGGCGCGCCTGAGCGCTGTGCAGGCGCTCTACCAGATGGAGACGTCTGGCTCCGGCGCCGCGGCGGTCGTGAAGGAATTTCGCGATCACCGGTTCGGCTATAAAGGCGAGCCGGGAGATTTTGTCGAAACCGATGAAGTGTTCTTTGAAGACCTCGTGACAGGCATCATTTCGCACCAGTCCGATGTGGACAAGCGCGTGTCCGGCGTTCTGAAGGAAGGCTGGAAACTCTCACGTCTGGACGCCACTGTGCGCGCGATCTTGCGGGCAGGCGGCTATGAGCTGGTCGCGCGCAAGGATGTGCCGGCCGCCGTGGTCATCAACGAATATGTCGATGTCGCGCACGCCTTCTTTGACGGCTCGGAATCGGGCTTCGTCAACGCGACGCTGGACGCCCTGTCCAAACAGGTGCGTGACGCCTGATTGATATGAGCGGATCGGGCGAGTTTGACTACATACGAACGCGGCTCGCCCCGCTCAGTCTTGGATTGCCTGGCGCCGCCGCGCTGACAGATGACGGCGCTGTTCTGACGCCGCCAGAGGGGTGTGAGTGGGCGGTGACGGCGGACACGCTGATCGAAGGCCGCCATTTTCCACATGACGAAGATCCTGCGCTGGCCGCCCGAAAGGCGCTGCGCGCAAACCTGTCTGATCTGGCCGCCATGGGCGCTGATCCGCATGCCTATATGGCGTGCGTGGTCTGGCCTGAGGCTGGACGCGAGGCGCGTATGAGCGGCTTTGCGGACGGGTTGGCTGTGGATCAGGACAGTTTCGGCGTCCATCTGGCCGGGGGCGACACCACCAGCGCGCCCGGACCCTGGATGATTTCCATCACCGCCTTTGGCGCGGTCCCGATAGGGCAGGCGGTCCGGCGCAGCGGCGCGCAGCCAGGGGATCAGGTTCTGGTGACAGGAACCATTGGTGATGCGGGTCTCGGCCTGAAAGCGAGACAGGGCGGCTATGCGCCCCCGGACGCGGATGCGAAATTTCTGGCCCAGCGGTTCACCTTGCCCGAGCCGCGCTGTGCGCTGTCAGGGCTGGTGCGCCAGTATGCTCACGCCGCGATTGATGTTTCTGATGGCTTGCTGGCCGACGCCCGGCACATCGCGGAAGCGTCACATTGCACGGTTGAGCTGAACCTGGATGCGATCCCTCTCTCGGACCCTGCACGCCATTGGCTGACGCAGCAGCCGGATCAGTTGCAGGCCTTGCTGGAGCTGGCTTCGAGCGGTGATGATTATGAGCTGGTGCTGACGGTGTCGGCGGATGCCGCGCCAGACTTCATCGCAGCGGCGAGGCGTCTCGGCGTCGAAGTGACATGCATGGGCGAGGTCACTTCCAGACGCGACTCAGACGACGATCTGATCGTTCGAGCGGATGGGGCGCCCATCACGCCTTCGTCTTTTGGGTTTACGCATTTTTGAGTCTTGCCTGCTAAGCAGGATTTATGATTCGGTATTTCGCATACGCACTCTGCACCGCTTTTCTGCTCTCCACGCCTGCGTTCGCCGCGGGCGGCGGTGGCGGAGGAGGCGGTGGAGGCGGCGGCTCCAGCGGGCCTGGCGCCGTGGCGTCCACGGATTTACCTCTTTACAACTCTGTTGAAGAGGCCACCCAGGCGCTCATGGCGGAGTTCGGCGAAGACGAAACCTGCCCGCGTAGAGTGGATGTGCCCTCGATCGTGGTGCCGATTGAATCTCACCACCATTTGTATGGCTATGCGTTTGTAACGCCACGTATTTGTTTGGCGCGCGGCGTGAGTGCGACCCGCTTTATCGAAGACTTGCACTTCCTGGTCGACACCATGGTCAGATCCGCCCATCGCCATCCGTTCATGATGGATGACGCCGGTGAGATCGACCGCGAATCCACGCGCCAGATCCTGTATGCTGCGATCGGTGAAGTTGTGGACCCGACGCAGATAGAGCGTCTTGATCTTCTAGGCTCTGACGTTCGCCCTCTGCGCTGATTTAAGAATATAGCTGCACCGCAGCATTTCTCTTTACTGTTGCATCTCCCTGAAAACCGGGACTAGGCTTTCTTTGTCAAAGCAATAGCCGCCCATGTCTTGGAGGCTTCCAAGAACTCGATGCGGCGTTGCAAGAAGCCTTTAGACGCTCGGGGAGGGTGTCATGCAATCAGTATATATCTGGCTATGGATTTCCTTAGCCTGCGGGGGACTTGCGGTTCTCTACGGTGCGGTTCAGATTCGCTCCATTCTCGCGGCGAGCGCGGGTTCGGAGCGCATGCAGGAAATCGCCAGCGCCATCCAGGAAGGCGCGAACGCCTATCTCAAACGCCAATACATGACGATCGCCGCCGTTGGGGCGGCGATTTTGATTCTGGTCGGGTTTTTGCTCGGCCCGGTCGTCGCCTTGGGTTTCCTGATCGGGGCGTTGTTATCGGGCGCTGCCGGTTTCATCGGCATGCTGGTGTCTGTCCGGGCGAATGTGCGGACCACGCAAGCGTCGATGGACTCGCTTCAGGCGGGGCTCTCCATGGCCTTCCGCGCCGGTGCGATCACCGGGATGCTGGTGGCGGGTTTGGCGCTACTGGCGGTCACCGGATACTATCTGTGGCTCACGCAAGGGACGTCATTCGGTTCGGCCGAGGAGCCCAGACAGATTATTGACGGGCTGGTGGCGCTTGGTTTCGGGGCCTCACTGATCTCGATCTTCGCGCGTCTGGGCGGCGGCATCTTCACCAAGGGCGCCGATGTGGGCGGGGACATGGTCGGCAAGGTGGAAGCCGGCATCCCCGAGGATGACCCGCGTAACGCCGCGACCATCGCCGATAATGTGGGCGATAATGTTGGCGACTGCGCCGGCATGGCGGCGGATCTGTTTGAGACCTACGCCGTGACGATTGTGGCCACCATGGTGCTCGCCTCGATCTATTTCCGCGATGCGGCGGGCGCGATCACGCTGGACGCCATGATGATCTATCCGCTGGCGATTGGCGGCGTTTGCATGGTCGCGTCGATCCTGGGCGCGTTCTTTGTGCGTCTCGGCAAGGGCTCAACCAATGTCATGGGCGCGCTCTACAAAGGGTTTTTCGCCGCTGCGATCTTTTCAGCGGCAGGCCTGGCGATCGCCACGCACTTCGTCCTGGGATTTGACGGCGTCGTTGTAAGCGCGAACGGGCTGTCGATCACGGCCATGTCGCTGTTTTATTGCGGCCTGACCGGTTTGGCGGTCACGGGCCTGATCGTCTGGATCACGGAATACTATACAGGCGTGAACTATGGCCCGGTGAAGTCCGTCGCCAAGGCGTCTGAGTCCGGCCATGGCGCGAACGTCATCCAGGGGCTCGCCGTCTCCATGGAGGCCACGGCGCTGCCGGCGCTGGTGATCATCGGCGCCATCATGCTGACCTTCAACCTGGCGGGGCTGTTCGGCATCGCGATCGCGGTGACGACCATGCTGGCGCTTGCGGGCATGGTTGTGGCGCTGGATGCGTTCGGACCGGTGACCGACAACGCCGGCGGCATCGCCGAGATGGCGGGGCTGGAAGGCGCGGTGCGTGACACCACCGACATGCTGGATGCGGTCGGCAACACCACCAAAGCCGTCACCAAAGGCTACGCCATCGGATCGGCAGGGCTGGGCGCGCTTGTGCTCTTCGCCGCCTATACCGAGGATCTGGCGTATTTCGCGTCAAATCCTGAGACCTATCCCTTCTTTGCGGGCCTGAGCGTGAACTTCTCGCTCTCCAATCCTTATGTGGTCGTCGGGCTGCTCTTTGGCGGGCTCTTGCCCTTCCTGTTCGGCGGCATGTCCATGACGGCTGTGGGACGCGCCGCCCAGGCGGTGGTCGAGGAGGTGCGGCGTCAGTTCCGCGAAAACCCCGGCATCATGAAAGGCGAGGTGAAGCCTGATTACGGCCGCGCGGTCGACCTTCTGACCAAGGCGGCGATCCGGGAGATGATCATTCCCTCGCTTTTGCCGGTGCTCAGCCCGATCGTGCTGTTTATCGTGGTGAACTTCATCGCCGGACGAGCCGAAGCGCTGGCCAGCGTCGGGGCCATGTTGCTCGGCGTGATCGTGACCGGCCTCTATGTGGCGATCTCCATGACCGCCGGCGGCGGGGCTTGGGACAACGCCAAGAAATACATCGAGGACGGCCATCATGGCGGCAAGGGCTCAGAAGCCCACAAGGCCGCCGTGACAGGCGATACGGTGGGCGATCCCTACAAGGACACGGCAGGACCTGCGGTGAACCCGATGATCAAGATCACCAATATCGTGGCCTTGCTCATGCTGGCGGTGCTGGCGGGGCTGTAGTCCCGCCCACCGGGCAAAAGAAAACCCCCGGCGCTCGGCGTCGGGGGTTTTTGTATTCGGATGATGGACGCGTCTAGCCGCCCGGACGCGGGCCGCCCGCGCCGCCGGGCAGGTTCTGCTCGCCGCCGAACTGTTCGCTCGGCAGACGCCCCACATTGCCCAGAAGCTGTTCAAGAATGGTCAGCTCGCGTCCGCGAGTCGGGGTTTCGCGATCTACAAAAGCCACGACCCGGCCGTCTTCCATGCCGAACTCGTCTACGGCGCTGACCGTGCCGTCTTCGTCAAAGCGCACGGCGATGATCCGGCGTTCGCGGGTGTCGGGACGCAGATAGGCGAGATATTCGCGCGTTGCAGAGATATAATACCAAGTGTCTTGCTCGAACGTGCCGCGAGTGGACGGATTGCCCAGCGTGGCGAGCACGGTGGACTGGCTGTCCACGCCCACGGTCAGTTCAGGCACTTCGCCATCGGGATAGCGGAAGCCATGGCTGCGCAGGGTCGGATTGCAGGCCGTAACCAGCGTCGCGCTGAGGGCGACGGTGGCGGCGAGGATCACTCGGCTGAGGCGCATAAGGGCTCCATTGATAGCGTTCGAGACGTAAACGTCAGTGGTCAGCCAGCTTGCGCTGGACTATCGCCTTGACGTAACCGGATGGAACCATAGCTGCAAGCGCTCAGTGAGGGGAGCCTGTTAATACATGTTCAGTCGTTTGTTCAGGAAAGATCGCGGCAAGCAAATCGCTCGCAGTCTTTATGATTCCCTCGTGCGCTCAGCGCGGCGTCCGGCGTTTTACGGCGCTGACGGCGTGGAGGACAGCGTGGACGGTCGCTATGACATGATCGTCCTGCATGCGGTTTTGCTGATGCGTCGCCTGCGCGAGGGCGGGGATCTCGGCCGTGACCTGTCGCAACGCGTGTTTGACGTCATGTTTGACGACATGGACGCCGCCTTGCGCGAAATGGGCACCGGAGATCTGAGCGTCGGCAAGAAAATCAAGGAAATGGGAGAGGCGTTCTACGGGCGCGCGAAAGCCTATGAGACGCCGCTCGCGGACGGGGATCTAGCAGCGCTCTCCGAGGCCTTTGAACGCAACATGCTGGAAGAGAGCGAGCCCAATCCCGAGGTTTGCGCACGCCTTGCGGAATATGCTCTGAAGAGCGTCAAAACACTCGACGCGCAACCGATCGACGCGTTGATGGCCGGCGAAGCGCCGCAGTTTGCACAGGCTTGAGCTGCGGCGTGCGTCGCTTGCAATGAGAGGGTCAATGGGTAAGGTTCGCCCGCCGTCGGCCGCCTGCCGGCGCACAAATTATTTTAAGACGGATTGTCTATGAGCTCAGCGCTGGTCCTTTCTATCGACGCCATGGGCGGCGATGATGCGCCGGAAATCGTCGTTGACGGAGTCGCGCATTTTCTCAAAGGCCGCAAGCGTGCGGTTCGGTTCATCCTTCATGGCGACGAAGCGCAGATAAAGCCCTTGCTCGCCCGGCATGAAGGCTTGGCCGAGGTGTGCGATATCCGCCATTCCGACACCGAAGTGGATATGTCCGCCAAACCGTCCGAAGCGGTTCGGCGCGCACGCGGCTCGTCCATGTGGAACGCCGTCCTGTCGGTGAAGGAGGGCGAGGCCCAGGTCGCGGTCTCAGCTGGAAACACTGGCGCGCTTATGGCGATCTCCAAGGTCATCCTGCGCATGAAAAAGGGCGTGCACCGTCCCGCCATCGCTGCAAGCTGGCCCGCGCCGCAAGGCTTTTCCACCGTGCTGGATGTGGGTGCGAACGTGGATTGTTCGCCGTCTCAACTCGTCGAATTCGCCGTTCTGGGCGAAGCGTTTCATCGTGCTGTTCACGGTGAGAAGAACCCGACAGTCGGCTTGCTCAATGTGGGCCAGGAAGAGCTCAAGGGTGATCAGACGATCCGCGATGCGGACGCCCTGATCCGCCAGGCCGAGCTCGATCTTGATTATCGCGGCTTCATCGAGGGCGATGATATTTCCGCCGGCACCACCAATGTGGTCGTCACCGACGGCTTCACAGGCAATGTGGCGCTGAAGACCGCCGAGGGGACGGCGCGGCTTGTGGGCGGCTGGCTGCGCGAAGCGCTGACCAGCTCTCTCATCGCCAAGATCGCCACCGGCCTGTTGAGCCTGGGCGCGTTAGGCCAGCTGCGCGCCAAGATGGATCCGCGCAACGTCAATGGCGGCGTGTTTCTGGGGCTGAACGGCGTTGTGGTGAAAAGTCATGGCGGCACGGACGCGCTCGGCTTCGCCACGTCCTTGCGCATTGCGCTGGAAATGGCGGACAGCCGGTTCCTGTCCGAGATCGAACGCAATCTTGAAAGACTGTCCGAGTTGCAAACGGATAATGTTTCCGAGGGGGAAACGGCTTGACCTATTCACGCATCGCCGGGATCGGTTCGTACCTGCCTGAGAAAGTCCTGACCAACAAGGGTATGGAAGCGATTGTCGAAACCAGCGACGAGTGGATTCGCGAGCGCACGGGAATCAACAAGCGCCATATCGCCGGTGATGGCGAACGGACTTCTGACCTGGGCGAAGCCGCCGCACGCAGGGCGGTTGACCATGCCGGATTGGCTTTGGAGGATGTGGATCTGATCATCGTGGCCACGGCCACGCCCGATCTGACCTTTCCCGCCACCGCCACCATTATTCAGCACAAGCTCGGCGTGAAGAACGGCTTCGCCTTTGACGTTCACGCCGTCTGTTCGGGCTTCCTCTACGCGCTGGCGACGGCGGACAATTTCATTCGCACCGGCCAGGCAAAATGCGCTCTGGTCATCGGCGCCGAGACATTCTCGCGCATTCTCGACTGGACCGACCGCACCACGTGCGTCCTCTTCGGGGATGGCGCGGGCGCCATGGTTCTGACGGCCGAAGAGGGTGAGCCTGAAGAGTACAAAGGTGTTCTGAAAACCCATCTTCGTTCGGATGGCGAGTATTGCGACCTGCTTTACGTCGATGGCGGTCCCTCTGCGACAAAAACGGTCGGCCATTTGCGCATGCAGGGCAATCAGGTGTTCCGCCACGCCGTGACGAAAATCTCGGACGCCATGACCACCTTGTGCGCGCAGACCGGCGTCGACATTGCGGATATTGACTGGGTGGTGCCGCACCAGGCCAATCAGCGCATTCTGCTCGGCGTCGCGAAAAAGCTTGGGATTTCAGTGGAACAGGTGATCTCCACCGTCGCTGAACACGGCAACACCTCCGCTGCGTCCATCCCGCTCGCCTTTGACGCCGCGGTCAAGGATGGCCGCATCAAACGCGGCGATACGGTGCTGATGGAAGCGCTTGGCGGAGGCTTCACCTGGGGCGCCGCGTTAGTGCGTTATTAAGCGCGTTCATTGTGCGACCTATGGTTAACGTTGACCAGTGAGCGGTTTGCGACGTAACGTCTTCATCGCAGACATTAAAACGGGGGCCAACATGGGTTCGAAGACTGTCACGCGCGCAGATCTGTCAGATGCCGTCCATCGCGAAGTCGGCTTGTCCCGACACGAAAGCGCGGAGTTGGTGGAAGCCGTTCTCGACATGATCTCCGACAAGCTTGTGGGCGGAGAATCGGTCAAGCTGTCGTCCTTCGGGTCATTCCTGTTGCGCGACAAGACCGGACGTGTCGGACGCAATCCGAAAACTGGCGAAGAAGTGCCGATCGAACCGCGCCGGGTTCTGGTCTTCAAACCCTCCCAGGTGCTCAAGGACCGGGTCGACGCCGCCCTGTCCAAATAGGACACGCCATGAGCGACAAATCGCCAGACGCTTACCGGACCATATCCGAAGCCGGGGAGGAGGCGGGGCTGCCCCCTCACGTCTTGCGATTTTGGGAGAGCAAGTTCGCCCAGCTCAAACCGGTCAAGCGTGCGGGTGGTCGGCGCATGTATCGCCGCCAGGACGTTCAGCTCCTCAAAGGCCTGCGCCGGCTGCTTTACGATGACGGATACACCATCAAGGGCGCGCAGAAGTATCTGCGCGAGCATGGCGTCGCGTCGGTCGCGGCCCTGGCGGACGCCAGCACGCCCAGCCCGGACCCTGCTCTGGATGTCAAAGCCTCACCGGCAGCTACAGAAGCTGCGGCCCCGTCGGATGATAGGCCGGTGACGCTTCAAAGTGCGGAGCAGCCACACGCGACGCGTTTGTCTGGCGGTCAGATCGACTTGGCGCGAAGCGCGCTGTCACGTCTGGAGCAGGCGAGGGCGCGGCTCTCTGAAGTGCTTGAGAAGACGGCCTGAGCGCAGCGCCGCCACAAGGCTGCATCAGGTCTGCCACAGACCGCGCTGAATGGTTGCCTGTCCGCTTTTTGGCCCTTATACGTCTCTCCTCTCCGAACGCCGGGACCTGTTCGGAGACTGAAACGTCGGAACGTGGCGCAGCCCGGTTAGCGCACTGGTCTGGGGGACCAGGGGTCGCGAGTTCGAATCTCGCCGTTCCGACCATTTCCCTTTCTGAACAAACTCATGGTAAGCCGACGCAGTCGTCTCGCGTTCGCGCAAGTTCATGATGGGTTCGATGACTGATTATGATGAAATCCTGATCGCTTTGCGCCGGATTACGCGCGCGATTGATATTCACTCCAAACGACTTGTGAAAAGCTCGGGGCTCACCGCACCGCAGCTCGTCGTCATCCAAGCCTTGCGCAAGGATGGCGAAATGGCCCCAAGCGCGATTGCGCGGGCTGTGTCGTTGAGCCAGGCGACGATCACGTCCATTCTCGACCGGTTGGAAAATCATGGATGGGTTGTTCGTCGCCGTAGCGAAAACGACCGCCGGGTCGTGATGGTGGGGCTGACATCAGCGGGGCTCGAGAAGGCTGACACTGCGCCGGAACTCCTGCAGGCAGGCTTTCTGCGCGCTTTCCGCCAGCTGCCCAGCTGGGAACAGCATATGCTGATCGCGTCAGTCCAGCGCGTGGCGGAGTTGATGGACGCCGAGGACATTGACGCGTCGCCGATCTTGCTGGCAGGCGAGATGAAGCAGCTTTATGAAATGGGACTGGATCCGGCCCAGGAGCAGACCGACACGGCGACAGACTCAGATCCCGCGTGAACAAAAAAGGCGGAGCCGCGAAACGGCCCCGCCTTGATCTGGAGACAAGCGGCGTCCTAGTAGCCGCTCATCCGCGCCACTTCGCCAGCGTTAAAGGCGTCATCGCCCATGAATTCGCCCGCCGCTTGCGCGCGCTTGTAGTACAGCCCGATATCGTACTCGTCGGTCATGCCGACGCCGCCGTGCATCTGAATGCCTTCGGCGGTCGCGAGCCGTGACACTTGCGTCGCTTTGGCCTTCGCCGCCACGCACCAGAGCGGCGCCTGGCTGGGCTGGGTGTCGAGCGTGGTGAGCGCCCGGCGCACCAGCGAACGCGTCAGCTCCAGCTCGCCCAGAAGGTGGGCGGCGCGATGCTGCAAGCCCTGAAAGCTCGAGATCGGCACACCGAACTGCTCGCGTTCAGAGATATAGGCGATGGTGTCATCAAACGCCTGTTCGGCGACGCCCAGGGATTCCGCCGCCTGGCAAGCCCGGCCGGCGTCCAGCAGACGACGATAGGCTGCGTCCGCGTCTTCAGCGCCCGACAGATAGGCGTCGCCATCCAGCTTCACATCGTCAAAGTCGAAATCGGCGGGCACATGGCTGTCGAGCGTCCGGCGGTCGGTGCGGCTGACGCCGTTCGCTTTGGGATCCACCAGGAAAAAGCCAATCTGGTCGTCATCCGTACGGGCGACGACGATCAGCATGTCCGCGCCAGCGCCTTCATTCACGAATCGCTTTTTGCCTGACAGAACAAAGCCGTTGCCGTCTTTCTTCGCGCGCGTCTCGATATGGTCGGGATTGTGCCGGGCGCGTTCGTCCAGTGCGATCGCAATGACGGTATCACCGGCGGCGATTTTGGGAAGCCAGCTTGATTTCTGCGCATCCGTGCCCGCCAGGTTAAAGGCGGTGGCCGCCAGAACCGA
The DNA here is from genome assembly GCF_002354675.1 of Oceanicaulis sp. UBA2681. Classification (NCBI taxonomy): domain Bacteria; kingdom Pseudomonadati; phylum Pseudomonadota; class Alphaproteobacteria; order Maricaulales; family Maricaulaceae; genus Oceanicaulis; species Oceanicaulis sp. UBA2681. The sequence continues at coordinate 257,677 of NZ_DEMB01000008.1, read as the reverse complement.
CGTGGACAGGAAAGGCGATGAGGCGAGGGTGCGGCCCATCTCCTCAAGCACCAGGCCTGCAGCGGCATAGCCCATATCCACGCCGCCATGGTCTTCGCTGACCAGAACGCCGCTCCAGCCCATTTCCGCAAAGGACGACCACAGCTCTGCCGAGAAGCCGGTCGGGCTCCTCTCGTCACGCAAGGCGCGAAGGGCGGTCACGGGCGAGGATTCGCCAAGGAAAGCGCGCGCTGAATCGCGCAGCATCTGTTCGTCTTCGTTGAGAACAAAGCTCATCGATTAATTCCTTACTCTGAAAGACGCGGCTTACGCGCCCGGCAGGTTCAATACGCGCTTGGCGACGATGTTGAGGTTGATCTCGCTTGTGCCGCCCTCGATGGAGTTGGCGCGCGAGCGCAGCCAGGAGCGAGCCGGATCGCCATCGCTCTCTTTCTCGCCTTCCCAAAGCAGGCCGTCAGAGCCCAGAGCCGACATGTTCAGCTCATTGCGGCGCTTGTTCAGCTCGGTGCCCATATATTTGAGCAAGGACGCGCGTGCGCCCACGCCTTCGCCATGGTCGGCTTCTTCCTTGACTCGGCGCATGGTGGCTTCAAACGCCAGACCATCAATGGTCAGACGCGCCACATCGCCGCGCAGGATCGGGTCAGACATTTTGCCGTCCGCCTCGACTTCACCGGACTGATGCGCCGCACTGACCGGGTTCAGTCCGCCAAAAGCGGCTTCGGACACGATGCCGGCGCGTTCGTGGCTGAGCAGGTATTTGGCGATCTCCCAGCCCTGGCCGGCATTGCCGACGCGGTTCTCCACCAGAGCCTTGGCGTCATCAAAGAAGGTCTCGCAGAAGGGCGACTTGCCCGAGATCAGCTTGATCGGCTTGGTGGTCACGCCGGGCTGGTCCATGTCGATCAGAAGGAAGGAGATGCCGTTATATTTCGGCGCATCCGCTTCGGTGCGAACCAAGGCGAAAATCCAGTCAGACTGGTCGGCGTATGAGGTCCAGACTTTCTGGCCGTTGACGGTGTAATGGTCGCCGTCCAGCACGCCCTTGGTCCGCAGGGAGACCAGATCAGAGCCCGCGCCCGGCTCTGAATAGCCCTGGCACCAGCGGATTTCACCGCGGGCGATCGGCGGCAGGAATTTCAGCTTTTGCTCGTGCGTGCCGTATTTCAGAAGCGCCGGGCCAAGCATCCAGATGCCGAAGCTGTCGAGCGGCGAACGGGCGTTGATCGCCTTCAATTCCTCTTTCAGCACGAAGGCTTCGTCCTTGCTCAGACCGCCGCCGCCATATTCGGTCGGCCAGGTCGGCACGGTCCAGCCGCGTTCGGCCATGCGCTCAAGCCAGAGTTTCTGATCATCGCTGGCGAAGGTCCAATTGCGGCCGCCCCAGCAGATGTCGGCTTCGGACCGGATCGGCTGGCGCATGCTCTCAGGACAGTTGGCCTGGAGCCAATCTTTTGTTTCCTTGCGGAAATTCTCAAGCGACATGATGCGCTCCTCCCTTGCGTTTGATAGAAAGGTAAGGCGCTAAGCAGTTTCTGGCCAGTCCTGATCGAACGCCTCATGCACTGACCATTCGCCGCACGGGCGCCTTGCCCCCGGCCGCCTGTCAGATATGTAGCTATAAAGACGACTGGTTCGATCAGGATCTGACATGACTGCGCACGCTTTACCTAAGCCTTTCACCGCCGCCGACACGCATCGCGGCATGTTCTGGTGGCTTGTGGTGGTGGGGCTGTTTGTGTGCGCCATGATCGTCGTGGGCGGGGCGACTCGTCTGACAGATTCGGGCCTGTCGATCACGGAATGGCGACCGGTCACCGGCGCGCTGCCGCCGCTGACGGAAGCGGGTTGGGAAGCCGAACTCGAAAAATACCGTCAGATCCCCGAATACCAGGAACAGAACCGCGGCATGAGCATGGCCGAGTTCCAGTTCATCTACTGGTGGGAATGGGGGCATCGCCAACTGGGGCGGACGTTGGGTCTCGTTTATTTCGCACCCTTCGTGTTCTTTCTGGCGACCCGTCAGGCGCCGCGCCGTTTGTTGCCGCGTTTGTGGGTGTTGTTCGGCCTGGGCGGGCTTCAGGGCGCGATCGGCTGGTGGATGGTGTCCTCAGGGCTGGTGGACCGGCTGGACGTCAGCCAGTACCGGCTGGCGACCCATCTGAGCATGGCCTTCATCATTCTGGGACTGACGCTCTGGACGGCGCTCGAGTTGCGATATGGCCAGGCGCAAGCGCTGACCCGGTCCCGGCTGTTTCGTTGGTCCTGGGTCTTCTGGGCCGCAGTGCTGGTGCAGATTGCGCTCGGCGCATTCGTCGCGGGGCTTGATGCGGGCCGGATCTTCAACACCTGGCCAGGCTTTCAAGGTCAATTGATCCCCGACGACTATCTCAGCGGCATGCCGTTCTGGCAGGCGATTTTTGAAAGCCGTCCGGCCGTGCAATTCCAGCATCGCTGGTTCGCCTATCTCCTGCTGGCCGGCGGTTTATGGCTGTGCTGGACGGTGATCAAAAGCCCGGCGCCTGAACTCAAGCGCATGGGGCATGTCGTGGCCGCAGCCCTGATCGTTCAGGTGGTTCTGGGCATCGTCACCCTGATCCATGTCGCGCCGCTCTCGCTGTCGCTGATGCACCAGGCGGGCGCGATCATCCTGTTCCTCGCCAGCGGCGGGCTGGCCTGGACGGCGGCGCGGGGTGCGGTTCCGGTAGAGTCCGAAGCGACGCGCTAGGCGTCCTCAGGGTTCACCACAGTCCGTGACAGAACCTCGCGAGCAACCAGCTTGATCTGCGAATCCGCCGCGTCATAAGTCGCCAGGATGCCGCTCGAAAACGCCATGCCGCCATAATTGTTTTCGGTGATCGCGAGTGCTGTGGGCCTGACAAAGGCCGGCGCGCTGAAGCCGTCTTCAAACTGCACGTCTGTGATCAGATCCAGCGTGCGGGCGTCATAGACAGACACAAGACCGGTCTGTGATGAAGCGATCAGGGCGACAGGGCGTCCCAGCAATTCAGTATAAGCCACATCCGACACCGAGAGGCCGGAGGCGAAGGCGGATTGTTCACCGCTGGGAGACACGCGCGAGAGCCCGGCGGTCGGTCCGGCGACCAGAAGGTCCTCGTTGGCCGCTGCACAAGATCGGGCCGGGAAGGGCAGGGCTCGGGCGTCTCGGCTTTCAAGGGTCAGCCCCTCGCCGCCAGCATCCCGAATACGCACGAGCTGCGCGGACGCGTCTTCGCCCAGCAGCGCCAGCTCCACATAGCCGATGCCCTGATCATAAAGACAGACGCCAGCAGCAGGTGAGAGCGTCGCTTCGGTCTCAAGCGGCAACTCGATCACTTCACGGGTTTCACGCACGACGACAAAGCTGCGCAACACACCCAGATCATCGACGCCGAACAGCATCGGAAAGGTCTCGCCGCGTAACGCAAAGTCAGGCACGCCCGCCAGGCCGCGCAGTTCCGGACCGCCAGCGCTGATCAGCACCTGGCCGTCAACATTGAAGATGTCAAAGCCGCCGCCTGTCAGCGACGCCGCCAGCAAGCCCGTCCAGGGCGCATCCGCATTGGGAAGAAACAGGAGCGATTCAGCACGGCCAGCGGAGTCAAAAGCGCCGGTGACCATGGCGCTGCGCGTTTGCTGAGAAGGGTCGACGCCATCACCTTCCGGGTCCGGCGCTTCACATCCCGCCATCCAGAACAGTCCGCCGGCGAGAGCTGCGGTAAGGAGTAGGCGGGAGCGGCGTACGGTCATGATCGGCCTCTGCGATGAACAGGCGAAATTGTGTGTGAGCGCACACTATATTCAATCCTGGACGCCGTCACATGACGCGTGCAGCCTGTCAGAAGTTCGTGAGGACCAAATGATGAGGTAGCCCAATACCGTATTCGTAAGTGTCTGAAATACAGCGAACTTCACAACAGGTGTTGACGCGACTGTTTGGCCCGCGTAGAAGCCGCTCACCTTCGTGACGGGGATGGGCCCTGTCATGGCGAACGGACACCAAGGCAGAGCGATGAAGACCTTTACCGCCAAGCCCGCGGACGTTGAGAAAAAGTGGGTCGTGATCGACGCAGAGGGCGCCATTGTTGGCCGCCTGGCAGCGTACATCGCCACGCGTCTCCGCGGTAAGCACCGTCCCGAGTTCACCCCGCACGTTGATACCGGCGATCATGTGATCGTCATCAACGCTGACAAGGTGGTGTTCACGGGCCGTAAATTCCAAGACAAGCGCTACTATCGCCACACCGGTCACCCGGGCGGCATCAAGGAAACCTCTCCGCGTAAAGTGCTGGAAGGCCGTTTCCCTGAGCGCGTGGTCGAGATGGCCGTCAAGCGCATGCTTCCCAAGGATAGCTCCCTGGCGCGCGGGCAGTTCACCAAACTGCGCGTGTATGCTGGCGCGGAGCATCCGCACGAAGCACAAAATCCTGAAGTCATCGACTTCAAGTCCATGAACACCAAGAACGCGCGGGGCTAATGACCATGGCTGATGAAGCTCGTTCCCTGGAAGACCTGAAGTCTGCTTTGCAGGATGCAGGCTCCGAAATCGTTCCGGAAGCTCCGGAAGAGCAAGTGCTCGCTGAGCCGAAAATCGACGAATTCGGCCGCGCTTACGCGACCGGTCGTCGTAAAGACGCCACGGCGCGCGTTTGGATCAAGCCGGGCTCCGGCAAGATCATCGTCAATGGCCGCGAACAGGAAGTGTATTTCGCACGTCCGGTTCTGCGCATGCTGATCGCTCAACCGTTTGAAACGGCTGAACGCGTTGACGCATTTGACGTGTATTGCACGGTCAAAGGCGGCGGCCTGTCCGGTCAAGCCGGCGCGGTTCGTCACGGCATCTCCCGTGCGCTGACCTATTTTGAGCCCTCCCTGCGCGGCGTGCTCAAGGCTGGCGGCTTCCTCACCCGCGACTCCCGTGTGGTTGAGCGTAAGAAATACGGCCGTAAGAAAGCCCGTCGTAGCTTCCAGTTCTCGAAGCGCTAAGACGGTTTTCAAATCGACTTTGGGGAAGGGCGGCTCGTTTGGGCCGCCCTTTTTCGTTTGCGCTGCGCTTTCATGATCGCAGCGCTCATGCTCTCATCTCCCAAAACATAAAAACGGGAGGAGAGATCATGATTGAGGTGACGCCCAGCGGTGGGGCCTGCGGCGCAGAGGTGCGCGGCGTGGATTTGTCAAAGCCGCTCTCAGACAGCGAGATCGCGGAGATACAAGCGGCCTGGCTGGACCATCACGTGCTGGCCTTTCCCGATCAGAAACTCGACGACGACCAGCTTGAGGCCTTTTCGCTTCAGTTCGGCCGGTTTGGCGAGGACCCGTACTTCAACCCTATTCCGGGCCGAACCCATATCGCCGCGGTCAAACGCGAAGCCACGGACACCAATCCGATCTTCGCCGAGCACTGGCATTCAGACTGGAGCTTTCTGGAGCATCCGCCCAAGGGCACGGTGCTCTACAGTCTCGACATCCCGCCCATGGGCGGCGACACGCTGTTTTCCAACCAGCATCTGTCGTTCGACGCCATGCCTGAAGAAATGCGTGCGCGGTTCGCTGATCTCAAGGCGATCCATTCCCCGGTGATGGGCTATTCGCTGCAAGGCGCGTATGGCGATGTGACGAAAAACGGCGCCATGGACATCCGTCCGTCCGAAGAGGCCGCCCACATTCGTTACACCCACCCGCTCGCGCCCATTCATCCCGAAACTGGGAGACGCGGTTTTCTCAGCGGAATCGGTTATCTGATCGGGTTTGAGGGCGTGGACGACAAGACCGCCCTTGACCTGATCCTGGAGCTCAACGCCTGGCAGTCACGTGAGGAATTCGTCTTCGCCCAGAAGTGGGAGAAAGACATGCTGGTGATGTGGGACAACCGCAGTGTCGTTCACAAGGCGACCGGCGGCTATGAAGGCTATCGCCGCGAACTGCACCGCATCACGCTTTACTGAGTCCTCATCAAAACGGGCGACGCTGATGCAGCGCCGCCCGTGACTTGAACTCTCGTCGGGTGCGTCGCCCCGATCAGACGTCCGCCAGCGACCGCGTTTCCCACGGGCCTTTGACCGCGAAAGTCCGCCCCGGACCATTTTGCACGTTGAAGAACAGGGTTGAGCCGTCGGGCGAGAAGCAGGGACCGGTGATCTCACTGTAATCGCCTTCGGCGTCAGAGGCGGCGTTGCGGCCGATCGTATAGACGCGGCCATCGGGCGTGACGCCACGAATGAACTGTTCGTTGCGGCCATCTTCAACCACCACCAGATCGCCCCAGGGGGCGACAGTAATGTTGTCGCATTTTTCCAGAATGCGCTGGTCCGTCGTCTGGACCAGCAAGGTCAGCTCACCGGGCTGATCGGTTTCGCCCGATTGTCCTTCGGAGGGTGAGGGGCGATAGCGCCAGATCTGGCCGATATGCTCAGGCCCGCCATCGGTACAGCAGAAAAAGACTTCGCCGTCGCCGAACCACATGCCTTCACCGCGGGTGAAATTCGCAGCGCCGGCCTCCACAAGGCGGCTGGCGAGATCATTGTGCGGGTTGTCGACGCCATCCACATCAATCCATTCGCACGACAAGGTTTCACCAACATCGACTGTTTGCGCATTGGCGTCCCAATTATGGGTGTTCAGGCCCGGACGGCCTGTGATGGCCAGCGCCTGCAGACGTCCGCCACGGTGCAACGCCTCAGCGACCTCTGGCAGGAAGCGCGTGATCAGCGAGGGGCGGGCGTCCTCGGTCTGGTAGACGATATTGGTGCGCGGATCGATGGCGCAGGCTTCACGGTTGAAGCGGCCCATGGCGGTGAGCGGTTCCGCGTTGACGAGGCCCATCGCCTGTGAAGGCACTTCAAACGCGTAGCCGTGATCACGTCGGCCAGACCCGTCGCCGGCTTGCGTCAGGCTTTCCTCGCACGTGATCCAGCTGCCCCAGGGCGTCGGTCCGCCAGCGCAATTACGCTCCGTGCCGCCCAGCGACAGGAACTGGCGAACGACGCGGCGTGTGGCGAGGTCCACATGAACGGTGGTGGTCCCGCCCAGATGCGTCAGGCCGCCCGCTTCATGATCATAGAGCTTGTCGGCATCGATGCGGGAGAGCCCGGCGGCGTCAGGGCCGAAGGGCGATTCATCAAACTGGTCGGGGGAGAGCTCGTGGTTGCGGACCAGTATGACCTGACCGTCTTCAAGGCCTGGAAAACACGCCGTGCCATCATGGTCGCCCGGTACGATCAGGCCGTCATCCATGGTCTCACCGGTTTCAGACAGGGTCACATAGTCAAACCCGGCCGGAAGGTCGAACAGGCCGTTGGGGTCGGCCTGTAACGCGCCATAGCCCTCAACCTGGTTGATATAGCCGCTCGTGTTTTGGGCCTGAGCGCGAGCGCTCAGAAGCGGCAGGGCGCTGAACGCCGTGCTGACGGCGGCGGCGTTTGCGAGAAAGCGACGGCGTGACAGAGACATGGACGGCTCCCGAACCAGGGTCAGGCTAAATGTGAAATCAGCGCATCTTAGGCCAGGTATGTGACGCTGGCGTTTCATCGTCAGGCTGTTTGAGCGCCTGGGCCAGATGGTCGAAAACCAGCCGGATGCGTGGATTGGTTTGCAATTCCCGATGCGTGACCAGCCAGACCGGGAAGTTGATGCGTACCTGATCGGGCAGGACGCGCTCGAGACCCTCGCAATATGACCCGCAAGGCAGAATGCAAACGCCAAGACCTTCTCGTGTCAGGGACACCAGCACTTCACCATAGCCGCTGCGGACCTGCATGCGGTCTTTGGGCACCGAAATCCCGATGTCCTCATAATACTCAAACGAGCGATCCGCGTCGTCAAAACCGATGAAATGATGATCTGAAAGGTCTGCAAGCGTATCCGGACGCCCCATCCGGTCGAGATAGGATGGAGAGGCGTACAAGCCCGCTGAGTGCTCGCTGACCAGCTTTCCTATCAGGTCGTCCTGTTCGGGACGCACATGACGAATGGCGATATCAGCCTCGCGTCGCCGTAAATCCTGAACCGAGTTGGAGGCGATCAGATCCAGTTGCAGGTCAGGCGCCAGCGTGCGCAATTGCGCCACGACAGGGGGCAGATACTGCATGGCGTAGAGGCTGGTGGCGGTCACCGTCACTACGCCTTTCAAGGTGGACGCGTGACCATCGGCGGCGAGCGAGAGCGCAAAAGCGCCCTCAAGCATCCGTTCTGCCGGCTCCAGCATGGCGGTTCCGGCCTGGGTCAGCGCCATTGAGCGTTTGCCGCGCTCAAACAAGGTGACGCCTAGACGTGCTTCCAGACCGCTGACTTGCCGCGATAATGTGGGTTGCGTAAGCCCCAAGGCTCTGGAGGCGGCGGAGAACGAGCCTTCCCGCGCCGTAGCGACAAAGGCCCGAACCTGGTTCCAGTCAAAATCGAGCGCTGACCACTTCATCGTTTTGCGTATATCAGATACGCTTATTTACACAATATCCAAATAGTCTGGCGCGGGGTATCGAACGACAAAGACAAAAATAAAGACGGTCAGGACCTCCCCATGTCGAACGACAAAGCCTTCTGGGACCGCATTGCGCGCAAATACGCCGCAGATCCCATCGCCGATGAAGCGACCTACCAGCACAAGCTCGAAAAGACGCGCGAATGCTTCACGCCAGACTCGCGCGTGCTTGAGTTTGGATGCGGAACCGGCTCCACCGCGCTGCTTCATGCGCCCTTCGTGAAAGAGATCATCGCGACAGATTTATCTGACGGGATGATCGAGATCGCTCATGAGCGGGCGGCGGAGGCCGGTGTGGAGAATGTGCGCTTTCAAGCCATCGACGTTGCAGACCTGGCTGAACCCAATGAGAGCTTTGACGTCGTCCTGGGCCTAAACGTCCTGCACCTCCTGCCAAACAGGCGCGAGGTGATGACGCAGAGCTATGATCTGCTCAAGCCGGGCGGGGTGTTCATCACCAGCACGGCCTGTCTGGGAGACGGCATGTGGTTTCTGGCGCTGATCAAGCCGATCATGCGTCTGTTTGGCGGCTGGCCAGATTTTCAGATTTTCCGCCAAACACGGCTGATCGACGAAATGCGGCAGGCGGGGTTTGACATCACCTATACCCACCGTCCGGCGAAAGCGCCGACGGTGTTTGTCATCGCCCGCAAGCCTTTGCTCTAGCTTCGAACCTTCACGTACTCCCCCGGCGCCGGGCAGAGCGGTTCTCTGACGCCGCCTCCCGGTTGCCGGGCGGGAACCTGTTCATCACTGAGCGCCAGCAGCCAGTCTCGCCAGTGCGGCCACCAGGAGCCGGGATGCTCGACTGCATCCTTCATCCAGTCTTCGCGCGTTTCAGGCAGCTTGGTGTTGATCCAGTGCTGATATTTCTGGGCGTCGGGATGGTTCACCACGCCGGCGATATGGCCTGAGCCCGCCATCATGTATTCAACCGGTCCGCCAAACAGGCGGGCCGATCGGTACACGCTGTCGGCCGGAGCGATATGGTCTTTCTGGCTCGCCTGCATGAAGATCGGGATCTGGACGTCTTTCATGTTCAGCAGATGACCCTCCAGCTCCAGCTTGCCCTCCGCGAGCAAGTTCTGGCGATAGAACGCATTCAGATAAAACAGATGCAGCGCCTTGGGCATGCGGGTTTGATCGGCGTTCCAGTATAGAAGATCAAAGGCTTGCGGCTCTCGGCCCAAGAGATAATTCTTGATCACGAACGACCACACAAGATCGTTCGAACGCAGCATGTTGAAGGTGTCCGCCATGGTGCGGCCGTCCAGAACGCCGCCCTGAGCGTCCATCAGGCGTGAGATTTCAGCGATCCATTCTTCATCCGCGAAGACGAGCAAGTCACCGGCGAGCTTGAAGTCATGCTGGGCGGCGAAGAAGGTCGCGGAAGCGATGCGGTCATCGTGCTCGGCCGCCATCCAGGCCAGCGCCGTCCCCAGCATGGTGCCGCCGATGCAATACCCGACCGTGTCGACCTGATGTTCTCCGGTCACCTCTTCAATCACTTCGAGCGACTGAAACAAGCCTTCTTTGATGTAGTCCTGGAACGTCACGTCCTTCATGGACGCATCAGGGTTCACCCAGGAAATCAGGAAAACCGTGAAGCCCTGTTCGGTCAGCCAACGGATCATCGAGCTCTGCGGGCGCAGATCTAGAATGTAGAACTTGTTGATCCACGGCGGGGCGATCAGCAAGGGTCGCTTGCGAACCTGCTCCGTCACCGGTTCGTACTGGATCAGTTCCATCACCCGGTTGCGATAAACCACCTGGCCGGGCGTCGTGGCGAGGTCCTTGCCGACTTCAAAGCCCGTCATGTCGGTCTGGCTGAGCGCCAGGCGGCCGTCGCCGCGTTCCAGGTCTTCCACCAGACGCATCAGGCCGCGCGTCAGGTTTTCGCCCTTTGTCTTGACGATTTCTTCCAGCACCTCGGGGTTGGTGAGGGCGAAATTGGTCGGGGCGAGGGCGTCCACCAATTGCTGGGTGAGAAACTGGACCTTGCGTTTGGTCGCTTCATCAACCCCTTTGGCGCCTTCCACCAGACCCATCAGAAATCTCTGATTGAGCAGATAGGACTGCTTCATGGCGTCAAACAGCGGATGATCGCGCCAGGCGTCAGATTTCCAGCGCTTGTCAGCGGGGTCAGGCGTGATCACCGGATCCGACGCTTCACCGCTCATCATCCGGCGTGTGGCGTTCGACCACAGATCCAGATACCCGGCATAGAGGTCTGCCTGGGACTGCATGAGCAATTCAGGGTCAGACAGGATATGCTCCCAGGTGTTCAGCACCTCTGGATTGGCGTGAAGCGGGTCGGCCTGAGGCATCATGGACGGATCGCCTTCCAGCGACCGGCGCACGCGCTCACTCAGGAGCTTCTGACCGCTCAAGGAGGCCTTGAGCACATTGCGAGAAATTTCGTCCAGCTTCTCCAGATACGCTTGAGGCATATGGCTCAGGAGTTCGTCCTGCTGATCGGGCTGCGGCGGTTTCGGAGCATCGGCTGAAGTCTTGCTCTTGGCTTTCGCCGCAGAGGCTTTGGGAGCCCGCTTGGTCGTCGGCTTTTTCGCCTTCGAGACGGACGCTTTCGGAGTCGATGTCTTTTTCGGTTCGGCTTGCGATCCGTCAGAGGACTTGGAAGATGATTTGCGCGTTGTCATTCGCCCGGACTCCTTACAGTGGGTGACAGCCACGGGACAAAGCGTATAGAAAGCCACGACCGCGTCCACCGGTCAGGAGGTCGCTGGAAGGCCATGACACTGAAAAAAGCATTTCTTCTTCTGTCATCCATGCTGCTCACCGGCTGCATGATGGCGCCAGCCCACCAGGATCCTCGCTGGACCGATGACGCTTTGGCGGCGCAACCGGCCCATGCTGCGCCTGTTTTCGTGCCGACGCTGCGCCTGTCCGAGGATGAACGCACCGATTTGCACCTGCACGAAGCCGATGTGCTGCAAAGCGGTCTCGCTGTCCTGGAGGCCGGCCAGGCGCTGCGCGGTCCCGACCCTGATTCTGAACGTTACGCCGCTGAACAGCGCGCCCGCACCCAACCGCCGCAATAAACACCGATTTACTCCGGATTGCCTGAAGGAAGACTCCCCATGTCCGATGGTTTCGCCCTCGATCGTCTTGTCACCGGCGCGCTGAATGCGGCTGAAATGGCCGCTATCGCCGCCTCCGCCCTTGTGGGACGAGGCGACAAGATCGCCGCCGACCAGGCCGCTGTGGACGCCATGCGCACCGGGTTGAATGCGACCGAGATGAAAGGCCGTATCGTCATCGGCGAAGGCGAGCGCGACGAAGCGCCCATGCTGTATATCGGCGAGGAAGTGGGAACGGGCGAGGGGCCTGAAATCGACATCGCCCTGGATCCGCTCGAAGGCACAAGCCTGACCGCGAAAGGCATGGCGAACGCTCTGGCCGTTCTGGCGCTGGCTCCGCGAGGCGGCCTCTTGAACGCGCCAGATACCTATATGGACAAGATCGCCATCGGCGCGGGCTATGCTGAAGGCGTCATCGATCTGGACGCCAGCCCGGCGGACAATGTCAAAGCGTTGGCGAAAGCCAAGGGCGTCGCTCCGTCTGACATGACCGCCTGTGTGCTGGATCGCGAACGCCATGAAGACATCATCGAGTCGATCCGCTCGACCGGCGCGCGCATCAACTTCATTACGGATGGTGATGTGGCGGGTTGCATCAACGCTGCCGATCCTGACGGCGAGGCGGACATTTATATCGGTCGCGGCGGCGCGCCTGAAGGCGTCTTGAGCGCAGCGGCCCTGAAATGCCTGGGCGGCCAGATGCAAGGGCGTCTGTATTTCCGGACGGATGACGAACGCGAGCGCGCCAAGCGCGTCGGGATCGCAGATCTCGATCGCAAATACGATCTTAAAGAGCTGGCGTCTCAGGATTGCCTGTTCATCGCCACAGGCGTGACCCATGGCGAAATGGTCTCCGGCGTCACCTTCGGCCCCGGGTATGTGGAGACACAATCTCTCGTCTTCTCGTCCGCTTCCGGGATGCGCCGCGTCATCACCACCCGGCGCCCGCATCAGTCTTGAGCCCGATGTCCGCCGAACCGCTCTTTAGCGTCCGCCAGTCTCTGGGCGGGCGGACCTGGCGGTTGAAAGCGGCTGACGACGCAGCGATACAAGCAATCACCCGCGCTACGGGCGTCTCTGACGCTCTGGCGCGGCTGATGGCGGCGCGCGGACTGACCGCTGACGCCGCCCCGGCTTTCCTTGCCCCCAAACTGCGCGACAGCTTTCCCGATCCGACCAGCCTGAAAGGCATGGACGAGGCCGCTGTGCGCATCTGGGACGCTGTCGAGGCGGGCGATCGGATCGCGCTGTTCGCAGATTACGACGTGGACGGCGCCACCTCCGCCGCTCAGCTGGGCGGCTGGCTGCGGGCTTTGGGCGCAGAACCCATCATCTACGTGCCAGACCGGATTGAGGAAGGCTATGGCCCGAACGCTCCGGCGCTGAAACATCTCAAAGAACAAGGCGCTCGACTGGTCATCACGCTGGATTGCGGGGCAGCGTCCGTGGGGCCGTTGACTGCGGCGCACAAGATGGATCTGCCCGTTGTGGTGATTGATCACCACCTGATGGACGGCGAGATCCCCCCGGCGGATGCGCTGGTGAACCCCAATCAGCCGGGCGATGCGTCCGGTTGCGGGCATCTGGCGGCGGCGGGCGTGACGTTCGTGCTGCTGGCTGCGCTCAACCGGGAAGGGCGCAAACGCGGCGCTTTCAAGGATCAAGCTGAACCCAATATACTCGATTTTGCCGACCTGGCCGCGCTTGGAACGATCTGTGACGTGGTGCCGCTGACGGGTGTGAACCGGGCGATCGTCACCCAGGGACTGAAAGTGATGAGCGCGTGGACGCGTCCCGGCATGGCGGCCTTGGCGGCCGCTGCGGGCGTCACAGGGCCGGCCTCGCCCTATCATGCGGGTTTCCTGCTGGGGCCGCGCATCAATGCGGGTGGTCGCGTGGGGCAGTCTGATCTCGGCGCGCGCCTGATGATGACGACCGATCCAGCGGAAGCCGCTCATATCGCCCAGACTTTGGATGCCCTCAATGCGGAACGCCGGGCCATTGAATCCGATGTCCTGGAGCAGGCGCAGACCCAGGTCGAAGCGCAATCCATTGCAGATGACACGTCTATCCTCGTCGCGTCCGGCGATCACTGGCATCCCGGCGTCATCGGCATTGTGGCGGGCCGGATCAAGGAACGCTTCAACCGTCCCGCCATCGTCATCGGCATTGATCCTGAAACCGGTCTTGGGAAAGGCTCCGGCCGATCCTGCGCCGGGGTCAATCTGGGCGGCGCGGTTGCAGCGGCGCGTGAAGCGGGACTGCTGGAAGCGGGCGGCGGTCACGCCATGGCCTGCGGCCTGACGATCCAGGCGTCGCGAATCGGTGAGCTGACTGAATTTCTCTCTGAAACACTCAAGGATGAATGGGCGAGGGCGGATGAAGCGCGCACCTATCAGGTGGACGCCGTCGTCAGCCCCTCTGCTGTCAGTTTTGAGTTCTGCGAGGCCCTGTCCGCCGCTGCGCCCTATGGGGCCGGCAATCCCGAACCGCGATTCGCGTTCTCATCCTTGCGGCGCAGTTACGCGCAACGGGTCGGAACCGATCATGTGCGTTTCACCTTTGAATCGCCGGGCGGCGGGCGTCTGACCGGGATCAGCTTCCGCACCGCTGACGGTCCGATGGGGCAGGCGCTGCTGAATGGTCCGGACGGGCTGTGGCACGTGGCGGGCAAACTGAAAGCCGAAGATAATCGCTATGGACGCAAGGCGGAACTGCATCTGGAAGATCTGGCCAAGGCGGACTGAAACGATCTGCACCGATTGCTGTAAAACCTACACAGACATGCTTGCATGACACCGCCGGGACAGATATATCACCGCCTCCACACCGATGCGGGCCCTTCGTCTATCGGTTAGGACGCCAGGTTTTCAACCTGGAAAGAGGGGTTCGATTCCCCTAGGGCCTGCCATCGGTGTGAAAATCAAAACGGACTGACCGCCCTCGTGGCGGTTTTTCTTTTTGTGCAGACTGATTTAGGCCGAACGCCTTCAGCTCTGCAGCTGGCGGACGCACCCTGCAATTGGTCGCTTGCCACACACTATGGGGACCGGTATACGACCGCTCCCGACGCGCTGCGGGCCCTTCGTCTATCGGTTAGGACGCCAGGTTTTCAACCTGGAAAGAGGGGTTCGATTCCCCTAGGGCCTGCCACGCGCCTCGCCTCTCTTCACAATCGTCTCAGAACCGCGTCAGCGAACGGTCGCGCCTTTGTGGCCTGCGCATGAAAAACGGCGCACGAGAGACCCGTGCGCCGTCTTCAAGTCTTCATCGGCAAGAGGGCTAGGCCTTCTTCGCGCGCTCCATGGCGGCCGTGATCATCTCGCGGGCGCGTTCGACGCCATGCCAGCCCTGAACCTTCACCCATTTATTGGGCTCGAGATCCTTGTAGTGCTCAAAGAAGTGGGTGATGCGCGCCAGCTGAGCGCCGTGGACATCGTTATAGTCTTTGATGTCGTCATAGAACGGGGTCAGCTTGGCGTGCGGGGCCGCGAGGATCTTCTCGTCCTGGCCGCTCTCGTCTTCCATCATCAGCACGCCGATCGGACGGGCGCGCACGACGCAGCCCGGCACCAGCTCGGTCTGACCCAGAACCATCACATCGATGGGATCGCCGTCATCTGACAGGGTGTGCGGCATGAAGCCGTAATTGCACGGATAGCGCATCGGGGTGTGCAGGAAGCGGTCGACGAAAACCGTACCTGAGTCTTTATCCAGCTCGTACTTGACCGGTTGGCCGCCGACGGGAACCTCGATGATGACGTTGATGTCTTCAGGCGGGTTCACGCCGGCGCTGATTTTATCAATGCGCACGAATAGTCCTCCAGCGAAACGCGAATGTTGGCGCGCAAAAAACCGTGTTGAGCGTCCAGCTGCAAGTGATTTGTGCGGTGCAAGACAATTTCTGATTTTCAGACCGTCTGCAGGCGCGTTGAGAGATTGCGCGCAAAGGCGGGCGGAGCTAGCTTGCCGCCCATGATGATCGGAACTCGCATTCTTGCCCTGGCTGCCGCCGCACTTGTCGGTTTCGGCTCCGCCGGCTGCGCCCTGGCGCAGTCTATCGACCCCACTGCGCCTGACGCTATCGTTGAGTATGGCGGTCCTGACCCGCTGACCATCGAAGGGGATTTCGGCTCGCACACCTTCACCGTGGAAGTCGCAAACACCGATGACTCCCGTGAGCGGGGGCTGATGCATCGCGAATCCATGGATCCTGACGCCGGCATGCTGTTTGATTTCGGGCGTGAGGATTTCATCTCCATCTGGATGGAGAACACGATCATCCCGCTCGACATTCTCTATGTGCGGGCCAATGGCGAGATCGCCAAGATCGTCACCGGGGCGCAGCCGTTTTCACGTCGCCCCATGTCGTCAGACTATCGCGTGATTGCAGTGGTGGAGCTCAATGGCGGGCGCACGCTGGAGCTGGGCATCGAGCCGGGCGACCTGGTGCGACACCCGCTGTTTGACAATGTCTCCGACGAAGAGGCGCCGATGGCTGCCGATGAGACTGCGGAAGAAACAGATCCGCAGCGCTAGGGTGCTTGCGCCGGACGGCGCAGCCCCCTAAACGGTTTGCATGTCGGGGCGTAGCGCAGCCTGGTAGCGCATCTGGTTTGGGACCAGAGGGTCGCAAGTTCGAATCTTGCCGCCCCGACCATTATCTTCAGGGCTTCTTAGGAAGCTTTGGGTGAGACAGGACTGTCGACAGCCACGTCTGGACGAGAATCATGTTCGCGAAGATCTACCGCCCGTCAAAAACCGCCATGCAATCAGGCCGCGCCAAGTCTCAGGACTGGGTGCTGGAGTTTGAACCCGCCATGGCCAAGCGTCCCGACCCCTTGATGGGCTGGTCGTCCAGCGGCGACACCCGCCGTCAGATCCACCTTCATTTCGATACCAAGGACGCCGCTGTGTCTTACGCACAGCGTTACGGCATCGCGTTCCAGGTCCGTGAAGTGCGCGAAACCCCGCGCAAGATCAAATCCTACGCCGCCAATTTCGATGCGGATCGCAAGGAACCCTGGTCGCACTAAGGCCAAGCCGCCGCAAGGCAGCCCTTAAAACTGACCCTTTCCCGCAACGCCGTATCTTCACAGGATGCGGCGTTCCGTTCTAATGAGGGTGACGGTCAGGCCCCGTAGCTCAACTGGATAGAGCACCGGACTTCTAATCCGACGGTTGTAGGTTCGAGTCCTACCGGGGTCGCCATGGGCTGAAGGCACGGGGGCAGTCATGTCGGACACTATTTCAGGGCAGGGGCGACTCCGCTTCGTCTTCGATGAAGATCGCGACATTCTGGAAGTGATCTATCCGGCCTGTATGGATGCGCCGGCGGTTCGCGAAGCCATGACCTATATGCAGGTTGGCCCGATCTCGACCCATGGCCGGACTTTGATCAATCTCACAGAGGTTGAAGAGATCACCCTGACCTCCGCCGATCTTGTCAGCTTCGCCAATCAACGCGCGCGCGATTTCGGCGACAAGTCCCGCACACGGCAATTCAATGCCTTCTATGGCGTGAAGGACAGCATCCGGGATACGGTCGACGCCTGGACGCGGTTCTTCCCCACCGGCGGCGGCGCCGTGGAAATGCGCCTGTTTGAAGAGCGCCACGACGCCATCTACTGGCTGATGGGGCGGTCAGCCCAATAGCGGCTCTAGTGACCGCCGCCGAACGCGCCCGTCTTCACCGAATAGTCCGTCGCGATCTGGTATTCCGGATCATCATCGGAATCGATCATCAGCTGACCGGCTTTCGTCAGAAGCTGGTGACAATCTCGAGACAGATGACGCAGACGAAGCTCCTTGCCGCTGGCTTCATATTTCAGCGCCAGGTCCTCAATCGCCTGTAGAGCGGATTGGTCGACCACACGCGAGCGTTTGAAGTCCACGATCACCACATCCGGATCGTTCTCGATATCAAACAGTTCGCTGAAATTGTCGGTCGAGGCGAAGAAGAGCGGGCCGTCCAGTTCATAGGTTTTCGCGCCCGGAACCGTATGGCTGTCATGGGCTGAAATATGCAGACGTTTCGCCGAGCGCCAGGCATAGACGAGCGCGGATACGATCACGCCGGCGACGACCGCCACGGCCAGGTCGTACTGAACGGTCACCACCGTGACCAGAACGATCACCAGCGCATCAGAGCGCGGGATCTTGAACATGATCCGGAGCGAGTTCCAGGCGAACGTTCCGATCACCACCATGAACATCAC
>NZ_DEMB01000008.1:231511-239708 GCF_002354675.1 Oceanicaulis sp. UBA2681 | reverse complement strand
GAACAGCGCCGCCATGATCGCGGCGAGGCGTGTGCGCGCGCCCGATTGCACATTGATCATGGACTGGCCGATCATGGCGCAACCGCCCATGCCGCCGAAGAAACCGGTGACCAGGTTCGCTGCGCCTTGAGCCACACATTCCTGGGACGCGCCGCCCCGTTTGCCGGTCATCTCACCCACAAGGTTGAGCGTCAGAAGGCTTTCAATCAGACCGATGGCGGCCAGGACCAGCGCATAGGGGAAAATGATCTGAAGCGTTTCGAAATTCAGCGGCACAGTGGGGATGTGGAAGCCCGGCAGCCCGCCCTGAATGCTGGCGAGATCGCCCACGCGCGGCGCGTCCAGACCAAAGCCGATGACGATGGCGGCGGTGATGGCGATGCCCGCCAAAGGCGCGGGGATGGCCTTGGTGAATTTGGGCAGCGCCCAGATGATCAGCATGGTCAGGCCCGTCAGTCCCAGCATGACCATGAGAGGAACACCGGTCAGCCAGTCGCCTCCCGCCAGTCCGTGACCGCCGCCGCCATGGTCGGAGCCTGGAACCTGGAACTGGCCCAGCTGGGCGAGGAAAATCACGATGGCCAGACCGTTCACAAAGCCCAGCATCACCGGGGTCGGCACCAGCCGGATGAATTTGCCAAGTTTGAAGATGCCCGCGCCCAGCTGAAGCACGCCCATCAGCACGACGGTCGCGAACAGGTATTCAACGCCATGTTCGGCGACCAGCGCCACCATCACGACCGCCAGCGCGCCCGTCGCGCCCGAGATCATACCCGGACGGCCGCCGAACACCGCGGTGATCAGGCCCACGATAAAAGCCGCATACAGGCCAACCAGCGGATGCACGCCCGCCACAAAGGCGAAGGCCACTGCTTCAGGCACCAGCGCCAACGCCACCGTCAAACCGGCCAGCACTTCGGTTTTCAGCCGATTGGGGTTGGTCAGAGACAGGTTCGCGTCTTGCTCGGTAAGAGAAAGACGCTCCACAAGCGCGTTGAGGGTGGCTTTGACCATCACGATAGATCCCGGCTGGATAAGATAGTTTGCGCCATTGAGCGGCAAACAAGCTCCGTGCTCTGACACGGCCCTTGCTGCAACGCAACACTCGGCCCTGATTATTTTGTTTCGCGTTGAACGGATTTGACGCCGGGTGACACCTGTCACTAACGCGCGCCCGGAGACAGGGGCTAAGTGAAATCCATGGGCGAGGCCGGAACCGACTAATCGATTTCTCCAGCGCCCATGGCGGGAACTGATACACTGCTCGCGCGAATAGCGCACAGGGGGCATGACGCATGAATGACGAACGAACAGAGCAATTGCACTCTCTGACGATTGAGCGAACCCAGGAGTCGCACGGATCTGGCGGACCCGGATGGGTGGCGCTTCTGGTCGCAATTGTACTGGCGGGCGGTGGCGGCGCCGGCGCTGCCTGGTATTTCTCTCCCAAGGCTGAACCCGCTCCGGCGGTCACGGCGGAAAGACCGGACCGCAGCGTTGAAACGGTCGAGACGGCGCCGGAAGTGGCGCCTGCGGCATCAACGCGTCCCGCGCCAAGCTCGGGCCTTGTGGCGTCCGGGTATGTGGTGGCGCGCCGACAAGCGACGGTTTCCGCAGAGATCACGGGCCGCATCCGCGATGTGCTGATTGAAGAAGGCGCCGTGGTCGAGGAGGGCGAAGTGCTCGCCTATCTCGATGATGATCGCGCCCGCATCGATCTTGATCTGTTTGAAGCTCAGCAGGCGGCTGCAGCCGAGCGGGCGCAATCGTTCGCCGCGCAAGTGACTGAAGCGCGCACGCAACTGACTCGCACAGAACAGCTGATCAGCTCAGGCTACGCGACCGATTCACGACGGACCGCCGAACAGGCCCAGCTCGACAGCCTTCAGGCTCAGCTCAGCGCCGCGCGTGCGGATCTTGCCGCCGCCCGTGTGCGCGTACGCAGCCAGCGCGATTATGTGGACCGTCATGTGGTGCGCGCGCCGTTTGGCGGCGTGGTGATCGCCAAGAACGCGCAAGTCGGCGAGATCCTCTCACCTGTATCCGCAGGCGGCGGCTTCACCCGGACCGGCATTGCGACCCTGGTCGACATGGACAGCCTGGAGCTCGAAGTGGATGTAAACGAGGGCCAGATCCAGCGTGTGCGGGCCGGCCAGCGCGTTGAGGCCATTCTGGACGCTTACCCGGACTGGCGCATTCCCGCCCATGTGGAAGCCATCATTCCCACAGCAGACCGCGCTCGGGCGACCATCCGCGTCCGCGTGGCTCTGGGAGAGCGTGATGACCGGGTCCTGCCGGACATGGCCGCCCGCGTGACGTTTCTCGAACAAGACTGAATTTCGATCTCAGCACCAGGCGATAGGGACAGATCATGACCGACGTGCTCTACGAACTCACAAATCTCTCCAAGCGTTATACCCGCGGCAAAGAGAGCGTTGCGATCTTTGAAGACCTGACCATGACCATCAATCGCGGCGATTTCATCGCGATCATGGGTCCGTCCGGGTCTGGCAAGACAACCTTGCTCAACCTGCTGGGCGGCATCGACAAGCCTTCTGGCGGGCAGGTGGTCTGCAACGGGCTCCGGATCGACAATCTCAGCCAGGCGAAGCTGTCCAAATGGCGCTCGAGCCATGTGGGCTTCATCTTCCAGTTCTATAATCTGATGCCGACACTGACGGCGGCCCAGAACGTGGAATTGCCGTTACTGCTGACCAATCTGTCTGGCAAGGAACGCAAGCGTCGGGTTCAGACCGCTCTGGAAGTGGTAAAGCTGGCCGATCGCGGCAAACACCGTCCCCGCCAGCTTTCAGGGGGTCAGCAACAGCGTGTCGCCATTGCCCGGGCGCTGGTCGCCGATCCCGACGTGTTGTTGTGTGACGAGCCGACCGGCGATCTTGATCGCACCACCGCGGACGAAATCCTTGAAACGCTGCAGCTGCTCAATTCAGAGCTGGGCAAGACGATCGTCATGGTCACCCACGACCCGGCGGCCGCCAAATACGCCCGTCGCGAATTGCACCTTGATAAAGGGCGCTTTGTGGAATCCGGAGCGATGGCATGAATGACCTCACGCTCATACGCAAATCCCTGTTCAGGAAGAAAACCCGCGCGATCCTGCTGATCCTCTCGATCATGACGGCCTTCCTGATTTTTGGCGCGCTCGCCTCGATCGACCGGGTGCTCAACTCTTCTGAAGAACTGTCGCGGGCTGACCGCCTGGTGACGGTGAACAAGATCAATTTCACCCAGACCATGCCTTTCGCCTATTGGGGTCGGGTTGAAGGTGTGGATGGCGTGCAGGCCGTCACGCACGCCTCCTGGTTTGGCGGGTATTTCCAGGACGTGCGCAACTTCGTGCAGTCATTCGTCGTGGATATGGACAGCTATCTGGTCGTCTACCCCGAACTGGAGCTGCCCGCCGACCAGCGCGCCGCACTGGCTGAACGCCGCGATTGCGTTGCCGTCGGGGCGGATCTCGCCGAACAGTATGAATGGAGTGTGGGGGATCGTTTCCCGCTCAGCTCGAATATCTGGCGGCAGCAGGACGGCTCCAGCGCCTGGGATGTGGAGGTCTGCGCGATCCTGACCACGGAAGATGAGGACCTCCCCACCAACTACCTCTTGATGCAGTACGACTATTACAACGAAGCGCTGGCCTTCAATCGTGACCAGATCGGCTGGATGATCATGCTGACAGGGGATCCAGCGATCAATGATGCGGTGTCTCAGCGGATTGACGACATGTTCGCCAACTCGCCGGCTGAAACCGAAACCACCACCGAAGCCGCGTTTTCCCAGGCGTTTGTCGAACAGCTGGGCAATATCGGATTGATCCTGAGCCTTGTCGTCAGCGCGGCCTTCGCCACCATTTTGATGATCGTGGGCACCACCATGGTGATGGCGATCAATGAACGGACCAAGGAAGTGGGCGTCATGAAGACGCTTGGTTTCTCATCCTCGCGCATCTTCACCCATGTGTTGTCGGAATCAGTGCTCCTCAGCCTGGTCGGAGGCTTGTTGGGACTGGGGGCCGCCGTGCTCCTGCTCAGCGGCATCGCCCAGGTCGCAGGCGGGCAATTGCCGGGCCTTGGAGTGGGCCGAGACACCTGGATCCAGGCGTTTGGCCTGATGATCGCCTTCGGTCTCTTGACCGGGTTTGTACCGGCCCTCAACGCCATGCGTCTGAAAATCGTCGACGCTTTGGGTAAGGAGTAATCGCCATGATCTCGCAAATTCTTGCGGTCACCTCGATCAATCTGCGCTCCATCCCGCAACGCTGGGGCATGTCGCTGGCGACCATCCTCTCCATCGCTCTGGTGGTGGGCGTCCTTCTGGGCTTCCTCGCCATGGCCAACGGCTTCCGCGCCACCGTCAGCGGGACCGGATCAGAGCAGATCGCCGTCCTTTTGCGCTCTGGCGCTCAAGCTGAACTCAATTCCGGCTTTGGACGGGATACGGTGCGCCTGATCGAAACCGCACCCGGCGTGGCGCGGGATGCGGAAGGGAACGCCATTCTGTCGGCCGAGCTGTATGTCATCACCGACGCGACCAAACGCTCGACCGGCAATGACGCCAGCCTGTCCTTGCGGGGCGTGGATGAGATGGCGCCGCGCCTGCGCGAAAACTTCCAGATCGTTCAGGGCCGCATGTTCGCCGAAGGCTCCAACGAGATCGTGGTGGGCGAGGGCGTGATCCGGGAGTTCTCCGGTTTCGATCTGAACTCCACCATCCGCATGGGCCCCAATGAATGGCGCATTGTCGGCATCTTCTCGACCGGCGGTTCAGTCTTTGATTCCGAGATCTGGGCCGATATCGGCACGGTCCAGAACCTCTATCAACGCGGCGCGAGCTATCAGTCGATCCGGGTAGAGCTTGATGGCGAAACCGGCCTGACCGAACTTCAGGACTATGTGGAAAACGAACCGCGTCTGGATCTCGATGTAGAAACGGAGAAGGACTTCTTCGCCCAATCAGCGGGTGGGTTGTCCAATCTGATCATGTATCTGGGCTGGCCTTTGGCAATCATCATGGCCGTCGGCGCGCTCGCCGGGGCGTGGAACGCCATGTACGCCTCGGTGGATTCGCGCATTCGCGAGATCGCCACCTTGCGGACTTTGGGCTTTTCAGGTTTCGCCGCCTTTGTGGGAACGCTGGTGGAGTCCCTGATGCTCGCCTTTATCGGCGGCCTTGTAGGGGCCTTGATCACCTATTTCGTCTTTGACGGTGTGAGCGCATCCACCCTTGGCGGCAGCTTCACACAAGTGGTGTTCTCGTTCGCGGTAACGCCCGCAGCGGTGGTGAACGGGGTGGTCCTGGCGCTGCTGGTGGGCTTGCTGGGCGGCTTTTTCCCGGCCTTGCGCGCCTCTCGCGTGCCGCTCCTGGAAGTGCACGGCTAGACGCCTTCAGGGCGGGTCTGACTCTCAGCCAAGCGCCTGAGCCAGATCCGCCCAGAGGTCGTCCACATCCTCAAGTCCCACAGACAGGCGCAGCAGGGCGCCTTCGGCTGTCCAGGGCACGGCGGTGCGCCGGATCTGGCGGTCGCAGGGCAGGATCAGGCTTTCATAGCCGCCCCAGCTGAACCCCAGGCGAAACAGATGCAGAGACTCTGCAATCGCTTCGCCCGCCCGCGCGTCCATCCCGTCCAGCACAAACGCAAAACAGCCCGATGAGCCGTTGAACTGGCGCTTGAACAAGGCATGGTCAGGATGACTCTCAAGACCTGGATGTAGGACCCGCGCGACCTTGGGATGCGCCACGAGTTGGCGGGCGATGGCGAGACCAGAAGCGCCGGAGCGTTCGATCCGCAAGGACAATGTCCGCAAACCGCGCAGGCAAAGATAAGCGTCATCCGGCGAGACATGGCCGCCGAACAGCACATCCTTGTCTTTCAGGCGCGCCGCCGCGTCTCCGCGTGCAGCGACCGCACCCATCAGGAAATCGGAATGCCCGCCGACATATTTGGTCAGCGCCTGGGCCGCGTAATCCACGCCCAGCTCAAGCGGATTCATCAACAGGCCCGCACTCCAGGTATCGTCGATCACGCTGGCGGCGCCGGCGTCTCGGGCTGCGCGGGCGATGGCGGCGATGTCCTGCACCTCAAACGTCAAGGATCCGGGAGCTTCCAGAAGCACGAGCGCGGTCGGTTTGGCGAGCAAAGTCGAGATGTCTGCGCCAATACGCGGGTCGTAATAGACTGGCGTCACGCCATAGCGCGGCAATTCTTCATCACAGAAGCGCCGCACCGGTCCGTAGGCGGAATCAGTGATCAACGCCTGCATGCCTGAAGGCTGCTCGGGCAGGGCCGTGCGAAGCGCCAGGATCACGCTCGCCAGACCGGACTGCGCCAGCGCCACGTGGTCCGCTGCATAAAGCTGAGCGATCGCGTCACGGAGTTCGGTGTTCGGGCTTAACCCGCCGCGCCCGTAATGCCGACGGGGCGGTGTGGGGCTGTACAGCTCGGCCGTTGAAGGCGCGACGACGGTCGAGGCGCGCTCGATCGGCGGGTTGACCAGATCGTCGCTGCGGCGGGGCTGACCGGAATGGATCAGTCGGGTGTCGCGTTTCATGTCGACGCGCTCCCTTCTCTTCGTTACACCTGAGGTATTGATTTCAGCATGTAAGGCGGTTGGACCGATGACGCCAGCGTCTTTGTTCGACCTGATGGACCCGCGTCGCCTCGTAAAAGGAGCGACAGCGTTTGCATTGGGCTTCGCGGTTTCCCAAAGCGATGTGGCGGCGTCCCGCTCGCACATGGCCGATATACAGAACCGCGGCGTGCTCAGATGCGGCGTCGACACCGGGCTGACGGGGTTTGCAGAAACTGACGAAAACGGCGTGTGGAGCGGGTTCGAGGTCGATCTCTGCCGCGCCTACGCCGCCGCTTTTCTTGGCGATCCCGACCGCACCCAGTTTGTGCCGACAACAACCCTCGACCGGTTTCAATCCTTGCGGGACGGCGATGTGGACATCCTGTTGCGCAACACCAGCTGGACCTTGTCGCGGGCAGCCACTCAAGCAGTGCGATTTACAGGCGTCTATTATTACGATGGCCAAGGCTTTCTGGCCCCGGCCGACCTGGGCCTGACCTCAGCGCAGGAGCTGAGCGGCGCGCGCATCTGCGTGCAGCCCGAGACCACCAGCGCGCTCAATCTCGACGATTATTCAGAACGCTACGGGCTGAACTTCACCACCGTATCCGTTGAAACCGTCGCGGACGCCCGCATAGCGTATGAGGCGGGGGAATGTGATGCGTTCACCAGCGACGTCTCACGCCTGGCCGGCTTCAGACGCAGCCTCACTGAACCCGACCGGCACATGGTCCTGCCTGACGTCATTTCCAAGGAGCCGCTGACGCCCGTGGTGAAAGCCGGCGATCCCCGGTTCGAAATGGCGGTGGAATGGGTGCTGATGGCGCTTATTGCGGCCGAAGAATACGGGGTTACGCAAAGCCAGCTCTCAGAGCCGGGCCAGATATCAAACCGTCCGGAAGTCCGCAGACTTCTGGGATTGGATGAAGATATCGCCTTAAGTCTCGGTGTTGACGAGGACTTTGCGCGGCGAGCGATCGCTGCAGGTGGCCATTATGGCGAGATGTTCGAACGCAATCTGGGTGAAGCGTCCCCGCTTCAGCTAGAGCGGGGACTGAACGCCCAATGGAACCAGGGCGGGCTGCTGTATGCTCCGCCCGTGCGCTGAACGCTCCGTCTAATCGAGCCAGGGCGGGGTCGGCAGGCCTTTTTCACGCAAGAAGTCGGGGTTGTAGAGCTTGGACTGATAGCGTGATCCATGGTCGCAAAGAATGGTCGTGATCGTGTGACCCGGCCCCATCTTGCGGGCCAGGCGGACCGCGCCGGCGATATTCACGCCAGCTGAACCGCCCAGACACAGGCCTTCTTCCATCACGAGATCATAGAGAATGCCTAGCGCTTCCTCATCCGGAATGCGGAAAGCTTCATCGATTTGAGCGCCTTCCAGATTGGCGGTGATGCGGCTCTGTCCGATGCCTTCGGTGATTGAATTGCCTTCAGCTTTCAGCTCGCCATGGGCGTAATAGCCGTAAAGCGCCGCGCCGCCGGGATCCGCGAGGGCGATCTTGATGGCGTCATTCTTGGCTTTCAGCGCATCAGACACGCCCGCAATCGTGCCGCCGGACCCGACCGCCGCCACAAAGGCGTCCACCTTGCCGCCGGTCTGC
>NZ_DEMB01000008.1:227050-231377 GCF_002354675.1 Oceanicaulis sp. UBA2681 | reverse complement strand
ACCTTGCCGCCGGTCTGCTCCCAGATTTCAGGGCCTGTGGTCTGGGCGTGAGCGCGACGGTTGGCGGTGTTGTCAAACTGGTTTGCCCAGATCGCGCCATTGGGTTCAGTCGCGTTCAGCTCTTCCGCCAGCGTGCCTGAATAGCGCGCATAATGGTTGGGGTTGGAATAGGGGACCGCATCCACTTCGATCAGCTGGGCGCCCATCAGGCGGATGGCGTCCGCTTTCTCCCGTGACTGGGTGCGCGGAAAGACAATCACCACCTTGTAGCCCAAAGCGCGTCCGACCATGGCCAGGCCGATGCCGGTATTGCCGGCGGTGCCTTCCACAATGGTCCCGCCCGGTTTGAGCGCGCCGCTGGCTTCCGCTTCGCGTATGATGCCAAGCGCCGCACGATCCTTCACCGATCCGCCCGGATTGAGGAACTCGGCCTTGCCCAGGATTTCACATCCTGTTGCGTCAGACACCTTGTTTAGACGAAGGAGCGGCGTATCGCCGATGAGATCAATGACAGAGCGGGCGGGGCGGGGGATCATGGCGAGCCTCTTTTCAGCGTTCTGAGCGCCAAGTTAGGAGCTGTCTGAGCTGGCTGCAATCAAACGGGCTCGCCTTAACACAGGCGTGATCCGTTTTCGTCGCGTCTGCGTAAGAAGATAAGAACAATTGGAGTGACCGAAATGCATACGCTTGACGCAGCATGGATGGTGGACGTGGCCAGCGGCGCAGCGCCCAAAGCGGTGCAGGTTCTCGCCGCCTGCCACGCA
Organism: Oceanicaulis sp. UBA2681; assembly: GCF_002354675.1. Classification (NCBI taxonomy): domain Bacteria; kingdom Pseudomonadati; phylum Pseudomonadota; class Alphaproteobacteria; order Maricaulales; family Maricaulaceae; genus Oceanicaulis; species Oceanicaulis sp. UBA2681. The sequence continues at coordinate 230,613 of NZ_DEMB01000008.1, read as the reverse complement.
GAGATGAATGCAAGCGCCTACACCTTGCTGCATCAGGCTGAGCACGTCATGGGCGGTCTGCTTGAAGACACAGAGCCGGCCGCCATGAATATCGGCGCCTTTGAGGCTTTGTCTCAAAAACTGGGCGGCTTCTCGCATGCTCCCGCTACTCAGCGTCCGCGTCTATCTGATCAAATGAACCTGGACCTGCCCGATACTCTCAAGCGTGTCTTGAGCGACCATCCGCATCCCATCTGGATGAACAAGATGGGCGGAATTCAGGAAATGCCGCTTGAGACGCTGGAAGAAGATGGCGTTCATGTGCGCCTTCTCAGCCTGCCGTCCGGGCGCGGCGTCGCCGAACACACTCACCAGGCTGAAGAGCTGACCCTGGTGTTGAAGGGTGGTTTCAATGACGGCCACGCGGATTATCGCGCGGGCGATGTTTGTCATGCCGATCCGTCCCTGACGCATAATCCTCGCGCTCATGCGGACGGTCCTTGCATTTGCCTGTCGGTTGAAATGGGGCGCCTGCAGTTCACACACCCGGTCATCTCACTGGCCAGCCGCGTCCTGGGCTGGGACCGGTCCTGATCCTTTGTTTGGAGGTTTCACCATGCTGCGACTGATCATGACGACCTTGAGCGCAGGCGCTGTGCTGACGAGCGCCGCATGGGGCTCCGCTGATAACGCGCCTTCGCCCAATCCCATGCCGAACGCGGGCGAGAGCATTGTCTTTGATGTCTATCGCGATGGCGACAAGCGTATGGGCACGCACGCCGTCCATTTTGAGCAGGACGGCGATGATTTGCTGGTCTCCGTCGACATCGAGCTTCGCGCCGGTCTGGGGCCGATCACCGTCTTTCGCTATGAGCACCAATCCACTGAGCGCTGGCGTGAAGGCCAGCTGATCGGACTGAACGCAGAAACCTTCAAGGATGGCGAGACCTATCGTGTGCAGGCTCAAACCACCAATGAGGGTCTGGATGTGGAGGGTGAAACCCCGGATGCGGGCGCAATTTCACTGGAGTTTCCGCTCTCGGTTCTGCCCAGCTCGCACTGGCGCGGCTATCGCACAGGCGCCTACGACATCCTGAACACCGAACATGGCAGTGAGCTGGATGTGACGGTGGATTATCTGGGCGAGGAAATGCTGGCGGCCGATGGCGCGAGTATCACCGCCCATCGCTATCGGCTCTCCAGCGATCTGACCGTGGACCTGTGGTATGATGAAAACGGTCGCTGGGCCGGCTGCCAGTTTGAGGCGAGGGGCCAGACCATTCGCTATGAACGCCGTGCTGATCCTTTGAGGGGCTGATGCCTGCGCTCAGACTTGTTCTCGGCGATCAGCTCAGCGCATCCATCGCCAGCCTAGCTGATTATAGCGATGGCGATCTGATACTGATGGCGGAGGTTGCTGAAGAAGCGTCATACGTCCCTCATCACGCCAAGAAGATCGCCTTCATCTTCTCCGCCATGCGCCATTTCGCTTCCAGCCTGGAAGGGGGCGGCAAGTCCGTGCGCTATGTGAGGTTTGACGATCCTGAGAACACCGGCGCTTTGAAATCAGAAGTAGCTCGGGCGCTTGAGACGCAGGCCTTTGACACGGTCGTCACCACCTCTCCGGGCGAATATCGTCTGAAGACGGATATGGAGAGCTGGTCGGACGCTTTTGATCTACCCGTTCAAATCCGTCGCGACGACCGTTTTATCTGTTCGCTGGACCGGTTTGACGCGTGGGCGGACGGACGCAAGCGCCTGACCATGGAGTATTTCTATCGTGAGATGCGCCGGGAGACGGGCCTCTTGATGGAGGGCGACAAGCCCGTTGGCGGGCAATGGAATTTTGATCAGGACAACCGCAAATCACTACCCGCTGGTGTGACCCTTCCCGAGCGCGCCTGGATCGAGCCTGATGCGATGACCCGGCAGGTCATTGAGCTGGTCGCGGAACAGTTTCCTGATCAATTCGGCGATCTTGAACCCTTTGGTTACGCCGTCACGGCCGAAGATGCGGACGCGCAACTGGACTGGTTTTTACACAACGGCCTGCCCAGCTTTGGCGATTACCAGGACGCCATGAAACAGGGCGAGGCCTTCCTGTTTCACTCTGTCATCGCGCTCTATCTCAATATCGGCCTTCTCGACCCACTCATGGCCTGCCGAAAGGCGGAGGCGGCCTATGAAAAGGGCGACGCCCCGCTGAACGCGGTGGAAGGCTTCATTCGGCAAATCCTGGGCTGGCGTGAATATGTTCGCGGAATCTACTGGCGGTTCATGCCGGACTATCTTGAGCGCAATGCGCTTGAGGCCAAGCGTCCGCTGCCTGACTTCTACTGGACAGCGGACACCGACATGGCGTGCGTGCGTGATGTCGTCACCACGACCCGCAAACACGCCTATGCGCATCATATTCAACGGCTGATGGTGACAGGAAACTTCGCGTTGCTTGCCGGTATTGATCCCAAGGCGGTCAATGACTGGTATCTCGCCGTATACGCGGACGCCTATGAATGGGTGGAAGCGCCCAATACCCACGGCATGGCGCTCTATGCCGATGGCGGTTTGATGGCGACCAAACCGTACGCCGCATCAGGAAGTTATATCAACAAGATGAGCGATAGCTGCAAATCCTGCAGCTATGCAGTGACCAAGAAAAACGGGCCAAAAGCGTGCCCGTTCAACTATCTGTACTGGAACTTCCTGATCGAGAATCGGGAACGGCTGAAGGGCAATCACCGTTTATCCATGATCTACAAGACGCTGGATCGGATGACGGACGAAAAGACCGATGCCATCGCCGCAGATAGCCAACGATTTTTCAAACGCATCGGCATTGCCGAGTAAGGACTGAACACCATGACAGCGCCTTCAATACCGACGCCTGCTGATGGCGTGTGCTGGCTCACCGGCGCGAGTTCCGGGATCGGCGAAGCCTTGCTCGCCGATCTGGTCAAGGAAGGCTGGCGCGTGGCGATCTCGGCCCGCAGCGAAGACAAGCTCGATGCGCTGGCGCGACGCCACCCCGGTCAGGTCTTCGCCTATCCCGTGGATATCAGTGATGATCGCGCCGTCTCCGCCGCACTCGCTCAAATTGAATCTGACCATGGACCGATCGCACGGGCGATCCTCAATGCCGGCGTCTATATCTCGATCGAGGCGGAAAACCCGCGCTTTGAGGATTACGCCAAGACATTTGATGTGAACCTGAAGGGTGCGGCCGCGTGCGTCTGCGCGCTGACCCCGCGCTTTTGCGAGCGTGGCAAAGGCCAGCTGGTGATCGTGTCGTCCGCCACAGCATTTGGCGGCATGCCCACCGCGACCGCTTACGGGGCGACCAAGGCAGGGCTTCTGAACATGGCCGAGGGGCTCGCCATTGAGCTTCATCGCTATGGGGTGACGGTTCAGTGCGTCACGCCAGGGTTTGTCGACACCCCGGCTCAGGATGACAACGCCTTCCCCAAACCCTTCATGGTGAGCGCGGAAACCGCGGCCAAGCGCATCTGCAAAGGGATGAACCGTAAAGGGTTCGAGATCACCTTTCCCAAACGCTTCACCTGGATGTTGAAGCTGATCTACGCGCT